>PXYT01000099.1 GCA_003023725.1 Sulfobacillus benefaciens | reverse complement strand
ACCGAGAGTACCAGCTTGCCGCCCACGTTGACCGCCACCGTGTCCATTCCCATTGCCGTGAGTTTTTGGATCGGCACCTGGACCGGCACCATTCAGCGCACGGTCGTTTTGCCGATTGCCGGCCAGCAATTCACGGACGCGTTTGTGCCGTATTCCCAGGCTTGGTTCAATCAATATCAAACCGGGTGGGCCTCGGCTGTCCAAGGCACGTGTTCCGCTTGCGGAGTCTCCGGCCCGGTCATTGGTCCGGGTTATGCTCCTAGCGCGAATGTCCCCTATGGCGTGTGGTTTGCCAGCCAGCAAGCCACGGCTCCCGTCTCCGGCAATTACACCCTGCAAGCTGCCGCGGACGATGCGGCGGCCATTTGGATCAATGGCCGACTCATCGCGACCCCTTCCCAGAAAACGGGGTCCGTCACGGCTTTGGTGCCGTTGACAGCAGGAACCATCCAGATTGGAGCGGAAGTGGTCAACAACGGTTTGGGCACCCCGGAAATCGTCCCGGACACCAAGGGCGGGGCGAAACCCTCTGTGTTGAGTCTGACATTGATGACTCCGAGCGGCCAAGTCGTGGCATCGACCAACAGCGCCAGCGGCTGGACGATTAATGCCTATCCCCGTGTGGTTAAATTGCCGCCCGGGGGACAAACCAGCGGCATGCTGCCCTAATCGACCGTGCTGCGCCTGGGAACAGGTGAGGAATTATCGTGTGCCGTATCGTATACCGTATAAGGAGGTTTTTGGGGTGATTTATACACGCTATTGGCTGAAAGTGGGCGTCGCGGCCGGCACTGCGTTGGTTGCGGGAGGCCTTTTGGTCGGATTAACCCGTCCGCCGGTTTTCCACTCGGTCCCGGTGTTAACGGCTGCGGTGAAAGCCATGCATCCTATTCCGCACAATGCCGTCCACTGGATTCAGGTCAAAACCGCGCCGCCGGGCGCCTTGAATCGCCGGGTCAATTGGAGTGCTCTGGTGGCCAGCCAGTCGCTGGCTCCCGGCACGATTCTGACCAATGCCGACTTCACCGCCGGGCAAATCAACGGATTGCACCCGGGAGAAGTGCAATGGCTGGCTCCCGTCAGCGCCGCCGGATCCGGGTTGGCGACGGTGGGACAACGGGTGGATGTGTGGTCGGATGTCAAAGGCTCTTTCCAACTCGTAGCCTACGGCGTGCGCGTGATTGGCCTGTACTCCAGTAACGGCAGTGCGGTGGCGGCGTCCAATTCCGGCAGCGGATCTTCGAGTACGGGAATGGTGGCCTTAGCCGTGCCGCAAACCAGTATTAATACCTTTTTGAATGTCAGTACGCCCTATTTGGTCATTGACCCCAACCAGACACAGTTTCGCCTGGCGTCCGCCGCTGCGGGATCGAGCTCGAGCACTCCCACGACTTCGGCATCTTCCGCCAAGGCTAAGACGCGTCAGACGAAAAAGACGGCTCATTCGGCGTTGCCGACCACGCATGGAGGCTAAGGCGATGACTTTGGCGTTACTGGGCGCCTGGGTGATGTTAACGGGCGCGGCTTGGACCGATTGGACCCGCCGCCAAATCCCCAACGGCTGGTGGCTGCTGGGCCTGGGTGTGGCGCTGGGCGAAATGCTCGGCGGTGGCCTCCCTTGGACCCATGGGCTGTGGGCCGGAGGGGTTTGGCTTGTCGGCGAATGGCGGGCCTGGCGTCATCCGGCTCATCAACCGGGTTCGCTCAGCTGGGGTGATTTGAAACTCATCACGACCTTAACGATGTTGCTGGGGCCATTCGGCCTTTGGATTGCGGCTTGGGGCTCCATCGGCGTGTATGTCGGCGCTTTCGTCTCCTGGTGGCGCCAAGGACGGCAAGGCCGTTGGACCGGGCGTCCCATGCCGTGGGCTCCGGGAGCGTGGGTGGCGCTGAGTGTCTTTGGCGGATTCTTATGGATAATGAGGTGAGACGATGAAATTAATGCCAGCCGATGCGTGGCTTCAAACGTATGACCGTCCGTTGCTCAATAGCCGGGTGGCGATTGCCGATCCGGCGAATCCGGATCAAGAATGGGCGTTTTATCTGCGCTTGCGCTTAACCGACAGTGATCTGGCCACGACGCCCCTGACCTTGTCGCCGGTCGCGATGACGACCACCTTGATTGTGCGGGATGCGGGCGTGGTTCTGCGCTATCCGGTGGTTCTGGAACCACTGACGGCACCGATTGCGGCGTGGCGAATTCGCTATCAGGGCGAGCCTGACCGGCAAGAAGCGCGCCGGGAATGGCGGAATGATCAGGACCGGTTTACCGGATGGCTGCGCACGTTCGAGACGGAGGCGACCGAGTGGATCGCCACGACGAGTTATGACTTTTCTCCCAGTGCTCTCCGTTTTTTTGCTCCCTGGTCCTTGGCACCCGACACGCTGGTGGTCACGCGGTGGCAGTTGGATAACGACCGGATTGAAGGCACCTTGCGGGTCATCCGGCAAGAACCGGCTCCGTTATGGTGGAATAAGCAGCAAGGCTATGCCACCGTCGGCGAGTGGGCGCATCTCACCGAGCCCATGCGGTACCGCTGGCGTACTTACTGTTGGCGGCATCAGCCGGATAAAGCCCGGTCCTAAAGCGGTCTTTATTGAGAAAGAAGGTATGGCCATGTGGGACCGGCAACGACCCTGGGCTTATCATATGAGTTCCTGGGCCATTGGTCTCGGCTTGATGGTGATCGTCGGGTGTGTGCAAGTTTCTTGGTTGTCCCTCTGGGGCGTGCGCATCGGAGGAAGTCTGGTTATTTTGGGCGCGTTGGGTCTGCACGCCTTCCGCGTGTGGCCTCCGTCGTGTTTTGTCTTGGAAACCTGGGTTCGGCCCCACGAGGACTGATTGCTAGTTAAGTAGGGTAGACGGTATCGTCGACTGTTCGCAAAACGGCGCCGATATTCGTGGCGCTATTTCTTTTGCGGGGGTTTGACTGTCCGGATGAGACGGAGGACTTCTGTTCCCACAATTTTGGGGGAGGGCACAACCGCATGGCTTTAACCTTTGAGCATGTGACCAAGAGGTTTGGCACGATCACCGTAGTGAACGACGTGTCGCTGACGATTTCCACTGGGTCATTGCATGGGGTGGTCGGTCCCAACGGCACGGGCAAAACCACCTTATTCCGCCTCATTCTGGGACTGGTGCCTCCGGATGCGGGGCGCATTACTTGGAACGGATCCACGATCCGGCGGGACTGTCCCCGCATTGCCTATGTGCCGGAAGAACGGGGCTTGTATCCGCATATGACCGTCGAAGCCCATTTGCGCTGGTTTGGTCAGCTCAACGGGTTGTCGAAAACCGGCGCCCGGCACCGGGCGGTGGCCTTGCTCGACCAGTTCACTCTCACCCCGTATCGTCGGCACACCGCGAGCCAGCTGAGCAAAGGCAACGCTCGCAAATTGCAATGGGCGATCGCCTGGGTGATTGTGCCGGCCCTGTTGATTCTTGACGAGCCATTTGACGGCATGGATCCGGTGAATGTCCGTTTGGTGCGCGATTTGTTGCGGGATGCTCAGCACCACGGAATTACCGTGCTCGTCTCCAGTCACCAACTGGCCGTGCTCGACGGACTGTGCACGCATTTCACCTTGCTGCACCCCGGCGCGTCCCCGCTGCATGGAGATCGTGCGGCCCTGACCCAACGGATGGCCTGGCAACGGCTGACCATCCGCTTTCGAACGCCGGATGCCGGGACACGGCTGGCGGCGTGGCATCCGTCCGTGCCCTTGGTCTTGGAATCCGCGCCCGACGCGTGGACCCGGCAATATCGCGTGGCCCGCCAGGATGTAGACCGCTTGCCCTTGCAAGAAATTTGGCAGTTGGGCTCGTGTGCTGCCGTCAGTCTGGATCCCCCCAGCTTGACCGATATTTATTGGGATGTCGTCACGCCGGTTCCGGCTCCCTTGGAGGCGTTATCATGACCGCGTGGCGGCTTTTGCTCTGGCGTGAAGCCCAACAACTTTGGCACCGGATGGCGTATTGGGTGATTACCGGCATCATGGCGGTGGGATTAAGCGGCCTATTGGCCGGATTGCCGCTGCTGCGTCATGCGGTGCCGACGCGGTCATGGGCTGTGCAAGCGCCGTCGGCGGCCATCCCGATTCTGCATACCGTCTTAAACCGCATGGCGGCTGCGCACGACTTTGCGATTCGGTGGGTCCCGGCAGCGCGGGCGGCCCTGGTAATCCAAACCGGGACGGGATCCACGTGGATGCATCGGATAATCCTGGATGTGCGACAATGGCCGGCTCCTCCCGCCGCCTGGATTACGCGGGCGCTGACCCCGGTTGCCGTCACTCAACGCCTGAAACAGCACCATGTGCTCCTGTCGGCGCACACGTTATTGCAGCCTCCCGTGGTGCACTGGCATTTCGCCGCTGCGCTGCCGGCCGCGCCTGCCGCATCGCAAGTGGCTTTGACGATGGGGTTGGTGTTGGTGATTTTCTTTTTGCTGTCCATGTACAGTCAGATCCTGGGAGAAACGGTGGCTACCGAAAAGGCGTCCCGGCTCAGTGAACTGTTAAGTATTCGTATTGCGCCGTCCACGTTGCTTTGGGGCAAATGGGCCGGGGTAGGCGTGGCGGCGATGACTCAAGTCGTCATCGGTCTCGCCGTGAGCGGGGGTGTCATCCTTTTGGATCCTGCGGCGGCAGCCATGGTGCATGCATGGCACGTGAGTGCAGCTTCTTGGAGCGTGTGGCTTGCGGCTCTCTGGGGATTTATGCTGGGATTTTTATTTTATGGAGCCATTTTTTTGTGGATTGGCGCCGGAGCCCGGCGGCCCGAAGACAGTCGCGGCACCGCCGGCATTGCCCTGATCATCATGGCGTTTGCGTACAGTGCCACTTTTTACGCCTTGAGTCATACGACCAGCGTGCTAACGCAGTGGCTGAGTGTGCTACCGCCCTTCTTTCCCTTACTCATCATCGTGCGGCAGGGTTATGGCAGTGCGACCGGATCCGAATGGCTGTTTGGCAGCACTTTGACCCTGCTTAGCGGCGGTGGGCTCTTATGGTTGGCTGCCCGGCGTTATCGCCGGACCTTGTACGCCCCGGCGCGGCGTTCCCGCCATCGCCGGTCTTCCGTTTTATAGGACAGATCGGCCGGATCTGTCTTCTCACGCGACGGGCCGTCGTGCGGGGAGAGGGAGTCGGCCGCGATTGGCGTTCCCGGATCTGTCGGAATCCAGGCCGATTCCTCTTGGCCGACAGAAATTCTCCGGGCAATTGGTCATGTCACACAGCAGGAGGATTTATCCATGATATTCTTTGTGGGTCTGGCGGCCGCGGCCGTGGCCTTTGGCGTTTATGAACTCGTGCATTACACGGCATCCCATGTCGGCCGCGCCATGTAAAATCTCTGCCCCCACGACTGTGGGGGCTTTTTTGTTGGTAAAGTGGGCGGACGTGTCCGGAGCCCTGACGCGTCTCCCGATGGGGGCACACGGTCCGATCACAACCGGTGGCTTTGTCTGCAGTTCAATTCCGGGAGCGGAATGCTTTTGACGGTATTGCCCATACTATAGGATTAAGGGGGATTGACGCGTATGGACAAATGCCGTACATTGAGGATCACAAAGAGTTCTAGAAAGCGGGGGAGCCGAATGCATTCAAAAACCGTCGTGTCACCGCGAGAAGCCCGTTTAGAAATACGGGTGTCCGCTGAAATCAAAGCGCTGTTGGACGAAGCGGCGGCTTCTGTGGGGTTAAGTACGTCGGCGTTTGTGTTGGCGACGGTCACACCGCGGGCCCGCGAAGTGGTGCAACAACACGAGATGATGGAGTTAAGCGCGGCCGAAAGTCAGGCTTTCGTTCATCAATTATTGAATCCCGCAGAACCTTCCGCGGCATTACGTCAGGCGGCGGCGCGCTATTGGGCGCGGGTTGAACGTTCCCCATCATGATGAAATGGTAGAAGTTATTCGTGTCGAGGCTTTGGGACGCCATCATGACCGTGCGGGCTTTGCGTGTCCCACAGGGAACCTGGGGACGTATCTCCGTGAAAGAGCGAGCCAGGATGTGAAGCGTGGCGCCGCGGCGGTTTTTGTGGGCGTTGATCCCTCTGCGCCGGCCAAGATTTTAGGTTACTATACGCTGTCGTCGTTTAGTCTCAAGCTCCAGGACATTCCGACTCCCTATCAGCGGCCACTCGCTCGTTATCCGGATGTTGGAGTGACCCTCCTGGGACGATTGGCAGTAGACATCACGTGTCGGGGTCAACATCTGGGTGAATTTTTGCTTTTTGATGCGCTTCGCCGTGTCGTCTTGTCATCATCCACGATCGCCACGGTCGCTTTGGTGGTGGATGCGTTGGAGGGTTCCGAGACTTTTTATACTCATTATGGGTTCATGCATTTGGGGGGTCAACGGTATTGGCTTCCTCTTGATACGGCCCGCTTGCTAGGTCAAAAACAGTCTGCACCCCTTTCTGCGGATGACGAGAGGTAATCGCAGGGATTCCCCAAGTGTCTCGATCCGCCGACTATTTTTCTTGATCCCCATTCCTGCTTCGAATACTACACGACTCGACAAGGAGGCTTAAAGATTCCGCCGTGACCCGACGGAATCGTCATATCATGACAGAATCCATAACCCCATCTGAACCGTTTGCGAAAACGGCGTTGTTCTTTAGCGACGGTGAACATGTGATCGCCGCCTGGAATGCGGGGCTTCAGCCGATTCATTGGCATTCGGCTCTAGAAGCCGCTTCGTCCCGGTTTGGCTGGCCTGCCGCTCCGACGCCAGAAGTGAGAACTCAGGCGTGGGATACGATGATGCAGTCGGATGACTTTACGTTCGGACATATTGTCATCAACTCTCAGCACAGCACGTGGATTTACAATCGGTCCTTGCCTCCGCTGACAGAACCCAGCCATATTATTACCATTGGTCGCATGCCGGGTCAGTGGAAAACATTTCACGAACAAGATGATAATGAAGATTTGAACACGCTCTTACTCCGGTCCTGGGCGGAGATACATGATTCGTATGCGGGCACGGATCATTTGACACGGGTGCAGTCCGTGTTGCGTAAGGAATTCTTGGAGGACTATACTATGCCCACCATGATGCCCGTTCCCCGTTATCAGGTGATGGGGTGGTTGCCCGCCGCGCTCTATGACGGCTCTTCCCCGACACCAAAAACCCCAGAAAATGCGGCTCAGTACACCGTTATTGACCGGTGGAAACCCTTGCCGTTGAAAGAAACTACGGCCCCTCATTTTCCGGAGGATGATAAAACAGGACTGACGTCTGCAGCGCAAATACTGCGCTACCAGGATGCTCTGAAACGGTTTGAGGGGGTGTCGGTAAAAATCGAAAGATTTGACCGTCATTTTGTTCATTATCAGAATGCGTGGGAATACCAGGCGCCTCATGGACTGTTGTTCGTGCGGGAACTCACGCACACGCCAGCGTTCGAATTGTCCCCCGATAAATGGGCGCAGACGCCCGAGATTG
>PXYT01000098.1 GCA_003023725.1 Sulfobacillus benefaciens | reverse complement strand
TGCCAACTCTCCAGTCGCCAAAGATCCAACACGAATGCGGCTAAGGCTAAGATAATCGCGACAATTATCGGAACAAAATTTTTTCTTGGATCAGGCATGCCTCTTGATTGCAGTCTCTCATCTTTCAACACCGAGTTTCTCCGTCTCCAATTGATCGTTCGTATCGCGGATTTGACACCAACATCAATATAGCACGTACTACTCCATTACACTTGGGTGAGTGACGAGCAGTGCAGCCTGTGGCCTAGGAAATTCAGTCGCGGTCATCCCGACCATAGCAACTTCCCATTCGGCCACGAAGCAAATCGCGTCCCGGTAAGGAGGGAACTTGCCGGGTGAAAGCCGCGAAGATCATCTCTCGGTGGCCGGAAGAAGAGATCAGACCAGGGGGTTAGCAAGGCACCGTGCCGTAGCATGACGTAAACTCTGCCGCATTAAAGCAGAACCCGTGAAATCAGACTATCGGGATCGATGAAGGGGCCGAGTCCGGCGCTTATCGACGAAGACGCCGGGAATCTATGGGAACGGGCATGGGATCGGCCTTCCGGCGTATGGGAGGCGGCCATGGTGTCAAGGATATCTTAGCAAAATAGGGAACAACTCGGGGCCCGTCTGGAACAGAACATCCGCAAAGGGTAAGACCGCCCGTATAAGCGCGTACTGCGAAATCGGGAGGTGGACGCAAGCTTGGCGGACACGATAACCGCAGGCGAGCATAGGACTCGTGGACGACTCGGGGTATTCGCTGTCGTGACAAGAACTTTGGCTCGAGGGCCGTGACCTCGTCGGGGCTCCCGGAGATCGGATCCGACTCGGGGAGAGGGAGAGCGGATAGGCGGGTGCCGTTAAACCTTGGCCCCGACGAGGCAGACTCCGGGCGAAGGGGTCGTTTGAAGCCGTATTGGGAAAAAACTCACCGTATGGAATTGAGAGGCCCGCAGGAATCGGGCAGGGAGGCGTACTGAAGCATGTTTGGCCATCAACAAGAGGCGTTGCCCCAAGGCATTACCCTCGGAACATCGTAGTCTCCCCTTGTATGACAGAATACCACTCGAAGTGAGCATCTCTTCTCTGTGGCATTGTCCATATCCTGTGGTGACACGTGATTATGGCGTGTTCACCACGAAAATGAAAATTTCCTGTGGTTTTTGAATTTTGTTTGCAGCATGAAGAATTTCAGCGAGGGGAATGGAAGAATCGGCATGGAAGAAAAGAATCCCTGATTTGGATATTAAACGGGAGACGAATGGCAACAGAATATCTCCTGAAGGCAGCAATTGGTAGTATCATCAAACGTTTCCTTGTGAACAGAACGGCAATAAATGTCACGCCATCTGCAGGAAAACCCATAACGGTGTCGAAGTACTTAACAATTAGACGAAAAGGGACACTGAACTATGATAATGGCGTTGCGAACTTCACGTCGTCACAAAATGCAACGTGGAAAGATGCCCCATAAGGAGGTCGTTTCTTATATTTACCGTCACACACCCGATTAGGATAACCCATAGCCGAGAGGTTTCCAATATTGCCATAATGCAGCTGATACACTGAGAGACTTGGGCTCCAGGAACGTTCGGAGCGCGAGATAACAGTGGAGGCCCCTGATATTCTTGGCTGGGTGGCGAAGCCTTCGGCATTTTGTGACCAGATTTAGATCACGTCCTCCACTGAGGGGGCTTAACTTGAGCTATCTAAGGCTAATGAGGGGCGAACCGTTACACGTTGGTCAAAAGCCATCTCGAGCACAGTAAATATCCACAACGTGTGTTGTGTAGTTAACAGGAGCTTGTCGTGTCTCAAGAACAGTGAAAGAGTAGGACATTGTGGGGGATGATACGTCGCTTTGTCATTTGAAGGGTTGTGCAGTTGTCTTATTCCGTTCAAATGACTGGACAGGGTCCGGCTGGAACCACGAGGATAGGTGAGACTGTCATGCTTCCTACGGTCTAGAAAACCTATTGTCTCTGCGGAATTCGCCTGTGGGACTCCTGCAGGTCCGAGGAGGCCACCAAGGTTCTCAAGAATAACAAGACGCCGTCGAAGTCTGTAAAGCCTTCGACGAATACAAATGTAATCGCGAAGGACGGAGTGGCTAAGAAATGAAAATTGGCATCATTGGAGCGGGTCCGGCCGGCTTGTCTGCGGCATATGAACTTGTCAAGCGCGGCCAAGACGTCGTGGTGTTTGAACAGGATCCGCAATTTGTCGGAGGAATTTCACGTACCGTGGAACATCATGGTTATAGATTTGATCTCGGTGGCCATCGTTTTTTTTCTAAAAGTCGTGAGGTTGAAAATTTCTGGGAAGATATTTTGGGAGACGACCTTATCGTCCGTCGCCGTATTTCCCGAATTTTCTTTGACGGCAAGTTTTATGATTATCCCTTAAAACCCCTCAATGCGTTTCGCAATATGGGGGCCAGAAACACGGCCTTATGTTTGTTGGACTATATCCGGGCCAAATCATCGGATCCCAAAGACATCCGCACATTCGAGGATTGGGTTGTTTTTCATTTTGGCCGTCAACTCTACGAAATGTTTTTCAAGGCCTATACCGAAAAAGTCTGGGGCAGGCCCTGCAACGAAATTAGCGCCGACTGGGCTGCCCAGCGCATCAAAGGGCTGAACTTATATAGTGCCATTAAAGATTCCTTTGGACTCTCCGGACGCTCAAAAAGGAAGACAAGAAACGGAGCGGTTGTTAAAAGTCTCATCGACGAATTTCGCTATCCGAAATTCGGGCCTGGGATGCTGTGGGAGAAAGTGGCCTCCCATGTCACATCACAGGGAGGACAGATCATAATGGGGACGAAGGTCACGCACATCCTTCACCAAGATGGAAAGATAAGATCGATTCAAACTACTGGTGTCACCAAGGAATCCCAGACACATATTTTCGATGCCGTGATCTCGACTATGCCTATGCGCTCTTTGGTACGATCTCTCTATCCCGAAGTGCCCCATACCATTAAGGAGGCTGCAGAGAAACTACACTATCGGGATTTCTTGATTGTAGCTCTGGTAGTGGATGCCGCGAGCTTATTTCCCGATAACTGGATCTATATCCATGACCCGCAGGTCAAAGTCGGACGCATCCAAAATTTCGGCAATTGGAGTTCCCACATGCTACCGCCGAGGTCTAGGACTAGCTGCGTGGGCATGGAGTACTTTTGTTTCGAAGGGGACGGATTATGGTCCTCCACTGATACCGATTTGCTGAATTTGGCCAAAAATGAATTGTCGTATCTGGGATTGATAGGCCATCATCCCATTATCGACAGCAAAGTGGTTCGAGTGCCGAAAGCGTATCCTGTCTATGATGATGACTACCAAACCCACATTCAGAGTATTGTGGACTATCTCCGCGACAGAGCAAGCAATCTGCAATTGATCGGCCGCAATGGGATGCATCGGTACAATAATCAGGACCATGCCATAATGACCGGGTTTCTGGCTGCCCGCAATTTACTGGGGGAGCATCACGATTTGTGGGCAGTTAACGGTGACGCGGAGTATCTGGAAGAAGTCAATGACGACCGCCATGTGCCAAAGTTTTTGAAGCAGGCTTAGAGCATGTTCGTCAAACGGAATGCCAGACAATACCATGTTGCACCAATCGCGGCGCGAATCGTTAAGTACGCGATTAGCGGCGGAGTAGCCGCAATCGCGGCATGGCTGATCAGCGTCAGCACTTATAAATTTGGCCATGTACCCTACTTGATCAGTCAGGCCCTGGGTTTCCTTATAGGGACCGCCGTCAATTATCCGTTGAGCCGGTTGTGGGCGTTTGGTAACAAAAAAGGACCCATTCCCCGACAGTTGTTTTTGTTTGTAGCAGGAACGGTGGTCGGGTTGGGAATCAATGAACTTGCGTTGACAACATCGGTAGAGTGGGCAAATCTTCCGGTTCCGATGGGGATGATGATTGGTTTATGCTCCGCTTTTCTGTGGAATTTCTCGTGGAACAACTGGGTGACCTTCGTACAAAAACCGCATGTTTTGTCGTCCCATCAACGAACGACCGATTGTCGAGCCCCATCCGAGCGTTCGTAAGTGGTACCGGGCATATGGATACTTTGCCAAAGTACTTTGTTTTGGACATTTTCCGGACATGAACAGACTAGTCTCTTGTAAACTCAGTAGCAAAGCGAATCCAATGATTGCTCACATTGACCGGCACATCGGGCGGAACGAGACCAGAGTGAAACAATGCCCAGTCGCTGGACCAAGGCACATCCAAAATCACACCGCAGGAATACTTTAGAACCGTACAACAAATGGCGCTCGTCCGGGAAACCGTGTCGATTTTCCTGGAACAAGCCACCTTTCCCACTACAGAGTGTTTCCATCCAGACTCACTGCACTTCTCACGCATCGATCACGTCCTGTCAAGTGGTGCAAAAGCTTCGGTTTCCTGAGCACTGTCTAATCGTGTTGTCTTTCGCCGTCTGGTAATCTCTCCGGCGCATTCGCGGCGCGGTACAGCTTTTCCATGAACGTTTGACGGAAATTCCGCCGGGAAAATGCCGCCCCGTCATGACTGTACTCCATCAGGACCGCTCCCACCAAACGCCGTGCTGCGGTCTGATGGGGAAAAAGGCCGACGACATCGGCCCGCCGCCCAATTTCCCGATTGAGCCGTTCCAGCGGATTGGTGGACGCGATTTGTTTCCCATGTTCGTGGAGGAAGCCCATATACGCGAGAATATTGTCTTAGGCATCGGTCAAGAGGCGGGCCGCCTTCGGAATCCGTCATTAATTTCTTTAAATTCGGCACAGACTTCCGAACATTCGAGTAGTCCCTTATTAAAGATGTTAACGACCATTGAAAGCCTCTCCTTATATAACCACCATAAAAATGGCTTAATAACAGCAGGATTCACACTTTAACCTGTTTTTGTGTAGCGAGCTGAAAGTCTCTTCCAAACCACGGTCGGGAAAGGGACTTATGGGGAAACCTTTGGCCAAAATGATGGCGGATTTTATTGCATATCTTAGCGGAAGCTGAGGTGTTCGGTTCCGATCGGTAAAAGTCGCAAAGTCTACAAGAGATTAGGTGTTCTTCAATTTGGCCCTCCGGTAGTCCATCTTGTTGGATGCCCGGATCGCAACATGTTGAAGACAACCAAGCACCATGTCCCGTTGCTTCCCTTGGACAGGGTCTGCCATATGTTGCCGGGCGAACGAACGGTGGAACCTCAAAGACATCGGTTCGACATTAGCGGACATCGTTTTGTTTCCAAAAGCCGCGGAGCCGAAAATTTCTGGTAAGATATTTTGGAAGATGATGTGGATTCTTCGGTGGGTTCATTATGGGGAGTTGGTGTCGATACCTGCGAAACAGAGTAACTTGCCGATTGCGGCAAACGATACGTAAGAACCATGAATTGATTCCATCGCACGGAACCATCGTCGGTTTTCAGGTCACCACAGGGTTTATCCATTGGATTTTGCGTTTCCTGCCCTTAAACGTCTTGGTGACAGATGCTAGCATCCCGTCAGGTTCCCTGACGTTCCTCCTGGCAATCTGCGATGAACGGATGGAATTTGGTCCCCTGAACGAGTAACGGTGAAGGTTCATGATGTGGCCGACACACCGCTTACGCGACCATTGATAAACCGACTAGGGGGAGAGTTATGTGGACGAGTCTCAACTTACGATAGTTGTCCCCGTATTTAATGAAGAACAAATTATTCGGGAGACTTATCGCCGTATTCACAATGTTGTTAACCAAACTCCGCATGAAATAATCTTTGTTAATGATGGGTCAACAGATCATACCCTGGAACATTTAGCGGACATTGCTTTAAAGGATCCGAGAGTCAAAGTGATCTCCCTGTCGAGAAATTTCGGACATCAGTTGGCAGTCACTGCCGGACTGAATTATGCGAAGGGTGATGCCGTTATCTTAATGGATGCCGATCTCCAAGACCCACCCGAGATGATTCCGCAATTTATGGAAACTTGGCGGCAGGGGTACGACGTGGTGTATGGGATAAGGCGGCACCGCGCGGGAGAATCACCCTTAAAGCGTTTCACCGCATTTGCCTTCTATCGTCTACTCCGTCACCTTAGCGAGGTCGATGTTCCGGCCGATGTCGGTGACTTCCGTCTCATGTCGCGCCGGATTGTGGATATGCTCAACAACATGCCCGAGCAACATCGCTTCATTCGCGGAATGGTGTCTTGGGTGGGATTTCGCCAGATCGGAATTCCCTATGACAGAGATTCCCGCTTTGGGGGTGAGAGTAAATACCCCTTTCACAAAATGTGGCGGTTTTCGTTGGACGCCTTGACCAGTTTTTCCGTGGAGCCCTTGCGGTGGGTGCGCCGAGGAGCGTTAGCCGTTTCAGGCCTTGCCTTTTTGGCCAGCATTTGGCTCATCCGTCAGAAGTTGGTGTTTCCTCACAGTTTGGTTCTTGGATGGACTTCGACAATGGTCACCATGTTGTGGCTTGGCGCCCTGCAATTAGGCGCCTTGGGCATTATCGGCGAATATTTGGCAAGGGTCGTGGAACAAGGACGCCAACGTCCTTTGTACGTGGTGGCACAGACCATTAATGTTGATGACGACGAAAAATCCATGTCTCCACCATATCCCGGCGAACGACGGACTGACAAACGTGGGCACGCGGTGGATTTTGACCGCAATTCCGTCCTATAAAGGGACCACTTTTCTGGTTTACCGCAGTACTGCCGGGCGCGGCTCAGTCGGTGCAACATCACACGGATGAGGACCGTGGATGGGGAAGAAAATATGCTGTCGCGGACAGTCGGTAATGAAAGATCAAAGATCACGAAACATATGTACGCATGATTGGCGAGTTGATCAGGAGTGTTGTGACGGAAGGGCTATCCTGCACTGAAATAAGCAAACTAGCGGCGCATTATGATCTTGTTGCCGGGAAAACGAATGGGACGAGAGATAAGTGTCTGGATTGAATGATGCTGAACATACGGACAAGCTGGTCCTTAAGCCCATCATGTTGAGAATTCGTGGAAGGGAATTTATGCGCTGGGATGAATTGACACGCGGTAGTCTTTGTCGCATTTTAGAAGGCATGATATCTCTCTGTGCCATGACCTGCCTAAGGGTAATTGCTGTCACATGCCCACGCATAAAAATTGTTTGTGGGGACGATCCGGCTGGCTTGCGACTTGAACTTGCCAGTCTGGTCACCAACCACTACGCGTGATGAAACTGCACAGCGATCACGGGTTCGGCAAAAGAATTCCAAATTCCGCATAATTGGAAGAGGTTAGAAACATTTCATGGCGGATGGTCTTTGGGGCAAGTTTTGTGTCGAGTGAGTAATGGCGCACACACGAAGGATCGTGCAAAGCTGGGAGGACGGTATGAACGCTGGCATATTGTGGTTTAGAGGGCTGTTGTCCTTTTCTATTGTGGGAGTGGTGGTGACAGCCCTGTCCACAGCTGTGTACGAAGGACTCGTGTTTGTGTCTGTTCCCGCTCTCTTGGCCAATCTGATTGCGTTTATCGTGGGCGTGAGTGTTGCCTATGAACTGAACTTGAAATTTACCTATAAATTGCCTCGGACCTTGTCCAACGCGACGGGATTTTTGATCGCGCGGGTCGGTACCCTGGTTTTACAGAGCGGTTTCTTGTGGGCCTTATTACACTTTCACTTATCCAACAAATATTGGGCCATGATTGAA
>PXYT01000097.1 GCA_003023725.1 Sulfobacillus benefaciens | reverse complement strand
TGTCGCAATAACGTTGTTCAATGCACTTGTTCCCGATTGACTTCCGGTCGATGCCGAGGCTCTCTGAGCAGTTTTCTCGGTTTGAACAGTATGTGCCAAGGTGATGTTGATGGTTTTCAATTGACTGAGCGCAGTTTGAATCGTGTTGGTCTTGCCAGTGGCTAGGGTGTGAGACACAGCCTGAAGGTAGGCACGGATCGCCGCTACGTATTGTTGCCGTGCTGTTTGAATCTTTCCCTTTAGTGCCCGCATCTTTTGGACGTCAGCTAAGACTGATGCTGATTGGCCGTGTTGATGGCTTGCGGCGGAGGCATGTTGGTTGGCCTGATTAGGAAGAGATGACGCGGAACCGGCACTGTGAGATGACGCCTGACTGGGAACCGTAGGACTATGAGACGATGCCTGACTGGGAACGGTGGGGCTATGAGGCGATATGCTCGCTCCTCCGTGATTTCCTGACTTGGCGGACGAAGCGGATCCATGTGATGCTGCCTGGCTGGGAACATGCACTGGCCCATGCCCTGCCGCCATCACCGGAACAGTTACGGCAATAGCCAATGCTGCAGACGCAGCCAAAGGATACAAAACTTTCCAATGCGTTTTCATCGGTAGATCACCTCGGATTACGGATTTTGTAACTGATGAAGCAAGCCATTCAGTTGATGAACCGCGCTCTGGAGTTTAGCCACTTCTGGCGCGGAAACACCTTTGGGAGCAGAAATTTGTACCGTCAACTGCCCTCTTTTCTGCCGGACTGCAATGTGTACCGGGGTATGTCCAAGGGACACATTCGAATGAGATCGTGTTTGTGCTGATATGTGGCCAGGAGTTTGTGCAGTGCTTATTGCTGAGCCACATCCCGTTAGCACCACGGATAATCCCATCGCGCCGCTCACAAACCACTCCCATCGTTTCATTAGCAACGAGTCCTTTCTGTCTCATGTCTGAATCATTCGACAGATCGTCCGAGTCTCCTTTTTTGCAACGGATTTTTTGACCATACAACGCATGTCATATAATACCATGAAGTCAAAAGACAGGCATCTGATTGGATGCAGGTACACTGCGCCTGCCGTGGCCACCTCTGCCTCCATCTGTTGGCACCCACTTTCATATCAGCCCGGAGTCTAATGACGATATCGAATGCACTTGCTGCCCCGGATAGTGTTTGTCAAAAAGCATATTGACGAACAGCACAAGATCAGACAATGTGACAATGAAACGAGGTGGAGAAGTTCCGTGTTAACGGCATTTGGTGCAGTGGTCGTAACCCTTATGATGATTTTTTATGCTTTGGAAGAACGTTCTTTATGGTACACTTTGGCCTTTGCAGTTGCCTGCACCGGATCGTCGGTGTACGGATGGCTTGCGGGCACGTGGCCTTTTGGCATTGTCGAAGGCGTATGGGCCCTTATCGCCTACCGCAAGTGGTGGAAACTCTACCGAACCATGACCACACCAAACCAAGGGTAAATCTCCCAGGCCCTTCGCCGCGGTCCTTCCGTCTCATTCTTCCTTATGGATACGGATAACAGTTCGCCTTCTTTTTGGATATCGCGGTTCCCTAAATCCTTTCCCGTCAATTTTCTCCTGGGCTTCTCCGCCCTTCGGACCGTTTGGTCCGTCAATCCAACAGGCGGTGCCAGACCTTCTCCTCAGCTATTCTTGGGTTTAACTTTCTTATTCTTGGGGTTTTCCGTTTGCCTCCGTTCGGTTTAGTGGAATTTCAAATCCCATTTGGGCACTTGACATTGGTTTCCGGTGGCGTTTACGGGTTTTGCATTCGATGGCTTCGGCGAATTACCTTGTGAAATTTTTAACAAATGGTCATAGAAGTTTTGTTTGATTGCACCTTACGTCAACTCATTTGCCGTTCTATCGCTCCATGATGTTCGGGCTACTTGAACTTGCTTAACCCTTTCTCAATGTCAGCTTTAACGCTTTCATCTCATGTATTGTCTATAATTCTTATCTGTTTAGTTTTGAGTACCGTCTTTACGCAAATCATGTCAATCACAAGGAAAATCCTTGGTTAATGCAAAATCACTTCACAATTAATCAGGATCATTTGAATACGAATTTTTGTGTCACTGCTCTTAAACTTATTGATCTCATGATTTAACTAGAATATACTCAAAGCGTGTTAGAAAGCCATGAAGTTAAGTCGCTTTGCATAGGGGTTTGATTGCACTAAATCCAAACCCTTGGGTGTGTGTAGATTTCTTTATTCTTTCAATTGTCGTAATCCACCAACGATTTCGGCATTGTTTGAAAACTCTTCACTTAGAGAGGTGATTCCACGTGACTCCGAAAAGGCCCAAACGGGCCTACCGATATATTCTATTCATGTCCCTGGGTATCGGACTTCTCGTAACAGGGTGCGGCCAGCAATACGTTCTCCTACACCCGGCTGGTCCCGTAGCACACAGTGAGCTCGGACTAATCTACCTGTCCGGAGCCCTTATGCTGTTCATCATTTTACTGGTGTGGGTGCTGCTTGCGATCGTTTTGGTGCGCTTTCGCGACAAACCCGGGAATAAAGCCCCCTACCGTCCGCTCTGGGAACACAACCGAAAACTCGAACTTTTTTGGCTGGGCCTCTCTTTGGCAATTGTCATCGTCATCAGCATTCCCACAGTACAAAAGACTTACGCTCTTGACAAACTTCCACCGGCCAAAGACCCCGTTGTGATTGATGTCACGGCTATTCAATATAAATGGCTGTTCGAATATCCCCAACAACATATCGCCACCGTCAACTACGTCAATATTCCTTCCGGAGTGCCCGTCCTATTCGAACTTACAGCCGAGGCCCCTATGAATACCTTTTGGGTACCTAGGCTAGGGGGAATGGAATACACCATGCCCGGTGAGGTGCTCCCGTTATGGCTCGAGGCCAGCAAATCCGGCCTCTATCCGGGACGCAGCGGACAATTTTCTGGGAGGGGGTTTGTCCACATGACCTTTAACGTTCGGGCCGTTCCCATGAACCAATTCCGCAACTGGGTCACGCGAGTCCAAAAGCAGAATCATCCCCTAACCCTGTCCGACTATAACCGCCTCGTTGATCGGCACATCTGGGTGAGTCCCGCCACGTATTCCAGTTATCCCATCTCAACTTTCCCCAAAACCACCCACGGCTTTACGCTGCATGGAAACATGTACACCCAGATGAAAAATATGTTCATGAACATGCCTTCTTAAGTCTTAGAGAAAGGCGGAGAATCCTATGTTCCTGACGGCTTCACTTCGTTCCCGTTTTAATGCCCAAGGGCATGAGGCTAGCAGCCATATTCTCTCGATTCCAAGAAGTCGGAGGATTTGGGGAAGAAAATTCATCGACAGCGAGCCTATCCGACCCTGTCGAGAAATTGTAGAAACGGGTATAACTCGAGAAAACATTTGACACATCAGTCTCGTCCCCAAATGGTGCTGTCGGAAAACTGACAAACCGTACTGGATGAAAGGTGGTTGTCTTTGTGAGTAACATTCTAGCTCGGCTCTTTCCGCCAAAGACACGCAGACCAGATGAAGTGGTCATTGAGATCGGAATCATTTTGACCATGGTCTTTTTGGTTTACATCCTCACTAGCAAAAAGAAGTGGGGATGGCTTTGGCGAGAGTGGTTGACCTCTGTCGACCACAAAAGAATTGGGATCATGTATCTGATATCCGCCATCTTAATGCTATTTCGCGGCGGTGTCGACGCCCTCATGATCCGTTCCCAACTCATGGTGCCCAACAACCATGTCCTTCCCGTAGGGCAATACGATGAACTTTTCACAACCCATGGAACCATCATGATCTTCTTCATGGCGATGCCCCTCATCTTTGCCATGTTTAATCTGGCCATACCGTTCATGATTGGCAGCCGTGACGTTGCCTTTCCTCGTCTCAACGCCATGAGTTTCTGGCTCTTTGCTTGTGGCGCCGCCCTATTCAACATGTCCTTTCTGGTCGGCGGCTCCCCCAATGCCGGGTGGACCTCCTACCCCCCTTTGACAGAACTCGCTTTCAATCCCGGTGTGGGCCAAAATTACTATCTGTTGGCGATCCAGATTGCCGGAATCGGAAGTATCGCCACTGGCGTCAATTTCCTCATCACGATCTTGAAAATGCGGGCCCCGGGCATGACTCTCATGCGCATGCCCATGTTCGTGTGGACGTCCCTTGTTACCTCAGCTCTCATCCTTTTTGCCTTTCCTCCTTTGACGGTGGCTTTGGCCATGACGATGCTGGATCGGTTATTCGGATCCAACTTTTTTACCATCACTCACGGTGGCATGCCGATGATGTATGTCAACCTGTTTTGGCTCTTTGGCCATCCGGAAGTCTACATCTTGGTGCTCCCTTCATTTGGGATTTTCTCCGAAGTGGTGGCGACATTCTCGCGCAAGCGGCTCTTTGGGTACACTGCCATGGTCTGGTCTGTTCTGACCATCACTTTTCTTAGCTACGGCACCTGGGTTCATCACTTCTTCACGATGGGGGCCGGACCCGGCGTGAATGCGTTTTTCGGGGTCTCCACCATGCTGATTGCCATACCCACAGGAATTAAGATCTTCAACTGGATCTTCACTATGTGGTATGGCAGGGTCAGAACGCCGGTGGCCATGTTATGGGCTCTCGCCTTCATCCCCACTTTTGTAGTGGGAGGGGCCACAGGAGTCATGTTGGGTGCAGTGGTGGGCGATTACCAGTTCCATAACAGCTACTTTCTGATTGCCCATTTTCATAATGTGTTAATCGGAGGAACCGTTTTTGGACTGCTGGCCGGGGTATATTACTGGTGGCCCAAAACTTTTGGATATAAGCTGGATGAACATCAGGGACGCTGGTTTTTCTGGCTCTTCTTCATCGGATTCTGGATTACCTTTATGCCACAATATGCCCTAGGTTTCATGGGAATGACACGCCGGCTGTACACATACCCTCCTGGTCTTGGATGGAGCATTCCCAATCTCATCTCCACACTAGGTGCTTTCACCATGGGAGCAGGGTTTCTCGTGTTCGTCTACAGCATTAGATATAGCTACAAACACGGTGAGCGTGATCTCAGTGGAGATCCTTGGGATGGCCGTACACTTGAATGGTCTCTTCCTTCTCCTCCCCCGGCGTACAACTTTGCCCGTATTCCCGTCGTGTCTGACCGTGACGCCTGGTGGGAAATGAAACAGCAAAATCAAACCCACGTCATTAGGGTGAATGCCCAAGACGTCCAGCCTATCGAGATGCCCAAATCGTCCAGCATTCCGTTTTTGATGTTCGTCGCCTTCTTCGTGTTTGGTTTTGGAATGGTCTTCGAGTGGTGGTGGATAGCGGTACTGGGCGGACTAGGGGTTGTCGCACTTTTGATTGCGGGAACCTTTGATTATGAAGATCATGAAGAAATTCACCCGGAAACCATTCGGCGTATTGAAGGGTCCTTAGGGAGGTTACAAGGATGAACGTACCAATCGAACCGGAGTCGCAAAGTACCCAAATGCCGCTGGAGTTTACCAGTGAGCACGAAAGTCTAAAAATCTTGGGATTCTGGGCCTTTTTGGCCACAGACTTTCTCCTCTTTTCCTCATTGTTCGCAGTTTATGCGGTGTATCAGTTCCGGGTGGGCATGAGCGGCCCCACCCCAGCCCAGCTGTTTCACCTGGGGCCTGTGATTTTCGAGACAGTCGCCCTTCTCACCAGCAGCTTTACCTGCGGTCTGGCCGTCTATGAAATGCGCCATCACCGTCTTAAAGGCACGATCATTTGGCTGGCGGTCACCATTGTACTCGGCGCTGCCTTCGTCGCTACCGAGATCAATGAGTTCTTGGGCGACATTGCGCTCCACGATACCTGGCATCGCAGTGCATTCCTGTCGTCCTTTTTTACCTTGGTGGGCACCCACGGTTCCCATGTCACCTTCGGCATTATCTGGGCTCTCACTTTGCTGATTCAACTGGCTGGACGTGGACTGACCCAGGTCACCACCCGGAAAGTGTACATGTTCGCCTTATACTGGCACTTTCTCGACATTATCTGGGTCTTCATCTTCACCGTGGTCTACCTGAGCGGAAAAATTTTATAGCCTGTGGACGGATTCGGAAGTTGATGAAGGAAAGGAGCGATCAGCATGGCGATATCACGCCACGGGAAACATACCAGGGTTATTGGTATTTCCCCAAACGGTCCCACCGGACACGGCGATGAGGTGGAATCGGCATACCTTGCACCCCGCTTTGAGGAAGAAGATTTTCCCTGGAAGCAAATCCTGGGATATATTGCATCATTAGTCCTCACGGCGTTGGCGTTTGGTGCCGTTGTCAAGCATATTCTACCTCCCGCCTTCCTAATTGGCTTCATTCTCTTTCTGGCGGTGTTGCAGGCCTCCCTCCAACTTGGGGTGTTCATGCATTTGCGTGAAGGACGAGGCTCTACCTGGCAAATTGTCACCTTGACATTGGCTATCCTGATGGGCATTGGTCTCGTCATTTGCTCGATTTGGATTATGACCTTTAAATCGGGCGTATCCTAGTACGTATAGGAGCGTACCGACACCGGAACAAGAGTCAAGAAAATTTCCCGAAAAGGATGTCCTGCCATGCTCCACCATTGCCGCCTCGACAATTTTTCCGAGCATCAGGCCGAGCACCGCTTGGTAGCCGCCGACTTGGATGCCGGAATGCGATTACTTCGCACGTCTTTGAGAAATCGCGACGCTCAGGGCGCCTATGAGGTGGCCGAAGCCCTTCTGGATATCTGGACGGAACGGGAACTGGCTCACGCTCAGGCTGAAGAACTCTGGCTCTACGAAACCCTCCCGATCCTCAAAACGCTGCGACGCGACCATGATTTGATGGCCACCTGGGTCAATGAAACCCGAGAATTGCTTGATCGTGAGGGGAGAGTCTCACCACCGGCGCTGATGCGTTTGGAAGCTCTGGAGACATTGCTGCATACGCACCATGATCATGAAATGCAATATCTTCACTCTTATTGCAGTCAGGAAACCGCCGGAACTTTCCCCATCCCCCAGTGTGACAGTCCGCTTTGATTCTGTGCGGCGATCATGGCCATAAAGAATGTTGAAAAAAGTTCACAGGAGTCCTCCGTGAACTTTTTTCGTCTGGACCCCTGCGGCTTTCCTTCCCCGGGCTTCACAGCTTTTTGTTGGTTTTCTCTCCCGGGCGGCATCCAAAAGCTCTTTCGGCCCCATTCTCGGTGGCCCTTTAGCCCAGTGAATCTCCTAGCCACGATGCCGAGATTCACGAGGCTTTCGGTCCTTTGGACAGATGTCCTGATCCCGGCCAGACAATCACGTTGTCCGGCAATCGCTTGGAATTCCGGTTGAGTTGTTCATTACCGCGAGCCCAGTAAAGACCCGTAATCAGAAGGCTTGCCATCCACACGATGTAACCCATTGTCAAAACAATCGCGGTGCCTTGCCATAGGTTCCAATGCATCTGGGGAAAAATCATGATTATCAGTCCCAAAATTCCCAGACTCGCCAGCACAGACGCCGTTACCCGCAATATCCAGTGCATCATTCATCCCCTCCTCGATGCTCTTAGTGTAATCCCGCGTCTTGGAGTTTTCTGGGGTCAAATGGTCCACTATGGCTGGTTCAAATGTTCTTCATTATCACCGTACAAAAGGGCCCCCTCTTTGGCAGTGCTGACGCACGATCATCCTCAGCGACGGTATGTTCGTTTGAGATGGGACCGAATGGGAGCCAGGGTCTATCCGTTGGGAAGATTGGGTCGAT
>PXYT01000096.1 GCA_003023725.1 Sulfobacillus benefaciens | reverse complement strand
GCGCATCCCCCGGTGTCGTGACGATCCCAACGGAGTGCTCGAAACACTGAGGCTAGTCAACCTGAGGCTCTTTCAAGCTTCGCCCGTTAGGGCGGAGTGGTTGACGTATTAACTTCAATAAAGACGATAAAACCATAAACAGTGGGATGATGCGATCGTCGTCCCGCTGTGTCCCACGATTAGTTTAAACCCGTGCCCGCGTAACCTACAAAACCGAAGAGCAAATCATCGTCAGTCGTGGAACAGATGTGCGCGTAATAAGCTAGCGAAAGTTTCCTAGTTAAGGGGCAAAATTGGCCTCAAAGGCATGCACCGCCTCAAATTTGTGTTTATACAACAAAATTTGAGTTGCAGAGGGAGGGAATCCAATGGAGGGACCCAGGAAGAGGGCATAGACCCTTGTTGTTCCATCAACGCGGAATAAGGTCATCGGTGCTCCAGCGGGAACAAGCCAAGCATCAGGGGCTTGTTGGTAGTGGGACCATGAATATCCTGCGGTATTAAAGGTGGCGGATGAGGGAATGCATCGAATATAGGGTCCGTGTATGTGCCATCTGAGGTGATTAGGTATACGGCAGATTGATCCGCATAACGAATGAGTCCCGCCGATGGGAGATTCACCGTGTTGAGGATATCGGCAGATTGGGGAATGGGGTCCGTGGCATAGGCTATTCCCGGAGGGGAACCCGGATATCATAAATCGAGATATTCGGTATCGACGGGCCTCGGAATCTCATTTGGCAGAACATGGACAGCAAACCAATGGAAGCCCGCCCTATTGAATGCAGAACTCGTCGGAATCCAGCCAAGATTGGTGCCGGATGCAGAGACATTGACCCGATAGACATGGATCATTCTCGCTTTGATGGCAGCCGGCACAGTATTAGCTATGAGCGCAACCGCATTGACTGCCACGTATCCTTATAATGTTAATGTTCCGGTATTTGGCGGAACCGCATTAACCGCGACGCGATCGGCAACAGGTAATGGTCAAATGATTCAGGCGACATCCATTGGAGGTGGCTACAGCGGCGGCATCTACGCGAACATTACATCCAATGGCACGAATCATCTATCCTCCTCAAACGCAGAATTGTATACCAACGGAGTTAAAAACTATTTGGACACAAGGGCTACAGTTGGTGAACGAATTCAAGGCTTTTTTGGAAAGCCTTTTATACAGTATTAGAGATAGAAACCCGGTGCTGGCTTTGGGGTCAGAGGAGGTAAAAGATTGCTTAAAGTCATTCAAGCAGAATGGTTTCACGTGGTACATCGGCGCCAAACCTGGATCGTGTTAGCAGGCGCTGTGGTGGTGATGACGCTCAGTTTAGGGGCGGCGAGAGGCTATGACTATCACAGTGCGTACCTCGGCGTATCTCGCCGCCTTGGGAGGAGGAGCGAATCCCGTCTGGCTGGCTGTGCTGCCTTTGGTGGGAAGTTTTGTCATGGGAGATGTGGTTGGATGGGAGCGTCGGACGGGGCTCCTGCGGTCCCTACGCAGCCGGCAGCCTTTAGGGAGCCTGATTATCGGTCAATTAATTGCGACCTTACTCTTCACCTTGTTGCTGGTGGCTGTGGTGTTAGCCGTCACCCTATGTCTGAGCCTCGTTCTTCTTCCCCCCATGCCTCCATGGCATCACACCGCCACAGGCCGTCTGACCATTACCGTCCCGGGCCCCCCTACCGCCTATACGCCCTATCCGACGTTCTTGCATGCGTTGTTCTTTATGGATCCGCTCGGCTATCTCTTCATCTTCTCGGGAATCGTCTTGTTAGCGACGGCATTTTGGGGACTATTGTCTTTGGCAATCTCGTCTTGGACCACCAATACCTATATTATTTTAGGAGGGCCCTGGTTGGTCTATGTGGGGCTTTCTTACATTTTTGGGGCACCGCTTCATGCCGGCCTGGGGGGATGGATGCCCATCCAATTAGCGGGGGCTTTTGTGGCAAGTTCGCCTCTGCCCGCTGCGTGGTTAATCGGGATTTGGCCTCTGGCCCTGGGCCTGGTGAGCGGGTTAACCGTCGTGAGTTTTTGGGTGAGGGAGCGGGTATCTGTTGACTAACACACAAGAGGTGGCGATTTACGTCACATCCCTGACGAAACGCTTGGGATCGGAGCTTATTCTGCAGGGATTGGATTTTCAGGCGCGTTATGGGGAGGTGGTGGTCATTGTGGGCGCGAACGGTAGCGGAAAAACCTTGTTGTTGCGCATTCTCAGTGGCCTGGTCTACGCCGACGAGGGAATTGTGCAGGTTGGGGCCACAACACTCCAGAAGACGTGGTGGGGAATTGTGCCCCAGGATGTGGGCGTCATGATCGAACAGCCTGGGTTTTTACCGTATCTCAGTGGCCGGGATAATTTGCGGCTGCTAGCCCGTTTGCGCCAGCGGATCTCGGATGAGACCGTCATGTAAGCCATGGAAGAGGTGGGATTGGATCCCCGCAGTCGCAAGAAAGTGCGGCGGTATTCCCTGGGCATGCGCCAACGCTTAGCTATTGCGCAAGCCTTTATGGAACACCCGCAAATTGTGTTGTTGGATGAACCCACCAATGGAATTGATCCGGATTATCTCCCCCAATTTTTGTCTAGGGTGCGGGATTATGCCGATCAGGGACGGGCCGTGGTCATCACCACCCATGAATTGGCACATTTCGCTCCGATCAGCGATCAAATTTTGACGCTGCGCCAAGGTCGGCTGGAATCCCGCCAGGAGGAGCGGTCGTGACGCCAGTTCTCCGAATCGATTGGGAGCTGCTTTGGGATCCGGCCCGTTGGGGAGGGGTCTTCTCTTTGGTGGCGCTCATCATGGGGTTTAATGTCCTGGGATTGGGATTGCATGGCTCGCAGGCAAATCAATGGAATGTTCTCTTCAGTCTGGTCAATAATCCGTTTGTCGCCATGATCTTGTTGCCGATGCTGTTTCTCATTCTGATTTTGGATCTGGCGTGGCGTGACATGCAGACCTGGCAAGCGAGTATATGGGTGCGCATCCCCAATCGCCTCAGTTGGTGGATTGCGAAGATGATCATCCTCGCCGGAGCGGCGTTGGCCTATGTGGCCGGGATATTCTCCCTGGGGATCCTCATCGGTGTGCTGGTGGCCCCCTTTCAAAACGGCTGGAGCCGGCTGACGTTCCGTCCGGGGAGTTTCACCCAGACATTAGCCGGTCATGGGTTATCTCCTGAAATGGCCTTGCTGTGGAGTGGTGTGCTGTTGTGGGGGGCCCTCGTGGGGTTTGGCCTCATCGGGATGAGTTTGAGTTTGTGGGGGCGGGGGATTGCCGGGGCTGGGGCCATGATGGCGGCTTCAACATTTGCGGCTTATGGGCTGTGGGTCGTGCACCCCTCCTGGGGGATATGGTTCCCCAGTTTCCAAGGGGTGCTCAGTGCCCATGCGGGATTTGATCCCCGTCTGCCACGGTACTTTCGCGTGGTCTGGTCTCTCCAATGGGATGGGCTTTGGGTTTTAGTCAGCGCCATCACCGGAGCGTGGCGTATGGCCACGGCGCTGTTATGAAATCCCTTTCCCAACGTATCGGGATCCTGGCCTATGGGGAAGTGATCCGATTGCTGCGTCGTCCTTCTGGGCTCTTCGCCCTGTTATATGGGGTGATATGGGGCGGAATCCACGGGCTCATCCCTCGTGCACCGGAACCCCCTGCCGTGACCGGGGCACTGATGGGACCCTCATGGCATCCAGCGTTTTTGGCCGTGCTCAGCTGGGTCAGTTTCCCCATCGCCTTTTTATTGGGGGTAGGTTCTCCCCTCAGCCAAGGCCGTGCTTGGTGGCGCTATATCGTGCCGCGGCAAAGACAGCGGATAGCGGTATGGTTAGCCATCATGGGGGCCCGGGTCAGCTTGGCGGGATGCTACGGAATATCCGCCATTATCGCCGCAGCGGCCGCCGAGAGTTTAATGAGGGGATCCTTGACGTTACCAGGGGTGCCGGCCTGGTGGCTCATCGGGGGAGTTCTGGGGGCGGTGTGGTGGGCCGATGCGCTTTTGGTGACGTTCGGAAAAACCCCCTTAGCCTTAGGGATCGTCTTGGTAGCAAACTATGGGATCATTATGGGAGTAGGTACGGGAGAATTTGCGCCGTCTTTTTTGGCACCGGCCCTGGGGCCCACGCTGGCAGCCATGGTGATGCATCATCATGGGGCGTGCATGGCTTTTTGGACACTTCTCACGGTCTGTGTCGGCTATGGGATCGGATTCTACCAATTTCGTTCCCTGTCTATTTGAGGGGTTACCAGCGGCGTTGTCATACTGTGCAGAGTGAACCGGCGAAAGCCGCTTTGTAGGGGGATGGCAACGATTCTTTCTTGGATCGCTATAATCCACTTATTTCCGTTTGTGAACCGTGGTAGTGCAGGTTTTGTCAGGAAGATTTCTATGATCCGACGCCGGACGTGTCCATAAATGCCGGATGAGACTCTAATCTGACGTGGTCAGGTGCCGTGGCCTGACATTCCGAATCTCCCAATCCGGGTGAACCGACACAGAGTCCCGCAATCGGTACAATTGGGTGTCCGGGTCTTGGTCCTTGTCTTTGGTCGAAACCCGGGCATAGATTGCAGTCCGAAGTCGGGCTTTGCGTGGCATGGTGCCCCCTCCTAGAAAACTCTGATATCTTGCTAAATCTGAGGGTGACAGTTTATTCCAACGAGGACTATCGCATGAAAAATAACGGGGCGACGCAAAGCCCTCATCACATGGCTTTGCTAAATCTTCTTCCCGTGGTAGCCTCTCCACAAATTTCGCGGCGTGGCTACCCTGGCACATAATACCGGCACTGGATACAGTCATCCATATAACTCGCATAGGATCGTCCTTGCCAGTGACGTGTGCCATTCGGACAGATGACCGAATGGGGTGGGCATTAAACGGCCCCGTTTGCGGTCTTGGCTCCCTTTATAACCCCAAGGGTGTAGCCTACCTTCTTGCACAACATGCCACGTAAAGGGATCGGCTAAAACTTGCGTCGCGAGCAGTTCAATCCATGACAAGCCCATGGTCGCCGCTTTGTCTTCCATAACCCGATGCGTTTGTAATGTCTCCACAGCCAGTTTATGATTGACCTCCTGTAAATCAGTTAATACCGCGTCTGCCTGCAATCCGTACTTTTGGAGCGGTGATTGTGTGAGAAGCAGGACCGGATACCGCCGTCTTGAAACACATTCTCAATTCGATGGTAATTCCTGACAATTAACGAGGAGAAAGGACGTGAATAGTTGATGCGATCACTGCGTATTCCGGTGGGGGGTGACCAAAAATTTTCCTCAGTAGCGGCGAGGGAAGAACAAATAGGACAGTGATAGGCAGTCTGTTTGGTGGCATCCCTTACTCCGGGTTGACAACACAAGTGGCCCACCGACTTTTAGGATCCAGGAAAAGATGTCGACTTTCAGGGGGTTCGTCAATGAACGCATAGACGAATATACGGAAGGTTGCTCGCCGCGATTCCAGGTAGGTTTGGGCCAATTTAGCCATGGTCTGAAGAGATTTTTCCGGTAATTTTGATGTTTTGCTTCGATGACGACCAGAAGACGTTCAGCGACCGAGATGAGATAATCACCTTTTGGGGAGCGTGTCTTGGCTGTAGCCGTTGTCAGCGGCCATTTGCTTGGAACATCCATACCGTGTCTACTATAAGAGGCAGAGCAAATAGTGCTATTCCGTTGAAGAAAAACATCCAGCCGGCCCAGAGAACCACTGTAAGTGAAACCCACGCAATTTTTTTGGTTAAGCCTGTCAAGTGGTGTATATATAATGGCGCGATGCACCCTACAACAAACGCTAAAAAAATAATATCCCCACGCCAATTAAAGAAAACGTCAGCTTGCTGCGACCATAGCCATAATGTGCCACCAATAGCTATCGCGCTACTGATAATCATGCCCCTTATCCACCAGTGCCTAGGAGGAGCCCCTGTTACCACGTCATCGCCCTTCTTTATACGAGGGGGCGAGGGAGCTATTTGCACTATACGGCGAGTGCACTCCTCGCCTCAGAACCCTGATATGATGACTATACAACATCTTCTACGGTCGAGTAATAACCCGGGAAAGAATCATTGAGAGGAACAGAATCGCTCGATGGAACCCACTGACTAGTTAATGAATTGTCAGCGAGAATCTCGTCGATACTGTATCCTGTCGTGAATCCGGTATTATACGCACTCACCTAAACTTCTGGTACGGCTAACCAATTATCATAATTGGCTAAAGGAAAAATTCCATAAAATCACGCAGTAGTTGTTTCCGTTACAGCTGTGGTGGACGAGTTCTTGAAACTGTTAACAGATTGTCCTTGTTTCCACCAATTGTTTATGGGCGAAGTGCCCTGTTCATTAATAACACTCTCCACCGCAATGGTATTTGCACAGTCGACTTTACAATGGCTTTTAAGCCCCGGGTGGGCCGGACGGTGAAGCCGAAGCTAAGCGCCTGCAACGGTTCTGCGAATTGCGGCGAAGTTCGGGTCTAAGCTCCGCCCTTTAGGGCGGGATCGTTGACATCACCAACAGACACACCGGGTCCTTCTCAATTAAAGCGGATCCATAGATTCTTGGTTGGGCAATTGAGCGATTTCTGGATTTTCGTAGCCAATTTTTTGTGTTGTTTGTCCAAAATCATGCTTTAAGAGCAGCTCTTTGAACTTTATGGCAGGGGGAGGTAAAAATCGCTCCCGCATTTGTACAATGTGCCAGTGACGAATGCGGGGAAACCCTTGAACATCGATAATGGCCAGTTCGCCGGTTTTTAGC
Source organism: Sulfobacillus benefaciens (assembly GCA_003023725.1). Classification (GTDB taxonomy): domain Bacteria; phylum Bacillota; class Sulfobacillia; order Sulfobacillales; family Sulfobacillaceae; genus Sulfobacillus; species Sulfobacillus benefaciens. Next base: position 1,136 of record PXYT01000096.1, on the reverse strand, counting down.
TCTAAGTCGATAGCCCGCCGTGGCACCACGGCGATACCGAGTGCGTTGGACACGGCCTTTTTAATGGCACTATTGCTGGCTAGTTCCATCCCGATCTGAATGGACAATCCGGCATCGGAAAAGAATTTTTCGGTGGTCGAGCGTGTGCCGGATCCTGTCTCCCGCATCAAAAAGGTTTCTGCTGCCAGTTCTGTTAGCGGTACCCGTTTTCTGGTGACCAGTCTGTGATCTGGCCATGCGATGACCACCAACTCATTAACCAGAAAAGGGATGGCAATCAATTCTTTTTCTTGAGGAAACTGCCCGATGACCGCCAAATCGATCTCTCGCAAGAGAAGGCGTTCCATGACGTTGGCGCGGTTGGTTACATCGAGAGTAATGTCCACGTTTGGAAACGACCTGCGAAATATTCCCAGATACTCCGGTACGACGTATACCCCAGCCGTGGTATCAGCGGCTACACGTAAGTGCCCCTTGTCACCTCCCCGCAAGGCCTCCATGGCTTCATGGGTTTCTTGCAGCACGGTAAACACGCGGTGACTGTGATACAGAAGATGCTCACCGGCCTCGGTCAATCGAATCTGGCGGCCTATTTTTTCAAATAGAGCCAATCCAACGGCTTTCTCCAAGTTTTTGATATGCAAGGAGACGGCGGGTTGACTGAGGATCATATCTTCTGCGGCCCGGGAAAAGCTCATCCGGCGCGCTACCATTTGAAAAACACGCAACTGGTGTAAGTTAAGGGAATATTCCGGATAATGCATGACCGGTCCTCCTGTCCTGGTGACGAAGTGGGTTGGGTTTGTCTAGTCTGTAGACCCCATAGCAAATAAGGTGCGTCATTGAAAATTTGAACCTGTCACTTAAGGTGGTGAATAGATCGTTGTTATGATGGCCGCCGGGCATATGAATGGCGCTTGCCTTCTTTTCGAACATGAACATAATGGCCCCAATCACAGGTGATATGTGGTTCTTATTTGGACGGAACGATAACCTCAACAGACGAAGATTTGGTAAACTGAACCCTTGTGACACTTCCACACAATAATTTCATCTGGTAGATTTACGACTTAATTATCACGAATAACGAGTCGTATGTCAATCTCTCATCGCCCTCTGCATGCAATTCGGTATAC
>PXYT01000095.1:8656-17043 GCA_003023725.1 Sulfobacillus benefaciens | reverse complement strand
TGTGGTTTTTGCTTGTCCCAGTTGCGCCCGTTCCGGTTGGTACAGGTGCGAGACAGCCTCGCGTTTGATGGCTTGCAGTTCTTTTTTCGTCCATTCTCCGGTTTTGCGGCTGGGCTCCCCCTGTTCCCACAAGAGCAGGTGGACATGCGGATTGGCTTCGTGGTGTTGATGCCGGTGGACCGCCGCAATCCATTGGACCTTTTGAGGGTCGAGGCTTAATTCCGTGATCATTTTGGCGACCACGGGCTGCATCGCTTGGTCCCATCCCGCTTTCGTCACTAGAGCTCCACCCATCTTGAGGGCGTCTTCTTCCCCAACACTGGCAATGACGCGCCACACCGGGCCTTGGGCCTGTAAGATGGATTGTTGGGCGGCTTGAGGCCGATCCGCCATATTGCCGAAGTACCCCAAAGACCCTTCCCGCTCGCCGGCGTATTGTGCGTGAATGGCGGCGCTTTCGAGTGTCGTCCGTTCGGAAGCCATTGGATCAACTAACAGTTCGCCTTTTGTCGGTGAGCCCATATATTCGATGTGGTGCGCGCCCGAGCCCAAAGTGTGGTCGCCCGTGCCTTGGGCGGTGTAGAAATGCACCCGCATCACGAACGGTTTTTGGGGCATCTCCGGTTGCCTCCTTTCTGTTCCCCTTGAAGGGGAGAAGAGTTGTTATTCGTCGACCTCGTCGTCGGTAAGATCGTCATACTCTTCGCTCTCACCCGAATTCGTGAACCAATCCGGTAAATCGTCCGCACTTTGTGGCCGCTCCACCCAGGCATATTGCTGCCGAACCCGGGGATCTTCGAAAGTCCGGATCGATTCTGCAATCGCATCGTCCACGTCGCATTGCACTGTTTGACGGGCTAACTCTTCCGGCAAGCCTTCCTGGCGTTTCATATCCTCTTTCCGCCATTCCTTGAGCAGAATCAGCACGGCTTGGGCTTGGATGGCCGCGAAGTTGGCTGCGACCGTCGTTTTTTCGGTGCCTTGCTCCACCACTTGCCCAAGGTGCCCGGTCGGCCAATCGACCGCATCCACTTGAATTTGATTCGTCAGGGCTCGCTGCATATATTGATTCAAACTCTGGCCTTTTTGTTTCGCGAACGTACGCACCATATCTGCTAAGTCCGGTCCGATCCGTACGGTCCATTTCTCGTCGTCTGCCATTCTTCTTACTCCTCCTCTGCGGCCTCGTCATCCCGATCGAGATCCCGATCGAGATCCCGATCGAGATCCCGCAACTTCCGTTGCAGGCGTTTCGTCGCGCGTTCCCGCAGCATCCGCTGGTATTCTTGGTAGGGTTTCGCGGCTTTCTCCTTATCCCCGTTGTGTTGCCGTTCGGATTGCACCCAGGCATTTTGCTGCCAATTTTCGGCGTTAAACGCCGAATCCATCGCCGCAACAAAAACCAACGGCTCGAGATGCAATTTCACATAGCGTTCGAGAGACACCAGATCCGCTTCGATATTCTCATTCGGTTTCACGTTGGCCAGCCCGATCCGGATCAGACGATACGCTTCCGAGGACAAAGACACGCCTCGCCGCTTCGCCCGGGCCTGGATGACCTCGTAAAAATCGGGGGGCATATACACCTGCACCCGCTCCCAATCTTTCTCGCCAGTTTTGTTATTCTCTGCCATTTCTGGAAGCACCTCCTTTATAAGTGAGTCGTTGAGTCATCGCGTGAGTCCGTACAACCGTCCCAACCGGCATCCGCTGACAACTCACTCGCCAACTGGTAACCCCACCCGATGACCCCACTCCATGACTCGTATGAGTCGTGGGATTTTCCGCATGGTTATGCGGTTTTCCCCGCGGCACTGCCGCGGGTGTGACGGCACTTTCCCCTTATCCTGTGTAGTTTTGATAGAGACGATATCTAGACCCCTGCTGAGGTGTCTTGCTTTGCCTTTTTGGCTCTTCACGCCCTTTCCCCACCAGAATTCATGGGGAAAGGGGGGAGACGGGGTGGTGCCAACCACTCGGTCGGGGGGAATGGGGTTCATCTATCCGTCTTCTAATCCATTTAGCAGGCTGTGCATCGCGTCGGCTCCGTAACCCGATTCAGACGGTTGGAGATCTTCTTGTTCACTGATTGCTTTCTCTTCTAAAGCGTGGACTCGCTGTTCCAGGCCGTCTATCCGCACCAACAATCCCCCCGTACCAGACAACGCTAAGAGTAGCAACCCTTTCAGGCGCGTCGACCGTTCCCCTTTGGGCATCGCTTCAATGGCGTCAATTAACTCCCGGTCTCGGGATGCGTCCAAGTACAACTTCACAATCACAGGCCCGCCTCCTTTCGTTACCTCGTGCGGGTTTGAACCCGATTATGCCCCTCTCAAGGGCCTACCGACGGCCCTTCACCCTGTTTGCTCGGCATTCTGACCGGGCCATAGGTCCGTCCGTAGGCCCTTAAACGGCTCAAAAATGCCGGCAACTCGCATGAGACTTAAGGAACGGACGGGCCCATGGCCGCCAGATACCCTTTCACATTCGCCCACTGGCAATCCGGCACGATCTGGATGGGCATGCCGCCCACATGCTGAGACATGGCTTCCACACCCCCACCGACCAAATACAGCGTTTTTAAGCGCGGTAAAATGGGAGCCCACACGGTTTGCAGTTTAGCCGTAAGGCTTGCCCCTAATTGTGCCGAAGCTTGGCGAATTTCCGCAGACACCATAATTTCGTGGCCGCGTACCATAATGGTAGTGGCTTTGGCTAGTTCATGAGGCGCATAGACCACGCGCCATTGCTGCTCAATGTGGGCTGCTACCGTTAGCAAGGCATTGTGGATCCCTTGCTCCCACGATCCGGCTAAACCCGGCACTAAAGTGGGCAAACCGGACTCGTTGACCTGCACCACAAGATAATCCGTCGTGCGATATCCAATATCGACCAATCCATAGAGGCCGGGTGAAGTATTTCGAGGCAAAGCCGACAAAATGGCCGCTACACCTTGGGGAAAAACCTGAACGTCGGCAATATCGAAGGATTGACCGTCGATGGACACGGTTCCCAACAATGCGTGTTGGAGTGCTTGACGTTCTCGACCATACCAGGTCAACGGCACTCCCACGGCTAGCGTCGCACTGTGTGGCAAAGCATCTGTGGCGTGAATCAACCGACTGGCAGCAATCACGGTCAGGTCGCGTGTCAAGGGATCCGAGGCTTTCTCCGATCCAAACAGACTGGTAGCCTGCAGCCGGGCATTCTCCCCCACCCAATAAACACGGGGCGCTTGAGAAGCCCATTGCACCGTGGTACTGTGGGACGAGGCCAACGGCCCCAGGTCCAGGTCTGATGTGGCAGGGCAAATCAAACTCGGAAACAGCACCCGCTTCCCGGATTCAGACAAACCTTTCGTGTACCCGTGGCCGACATCCACCGCAACTTTCATCGTCATACCCCTCCTCTCCCTGACATTATTTTCCATCGTGTCCATGCCCACTACTCGGCCTCCCCGACTCCGACAAAATCGCAGCCTCGAACAGCGTCCGGCTCACCCTCCAGTTCTTCCCAATCTTCACAGCCCCCGGGAATGAGACCCAGTCGCAACTGCGACAGCGTCGTATCGTATCGTTGGTTCAGGATTTCGGTCAGGTCCTCTGCCGTCAGGCAAATATTTCCAGCGCATTTCTTCGGCAAGACCGAGGGGGTTTCTGGTGCGGCTTGCGCAAATATTTGTGCGTTCATCTCGTATTCATCTCCTTAAACTCGTATTTTTTGGTTCAGTGGTGCTGGCAGCAATCGCCAGGGCACCCGGCTCTCGTGATGAGAGCCGGACGCTCCGGGGACTCCCGAGGCTAGATTAGCTGACCGCCGCGGTGACGGTAGCAGCAACCAGGGCCCGACGGACGGCAGTATGGGAACGGAGCACGTGAAGGATGGTCGCCCGCGCTTCGGTCGCAGGCACCTCGCGATAAGCTTCATAGACCTCACGCAGAGCCACTTCCGGCTCATCGGGATCAATCCCCACTTGGTGACACCAGGACAATATTCCCGGCGTACAAGCTCCCACAGCTTTGGCGTCGGCCCATTTCACGGCGAGGGCGGGCTCGATCTCCAGAGCTTTTTCGACAAGGTCCGATAGACTTTCCCGACCCAACACAATATCGATCTTCCATTGCCGGGAAGTTTGCGGGCGACCGGCGGCCCGAACTTTCCTCAAAAGCCCACGCGCAGCGTCATCTGGGGATTTTAAAGAGTGATATACCATGTCGTCCCCTGCCAGAGCGATGAACCCTGACTCCGCATGCAATGCGGTTCCGCGTCCTTGGCCGAGCCAAACAGCAGCGTAAATCTTGACATCGAGATTTTCTTTCCCCATAACGCGGGAATCGAGCAGCACAGCATCTAACGTTAACAACCCATCCAGTACAGATAAACCGCGACGCTCGACCCGAATTCTCCAGTCGGAGGGAATGGTGAGGTGCGTGTCTTGAATCCGTCCGGGGTGACCGTAAGACTTCGAATACATATCCCAGTCGGCATACTCTTGCTGTGACACGGTGGGGGAACCAAATCCCACGTAAAAATCCCCGTGCACGGCAAGACGATAACCAGCGCGGCAAAATGCTTCCCACGCCGCGTCGATCCGCACTCTTTGGAGCTTTTGGCGCAAGGCCTTGGGCCCCATCGAAACAGCTTCGACCTCACTGGGCAATTTCTGAGCGATAGCGTCCATCACACCGTGGAATTCCAAGTGTGCTCCCCAAATTTCGACAACACCCGCTACAGCACGGGTGAGCGATCCCCGCTCTGCTAGGGAAATCGGACGTAAGGCAGTGCGGGCTTGGGTTTTCGTGGTGATTTTTGGGTCCCGGGCGATTTGGCGGACGGAGTGGGGTGCTGAGTCGATCAGGTGTTGAGCGGTGGTAACCTTTGCCGAAAGTTTCGGATCCGACGAAATCATCATTTTTTCGAACTTATTCATGGGTGTTGCCTCCTATTGGAATTTTTTTGGCGGTAGAATGAAACCCCCTACATAAAAAGAAGAACCCACCGCAAGGTGGGCCATTAACGGGTGACATAACGATGGGCCGGGGTAATTACCGCGGCGCCCGTTCGCGCACGAACTCTTCGAATAGCGCTCGGGATATCCGCCACGACTTGCCAATTTTTACCGCTCCGGGGATCTGGCCGTGCCGCAGCTGAGTGCGCGTCGTGGCGATTTTCTGTTCCAATATCTGGGATATCTCGTTCACGGTGAGAAATGTTTTGTCTGAAAATTCGGCTAGTCAGTCGGCACTAGGACACAAGACGTTAGCGGCACCACAACGTTTGGACTTTTTTGAATGCGCGTTAATTGATGCATGGGCCCAATTTCCACGAAGTGTTCATCAGTCGCGTACCGCTCGAACCGACCCCATGTTTTTTTCGTGGGCACGTAAACCACATCGCCCGGAAGTAATGCCGGGCCGGCTTTCCGTTCCCGGGGCATCCGGGGTGCGGAGACGACCGGAACGTTCCCCTGGGCATCCCGCTCCACCCGGAAACCTTCGAAATATGCCGAATGGAGGTGATGCTGGATGAACTGCTTCACCTCCTCGACTGGCACCCGGACCCAAATGCGACCGGACGTGATCGGAACGGTACTAATCCGTTCCTCCGGCTCGTTTTGAACCGGCCTAATGTGGTATTCTACGTGGTAGCCCTTCTCCGTTCGAATTTTCACCTTTTTTTCCCGGTAAGGGTGGTAGCTAACCCTTATTTCCGCGATAGATAGCTGCCACGTATCATATCCCTTTGATTTGAGGAGCGCGGCTTCGACGGCTTCTTGCGAGCCGGGCGCCACCCAACAGCCTACCCACTGGTACCTGGTGTCTTTTTGGGGTGGCAAACTTTGGGCACCGTACACGATCTGGTGCCCGCGTCGGAGGTACGTTCGCAACTCGTTTTCATGCAGCGGATGGATGCCCCCGGCCTTGGTGCGCACGAAATATACCATTTAGATGGCCTCCTTTTTGGTGGCGACGGCCGCTTGCCTGCGGGCGATGGCGATGAGAATGTCCGAGTTCTGATTCAGCCATCGAGCGATCTGGACGACTCCCCGAACTCCAAGCTCACGATAAGCCCGCCCCAGAATTTTGGGATTTCGATTCCACGCAAGAACATACTCGTGAAAATAATGAAACGCTCTGCGATTCTGGAGAATTTCTTCACGCGGGATCTGATACCGAAAATGAAACTCTTTTTCTGTCATGTTGATCATGTTGATCATCCTTTCCTTCTTATAATCGGAATCAAAAGGTGGTGAAAACTTGGAGCGGCCAGCCTGCTCGGAGACGCAGTCGCCTGCTTTTTTTGCGATCGGTCTGCGGTTTTTTAGGCCGCCGGCCGTCCTTCCAGCTTTCGCCTCACTTCCGCTTCATCTTCGGGTTTCATTCCGTTCCGTTTCTTCACCCGCTACCTCACGAGAGCACTTAGTAGTGGATTTCAGAAAACTTCCGGGAACTACCTCCCTCGCTGTCACGGTTTCAGTTCAGCTGGGTGATAGCTTTGTTGCTTTTTGACACGATCCGCACGTCCACGGGCGTTCATGTGTTTGTTTTGAGTGTGTTCTGTGAATCCACGACGCCTCAAGAGGTGTGGTGGTACCGGGATTTTCGTTTCACTTTCGTGCTAGTACTCATCGCCGGTGGGTTGGTGGGTTCCAGCTTTGGTTCACCCAACTTCCACTTCGGTTCGTGCTCGTTCGTGCTCTCGCCGATCAAGCCGTTTTCTTTGGTTTCCATCCGGTGTTCCTCTGCTTCGTCGTAGTGCGTGCATTCACATGCATCTTTCAGGAATAGTATACTGCATTTGGATGCATGTGTGTGGTATTATTGTCTCACGAAGAAAATTTTTTTTTGAAAGAAAGAAGGCACATCATGAAACACACAGGTCCGGGATTTGGAGATTATCTGCGTGAAAATCGCACTCAGCGTGAACTCACGATTCGTCGTCTCGCCGAACTCGCTCAGTTGCCCCCAGGAACCATCTCACCGATCGAGTCGCGTCAGTACTCCCGTCCTGCTCGTCCCGTGATCCGTTCCCTATCCATAGCGCTGGAGGTGCCCGTTTTGGTACCCGTGATTGCCGCCGGGTACGCAGAAAAGGACGTTATGGATGTCATGTTGGATCACGTTTGGGATGGTTTGTCACGACTTACTCCGTCTCTTCGCTACGATTGGTGGTCACGAATCGGGGGTCAGTATTTGTCGTTACTTCGAGATGAGTCCCATACATCCGTTGATGTCGCCGCCGCCCGCTGGTCTGCCTTGTGGTCCCCTCCCCTTTCGAGTGAAGAATGGTCGCAGATGGAATCCACCGGGCAACTTCCTAGCAATCTTTCTCCCGTGTCTTTCCTTTCCCGAGTCCCGGGAGCGTGGTTGTGGTTCTTCGCCGTTGCCGCAGCCGGCAATTATAGCGGCGATGTCATTGGGTTAGCATTTGTCATGGGACGTCTGAGCCAAAAAACCTGCGCGTCATGGTCTGCAGAAAATGATTATCGCCAACTCATCGCCGCGTTTCGCACCGCCCGCCAGCAGTATGCAGCCGAACAGGATTTGGTTCGCGCCTTTCGTGCTGCCGTTCAGGAACTGAATTGGACCGTGCTCAAGCCTGATAGCCCGACCAAGAATGATCAGGAAATGACAGATGACGAATCGAGCCTTCTTCTGCACTACCGATTGCTCAGTGCGGGCCAAAAAGCCGCCGTCCTGCGTATAGTGCGAGATCTGGGTCAGCAGAAATAAAGACCATGGCACGGCCATCAATAGGGGATGAACTTTCATGTATAGTTGTTCTTCCCTTGTGGGCCTGGTTATGAGTTCAGTTCATATCCGTCAATTTGTTTTATAATTAGACTGGTTAAGTTCTGATGATCATCTTGGGAATATAAAATCGAAACGAGGTATAGAAATGGCTGACGAAACTGAAAAGTTACGACAATACATCACCCATAAAACAGACCAATTAGAGGGCGCTAATGATCAGATTCGGCAATGGGTTCGACTATTAGCCACTACGTCAATGAATGGTCAAGAATTACAAGAGAGAGTCATACAGCGATGCTTCGAGACGATCTGCTAAACTCGATCTGTGACAACGCCGTGGACACTCACAAGGGATCCCTGTTTTGGTCTCACCTTTTGACGAGGATTCCAGAAATTTTTTTTCTGACTTTACGCAGGATTTCCCCCCTGAGACGGTAGTCGTCCATAATGAGAAGGGAGAATTGCATAGACTGAGTGAGAGGAGGAGTATTCGTGACCACAGCGGACCATTCGCCGAACATCCATCCCTCAGATCCTCGAATCGCGGTGCCTCTGTATACTATGCGTCAGGTCAGCCAATTCTTGGCTGTTCCGCGCTCCACGTTAATCCGTTGGCACCCGTTTATATCGCAC
>PXYT01000095.1:0-8641 GCA_003023725.1 Sulfobacillus benefaciens | reverse complement strand
GCAGCGCCAGCAACCGAACTGGCCGTTTATAGGGTTAGTCGAGGCTTATGTACTGGATGTCTTTCGGAAGGCGGGGGTACCCTTTCAACGCATTCGTCCGGCTCTCTCTGACGGTGTTAACACAAACCATTGGGTTAGAACACGCTTTGGCGTCGTGAAAACTTTATACCGATGGGGCAGAAATCTTGTATGAATGGTCCACACACGATGACATCACGTCCCAAGAATCTATTGCGGGTCTGGTTATCGTCCGCAACGGACAACAAGTGTTTCGCGACATTGTCGCGCAGTATCTGCAGCGGATCATTTGGGGTAAGGATGGCTATCCCTTGATGTTGCAATTGCCCCTCTATCGGCAAGCCCGGATATTGGCAGATCCGGCCCGAGCCTTTGGACAACCCATTTTCGCGCAGAGTGCCACGAAAGTTGCGGACGTCTTGCAACGTTTTGGGGCTGGCGATGCCCTCACTTCCATCGCGGACGATTATGGCCTATCCTTCGCGGAAGTGGAGGACGTTGTGCGTGTCGCATCCTCACGGGCTTCCTGATTTATTTTTAGATCGTAGCCTTGGGCGCATCCAAGTCCCGACACAGTTGCGGGCCGCTGGTTTGCGCCTCACCACCTTAGCCGAACGTTATGGTGTGGGACCTGATCAATTTGTCACCGATGTCCAATGGCTGGAAGAGGCCGGCCGGCGCGGTGAAGCAGTCTTCATGAAAGATTCCCGCATTTATGTCAATCCGGCGGAACGGGATATGGTTCAACAGTTCAACGTTCGCTGTTTCTGCTTAGCCAACCGAAGCCTCACCGCGAATCAAATGGCCGAATGGTTTTTAAACAATCTGGATGTGATAGCCACAGCCTGCGCTGCACCCGGACTTTTTATGTACATCGTTTATGCCCAGGGCATGCGTCGTTTGGAGAACCGTCGACGTGAGGACTAACACCCTTCATACGGTCATAAAGGGGATGAAGAGGCAGCATCGGCACTTGACCACACCAGTTCAAGGGAAAACCCGTCAAAAAGACCCTCAGGTGCCTTTGTCGCATGTCGAGGAGGAGGTTGAGGGCGGGCTATCCCCACATCATCCCCACGGCGCAGAATGCGCAATAAGCCGCAAGCGGCCCGATACCCCGAAACCCTGACAGCATCGAGGGTTCCGGGCATAAAAGACCTCCTGCAAGGGGATAAGAATCTATTCGCGAATGGACAGGCTCTCTAGAGGTCCTATCGTACGATGAGACCATCTAAGCGGAGCATTCCCGACACGTCTGACCATCACGGTCTCTCGGCGTGCCGTAGTGGGTGCCGTGGTCCATTCTCCGTAGCCTGATACCAATCGGGTGGCGGAATGGCATACCCCAACGCCCGATGTCCATATAGCCACGTGTCCATCGCGTCTTGTGCCTGGATGACGGCTTCGGCGTACGTTTTGCCGTGCGTTTTACATCCGGGCAATTCCGGAACCTCAACAATGTACAGCTGATCCTCGTCGGACCACCGGATCCACAGCGAGTACCGCAAATTATCGTGCGTATTCATTGTCCCGTTCCCGTCCTTTCCCTGGGGCTAATACGTTCTGCCCATCGCGTTCTTGATAGGGCTGGGCATCCCTACCAAGGCGAGGTTCTACACCCTGTCATGCCCTCATGATAACATAAGCCGCATCCTGCCTTGTGTCACCGTGGGGTGACATCAGTGTGACACCTCAGGGTGACACCCCATCGGCCAACCGCACGGCGCAAAAAAATCTCGCAATCGCCAGGTTTTTCTGTCCTGACCGCTTTCCCAAAAGGGGAAGAGGAGGGCGAGGACGCTGTTTCCTTCCCCTTTTGGGGGTCCGTCCCAGGATTCACTCGTCCCCGGATTCGTCCCGGGATCCGTCCTGGCCGAAACCCTTGTCCTGAGGCCGTACGTGCCATGTGTGCTCCTTGTCCGCTGGGCCGCAATCCTAGCGGAAGGAAATCATGGCCTCATGACCCAGGGCTCGAGCCACCCGTTGCAGCGTGCCTATGGTCGGATTGGCGCCCGCCCGCTCCCATTTTTGGACGGCCTGGTATGTCACTCCCAGGCGTGTCGCCAGTTCCCCCTGCGTCAAACCCGTTGTTTCCCGCGTCTGTCGGAGCCAAAGCGGGACCATCACCCGCAGATCCGGGGCCACCCAAATAATGTCGTCTCCTACCGCAGAAGTGGGCACCTCAGGAATGGGGTCACCGTGATCCAACAAGGCCGCCAACACCCCACTTAAGGCGTCTTGTGCCTGATGGATGGCGTCCTCCTGATCGGAACCATACGTCAGCACATTATCCCAGGGTGGCAGACCTTGCACAAACCAGACATTCTCGTCGACCCAGCATCGAAAAGGCACCCGTTCCACCATCCATCATTCCTCCTTTGCTTCCCGCATAATGCCCCGGACTAACCCGCGCGGCAAATCGCGAGATCCATGGACAGGTACCGGAATGGGCCGTCGCCCAGCTTTGACCATGATATAATGTGAGCCGTGAATCCGATCAACGACCCATCCCCGCTCTTGCAAGTATTTGACCATCGCTTTGCCGTCCATAGCAGTAGTATACAACCTAAAAGGTGCAGAGTCAAACGTCCGGCACCCCCACCCCGGCTCACACATAGAGCAGCCCCCTCTATGTCAGGGGGATAAGAGGTATCGGCCGTCCTGTTCTTCTTGTGATGCCCTCGCGGGACGCGGTGTTCAATAACAACAAATCGTCAGGGCTCGGTTGATTAGACAGGCATCAGACCATTGGGCATCCTGCGCATAATGCGCAAGAATACGCAACCCACGGCGCGCCCTGAAACCCTGACGACATCGTGGTTTCCGAACATAAAAGACCTCCTCCAAGGGGATAAGAATCTATTCGTTGGTGTCCATCTTGTGCCTGGATGACGGCTGCGGCGTAAGTTTTGCCGTGCGTTTTACATCCCGGCAATTCCGGAACCTCAACAATGTACAGCTGATCCTCGTCGGACCACCGGATCCACAGCGAGTACCGCAAATTATCGCTCGTATTCATTGTCCCGTTCCCGTCCTTTCCCTGGGACTCATACGTTCTGCCCATCGCGTTCTTGATAGGGCTGGGCATCCCTACCAAGGCGAGGTTCTACACCCTGTCTCATGCCTTATCATAACACCCGCCGCATCCTGCCTTGTGTCATCGTGGAGTGACAGCATGACATCTCAGGGTGACAGGGCAGAGATGCCCCATCGGCCAACAGGGCAGAAAAAAATCTCGCAATCGCCAGGTTTTTTCGTCTTGGCAAACCATACCTATAGGAAGAAGGAAAGTAGCAGGCCACATTTCTTCTTCCCCTTTTGGGGATCCTGGTTTTTGCGCTTGCGGCGACTTTAGGAGCCGCAAGTGCTACTAGTAGAGTACTAGTATAGTACTACAGCCCCGTGAAAATAGCCCACGCGCCCGTGAAAATAGTGCGCGTGCCCGTGAAAATAGCACACGCCCTACTGCGGTGTCTTACGATTCTGGAAATAGACCCCACTAGTGATTGGCACATAGCTCAGCATCAATACTGCAAACCCGCGAATATGGGGTCCGCGTTAATCTTGTGTGGGGGATTGGAGATGGACTTCTCCGGTCGGATGTCACCCCACGGTGACATCATGACATCTCAGGGTGACAGGGCAGAGGTCCCTATCGGCCAACAGGGCGGCGCAGAAAATGTCAGGATCGTGAGTGCCAAAAGGGGATAGGAAAGTTCAGTGCAATGCCCTTTAGGAGACCTCCGCGGGACGCGGGGGCAAAGACCCTTGGACACCATTTGCATGATTATTCTTCCACAAGGAAGATTATGCACGCAGGCATCGAAGGCCCACACAGTGATTGGTCTCCTTTGTGGTGTCCCCAACCCCAGAAACGCCCCTGTCCGGTCGGGTTGCGGGCACGTGGCGATCGTCTGAACATGGCTCTGCGTCAGGGCTCGGTCGAGCGGGCGGGTATTTTTCCTTTTCTGCCAAACTTTTTGGTCATTCACCCCACATGATGATAATTGCGACAATTTATAGTCTTCCTTCCCTTACAGGGTGGTTCCTGGTTCCCCCTCGCGTCGTCCTCCAGATGCACAGCTCCGCCACAATCCGCGTTCGGACATCGTCGGACAATTCGCGCTAGTCGCCATGTGGGGCAAACTTGCAAAACATTGGCGAGAAAAGCGATTTTACCCGCCCGCTCGACCGAGACTTACAGCCATGCGGGTTTCCGGTGGAGCGGGACTCGCCCGTGCTTGACCGCAACCCGACCGGGACAATATCCCCACGGCGCAGAATGCGCAATAAGGCGCAAGCGGCCCGATACCCTGAAACGCTGACAGCATCGAGGGTTCCGAGCATAATACGCATAATGCGCAAGGGTCTCTGCTACAGATCCGGCAGACAGGTTTGGGGGCCCTCAAAGGGGAACAAAGGGGTGACCGATAGTGCCGCCGCCCGGGATCGGTGTCCAACAGGTAGCATCTTCGTCCTTAATGGGCAGGCTCTCTAGAGATCCTATCGTACGATGAGACCATCTAAGCGGAGTATCCCCGACACGTCTGACCATCACGGTCTCTCGGCTTCCCGGTCTGGGCTCATTGGCTCGTTCTCCGTAGCCTGATACCAGTCGGGGTGCGGTTGCCTTGTGTCACCCTAGAGTGACCTCATGACACCTCAGGGTGACACCCCATCGGCCAACCAAACCATACCTATAAGGGAAGGAAAGTAGCTAGGCACACTTCTTCTTCCCCTTTTGGGGATCCTGGTCCTCCAGCGACCCTGGTTACAGCTCCTCTAAGGGGAAACAAATGTTCTTCTTCCCTTGCAGGGGGTTCCTGGACCTCCCCGTCTCCGGCGACTTCAGGAGCCGGAGACGGATCTAGTTATTACTAGATATTACTGCGAACCCGCACATATGGCTTCCTTCCCCGCACATATGGCTTCCTTCCCCGCACATATGGCTTCCGACTGCCCCGGTGCGGTGGTTTCGACGGGATTCTGGGCATGGACATCTCCGGTGGGGTGATAGCTAATCATCAGGTGGTTGGTATCGTGGTGGCGATAAAGTTCCATGCCTAAGTGGAACAGATGGTCCTTTTCGCGGATGATTTCCTGCATTAGTTGATGCTGCCGCCGCTGTGTGAGCCGATTCCACGGAACGCCTACGGTTTTCAACCCGGTTGGCACATCATAACTTCCGCCGGTATGGGTGAGAATATGCAGCGCTAGCGCATGGGTCGCGCCTGAGGTTATCTGCCCTAAGACAGGCAAAGCGTTACGATAACGCAAGACCAAACTGGTATCGTAGATCCGCATCCAGGCACTGCTAATTGTCACGCGCCACAGCGGGCGGTCGCCGTGTTTGCACCCTCCCGGTAAGGGTACACGGGTTGAGGATTGGGTGTTGACCTCAGACACAATGCCCGCCCAATGTCTGCCACCGGTGGTTTTATCGTGCAATTCGACCCGGGCCACTCGCATATCTTCGAGAATGCCATACAGCCATTGCGGGTGCCTCGTTGCGACACCCGCGACTTTGGCGACTTGGTAGGGATCGACCAGCAAGGACAGGGCTCCGCTTTGTTGAGGGATATCCGTGGAATGGCGAAAGGTGTCCAAAGCGGTTGCAAAAAGAGCATCGAGCACCTTCCGGTGAATCCCTCCGAGTTTGCCCACGATTCGTACCGAGCCCCAAGCCGTCTCCGCGGTAATCGTGGTGTTTTGCAGGTTCTTGAAGCGCGGCTGGAACACCGGAACGCGGGAAATGATCGCCGGGGCAATCACGGGTCCAACCGGCCTGCTAGAGCCAACTCGGTACTTTTTGGTTTTGGCCATCCTGATCCTCCTGGGTTTCTTGTTGGTCATCATCGTTGTCCTCCTGATGCTGAAAGCGTTTTTTGGCCGCGTCGTCTAAGTGGGAACTTTCATTCGACGGTGTACTTTGCCCCACCCCCATCAGCACCCCGCCGAATCCCCGTTCCAGCAGAATGTCATCAAGGTGCCCAACATTGTTCCTCTTAGGCAAAGTGAGCCAGAGGTATCTGCGGGCCTGGTCTTCGTCCAACCCCCACTTCTTCGCGGTTTTCGCGCCGATGCCGCGCAAACTGGCTTGCCAGCGGGCTTCGTTGATGATCGCCGAGGCCCCCCTGGCGGCTTCCTGGTGCTCGCTGTCGGTGTTTCCGTTAGACTTCCCCTTCGCGGTGTGGTGGACCAGAATTACCGCCACGCCGGCCCTTTCCGCGATTTGACCCATCAATTCCATGAGTTGGTTCATCTCATTGTTGGAATTTTCATCGAGAGTGTGAAATTTCAGGAGAGGATCGAGGATCAGCAGCCGGGGGTTAGGCAAAGAATCCAGCAGCGCGAGGAGTGCGCCGACTTCATCTTTTTGTCGCTGCGCGAGTCCTTGCGTGCCTTGCAGCATCAGTTTCGGGGGGCGACTGCGGACGCAGATCGCGTGCAGTCGGCCCAATTCATCGTCAGTGGGGTGCGCAAAGCGGGACAGTGCATGCATCCGGTGGTGCAGCGTGGTTTCCGAATCTTCCTCGAAGATATACACCACATCACCCGGTATGGATCCCACTTTCCACTGGCCGAACAGAGGCTGAGCGGAGGCTACGGCCAATCCGATTGACAGGCACAGCATGCTCTTGCCGGTGCCGCCGGGGGCACTCACAATGCCCACGTCGCCGGGCTCCATGCCTTCGATTACCCAATCGCGTACCGGCGGTAACGTATCACGGAAGCGCTTGAGATCGCATTCTGCTGGGAACACATATCCACTCATGCGCTCACCGGCCTTTCTGTTTTTGCGTGCTGCAGAGCCTGGGCGGCATGCCACCAGGCCCGGCAGGCTCGAGCGACTGCCATCAAATTTTGCTGGTGATAAGCTTGGTCGACGGCCTCCGCGGCGGTGACATAATTTGCCCATTTAGCGTCACGGCACAGTTCCAAAGTGTCAATCCACGTTCTGCTGAGTTGCAGTTTGGCGAATCCCGAAGCGGTGAGCGTGATTAGCTGGGTTGCGAAGGTTTCATCCCAGGCCTTGGGGGTGGGATGCGCGAAGTAGTTGCGAATTTCTTGCCTATTCGCTATGCTGGTTTCGGGTTGATTCACACAGATCATCCTTTCTATTAGTAAAGAAGTAGAGAGAGAGCGGAGCGCGGTCTGACCACCGCGCTTTGTCCTTTGTCTATTGCGCATCTTCTGCTTCGATCCAACTCATCGGGATGAGAATACGCTTGCCGATTTTTCGGTGGGGAATTCGGTTGTCGTTCGCTCCGGCGTAGATCAGATACTCGCTCACGCCGAGTGTCCTAGCTGCCTGTCTGGGTGAACAGTATTTTTGTTCGGGGTTAATCGCCTTCACTTTCCGTGCCATTTTTCTACCCCCTTTTTAGGTCAGGTCGTTGTCAAGTCGTCGTCCTTCGTTAAGAATATACTACGCGTGTGAGTTGGTGTCAATCAAGTCGTCGTCTTGACAATCCAACAAAACTCTGCGTATCATGACGGTAGGAGACAAAACAGGACGGAGGAATGATAATCGATGGATAAAAACATTTTTGCGGAGAGGACCCCGTTATACGACTCGCTGACGACTTATTTTCGGGATGTGCGCACCCTCAAAGGGTTGGGCATGCCAACCATTGCCAATGCGACCGGTTTTCATACCTCGAATTTGTCGCGAATTGAACGGTCCGTCCATCGGCCGACACCGGACACGCTGGATCGGTTGGCCGCGGCGGATGCTTATGGGTGTCCATGGGAGTCGACACAAGACAACGCGATATTCTTGCGGGCGTTCGCCTATCACCTGATCCATTCACCCTCCTACGCCCCTCGCAACGCCGAATGGTGGCCCGCTGACATGACAACGGCTATCGCCGCGACAGGTGTCATCACCCAGGGAACAACATGGTCCCACTCCGTGCGGTGGTCGGCCCTGGTGGAAGCCTGGCCCGCCTTGGGCCTGCCGGGATGGCAGCCGACGGCGGAGTTGAGTTACGAGCCTCCCCCATCTTTTTCGCGCCCTCTATGGTTGTGGGGGGCCTGGGGAGTGACACGAGAGCTGGAACGTGACACGACAGAACAAGCGGCATGGTATAAAAATATCTCCGGACAGGACGATACCGATTTGGCCACCATGGTGATGGGCTATGTATTGGAGGCGGTTTCTCGAGCACGAGACGGGCATCCCATAAAGGAGTTACCGACTTTACCCACGGATCCGGACTTTCGGGCAATGGCAAGGGCTTGGCCGGAGTTGACCGCCACCCAGCGGCGATTGGCGCGGGAGCTTGTGGAGACGTGGGCAGGAGCCCGTTAGTCTTGGTTTCCCGTGTAAATTCTGCGGCCCGTTCTTGCGGCCCGTCAACAGCCCGGAATCCTTCCGGGCTGTTTTTTTATTCCGCGTGCGGGCGGTCACGCTATGTTCAAGAGTGTGGGGAAACGTCACGCCCGCTCGTGGGGATGGAAGTGGGGATGGAAGGCATTGTGCTAGTCGTGTGTGAGCAATAAAAAACCCGCAATCACTTGCGGTGTAAGGACTTCAAGTGGCTGGGGAGGCAGGACTCGAACCTGCGAATGCGGGATCCAAAGTCCCGTGCCTTACCAACTTGGCGACTCCCCAAAGTAG
>PXYT01000094.1 GCA_003023725.1 Sulfobacillus benefaciens | reverse complement strand
AAACGCGAAAGATCTTGTGACACAATCTACAGGCAAGGGAGGGAACAGTCTCACACTTTAGGGGCTAAAAAACTGTCTTGACAATGGGGTCCACCTTATCGTGATTCGGGTGCGAACTCACTTTAGGCGGTAGGTTCCGTTCGACCGATGTCCCCCGATACACGTTTACAGCGCCCCAAGAAATTTGTGGAAGAAATTAGGAGACAAGCTGGGAATGGCACTAATGGCTTGCCTGTCGGTTGGGTGATTTCATCCCCGGAGGTCGCAGAGCCAGAAGGATTGGCGGATCATTGCGACCCCATGCCCCAAACTGGGAATTGTCGGACGGTAATGGTCCCGAGAACGCCGAGAAGTCGGAAGGGATCGCGGGCGGGATGGCCTCGATAGACCGTATGCCGCGACTGAGCCGTTTGGGCCCGGGTGTTCAGCGTCCCCGCTCACGTTCAGGCCCTTTTTGTCCCCTGGGCGGATTTCTCCTCACTCTTCATTCCAGTCGTCTAAACCCCGTTGCTCTGGCGCCCCGACTCGGGCATCGCTCACTATGACGACGATGTTTTGGTCTGGAGCTGTCTCAAAAGGCTTTGAGTCTCAAATTGTCTTCCACATGGACCCTCAAACAGGGAACGATGCTAACCCATTTCCTTCACGGCAAGGGGAACATGGGCACATTTTAGGGACGACGTCACGGTTCGCATACATTTTGGGACCGGTGCCACAGCATGGTGTTTGCCGATTGTTGATAACGCCTCGTTTCCACAAATGCTTTCAGCTGCTTCAGATTTATCTGGTCCGCACGAAGGGGGCGCCGCAACGGCGCAGACCCTTACCGGTCGATGGCGGGGGGATGGGTCAAAAATCGATACACAATACTGAAAGACGGGAGAGGAGTAGGAAGTTTATCGAAAATGTCACGGACTAGACCTTGCAGATGGCGGGATAATCCAGCAAAAATTACCACAAAGATCCCCAGAGTTGTCAGAAGCCACAAACTTAACGACGCTGCACGCAGGTATTTCAACAAGATGAGCCATGACACGCTCTGCACCAGCATCATGCAGTAAAAGGCATAGACAGTTCGGTATACAGCCTGCCACTTTTGCAACCACACCCGGCCCTCCTGACTGGGTGATTGCCAGCGGTAAGGCCAGTCTCCTCTAAAATGCAGGCGTAACAGTCGGTTCACGGCACACAAACCCTGGGCGATCATGATCAGTTGCAGGAGGAACATGAATTTCACTTCCTCTCGTAGTGTCAGTATATCGTGTTTGGGGTGTGAAGGATATCACCGCTTTTGCGTCACGAGCTACCCAGGGCATAGCAAAGACAAGGCAATGGCTCTTGAAGTCCGCGCCCACGGCAGACATCCTTGCGGGCAAGAGAAGGGTAATGAACTTCGGACAATTTGTCATGTTATTCATTAACTTTCGACAAAATGTGAATGACAATGGCTGACAAGATAGGCATAATTCAAATGATATCGAAATAGGAGGGACTTCGTGAATGCCCAAACCCGGTTCCGCATCGATCCCCCGGGAAGCGCGTGAACTGGCTCAGGCCCGCTCACTGGCTGCCGGTGGCGATGCCATGATTGAGGTGGCTATCGCTCTCGTCATTCTTCACCGTACTCACAGTCCTGCTGCTCTTGGTCTGGTTCTGTCCATGCCCTGGTGGGCCGGAATTATCAGCCACTTAACAAGCACAGCATGGATTGACCGAGTGTCGCGCCGTACGATACTCATTTGGGGTGACATTCTTCGTGGCATTCTCGTGCTTGCCATTGTCGCCATCCCCTCATTAATTGGCGATACCGTGGCCTACTTCTTCTTATTTGGTGTAGCCGCATTGTACAACAATGCCTTTCAGGCGATGACCCCCGTATTGTCCCGCGACGCTCTCAAGGGGATGATTGGTCTCATCCAGCAGTGGGAGTCTTTGGCCGCAGCCGCGGCTTATATTATTGTGAGTATCGGATTTGTGCGCGCCAGTACAATTCCTTGGATTTTTTCCCTGGCCGCGTTGTTGTTTGCTGTGTCCGCCTTCCGTATCGGTACAATCAAAACCGAGAAGAGTGCATGGCTTCCTCACGAAGAAGCTCCCAGCGCTCCCACATCCATTCGGCAACAATATGGAGAGGGGTTTGCCGCTTTTCGGAACAACCGCACTCTGTCCTGGCTGACAGGAATCAGTTTTTTAGGGGCAGCCTTAGTCTTCGGGGCTAATGTTCTGACCGCTCCGGCCATGAGGCGTTTGTGGCATCAGCCCACTGCCCGTTACGGCTGGGCTTTGCTGGCGATCGCTATTGGACAATGGCTGGGAGGCAAACTCCTCACCACGACCAAGGTTCAGAACATGACATTAAAGTCACGGATAGTTGTTGGATTCTCCGGGTTGTCCCTGGCCTTTTTGGCTTTGGGAACATGGCATGAGATAGCAGTGGCCCTGATTATTTTGGTGGGCGCCGGAACGGCCAACGCCATGGCGTCGCGGGCCGTTTCGCAGTGGATACAAACTTATACGCCCAAGAACATTCTGGGACGGGTGATGTCCTTAAGAGGTCTGTTTCTTATATCCGGCGCAGGAATCGGGTCCTTGCTAGCTGGTATATTCGCCACGCGTTTTGGGCTGGTCACAACCTTTTACTCATGGGGAATATTGGGGCTAGTCATTGTGTTGACTGCGGGTGCCGTTCCCTTCATTCAGACACAGGATTCTGCGGGTGTGAAGCAAACATTGCAATAAATGCTAAAATGCCACAGACTGTCCAAGAATATGGTGGATGTCATAGAAGGCTCTACACATAGTTACTTGCGAATATGAAGGAAGCAACCTAAGTAAAATTATCAAGAGGAAGCCTGGCCACCGCTGGAGGCTTCCTCTTGATTTTCCGGCGTAAATCTCCGCTTTGCCGTTTGTGTTAGGCAGCGTGGTGACGGTGTTCCGGTGCTCCTGAAACCTTAGCCGCGACCATGGCTTGCCAGATACCGCCGACCAAGGCAATTAAGCCCGCTAACATGGTAATCCACAACGCAGCACCAAACCGCGTAAAGCTGAAGAAGAACGGCGTCAAACCCATATATAATCCAAACAATGCGGTTAAGTAATAACGCCAGCTCATGCCTCCGGGAACTGCCAGACCCCAGATGCTCGCGGCCAAAATAAGAACTCCGAAAATAATTGCGCTGGTAACATAGGCGCCGGAATGCATGGGATTTAAAGCCCACGCCGAGATAATAAACCAAAGACCAACGATCGCTAATACGACGTTTCGCCAGGTCATCTTTACCGCCTCCTTAACCCTAGTCACCTGTTTATTCTGAGGATCAGGCCCTCTGGCTTTGATTTACCACAAATTGCAGAAAGGGGGAAACACCAAAACGGAGCATTAAGAGCAAAAAAAGGCAAAAACAAAGCAGCAATCGTCAAATATGTCGTCGGTTCTTAGCGAATCGCTTTCATGTTTTCCTTTTCTTGCTCTCTCTTCACTAAGGTTCTGAAATTGGGTGAGGGGTGTTGCTGCATAGGGCTCGACCTGGGGTCGACAGCAGCCGGAGAAAAAGAAGCGATGGTACAGCCAAATTCAACGTCTGTGTTCCCCGCATTTCAGTGCGGCAGTTTAACAGGCCGCGGACGTGCGAGAACGGTATACCGCTCGCAGTGTGTCAGGTGGTCCATCACTATGCCAACAGCCTGACAATAGGAATAACAGATGGTAGGGCCCACAAAACGAAAACCTCGGCGCTTAAGATCGTGACTGATGCGTTCGGCAAGCGGTGAAAAAGGGAGAATTTGATTGGGATCGGTATAATGGTGGATTTCCGGAACATTATTGACAAACGACCACAAATACGCGGCAAATGATCCTTCTTCTCTTTGGATTTGGACAAAAGCTCTGGCATTGCGAATGGCGGATTCGATTTTTAAGCGATTTCGGATAAGGGCAGGATTGGACAAGAACGACTCAATCTCGACTGATGAGAAGTTTGCCACCGCAAGAGGCATGAACTGCGCAAATGCTTGCCGGAACGCGTCCCGTTTTTTTAGCACGGTAAACCAGCTGAGACCTGCCTGCATTCCCTCCAGGATAAGCATTTCTAATAGTTTTGAATCGTCTGTTACAGGGACGCCCCACTCCTCATCATGATATTTTTGGTATAAAGGGTCGCGAGTCGCCCATCCACAATTGCCCAAAGCCCTGTCTCCTTCCTCTGAACCATCTTCCATGTCTTTGATGAAAATAGATTATCACGAATGGACGGAATAATTGAGTCTGCACAGTATCCGAAACATGGGTCAGTATCGCCAAAATCGTTAGGTTATTGCGGTGAGGACAGAAGGTATCCGGCGCTGCACAATGATGTGGAATGTGCCGGATCTTTGCGGAGTCTAAAATATCCGTAAATCTCAGAGGTTGCTAAGATTGCCTTCCATTTAACATAGAGGCGAATGGCAACGTTGTGTCTTGGATGCCGAAGACGGAGGGCCACCGGTAATGGTGCTCCGAGAAGACCAAGTCATGGAACACCGAAACCGTGCCGTCAAAAGGAGTTTAACATGGTGGAATACAGGGGACGAAACCGGTCTGCCCGTCATCTGGCAACCGACTATCGAGATGGCGAGCGGTTACTGCTGATTCGAACCGCTATTGCAGGTGCCCCCAGTTTTGACTGGTCAATTTTTTGTGCACTATCGCATTGCCAGAAGGATTGATGAGATGGGCCGATGTAGTTAAGTCCGTCACTGGCTTCCCGCGTAAGGCAAACGTTTAGAGACATTTGAATGCTGTCGCGATTTAACGGCTGGATTCCAGTTACCACATTGATGGGCTGGAAAAGGCCGCCAGGGCTGCCTGCTCGCATCGGCAGATCACTCACTGCCCGGCGAGATTGGTGAAAGAATACGTGATCGCATAAAACGATTTCAAGGTGATGGCTGAAGGGCGGTATTCCGTTCAACCGGCAGCGCATGGTTCTTGAAGAATCATGGCCTACACCTATATTGTCGAAAACTAATAGCAACGATCATGAATACCAGACAGTCGCTCTAACCCGGCCTTGCAACCGGAGATGGCTTTGGTTGGCTGCAAGTCCTCTCAGGTGGCCATTTGGAGGTCGTTTGGAATGGGATGGTGGTGGGCCAACACATTTTGGAACCATTGTATCTTGTCATCCGATAATACACCGGGGTTGCTCAACTGTGATTCGAAGGCGGCAAAATCAGCCAAGTGACTGTGATAGGTGAGGCGATAGACTCCTTGCCGCAGTCCAAACCGCCGTTTATGCGAGAGAGTCTACAAGCGGCGTGTTTGGGGGACTTTCACGGGTCACGGATCATAAAGCGAGAGTGACTCCTTACTTGATGGGAGTTTGCTCCTGCCGTGAGGGGATATTGCCAAATAACTGGCGGGCATTGTGCGTCGTTTGCCCGAGCCAATCACAGGATTCGGGAGCGATATGATTTAGGGTCGCGATCAGTTCAGCGATTTCGGCGGGGGAACTGGGTTTGTGTCCATTGTGCGGCCAGGGACTGTCCGTTTCGACCACTACCGCTTCTGGAGGTAATAAGGAGAATAATTCGCGATCCCGGGAACGTGAGACGATGTCAGGGGTGATACCTACATAATAACGCCTTTTTACAATTTCTTGGACGATGTTTTTGGGAGCTTTTAACCAGTGAAACACAACCCGTTTCAAATCAGAAAACTCTTCCAGGATTCTGAGCATGGGTTCACAGGATTCATGGACGGCATGAATAATTACCGGTAGGTTTTTGCTTTTCGCCCATTCCAACTGAATATATACTAGTTCCCAGTTGCGATTGAATTGCTGGCGGCTGAGAATCCGGTAGGTGGGCAGTCCAATTTCTCCTATAGCGGCTATAGATTCGTGTTCAACGATCTGCTCCGTTTCCATCAACGCGTGTTCAGAGTAGTTATATTCTGGATGCAGTCCGATCGAGCGAAAATAGCGCAACGGATAATGGGACAAGCTGGTAAGGAGTTGTGATTGGTGCCGGTACGCTTCAGGTCCCGTAGCCACCAGCACCCAGTGGGTCACATTATGTCTCACGGCCAGCTCTACGGCCAGTTCTAAATTCGTCATTTCGTCCAGATGCACATGAGTGTCCCAAATTTCCATCATGCTCCTATTATGCCACATTTGCGGCGTGGTTCCGGGTGTCCTACTATAGACTCAGGAATGGAGGCGCATGATATGGGACACGATATCCAGTCCATTAACAAAGCGGTTATATCCTGCCGTCAATGTCCCAGACTCGTTGAGTGGAGAGAATGGGTCGCTACGCACAAAGTTCGCCGGTTTCGGCATGAAGAATACTGGGGTAAACCTTTAACGGGATTTGGTGATCCCCATGCTCAAGTCGTCATCAT
This sequence comes from Sulfobacillus benefaciens, assembly GCA_003023725.1. Taxonomy (GTDB): domain Bacteria; phylum Bacillota; class Sulfobacillia; order Sulfobacillales; family Sulfobacillaceae; genus Sulfobacillus; species Sulfobacillus benefaciens. Next base: position 2,317 of record PXYT01000094.1, on the reverse strand, counting down.
TGGCCTGGCTCCCGCCGCACATGGTGGGAACAGGACCGGGAGAATGTTTACTGGCGACGACTCCGGAACCTGGCTCATGGATGCTCTTTACGAGAGCGGGTTTGCCAGCCAAAGAAGCAGTGAACACCCGGATGACGGACTTATCCTCAGCAACGCCTATGTTACAGCGGCTGTGCGGTGTGCCCCGCCGAAAAACAAGCCCACGCGTCAAGAAGCAGCCAACTGTTTTCACTTTCTGGAGAACGAACTGAATCTGATTCAACCACGGATCGTCATCGTGTTGGGGCGCTTTGCCTATGACAGTTTTCGGCAATATCTGGCCAGTCTTGGTATCGAGGTGAAGCCACCCTTAAAATTTGCTCATGGGTGCCAAAAAACATGGATGGTAAACACGCGTTCCGTGACGTTGCTAATGTCCTACCATCCCAGTCGTCAGAACACACAAACAAAAAGATTAACCCGCCCTATGTTTTTAGATATATTTCAAACGGCCAGATCTCTGTTGGAGTCTGGCGATCTAGCTGACAAGGCTCCATATTGTCAAGAGAATCCTTAATAAAGCGGGTTTCATCGTAAACTTGTGGTAATATTATGTTAATAGCTAAGTGCACAATTGCCTATCTATTTTGACTTTAACTTAAACGAGCTAAGCTCTTGTGAAAATGAACCTCTTGCCCTCTTAACCCTGTTGACATTATTCCCCAAATCTCTTCAAGGGAGGAGGTGACTGCGGTGGATTATTTCAGTGAGTTTCAACGGTTGATTGCCCGTTATCAACTGGCTTGGGACCAATGGGACTGGGCCGACCCTCTTCATCAGGAACAAGCAAACGCCGAATTGACGGCAGCTGTTATTGCTCTTAACACATTTATTCAAGAACAAAAAGGATTGCAAGGTATTCCGGCCAGGGGTCAGCATCATGCCGTAATCTATCGTCGGCTTAGTCGGCAACAGGGTGTCTCCTGAGATGCGGCCGGGCAGATATCATTTATGGCCAAGAGGGGCCTGTTTTGGGCTTGATTGGGAGAGAACGGATGAAGAAGGGGAGGGTTTTGTGCGTTGGCCGATCTATTGCGTGTGGCGTGATTCATCAGAGGCTAGGCTCGGGACTTGGTGCTTATCTAGCTGAAGACGGGTTTTTGTAGCGGCGGGGCGAGTGCTCCTTACGGTAATTTTGGCGGTATTGCTGCCCTTGTGGAGAAAATGGTGTGAATTTGACGGTACGCATGTGTCACCCTCGAATCCTTTTAGGTAGATTCAATTCGTTACGTTTCGGTGAAGAGTAAATATGGAAGTTAGTGTAGATTTTATCAGTCGTTCTATTATGGCAACTGCTTCCGGAACGACACGTGCCAGGTAAGGCCATTATACCACTGGTCATTCCTAGCCACCCCGCCGTTGCAATATGGTTTTTGGCTCGGCGGGGTAAGGTGTTGAATGATGGTCAGTCTTGAGATACCCTCTATTTTCGTTTTTATTAATCTTCTCGCGCAAACCGCTCTGAGACAATCATGCCCGGCGGTTTTTTAACGGCTCTGGAGTTGTCTTAGCCAGCTCCACCTTGGCTCGGGGAGGTCCCGGACTTATTAACAATCCACCCCAAAATGGACCTTGTCACCGGGCTATAGACGATAGAAAGTGTTCAGGATAATCTCTGCCCGCTGCCAAGGTGGCGTTTGTCTATTTTATCATCGCCAATTCGGAAAGGACCACACCAACAGCCGAATGTATATGCTGGAGTGAAAACAAATGGCATCTGCCAACACGCCCGAAGGATCGGCAAAGACTCTATGCCCCAGGGTGCTCCGATGCTATTCGAATAGAGTCATGATCCACGTTGGCTCACCACCCTATTTAGGATGATGTTGGACGTTACATGGCGGAAAAATGGGCTGCGTGGGTAAAGAAACCGGCCGAGAATTGTAAGCCTTGGTCGGAGCGGGTGAGACGTTGCGCTGCACCTATCCAAATTACGTAGTTTCATAGAACATAGGAGTCTCAGTGGCTGATCTGTGATGATGCATAGCGAGAATCTCTTTCAGGTATTCTATCAAATGGGTAAGCAAAATAATTTGGCGAAAAGCGGCGTAAAATAGTCATATTCAATAGAGGAAGCGCCTAAAACCTAAAAATTGGTTGGATTTTGAGTGTAGACATGGATATCAGCCAGGTGTTACTATATCAAAGCTGTCCGACCGGGCAGTACGGCCCGAGTGGGAACATTCGTGCAGTCGGTCCTTGAAAACTATATCGTCATGGTGAACGTCAACGTAAGACGTAAGAAGTTGAGCAAGACCAAATGAGTCATGGAGAGTTT
>PXYT01000093.1 GCA_003023725.1 Sulfobacillus benefaciens | reverse complement strand
ATGTCCGAATTAACGCCAACACCTCGGAGAAAGGATGAGCGCCATGCGTCTAGCTCTCTATGCCCGGGTCTCTACCCGGGACAAAGACCAAAACCCGGACACGCAACTCTTGCCCTTGCGCGAGTATGCCCAAAACCAGGAGGGAACGGTCGTCAGCGAATATGTGGATCAAGCCAGCGCCACAGACCTGAACCACCGGGTGGCCTGGCACCGCCTCATGGATGATGCCCGCCTCCATAAAATCGATGGGATTCTGGTATGGCGCATGGACCGGGCCTTCCGTTCGGTCTTACACGCCGCCCAAACCTTGGAACAGTTGAAACACTGGGGCGTGGGGCTGAAGAGTCACCAAGAGGCGTGGCTGGACACGACTAGTCCGATGGGGGAAATGATGTACTACATCACCATCGCCTATGCCCAGTTGGAACGCAACCTCATCGGAGAGCGCGTCAAGGCCGGTATGGACCGGGCCAAACGCGAAGGCAAAGCCTTGGGGCGTCCCCGGATTACGGAGAATCCCGGGCGAGCTCGGCAGTTGACGCAGGCCATCCAAGCCGTGCAATCCGGCAGCCTGAGCTACCGCAAAGCCGCCCACCAGTACGGATTCAGCGTCAGCGTCTTGCAACGGGCGATGAAGGAGGGGGGATGAGTCGGTCATGAGATCTCATCCCTCTTTTGGATCGGCATGTATGACTTTCCCTACGTTATGAAAAAAGTCACGGCGATCCATAAGAGGTCGCTCCTGGGACTTTTTTGCGATGAGTAGGCAGAGGAGGTGAAGTAGGTGGGTGTCCACTATTGCTCCATTGAATGCCAGGAGTATTGGATGGATACTTTCCCGGATAAATCCCTGACACAAAGATCGACACCAGTCGATCACCACCCGGCGATGTCTCTACCACAATGGGGTGGACCGCTCCCGGCAAACGCAATTGGGTGGTCAACTGTATCGCGGCCAGTGAACGGTCATAATGATGTGCGGTAATGCTTTCGTAGAACGATGCCCATCCGTCAGGGGCGAGGATTACCGGCTGCATCGGATGCTTAGCGTACGTAATTTCTTGGTGAACAGGCAACGCTTCAGAAGGATGAGCTGTCACAAACGTGTGCACACGCGGGGTTCCTTGGATCGAACAGGCTTCGTGACTCGTATTATGCAGTTGCTTAAGTATAATGGACCCACCGGCAAAGCCAATCCAATCTCCGATACGCAACGTTAGCTGTGAAGTTCGGCAATGTGGCGGTATCGAGGTGGACGATTTTGATGCATCGGATGATGCGGCCGCAGTGTTCGTGCGCGATGATAATGGGGATGAACTTCGGCGTGGAGTGATCGACAAGAATGCTGCGAGCCCTACCAAAATCACGCTGAGGCCGCCCGCTCCTATAACCCATAATTCTCTACGGAATGATTTCATGGATAGCCTTCCTTTCTCCGTTGATTACGGATTATTATTGGCGTCAAACTGGTCGTAATCACCCGATGCATTCGACGCCCATTGCCACATCAATTCGTAGTTGCTACTGACTCCACCAAACCATTGAGCACAGCCATATCCACTTTGGCACCAACCGGCAGGGGACGGATTTGTGACACCGTCATCCGTTTCTGAGGTCCACTGATACGTATTCGGAATAGAGCCCGCTGACCCAGTCCCAAAGGTTGCGGCCCAATAACTGGGAGACGAGTAGACTGCTGGCCAAAAGGACGTGTCATTATAGATGTAATCCCAAAACCCATTAAAGGTCGCCCGGTCCACGGATGCCGGAATGGATGAACTTGCGTTCCACGAAGTGCCACAGGTATTCGTAAGAACATGGTTCCATCCATTCGACGAGGTTTGATCTCCACTTTCGTTTTTTTGTCCTTCTTCTATGTCCATGAAGAGGAGTGAATTATCAGCATGGGGTCCATCGGAATTATAATGCGCTATCGCAGTTTTCGCCTGGGTTTCACCCCACGCCTCAGCTTCAGTTGTTGTTCCGTTGTAATTGGGATCCGCGCCGGGACCGGCCATGTACCAATAAAGAGATGTGCCGGCTGGGGCAGGAGTGTCTCCTGTATATGAGGTATTATCATTGGCTTCTGTGATATCTGTGTTATTCAAGGCACGTCCAGTCGTACAACCTTGCCAATCGGTCCAAGTCCAGACTTCACCGACATACGATCCTGCCACTCCGCCGCCGGTAACCGGCTCGGTATAGGGCACACTCGTCCCGTTGAAGGTCGGAATGAATCCGTCAGCTCCATAGAAAAAGCCGCTGGGAGAATCACTGGCAAAAGCCATACTGGAAAAAGAGTCACGATTAAGATCGCGCTTGACACCGCGACCATGCGTCGCACGATATTTCTGTGCCACCACCAGGCCCTAACAATTCCTCCATTTGAAAAAACATTTCGAAAACACCCAGTCTGTCATTTCTTACTTCTACAACGCCAGAAATCCCATGGAGGTTACACTGGCGAGGGGGTATTTCCTAACGAGATGTATTCACTCAGTGTATCGGAAAGGGATGAGAAATATCGATTAAACATGGTGTACCCAAAAAGGGGGTCCCGCCGGCGGCCCTGAAACCCGCATGCCACCGTCATCATTTTCCCCCTGTCGGGTGTACCCACAAAGAAGTCGTTGTGGGTACGGAGGATGAGACAGAACCCCAAAGGGGAAAGACAAGCAGGGAGCGCGGGGGGTCTTGCCTTCCGGGGAGCTGGCATGCTGCTCGGTGCCGGGCTAGGCTCCCTCTGTGCCGGGGCCTTGGTACAAATCGCCGACCCGTCCGACGCGCTGATTGTGTGGGGCCTGGGGTTAGGCGGATTCGGCGGGTTGATGCTGCTGCGGGGCCCAACGCACCTGGCAGGGGAATGAGGGGGGTGGGAGTATGAAAGGCGCGGCTTACGCCCGAGACCCCAGCGATTGGGCGGCGGTTAACCCCCCCAGCGCGATCGCCGTGACGATGAGGCCACCAGGTGAGCATCGTATTCTCTCCTCTCCAAGTCAGATAGCAGGAGAACGCACCTCACTTCTCGCGAATTGTGGACGAATTAGTGCCTTTTGGGAGAACGATGGCAATCCCACCGGATGTCTCTGGGGATATAGGAATATTAGTCAAAATCTTTCAAGGACCACACCACTACATATCTCCAACCTAGTATAAGGAAGCCAACACCGTACCAACGTGGAACTATGTGGCAGCACATGTGTATGGACATATAGACATCATTAATGACCCCAACGAATTACAGGCTCTAATACAAAAGACAGTCGATTTTTGTGAAGGCTACTATGAGGAAAAATGGGTACCGGAATTCACAACCCCGTTCATCCAGGGATTGATGAACGGGGTTGTGGAGTTCCAGATTTTCATTACCAAGATCGAAAGCAAGTGGAAATTGAGTCAAAACCATCCGCTTGAACGGAAAAAAACGCCATACAAGGTCTTCGAAGACTAGCAACGCCTCTAGCCGTTGAAATAGCGAATCTTGTGGAGCAAAACATTCGAGAGCAAGGAGATAAATAGAGTGTGAACATGAAACTCACGCATTCCCCTTCCCAGACGAAGCCGGGAGGGGGGGTCAGTAGAGTAATCGGGGTTCTTTCGAACTCCGTCTCCTCGTCGAACCAGACGGTGGTTTCCCCTATCATGGCCCACACCGGGTGTCGGCCATTTGTTCTTGATTGAAATGGTGAATGAGACGAGTATAATTAAACATAAACATGGGGAGCTATGGCTGCGATACAGAAAAGCGGTCAGACTTGAAAAACAAAAGAATCGGTCTGTAGTCCAGTTAACTTCCATATCGAATGGATTCTCACGGCCTTGGATTCAGATAGAATATGACGAAATACTTTATCAGATGGCTCCTATCCTAGGAACAGCCATTTTATCCATGGCGCCCGTTGTTCAACCCTCACCTTGTTCTAGGTCGAGAATCAGCCGTTCTGATGGGCCAGTCCTCTGTCTCCCCGTCAGACGGTTCTGAGATGGGTAGAGTAGAAGCTCTGGCCTTTTGGGTCGAAGAGGATTCTCTGTTAGCTAAATGATAGGATTCTCAGTCTATTATGATTATTCCAATTCGTGTGGTGAGGAGGATGTGAGGTGGAACAGCCGAAGTTTCTCGACAAGCTCCACGACTTATTGGTCAAGTTTGCGTCTAAGGACGATACGGAATACCTTGTCTACAACGGCGATCTTGACCGAGTTCAAGCTGATGCATTTGTTCGAACGAGCGAAAACCGGACACCTCATAAGAACGTATGCGTAATCTTAACCACTTATGGTGGCGATGCTGATGCAGCGTACAGACTGGCTCGATATCTACGCCGCCGATATACACGTTTTACTGTTCTTGTAGATACTATGTGCAAGAGTGCTGGTACTTTGCTTGCTATTGGGGCACATGAGATAGTCATGACTGAATTGGGTGAACTAGGCCCTTTAGATGTACAGATTTACAAAGCTGATGAGGTAGGGGAGTTTAGTTCTGGCCTCACTCCTTTCAAGGCAATGCACACTATATTGGATGAAGCATATGCGTTTTTTGAGGATAAATTTCTGACGTTGCGGTTTGCTAGTGATGGACAAATAACTACTCATTTGGCTGCAGATATTGCTGCTCAATTAACGACAGGATTGTTCTCTCCCATCTTGAGACAGGTGGATCCAATGCGGATAGGTGAATTAGGGCGTCATGTGCAAATCGCCCTAGATTATGGGAATCGAATCGGGCATAATAATCTTAAAGAGGGGGCGTTGAATAAGTTAATCTCGGGATATCCCTCGCATGGATTCATAATTGATAGGGAAGAAGCTGAAGAACTTTTTAAGACAGTTCGATTACCCTCTACCGATGAAATGCAATTAATGGACTTGGTGCGAGGCCCTTTCGCTGAATTGAGTGCACATGCTCCTTACAAGTTTTTTTATTTAGATGACATGATTGAAAAATGTTCCTTGGAACAAGAGGAGGCTGAAAACGGTGACGGAGTTGGAGAAAATCCAGAAGACACAGCGGCAAAAGGATAGCGTGGTGACACGGTTAATTCAGGAGATGCTGCGCTCTGACGCACCCGTTAAGCGTCCTGTGAACATGAACTATGAGGAATTTATTGGTCAAGTGAAAGACCAGCTCAAAACGGGAACACTGCGAAGAATCCTCTAAAAACTTGTCCATTAATTTTTCACGGATTCTGTTTCTGTGGATGACTTCGCCGGAGGGGTGCGTGAGATAGCTGGTCAGAACTGGGATATTAATGACGGCGCCGAGGGGAATGCATAATAATATCGGGCGCTCCCAGTCTCGAAAGTTGGCAAGCCATGCCCAAGCAAGGACAATCGTTAAGAGTCTAACGCCTTTGGGAATCTGTTCCTCACTTTTCATTTTTGGTCTTGAGATATTCATGGGCGCGGTTGAATACCTTCTTCCATGCGTCCAGCTGTTGCTTTGGGTCTCTGGCGGTTTCCGGTTGAACCATTGCTTTTCTTCCTTCGGGTAGCCGTAACTCCACGTGACGAATTGCGATCGCGACCATGGTCTCTTGGACTGTAGTTTGAACTAACAATTCTCTCCCAATTTCACGCTCTATTGGCAACTGTAACCGAAACTCTAGAAAGTCCAACGGCGGAACATCAACTTGGATCACCTGTGTTTGGTCTTTGTTGTTGTTGTCCCGGATTTGCAAGGACACAAGTGCTGCCGGGGCGAAAATGTCAAATGGTGTTTTCGTTCGGTGATCGGTTTCCTTGGCCTTCCAGATAATCTCCGGCGCTTCGGCTAAGCCAGTTACATGTTCCATTTCATTCCTCCTCGTCGCCCTTTGTCTAGCGGGTTGCGTGCGCTACGCCTATTCGATTCATTTTCAGCCATAATGCTTTAAAAACCATTTTGTAGGTATTCCTCTATCTTCTCAATCAGAGCAATATGGTCACGTGTCTTTAGCGGGGCTGCACTATAAAATGTCTGTTCATCGATGGTAGTTCCTTGGCGCAGGGTCAAATTAAATTTTGACCCGTGCCACGGACGATATTCGCCAGGAAAGGTTTCGTCCCCTCGATAGTTGAATACATTGATGGACGGAAAGGTTCTTTGGCTTGCCGGAATTACACTGTACAGGGCATCATCAATGAGTTGGAGAATTGGCATGGTTCTCTTCCACGCCTCGATGCCTACCTCTAGAGTGAACGACAATTCTGAATACCACTGCGTCTTGTCCCACGCACCTAAAGCTGTCGTGCCATCTTCCGTGATAGTGGCGGAACATACTGCAAGCAACTGGTTCATGAGCCCCTCAATGTGCTCGGTATGTGATCCGGCAATCTGCCAAACCACCCTTCGTTGGTCGATCGTCAATAGACGAATGGGGAATGCGACATCTTCCGCGGACCATTCACCCCATTCATAAACGAGGCCCGGTGGGTTTGTGAGCTCGACCGGTCCGAATGTTGACGGCGGAGTGGTTATGGCAGACGTGCGGAATTGAAAGGTGTGTTGAATGATGTTTTGCACAGCTGACATGGAGAGAAACGATAGTCGGATTTGGTCGGCCGGATAAGTAAAGGCCTGCGACGCGGTCAAAATTGCGATGTTTTTCATTTATGCAGCCACGCCTTTCTTGGGTTCCTTGGTGGGTGAGTCAGAACTTTCTTGACCATAAGTTGTGGAAAACAGTACGGGGGCACTATCTACCAGCGATTGGTTCGCGCGATTATCCGTTGGTGCTTTAGAAATATAGCCGCTGTTTTTACCGTATGTCGATATGATAAGATCTTTTCGTGCGTCGACCAGAGTAGTCGTCTCAATACGGGTCGGGACAGCACCGCACGCAAAGAGCCATTCAGCATAACGTCGTAACGAGATGGCGCCATCCATATCGCTTTCTGATCTCGATATCACGGACTGAGTTGTATTAAGTAAAGTCGCCAAATCACTTTGGGTGTATCCTGCTATCTTACGAGTGGATTCAAGATGTAGCATGGTCTTAATGATCCAGTCTGTCTTAAGGTATTCCCGCAATGCTTCATCATTAAGAACAAGATCTAGTGGAAGTACATAACTCATCTGGACCCCTCCTGACAAAGATTTTTGCACATACGTTGCGCGGCCTTCACATCAAACCTGTCATTGTTGGAATGTTTAGCCCAAACTGTCATCCACAAAATGATTGCTGGACCGTCGGCGACGGGAATGTGACAGAGAGTGAAACGGTATTTTTTATGAAGGCCCCTAATTTGATAAGTGGAGCACTCTCTTGATTTGTGTCCTAATCGTTTAAAATCAAACATTTTCGGGATATCATCAGGGGTTTTCGCCTTTCCCCACGCATCTTCAAAGTTTCCTTTCACGGCAAACAACCTTGCCCGCAATGGTGCATCAAATTGTTGCGTGATCTTTCTAAATGAATTAGTGTCACCAAAAGTTGCGTTCGTTTTTCTCCCTCCCATAGTATATCGCAAAAAAGCGATATTGATACCGAATTAATTGGATATTTTCTGCGATGTTGGCGGGCGAGGCTCTCATGATGGGAGGTTTTTTACAATCCGCAACGTCTCCAGACTGACCCGCACCACCCGTTTCACCAAATCCACAATATAGCGCGGGTCATTCGACCACGTGTTGGGGTCGTTCAGAATGCCACTGTCCTTGTCGGTCTTGACCTGATATCGCTCCATGATCCACTCGAGGGCAGACTTCCCGTTTACCACGTAGTCATAAGCCTCAAGAGGGATTCCCCGTAGTGTGATAAATGCATTGTAGACAATGGTCGTCTTATCGGCAGACCCATCTGGGTTCTTGCCCCACCGCATTTTCTCCACACGATAAAGCGGGTCCGTTTCGCACGGTGAATCTTCAATAATTTCCTCAACGGGCCACGGGTCCACCGCCTCATAGTCCACATGCCAGTGGGCCAGTTCCCGTCCCGCCTGGGAAAAAGCCCAGAAGTTCTCCTGCGTGTCCACAAAGGGGATCCGGGGCAACTCCTTATTTAAGGTCGTAGCAAAGCGCTCGCGATAATCGGATGCGTGGAGAATGCCATAAACATAATAAAATACGTCATTGGCCGTGATCGTGGCGTCGGCATAATGCCGTTGAAACTGTTGGACGGATTCTGGTCGTACCCCATCATCGCGCATCCAGTATGGGGATACCGTATCGGGTGCGGTAAAAAGATCATTTTTAGGCATGACCGACCGATAGATATAACGCGGATATACTTGTCCATTGGATTGCAATTGCACATCAGGAATTCTATTCGTCATCATTACGGAAAACGCCTTGCTCGCTCCCACGCCCGATACTGCAATGACCACATTATGATGCTCCGGCGTTGGAAAGAGTTGGGGAATACGGTATACCCCACTATTAAATTGTCTATCAAAGTACAGCCATTCTTGGCAAAAGGGGCGGTAAAGACTCCGAACAAGGCTTTCGGATCGAAAGGAGGCCGATTTCCCCTTACGGGCATCCGTCATTAATGTGCTATCCCATTTAATGTGCCGATTATCATAGCGAATCCCAGCATCACCAAGTTGTCGATAATCCGCGATTTGTTGATTATAAAACGCAATCATGCGTTGCATAGTGGTGCTAAGACTGTCTAACGAAAAATTATAAGCCCACGTGTCGCGATTCGTTTTAATTCCAGCGGAATAGGTGGTAAAAATCTGTTGAGGATGGGGGGACTTTTTATCCCCTAAGGGGATCAGGTCTACAAAGGCATCATCGCGTTGCGCGACCCAGTCATGATGGGCATTGGGTGTGATGCGGGTCCAAGGTACTGAGCGAACATCCCCCCACGCTTGTAAGGCCGCCAATTTTTGTTCCCGTGTCAGAAAATCTTCGACGGCATAATAGTGAATGCTACAGCATCCTATGTAATTCTGTTCTTTGATTAGCAGCACGACGGCAATCGGCTGGCGACTGCCAGAATCAAAGACTTTTCCTCCTTCTTTGCGTGAGGCCTCGCCATTGGTGTGCAATTGATCCCCACGCAAATTCAGCACATAAATGCGCGAAAACTCCTGTGTTAACGCTGCCCGAAAGCCATCCATAGCGTTGCCGGTAATCCAACCTGCATTCGTGACAAAACCGATCACGCCCTGATTGCCAATGCGATTTGTGGCCCACCGAAAGGCACGAATATAACTATCATACAAACTGTTTTTGTTGGTTTTAGCCGAGGCCTGGGCATATAAGGCACGAATTTCCTCATCCAATCTGGGATATTCCAAATTTTTATTGTTATCATTCGCTGATTTCTGCACTCCCGAATACGGCGGGTTCCCGATAATCACCCGAATTTTGGTGCGATTCTGCCTAGCTCTTCGCTGATTATTTTCCGATAAGATATTAGGGGTCAAATCCATATCTCGGTCTTCAACATCGGCCTGCACATTCCATTGTTGAAACGTATCCGTTAAAAGTACTCCTGGAAAAGGCTCATAGTCCTGCCCGGACATCGCATGAAACGTCTGCTCAATATTGATGGCGGCCAAATAATACGCCAGTAGCACAATTTCGTTAGCGTGGAGTTCCTGCCGGTATTTCCGCACCAAGTCTTCCGGTCGAATGAGCCCGGACTGCAACAGCCGCACCAAGAACGTGCCGGTTCCGGTAAAGGGGTCTAAAATATGCACGTGCGCATCGGTCAGCCGCTGCCCGAACGCGTCTTCCAAGACAGCCTCCACACTGTGCAAAATGAAGTCCACAATTTCGATCGGGGTATAAACAATCCCCAACCGGTCCGCCG
>PXYT01000092.1 GCA_003023725.1 Sulfobacillus benefaciens | reverse complement strand
TCATGGTGCATTTGGATACTCATAGTAGCGGCGGCGGCCAGGGTCTCCAACGCATCATGCAAAGCGAGTGACGATCGCGACATGAAAACACCTCCAGTTTAGAAACGGTTAGCAAAATCGATCAGTAAGCGACTTTCGTGCTTCACGCAGGGAAGACGCGTAACGTTGTCAATCCGATGTTTCTATCTCAGGTTTCTATCTCAGTAACAATCTTGGGAAGACGGCAAAACGTCGACCCCTACTCATGACGCGCCCAGCAGCCACGCCAGATCCGGCGGGGACGCCGCAGGACACAGCACGGTCCAGGCGTCGGACCAGAGCAGGCGCGGCAATCCGTGAGCCCGGGCCCACTGCCACTCCAGGCGGGCACCGGATGAGGTCTGCCAACCGGGCAACAAGATCAGTCCCTGGGTTTGAGGCAAGACCGCAAGATCTTGTGCCAGGGCCACAGACCACGTGGTGTCGACCGAACAGATTTCCGCCGGATTCACCACAGCGACCCCGTGCTGGCGAAACGCCGCGGCAGCCCGGTGAAATAACGGAAAGTTAAACGCGGGATGGCCCGACATGGGGCCGGACAGATACCACATGAGGATCATCTCCTTGCAGACATTCGCATCAAAAAAATCCGGCCGTCTTGCGCCGACGGCCGGACACCATCATACCCAACGGGGGGAAACACTTAAGAAGACGGGAGAGAAGAGCTCTCATGATGACGCAGACGCTGAATCACGGGCATCCGGCGTAATTTCCGCAAAGCCTTCACCTCAATCTGGCGCACACGCTCTCGAGTAATACCCAGGGTGCCGGCAATCGCCTGCAAGGTTTGCGGCGTAGCGTCGCTCCAACCAAATCGGCTCCGCAAAATCTGTTGCTCGCGGGGAGACAACGCCGTTAACGCTGCCTCCATCTGGGCCCGCAGCCATTGATCCACCGCATACTCGTCCGGGGGCACGGCCTGCGCATCCGCCACAAAAGCGCCCAGCGGGGTGTCGACCCCGTCTTGCATCGGCATATCCAGCGAAAGCGGGGTTTGCCCGACGCGCATCAGACGCTCGGCGTCCGCGACCGACACGTCCAGAGCTTCCGCCACCATTGCCGGAGTGACCGTGTCATGCTGCTGTTGCAGCGTGTGCACCGTCCGGTGCAAGTGCGACACCTTTTCATGCATATGCACCGGCAGTCGGATGGCGCGGCCATGATCGGCCACCGCCCGGCCAATCGCTTGCCGAATCCACCAGGTGGCGTAGGTGCTGAACTGGTAGCCCTTGCGATAATTGTATTTGTCCACGGCATGCATCAACCCGGTGTTGCCTTCTTGAATCAAATCCAACAACGGCAGGCCCCGATTGGCATAGCGTTTAGCAATCGACACCACCAGGCGCAGATTGCCCTCCACTAAGGCGGCTTTGGCCGACGCATCGCCCTGTTCCCAGCGTTGAGCCAGAGCCACCACCGTGGCATGATCCAGCAAAGGATATTGAGAGATATCCCGGAAGTATTGCTGCAAACCATCAGCATCGGCATCAACCGTCACCGCGGCAGGGCCGTCCGATTCGGGAAATGGCCGATCAGACGTGTCGGAAGACCAGGCCTCAGGCCGATCATCCGACACGGAAGGCAGAGAAAAATTCTGGGGACGACGAGCGCTCACGCCAAGTCCTCCTTTCGCGATGTCACCATTCACCGTACCACAGCCCTTGGAGAATCCCAAAGAATACGTGCCTAATTTCGGGATGGCCCGGGGACAGAAGCCCGGGCGGCAACAATCCGGGCTGGCACGGCGCGAATACGTTCCGTTATTAAAGTTTGTCGGGTATCGTACACCCGGCGCTGAATAGCGTAAGCTTGGCGGCGGCTGGTCTCAAACCCATGTTGATCCAAATAGGTAATCCGAACGATCCGCCACGCGCCACGGGGAATCAAGAGTTCGTACGACATGATGACACCTCCCGGTAAAAACTGGAACACGACGAGGAAAAGTCGTCTCCGGCGTTCACCGGATGGAATCCGGGGAATCCCCGAGAGGAAAGATCAGCATGACTCAATAAAGAGGCGGTGGCTTCTTATGGTGAAAACGGTCAATCGCAACAAATAGAATAACAATCTCATCATCCGTAAGCCTTCGGTTCCAGTGCCAGGCAACCAACCAAGTCCACCGTCCCCACCACGAACCCGTTATCACTTTGAAGCAAGGCGATACGTCCCCGGGATGATGGGCGGCTATCCGCGGATTTCCCAGCATTTCGCGCCATCAAGAATCGCGTCTATCCAGGGCTATTTGATGACGAGACTTTTCATCATCAACCTCCTCACCTTGTGTGGAAAAATCTGCATCAGCGCGTCGGAGGCGTCGAATTTTGTTGAAGGCACTGTGTGTCACTGCCGTGCCAGCCGTTGGCCTTAGAGTGGTTTGTGCTGATGAGCGTACGCTCCTAAAATTCTTTTGACAAAATCGGGCATAGGTGTTTCAGCGGCCTGCTCGTGAAGTACTTCGTAGTCAATAACTTCCGAGTCAACCCATTCCAAGTCCATACGGCGCATAGGCCGTGTTGCAACATGCTTATAGTTTTCGGGGTGAGCCCAATAACAGGTGGTACAGGTATCTGTGTTGCTCTCTTCTAAATTGGGGCAATGTTCGCATGACCATGATTTAGCACGCTGACATGAGCCACACAACGGCATAAAGTATTGAACTTCCATTGCTTCCGATTCTCCAGCAACAAGGAACGGAATACGATGATCAATTTGCAGGCTTCCGGAGGTCATACACACAGCACACCGATAGCCCGTTGACTGAGTGACGGCGTTTCGCAGTCGCTTGGGGAACTGACGACGTCCGGTGGGAAGAATTCTTTTTATAGTAGATAAGTCACCGAAGGAATATGCTGCAATATTGCGTCCACGAGAGCTTTTGACCATGGTGCTTTTAACAGGTATCCCATGTTCTATCACATCGGCCCGGCCCCGGGGAGGATGGTCATAGCCGTATATTTCTCTTAGTTCCTCTGTGGTCACTTGGCCGTGGTCTAAGATATGTTGGATGACCCGGCGTGCTCGTGTGTTGTTTATTTGATTAATGCCGTCTAAGAACCATTGGGGGTACTCATTCACAATGTATCACCTCGAGGATTTCCTCCGCAAGTCTTACTAAGACGATTGCTATTGGCGGAGTTTGTTTCCTCAAGTATGACACAACAACTTACAACATCGTTAATTGTTGAGACGAGTGTTCCGATGAAACTTTTGTAGCCTTTGCTAAATCCAAAGATAAGTAAAGAGATTCTACTGTGGTCTCGGCACGCCCCAGAAGCGTGCTTTGGGAAGAGCGACCTGCCTCAATATCTACCCGGTATGCGACGTCTTCTGGAAGCGGGTTGCCGTAGCTACGGTCTCCAAGACGGCCATCATAACTGAGCAGGAACGGAATAGACAATCGGTTGAGCTCTCTCAGGAACTCAACAATATCTTCTTTTGAGACACCTCCCAGATATCGACGATCGCGGCTACCGCTTACACCCTGATATGGCGGGTCCATATACACCACATCCTGCGGCGTGAGATCTTTTAACAGGTCGGCAAAGTGGACTGACGTAAATTTAGCGTGACCTTTCATCAGAGCACTTGTGGCGTGAGCATGTTTAGCGAACACAGCAGGCCGCATTCCCAACCGCCGGTTATCAGGACTCTGGTTAAACTCCCCTTGACTATTGTACCTCACTGCTGCTTTGACGCACCGTGCAAGTAGGTATAACAGTTTGACGGGGTCGTGGTCCTTGTTAAACTCTTCTCGGATTGACTTGTAAAATTCACGTTCCTTGTTTAGCTGTGCTTCCCACAGGGCGGTATACCCCTTAATTATTGAGTCGGGACTGTTGACTATTATTTTCCACAACTCAATCAGAGGGTCATTGAGGTCGTTCACCCAAACTTCTTCCGCTTTGTTTGTGGCCATAGCGGCAATCGATATGGCAGCGGACCCGGCGAACGGTTCAACCAAACGGTTTGCCGAACTAGGAAAGTAAGCCAGGATTTTCGGAGCTAATTTTCGTTTGCTACCTTGGTACGGTAGTGGAAAAGGAATGAACATCAGGATTCCTCCTTGCTTTTTATTACTGTACCGGAAAAAACGTCCATTATCAAAGTCCCAAGAATCTTTTCTATGTTTGCTGCATATTCTTATTTACTAACCTCAACCATCTCAAAATCGGCCAAATACTTCAACAGCCGGCTGCCCGGTCTCGTCCAAAAATAGCGACCCGCGTAGCCAAATATTCTCTCCGCAGTAGGCATTTCTTTACCGAGTTGGGGTGCCTTGCCACGACAATGTCAAGTGATTGCCTTCGATGGCATTCGATGCGTAAGTGCTCTATGTACGCAAGGCGCCCGCCAAGGAAGATTGGATGGTGTCTGACAACGAAATAAGCCGGAGACGTTGAACGCGGTGATCCAGCGCAACAAGCTGATGAGCCAGATCCATTGTGAACGAATTCGCTGAAAGGGACTGTATCACGATCCCGACAGAAGAAGACAGTGATCTTATGACGGGATCGTGACAATCTTCACCGGCACTTTTGCCGCCCGGGCTATCCGGATCATATCATCCGTACCCGGACTGGATCCGGGCAAGCGAAAAGCATAGACGGCGTCCACACCGCTGGCCAGCATTTGCCGGTTGCGCAGAGGCCCGGCGCGCCGTCCGAAATTTTTCCAGTCGGCGGGAAAAGCTTCCACGGGCAAGTAGCGGGCGGCGGCCAAATGCGCGGCCAGACTGTCGGCTCCCGGTGCGCCCCCATGCATCACGGTCGTGCCGGCCGGCAACCGGGCAATGAGATCGGCAATTGGAGCGGCGTCCTGCCAATGTCGGCTGCCGCAGATGATCACCCGATAAGAACGGGAAGAGAAAGAGGTCTGAGACATGGAGCCCATTCCCTTCGTAGTCCGTCGCTGCCAACCCTCTCAATCCGCCAGCGTCCGGCGTTGCATTTTAAGCCAAATCTGACATTCGTTCAGAATGCGGGCATAAGCGTTCGGGCGAAAAAACGCGGCATGGTGCCGCGTGATGGCGATTTTATGGGCATAGTCCAGCGCGGAGCGGTAAACAATGCTGTCCACGCTCCACTGTTGCCGACCCTGGTTCATCAAATCTTCAGATTCTTGTGCCAACGTCTCCAATTGGTCGGTAAACGCTTTGGCCGTCATCGAGCCACCTTCTTTCGTTGGGGATGCCAGCCGACAACGGTGTCGCCCCAAATCGTGCTGACCGGGTAATAGATACTGTCAATGCTGTAGCCCCGGGCGCCGTCCACATGGGGTTCGGCATAGCGCCGCGGAATCCGTATCGCCTGTTCCAAGCGAATACCGAGCAGGCTGCCAGATCCGTTCCAGGGATCATAGAGCCCGCACGTGGTGTCAGCCGACACGGTGATATCGCCACCATAATCCATCCAATTCATGAAGTCGCCTACGGTCATACGGACCAAAAAGGTTAACGCATTCATGTGGGTTAAGGTGTTGTCACATTCGTCGACCACCGAGGCCAAAAATGGACTGTCTGGACGCTCGGACATTTTCAGAGCGGTGTTGATATCCCGTTTCCCATAGCCTTGTTGCCGGCAAAGCCATAACAGCGCGCTGCGCGGATGAATGGGACCAGTGCGCACATCGAGCCAATTATTTAACGTAAAATCATAGTTCCCGTCTCCCGTATTGACAAGGATATTCATACGCACTGGGGTCTGACGGTAATGATCGTAATCCAGGACAAAATCAACAAGATCCATCAGGATATCGTCGATGTGGTCTTCCAGCGCGTCAAAATCTTCCGTGTCGTCGGCCGATTCCGGCCAGGCTTGGCGAATCTCCTGCTTCAGGGTCTCTTGGGCATCCCATCGGCATTCATCTTCATAATCCGCCAGCAGATCGTAGAAGGCATCATTCTTATGTGGGGCGGAAGAAATAGCGAGAAGTTGGTCTGGGGACAGGCGATCGTCATAGTCCGCATAAAGAGTAGACTGAAAGCGGCCATCGTGTTCGGGATAAAAATTTCGGGCCCGTAAAATATCGCGGAGGATGGCGGTGAGAGCTTCGGTGGTCATAGAGAGCCTCCTTAAAAACGTCGCTCATATCCGTTAAAACCAGTTCATCACGGCGCAGCCGTTATCGGCGGCAATCCGAAACCACTGGGCCAGCGCGAGAATTTCCTCCGGCGCAAGAGGCTTGGCGACGTCGTGCCCGGGCCGAGAAACATCCTGAGGGTCGGCCCAGGATTCTCCGGGATGGTCAGCGATCCAGTCCTCTAAGGCATCCGCAATGTGTTGAACCTGTTCCACGGGCAACAGCTCGTCGTATAACGTCACGTCCGTGATGGCACTCACGAACGCCGCATATCGGCTGCCATAAAATCCGTTGGCGGTTCGGCTATAGAGGCCGTGATGCAACCCATTCGGCACGGATTCGAACAGCTTGGGGTCGGCATCTACCATCTTGACCGCATAGCAATCTAAACTCATATAAAAGCCCTCCTTAGATATTGGATGAAACGAGAGAACAACAACCAGGCAAAAGCCGCGCCCACGAGACGTGGGCGCAGAAAGAAGGGGATAGAGCCGGCCTTTGGTTATATCACGTTATCGGTAGCAGTCGACATATCGAATGTTTAACGAGAGTTCTGAGCACCGAGGCATGTGCTGTAATTGATGGGAATGGCACTCATTAAATCTCATCCTTTGGCTTGGACATCACAGAGAGTTGAGTCAAAATGTCGCCATAATCCGTGCGGGGAGGCCACGCGGGATCCACATAATCGGTAAGCGCCCGCAAAGACTCAATGCTAGCGCACAGAGTAGCCGATTAGGCATGCATGAAGAGCACAGTGACAAATCCGACAATCATTAAAACCAGCGTCCCCCAATACCAATAGGCGAGAGTGGACAATTTTTGATCGAACTTGGTATCGAGATCAGAAATTTTTTTATCAAACTTGGTATCCAGAGCACGAAGTTCTTGACGCAACGCGGTCAGTTCTTGGCGGAGGCTGGTCATCTCTTGTTTGGTGTCTTGCCGCATAATATCTTGGTCATGACGCATGTCATCCAGCCGGCTGAGGATCAATTGACTGATACTCACTTTTTCCCCAAAATCGGCTGGCGTAGAAGAGGGAGTGTGTTCGGGTGCCATCGCCATCACGATCCTCTCCTTGATCAGTAATTTGAGTATACCATAGGCCGCAGACGGTTATGCTCAATCTTAATGGGATGCGGTCGCGGACACGCATGGACTGATAGTCACGACTCCGGCCATGCTCACGACGGGACTTAAGTGTCGTGGCAGACATTGGCGTCAGTCCCCAGGTAAAATTTTCCGTAGTGAGATTCGGCAGATCGTGTCTTTTATCGTACTCGCAGGTGAATACAGTAGTTGTGCAGGATATTGCTGATCCAGTCGCATCCCATACCAAAAGGCTTAAGACCCACATCATCCTGGCACCAAAACGTTGTCCCAGCGTATTCAAAACGACCATTGTCGCCACACAATGCGAACACCAGATCCCAAGCAATAGGATATTGTGCCCGTTCGAATTTCACGTTTTTGGTCACGATGGTCAATACGCGACCAGGTTCCATGACATCCGCACAATGATCGTAGATACGCGTTAACTCATCGATAAACTGGCGATAGTCCGTGACGTTGCCCAAGTCTGCCTTATTTTCGGAGTACGTCGTGCGCAAGCCTTTAGCTTGGCGAGCCTTCTGGCCCTCATCCAATACATGCATCCCCGGGTTGTGGAGGATGCGCCAATAAGGAGGGCTGGTCACGGTGTAGGCTATCGGAAGAAACTCGATGGGAATCAACGCAGCAATTTCGCGAGCATCGCCCTGCAGAACTTTCCAACGTTCTGACACGGTGTGACCCGCATGAGTTACACGAGAACGAGCTATATCGACCCATGTTCCGCTTAATTCGATAAGGACTGCCTTGCGACCGGCATTGAGTGCCGCCATGGCAGTCGAACTCGTTCCGCCCATCGGGTCGAATACTACGGTATCAGGCAATGTGAGCTCAGATACAAAAATCTGAACTAATTCTTCCGGAAACTTAGCGGGATGCAGGATTTCCTTTTTGCTACGTGGCTTAGGTTTTGGCTTCACCCATTGCGCACGGGCAGCGGGAGTGCTAAGGTGCAAAGTCGGTAACTCAGCATGCACCGGCCCGATTTCGTTGATGGCTTGCAGAACATTAACATACGTGGGCGCAGCGCTATCTGAATCCGGCAGACCGATACGCTCGTCACGTAGGCGAAAACTATGACGGGCTAGACTGGACAAGACCCACGGCAACGGATAACGACCGGCTGCCGTCGTCACTTCCTGTGACAGGAGCGCGCAGAATCCGCCTTCCTTGAGCATCGCCCGGCACTGAGCAAAGAATTGGTGAATGTTCGCCGAATGCTCGGAAGCTTGCTCTGCCCATGCAGCGCCACGATCACGCCAGTCCACGATGATGAAGTCGAACGGCGCGATTTCGGGTTGGCTCTCATGCCACGGACCGATATCAATTGGGGATACGGTTTCGCGGAACAGTTGGCGACCATGCGCTGCAATAGAAGACGGCGTATCCGATCCGGTGATGACTAGTATGCGGGTCAAGCGGTTTTCCGAGTCGTACCGCTTGGTAAAAAAGCGGATCAAGTCGCCATAGAGCGATTGATCGTCAGTGATAGAGAAAAAGCTCTTCTGAAACAATAGCCAGTCTTTCCATGCCAACTCGTTGATACGGTTTTCCAGTGTTCGTTTCGGTTTCGCAGGGATTACGGCAGCGGCACGTTGCGTCGTCGACATGATTATACCTCCATCAATGTGACAATAGGATGAAGAACGCCAGGAAGCACATATCGATTGGCAGTCTTAGTACCGGGTGCATGATGATCGTGGGCATTCTGTTTGGGCGGGTAAAAGTAACACGGTGCTACAATCGGCAAAGGATGGGCAATGCGCTCGAATTCCTGGCGATGAATCCATCCGATCAGGTAAAGGGTAAAGCCCTGACGCGGGAATACCTCACGAAAGCAACGGGCGTTGAATTGACTAGTCACAGCGGAATGGTAACGGTCTTGGCCGATCAAGGTTATGGCTGTCCGTTGTTGCCACAGATACTTTTTCGCAGTATCATCCAGTTGGATTGCTAGAAAGGAAGCCAAGTTCTTTAAGTCAACATGGCAGGTTAATGACAACGGCAAGGACATTTGCCGTACCAAGCCATTGCGTTCATAAATAATGCGACCCTTCCCTGAAATACCTTCCGACCATGCCACAGTCACAGTAAGATCACAACCGTCGTTCTCACGAACCATAATGTCAGCGGCATCCACCATAAAGCGTTCAGCTTTACTGTTCGGAAAGGCTACCCACGGAAAGTCTAGTACCGGCGAAGCCGTCTGGTCTGGCATGGCTTCTACCGATATGGCAAACACATACACCTCTTTATCCAGGGAGCCCGTTTGCTAAAACCTCCCTTTTCAAGGGGGGGAACCAGCGGTTCCTCGCGTGAACAGGCTCAATGCCTGATCACGCGAAAATTTTGCGGTGAGTGGAAGCTTCGGTCTTCAGGCCGGAGAGGCCTTCACCTCTCCTCATCCAGATGCACAGCGGTGTAAGGGAAGACGCCGCGCATACTCGTCACGCGGTGACCTACATCGGTGAACACAATCTGACCCGGTTCATCGCATGTCACGGAATCGCCGAACTGATAGC
>PXYT01000091.1 GCA_003023725.1 Sulfobacillus benefaciens | reverse complement strand
GGTCTCGGCGCAGCGATCAAGGAGCCAGGAAGCTGTGGGGGCGACCCCGAAACCCCCACCTCAACCCCATCGGGGTTAGGTGGCGGGAGAGTTCATGTTAGCAGGTATCCACCTCGCGAATGGACAACCGGCAACAAAGAATGCTGGCAGCATTTGCTGCCGCACTTTAAGACTGATTGGCTCTCGGCGGATACCATATTTCATAATGTGCATAGTTCATGAGGAATGAGCGAAGCGCGCCATTCGCGTCCGTCCGTCCGTCTTTACCCTGCTCAGCACCCTGTGGTATTGTAATGAATATTAGAGTTGAAAGCTGGTGTCTTATGTTCTCTCCCCTCATGATTGATAAAGCTCCTCCAGGGGAGAGATCTGCGCGCATACCGGTTTAACTCTCGGGCGCCTATCCTCCCTCCGCACTCTAGTCCGGAGGGGTTTTTCATGCCGTCAAAAAAAGATGTTCTCTTACTTTCCGTCGATGATGCCGCCGTCACCATCGGAGCCCAGTTTCGCGAGGTGGCTTTGGGTCTTCTCATTACCGCACTCAATCCCGCCGCATCCAGTTATGCGTGGTACTTTCTCGCCGGGTCGATACCCGGCTTATTCTTAGCCCACATCTATGCCTGGACGAGCACTCGGTACGGCCCGCGACAGGTGATGATTGCGAGTTATGGGCTTCGCTTGCTTCTGGTGCTCGGGTTGTGGCGGGTGGCCAATTTCTGGATGGCATTGGTGATGTTGGCGGGCATGGCCACCGGTAGAGGGTTCTACAGTGCGTCCCAAGCCCAGTACGTAGCCGTTCAGGGTGACTTCGCTGGCACTCGCAAAGTGGTTATGCGGCTGCGTCAGTCCGAAAGTGCCATGCGCTTAGCCGGACCACTCGTGGCTGGCTTGGTGCTGGCAGAGATCGGCTATCGAAGCGGATTCCTGTTGTCTGCCGCAGTTTACGTTGTCGCCATGGTGGCGATTGCCAACCTGTCACCGATTGCTAGCACCGCCGCAAAAACCCTCTACGAGCGCCTGCCTTGGCGACCCGATGGTGCGGCTTTAGCCATGATGGGACTCAGTTTTCTCACTTGGCAGGCCAATACCCTAGCTATGGCCTACACCTTTCATGTGCTCCACCGCCATGCCTTCGGGTACGGTCTGACGCTCTGTGTATGGGGTGGATCGGGTTTGGCTGCGAGTCTGCTCCTCTCGTATGTTCATACACGTCCCATGCGATGGATAGCGCCCATGTTTGTGATCTTGGGCGTCTCGTGGCTGATTTTGTCGTATGGGGTGTCGTTCCCGGTCTTTGTCGTGCTCGGCGGTGTCGAGGGATTGGCCGGCTGGATGGTGCAGGATTTGGCTGTCTCCTTTATTCTCGCCCAGGCGCCCAAAGGTCATTCCGGGCAGGCTCGGGCGCGGTTGAACTTCTACGACGAGTTGGGATCAATCGCAGGCACAACTTCCCTTTTACTAGTGCCCGCCAACTGGTTGGTCTTGCCGATGTATGCGATTCTGGGGATTCTCGGCATTGTCATGGCCATCGCATGGGCGATAGTCGACAAGCTGCACCAATCCAGGCACCCCTTCCAAGGCAGCTAAAAGTGACTTGTCTCAGGAGAAAGGAATCATAGCTTCGACGTGTCTCCTCGCAGGGACAACTTCCGCGGGGCAACTGCACAAGGAGTTATTCCATCTCTAGGATTTGCCCGCCAAAATCCAGCTCATAATCGGCTGCGAGAAACGGCAAGCCCAACCGGGTCCCGTCCCGCAATGGTTCCGGAGCTCTTTCTTGAGCAGATGATCAAATATTTCCCGAACTGACTTGCATAGGTTTGTTCCGGGCAACATACCAGCCCTGGCTCAATTCTATGACTCTTCCTCGAACCGGTGGGATATGGGCAAAGCCAGACCCAAATTCCACAACCAAGAGAATTGGGTCGTTACTTTGCTCACGAATCCCGGAATAGCCTGAGCAATAACAGTGCATACAAAGATTCCAATCGAAATGATATCAAGCTTTGGGATTGCCGATATGGACAGCGAGCATGAACGTCTCAAGCCGCTAAAGGTGAATTTTTATTCCGTCCCCACAGACAGCGGATAAAGTCCAAATGGTTTAACTGTCGGGCATGATGTTCAAAAATGTCTTCCATAATGTCTTCCATGCTGCTTGCGCCATTGCCAAAACACACCCGGGCCGCGCAGAACCTGAGATGTCCGCGGTACGTTGATTTGTCTGTGTAGAGGCTGCACAATTCTTGACACCCTTACCTGTGCAGCGCAGCATATCTCAGGAGAAGCGCTAATCCCGCACAGCGGATCAGAGAACCCATTTGGTAACCGGATGGCCCGGATTCAAAACAGATCGCGAGCCCAAGCGGCTCAATCACCGATAAATCGGGCAAGCCAAAGGACAAAGTCTTATCCGTTAGATGGCAGGGAAGGATATCACTGAAGAATGCTGTCAGAATCCGTCCTGGGAAGATCCACGTCATGGCGATACACGAGATTCCTTACACCGCTCACGATAAGCTTTTGTGCGTAATCGAGGGCTCAAATCCAGGGATCAGCACCCCGGCAAAATAGGCCGCTCCGCGCCTGGACAATTTCCGGCGCGCTAGGATTAGCGGCATCTCAAGTTCTCTAACCTCTTCCACAATCTCGGCCGTCGAATCATCACCAGACCCTTTTCTTTGTGGGTTTAAGAAGCAATACAGCCGCCAAGAACACCCAAAAGCGCTCTTAGGGCTGTAATTTCGTCAAAAAGGACTCCATTTTCCCCATCCGGTTCACCTGACTTGAACACGGCCACGACGTACTTCTTCATCCCATCATTCGTCGGCGATGACACTGCCCACCCGCTCGGCTAAATCCGGAATCTGTCGCTTGCGGATGACCGCATAGACATAGGCAACAATCAAAACCGCCAGTACTATGCCCGGAAAGAGATTAAAGGGGGCCGGCTGCCCCGGCTGAATTAATCCCCACAGAGGCAGAATCAAAAACAGTGTCCCTAACACCGGCACGGTAAAGTGCTTCCACCAAGAAAACAGGTCGCGGTGATGTTTGAGGTAATACACGGGAAGCGCAATATTCAGCACCAGGTAGACCAGCGCCACGGGAATAGTTCCCAACGTGCCGATGACCCCTGCTTCTGTCAGTGCCTGACCTTGACTGGCCCAGATCAAAGTAATCAGCAAGGCCGCACCGCTATACATCACGAGGGTGGCCCATGGCGTTCCATACTTGCTGACTTTTCCCAGTCCAAAGGGTAACAGCCCTTCCCTCCCCGCACTGAAAATCATCCGGGTCTGGGCATTGGTAGCACCGATTAAGGAGGCAAATGTGCTGCTCAGACCGGCCAAATAGACTAATATGGAGAATGCTCCCAAAGACTTATCGGCCCCTGTCACAAAGGGCACGGCCAACCCCGCAATCGTACCGGCATGATCGTGAAACGCCACAGACGTCGACCAAGCCATGAGCACGTAGATGACACTGACAAAGATCGTGGCGGCATAAATGGCAGTGGGAACCGAGTGGCGGGCATCACGCGTTTCCTCCACCATCGCACCGGGATTGCCGACGCCAATAAACATAAAGAGCGCTAAAGGAAATGCCAGACCAATGCCTGCAAGACCATTTTTGACATAGCGGGGATTAAAACTGCTCAGGCTCAAATGAGCATGATTGGCCACCAGCATTGCAATCATGCTGACAACAATCAGCAGCAACTCGAATCCAAACATTACGACAGCCCAGCGCGTCGACACTTTCACGCCGCGGTACACTAAATACGTCACAAACAGCACAAAGATCACCGTAATGGGCTGCCAGGGGATGGTGAAATGAAGAAATTTAGTAAGAATTAACGAGGACCACCCACCCATGACGGCCATCACATAACCGACGGCGACAATATAGCCAAAACCCAGGGCCCATGCCGTAATCACACCCGGAATAGCGCCAAAGGTTTTACCGATATAAGAAATATAGGAGCCGGTGCTGGGTGTCACGCGGGTAAATTCTACCAAACTGTTAATTTTCAGCAAAATCGCCACCGCCGCGACAATAATGGCCAAAGGACTGGCCACCCCGGCTGCACCCGCTATCAGGGCAAAGGAAAAGAAGAAGCTCATAGCAGGTGCCGTATTGGCCAACGACACCCCCAGGATATCCGCAGTGCCCAGAGAATTTTTGACAAGCCGGGGCACGGATGGTTCCTTGATTTCAGTTTTAAGCATCGAGGCTCACCTCCTTCATGATGACAAGAAATACCGACTGATCTGGTTCCCGGTTTTGAATAGGTGTCTCTTGAAGCCATCACCCCCTTTCCCGCCGAGTAGCCGCATTCCCCTATTTGCGTAACGCTTCCCGAAGAACCGTGATAATTTGGTCGATTTCAGAACGGGTGATAATAAGAGGAGGAGAAAAGGTGATCACATCCCCGACCGGACGAACAATGACCCCTTGTTCTCTCATCGCTGTCCCCACTTTTTCCCCTGCCGCACCCGGAGTTTCTCCCGATCGCACTCTCAGTTCCAGCCTCCCCAAGAGACCTTCGCAGGCCACGTTGTGGACTCGTGCGGGGAATTCGCCTGAAAGATTTTGCAACTGCTCCGCCAGGTATTGACCCTGACTCTTGGCCGCATCCACAAGATTCTCCCGCTCCAGAATGTCGAGATTCGCCAGAGCCGCCGCACAGGCAACGGGATGACCGCTGTACGTGTTTCCATGGCGGAATTCAGGAGCCTTGCCCTGGGAGTTCTGAATAAAGGCATCCAATATCTTGGTCGATACCGCACTCACACCTAAGGGAAAATATCCCGACGTTACTCCTTTGGCAAAGGTCATCAAATCGGGCTGGATATGATAATGACGGCTGCCGGTCCAAGAGCCCAGCCGTCCGAATCCTGTTACCACTTCGTCGGCAATGAAGAGGATGTCATAGCGCTCACAGATAGACCTCACTTCCTCCAAATATCCCGGCGGGGGAATAATGACGCCGCCGGCAGCTTGAACCGGCTCGGCAATGAAGGCCGCTACGGTGCCGGGATCCTCAAACTGAATAACCCGCTCCAGTTCCCGGGCACAAGCCATTGTGCACTTGTCATCATCAGGATGAAAGCTGCAGTGCTGACAGTAGGGGGCAGGAACATGGCGCACGTCCGGCAACAGCGGCTCAAAATCCTTGCGGTTGGCGGTAATGCCTGCGACAGATAAGGCACCCATAGTAACACCGTGATAGGCATGCTCCCGTCCAATCAGTTTGGTTTTCGTGGGTTTGCCGACAAGTTTCCAATATTCTCGGCTCAATTTCAGTGCGGTCTCGACGGCCTCGGAGCCGTCGTTGCTGTAAAACACGGCTCCCATGTTATCCGGGCCCAGCAACTGAACCAGACGGTCCGCCAGTTCGAGTGATGGTCTGTTGGCAAAACCGGAAAACGAGGAAAACCAGTTCAACTTTTCCGACTGCTTATGCATTGCCTCCACAATTTCCTGCCGTCCGTATCCTACATTAGTCAGCCAGAGCCCACCATGGGCATCCAGGTATTTGTTGCCATCCTCATCCCATACATATGAGCCCTGGGCGCGATCAATCACGAGTTGCCCGGAAGACATCACACTGCGCATATTGGTAAATGGTCCCCATCGGGAAATCATTGTCACTCCTCCAATCTTCCTCCACATTTTTCTCGGTAGCACAAATATTCCGCATAATTACCTTGGATTTCTAGAGCTTTTGGACTATTTTGAAACTAATTCGTTGTGCACTTTGCACAATCAGGGGGTATTCGATGCTAACCGTCGATGGTTGTCTTGGATTTCCGGAACTCAGGAACGCTGTGGTAGTCGCCGGGTCCGGGGGATTGGACCGCCCGGTCCAATTTGCACATGTGGTCGAGGAACCCGACATTGAATCATGGATTCGGCCCGGTCTGGTGATTCTCACCACTGGTCATGCTCTGGGCGAGGAACGGATCCAGCAGCGATGGTTTCAACAGCTGGACCATCATCATGCCGCTGCCATCATTGTTGCCTGTGGGAGGTATCTGAACCATATCCCGGATTCCATGCGAAGGCAGGCCGATCGTTACCAAATTCCTTTGATTCAAGTCCCCTGGGACATCCCTTTCATCAGCATTACCTCGGCAATACACCACCATATTATTCAGCAACAAACGAAAGACTTGGCACAGCTGGCTACCATGCAGACACAAATGACCAAATCGGCCCTCAGCGCACGATCCCTGGATGAGCTTTTGCAAAAATTTATGGGAATCGTCCGCATCCCCGTGCGCGTAGTCCCGATTGACACGTTCACCGATTGTCCTAGCTTCGTGATTCCTCAGGAAGATTTGAGAAATTTGAAGCTGTCATTTCCCCGTCTGGTCTCAGGCCCAAGGTATTCGGGCGCATTTCTGGATCAACTGGGCCGGCACATGGCGACGGTCACCGGCCTTTATTTGTTACGAGAACAAGTCGTGCGCATTCATCAACAGCACGCTCAGACTCGCCTGATTTTTCGTCTGTTGGAAAATACTCCTGCATCACCTGTGCCCGCCTGGTCCGATGACTTCGGATTGCCTTTTGACGCGAGCCATAACCATTATCTGGTCATGATATCCCGCACCGATGAAGGCCCGCAAAAATCCCAGACTTTTGACCCCGCCACGCTGATCCGAAATGCCCTGGAGGATTTGCACGGATTGGTGAGTGAAATAACGGGCCACAGCATATGGCTCGGTGTGTTCGATGCTCTGAATAACCCCGAAAGCCGCATCGAACACACTGTCGAAGGCATTCTTGGCAAACTGCCGGCGCTTCGCGCCATTCTCTCCGAACCCGTAGACGTCCGGGACATTCCCGCCAGCTACCGGATGCTCAGATATCTCCTCCCTCACGCCCCAGAGGGTGTTCTAAGTCGCTCTAGCACCCTCGTTTACTACGGAGTCTTGAGCGATCTTCCTCCGGTCCCCATGGCAAGTTTGTGGAAAGCTACGTGGGGGCGTGTGCCTGATCCGTTACTGCGCCGAACTCTTGCTGCCTGGCTTGATGAAGACGGAAATACCGCACGAATCCTGGAGCAACTGTCCATTCACCGCAATACCTTGCGAAACCGCCTCAAACGCATTGCTAAACTGCTGGGCACCCCCTTATCCGTCGGCACGGCTCATCAACTTCGCTTAGCCCGGGATTGGCATAATGCCGTAGACAGCCCCTTCCCCGCTCCCCGCCAGGATTTTCCCTAAAAGGGCGCGTCAGGCACACGGAGCGGGGGTATTGGCACGGTGTGCGGCAGCCGTGGAGTCACGTCCCGAACCCTCATTTGATCGGACACAAGGACACGGCGGAGTCTCTTAATGCCTGGTCACATGCGCTCCCCACAAAGCCCCCAGACCTGCAGGCAAGGAGCGCAACAGATAACTTTGGACAACCTGTGCGATATCCAAAAACACCATAAGGCAAAGATCCCCGACAAAACCGCCATGGCTTCCATGGCAACGAGCATCCCCGCATGCAGCAAAATGTCTCCCAACCACGCTCTCAGGGCAGGCGCCCAATACAAAAAGGAGGGGTTAAAGATCAAGTCCGGAACCTAACATGTTATGCTGTTCATTGATAAAATTCGACCTGTGAATTCATGGACCGAGTCTTAACAAAAGACAGCCTATCAGGAAGATCTAATATCCTTGTCGATACCACCAAAGAGCACATTTCTCAAGTTGTTCCACAAAAGGTTCTTTGCCCAGAATATACTGTTCAATATCCCAAGGAAACTGTTGGGCCAGTCTCTCTTTAAGTTCGCCGTACTCCCGGGCGGCATCGGGGTGGGTTCGCAGGTAATCCCGAACCGCCAGGTGCCTTTCTACGTGGAAATCTCCGCCCTGGAACACGTGAACATGATGTGTTCGGCCATCTCCCCCTTTCTCAAAATATCGCCGTCCAGGTATGCCGTTCTCACCCTTGGGCTGGTATCCAATTTTTGTCATAGAGTGATTCAGCCGATCAATAAAACCGATGTCCTTGACTACCAGCATGATGTCGATGATGGGCTTGGCTTTGAGTCCGGGCACGGCGGTACTGCCAATATGATAAACAGCTTCCAACTGCCGGCCAAAAATGTTGCGCAGTATGTCTGCTTCATGTCGGAACATCTGTGTCCATTCAGAGCAGTATGAACGGACTTCAACTTTTCTGATATCGTATCACCGACCTTTCCCCATAGGGCTGACGCCATTGGGAATTCCCGTTGCATCAGATTCACCCCCTTGTAGATTGTCTGCTTCGGCAACGCGGGTTTGCCCAGGAGCCTCTTCTCGGAGATCTGTCCCGCATTTATCGCCTTCAGGTATAGTGCCCACCTATGACGGCATGGGAGAGCGACGAATTCACGCACCCAGCTGTAGCCCAAGGTGAAACCACGGATTGGTCCACGGTGAGAAGGTTCTCGGCCTACAGTCGGCTGTTATGCGGTTTGCTCATGACCAAATCCCTACTTAACCGTCATGACCTGCCCTTGGGTCATTTCCACTAATTGCTGAGGCGTTAGGGCAAAAAGTGCTTGAGGATGTCCGGCGGCGGCCCAGATGGTTGGAAACCGAAAAAGGTCTTCATCCACGATCGTCGTGAGGGATTTTCGGTGTCCTAAGGGCGGGATACCGCCGATGGCAAATCCGGTGTGTTCGAGAACAAAACCGGCATCGGCTTTCCCAATGCGCTCATGCAAATGAAGGGACAGTTTAGTCTCATTGATACGATTCGCCCCGCTAGCTACAACTAACAACGGAAGATTTTTGTCTTCCAGACGAAAAATTATGGACTTGGCAATTTGCGCGACGTCGCAACCGATAGCATCTGCCGCTTCCTGGGCAGTGCGTGCATAATGCGCCAATTCCACGACCTCATTGGTGTAACCCAATTCGCTCAACCTGTTCTGTACGCGTTGGGCACTGTCCTTTAAAGGACCTGACAAATCGGTTCCCCTCCACTCGATTCATTTCAATGTCTGACGACATGTGACAAAGTCCCACAGCCACATATGATGTCTTTTATGCTGATGACTGCACCCGCACCCGCTTGACCGCTGAGAAACTAATGGCCCGTGGGCTAGAGGATGTCTGTGATCCACTCGCTGCAAATGCTTTGGAACGGCAAGGAAAGCATCCGGGTGTGATCGACGTGTACGGTTCACGGCGCCACCGATCCCCCGAACACGGGTCTTTGACCGTCTTCCGGCACCCATGCCCATTATCATTGATATTATAGTTCATGCAGCGGGGAGACGCATGTGATGGACCGTCCGGGTAATGGGATGAGCTATCGTCGGCAATTCGGGCCAGAACTCTTCGGCCGCGCCAGCCAAAATTTGCCGGAGCTTGATGGCATTTCGGGCGCCCTACATAACGATTCTTCGTGTTATCCTGATGCCCACGTTCCATTCCCGGCTCATTGTGAAACACCCGAGTCGGGAGCATCCCCCCTCGTCGTTTACCGCCTTGTCTCTTTCGGGGGTTCCCAATTTCCCAGTCCCTAATACAACAATATCCGGCATTCGCCGGATTTCAGAACGTAACCAACACCTTCAATAGGAATAGGAAGGGCAAAAGATATTCCCAGGAAGACTGTGCACCCGGCGTCTCAGGAAGAATGAAGCCTCCACCAGAGTGACTCAAGATGATTGTAGTCTGAAATTCCTTAATGTGGCCACGATTTTTCAAAAAGTTCGACCATGAAGTGAGGTTTCGTTCCAGTGCGTTTGGCGAGAAGAGAGTAAAAGTGACAACGCACACGCCGGGAACACCACGGCGTTTGGATAAGATTGCGGCGAGCGTCTCAAGACAACATATAGAGACTGACGCCAAATCCTTGCGCATAGGCACATGGCGTTGAACATAATGCCCGCGCATTCCCCTTCCCAGGCGAAGCCGGGAGGGGGTCAAGCGGGTGGCGGCCTCTTGGCCGCCTTCCGGGGTTTTTCTTTTGT
>PXYT01000090.1 GCA_003023725.1 Sulfobacillus benefaciens | reverse complement strand
GTCTTCGCAAGGCCAATAAGGTGCCAAGATATCTCTTTGGGTATCAACTCTTTGACAAGGTTCTGTATCAAGGACAAGAATGCTTCATTTTTGGGAGACGTTCCAGGGGATATTTTGATTTACGGTTGCTGGATGGCACAAAAATTTCTGCCGGGGTCAGTTACAAGAAACTCATGTTGGTTGAGAGAGCCTCGGCCTTGTTAATAGACCGAATCGCTAAAAAAGAAGGAGGGAAAGGTACATTCCTCTCCGCCTAAGAGGTCGGAGTCTTCTGTGCCAAATCCGATGATGAAGCATTGAGTCACGGTCCAGCCATGAAAGGCCCCAAAATTGTCCTGGACAAAGAAGCGACAGGGTGGATTCCGTTTGTGCAGTGCTTCGATCCTGATTGTGCGGAATGGTTTTCGGACGTTGACGATAACGATGTGGCTCAAATTCTTTACACCAGCGGCACAAAATCTCGGCCAAAGGGTGTGATGTTGACGCACCGCAATTTGATTGACCAGTTTGCCAGCATTATTGTGGCCGGAGAATTTCGTCCGGAGGATGTCGTGCTTCACGCTTTGCCGCTGTACCACAGCGCGCAGCTCAACGCATTCTTCGGGGCTTTTCTGCACTTGGGGGCAACGCATGTGATTACACAAAGGCCCGAGCCGTCGCGGATCCTCGATCTCATTGAGCAGCACCAGGTGACAGAGTTTTTCGCGCCGCCGACGGTGTGGATTGGCATTCTGCGCTCACCATCATTTAATCCCGAGCGGCTTCGATCGCTGAGCAAGGCCGTATATGGGGCAGCCATAATGCCCGTGGATATATTGGGCGAATTGAGCCGAACATTGCCATGGGTGCGGTTTTGGAACATGTACGGAATGACCGAGGTCGCGCCCTTTGCCACGGCACTGGAACCGCGTGAACAGCTCAATCGTCCGCGCTCAGTCGGTAAACCGGGAATAAACGTGGAAATGGCTGTACTTCGGGATGACGGCACCGAAGCGGTTCCTAACGAATTGGGAGAGATCGCCTTTCGCACTTCTCACGCGCTGGTCGGGTACTACAAAGCACCGGACAAAACCCGTGAGGCTTTTCAATACGGCTGGTATCATACCGGCGACGTCGGGTTTATCGATGAAGAAGGCTATCTGACAGTGGTGGATCGCAAGAAGGACATGATTAAAACCGGAGGAGAAAATGTGGCGAGCCGGGAAGTGGAAGATGTCTTATACGGACATCCCGCCGTGCAGGAGTGCGCTGTTGTGGGTGTCGAGGATCCGTACTGGATAGAAGCGGTGACGGCTATCGTTGTTCCTCGAGCGGGTTTGACCGTCGGTAGCGAAGAGCTCTTGGCATACTGCCGTCAGCACTTGGCACATTTCAAAGTTCCCAAACAAATCGTTTTTCGCCAGGGGTTGCCGAAAAATCCCACCGGCAAGATTTTAAAGCGAGCACTGAAGCTCGAATTGAGGGAAGAGACGTAGCTTGTGCACGAAATGGGATGGTGGTTGGGGGCGAGTGGCGAAGCCGGAGCCTTCCCGAGAAGTTTGGCGTGCATATTTCCGTCCGGGTTCTGGGAACCGGTAGAGGCAAGGTGGACTTCCGTTCGCAATACCGCAATTGGATTCAGCTAAGTGAAGGATGCGCTGGTTACGGAAGCAAGGAATGACACGCACACCGAGAGGGCATCCGACAGTTGGCTGCCGGTCTCTACGAATCCCTGAGATGACTCCTGTGTCCGTCGTCTCGCCGTCCAACTTCGACTTCGAAGCAGATCAGTTCAGAAGGGAGTGGCCTCGAGATCCCAGTCGGTTTCGCCCTGTCATAGGACGGCAGACGTGAGGCTAAGACGGCACTCCCTTTGGTTTCCAGAGTTTCAGGGAATGAAGTCTGAAAAACCAAAGGGGAACCGTTTTGACGTGTGTTGAGTGGCCGTGGACAGAGCAGGAGTGAGATGGGCATTGTGCATGAGGTTGTCTTTCCACGCGCCTGCAGCGCGGGCCCTTGCCGGGGCATTTTTCCCTCGGCAAAGGATCCAAGACTACGTTAACAAGAATGGGGGCCGGAGGGCATTCCCGATTCGGGATTACCGAATTTCAGAGGTCCGGGACGAAGAAATGAGTCTTTGCTTGGCGCGTGTGTCAACTGTTTGGGCCCAGTGGTCGCCCAAGAGCTGTTCCAGGAGATCTCGCACGTCCCGAGCCAGTCCGGGTGCTTTGCCAGAGGTGGCTACCGCCACTATCAAGTCCCCGCGGCGAAGCTCGGCCATGGAATAGAAATCACACCAGGCAGGCTGGTCGACGACATTAATCCAAGCACCCTTTTGCTCCGAGGCCGTTTTGATGGCTTCTGCCTGTGCCCTGGCCTCGTCCGCGAGAAACACCAGACTGCTTGGCGCCAGATCAGAGGCTTCGATGGTCCCATGTCTTATTGTGACCAACGGGTGATTACGCCACATGTCTAGCGAAGGCTGAAAGGCGTCACTGATGACCGTCACCGCCACATTGGTCCGGGTCAGGCGATGGACCTTCCATTCCGCCTGCGATCCTCCTCCGGCCACGATAACCTGCCGGCCCGCCGTAGTCACAAGCACGGGCACGAAACTCATGATGAAGCCTCCTCTTCTTCAGAATCGTCGTCCTCGCCGCGGTACGCGCTTTGCAGAATCCGGGCAACGCCGGGCCGTAAAATTTGGGGTGGAACTTCAATTCCTAGGCGTAAGCGCCGGCGCAGCTCGGTGCCCGACAACGACCACCACTGGTCGTGATGGGGACAACTCCGGGCTGAAGCTATCGATTCACAGACGGGACAATAACCAAAAGAGTGAAATGTCAAGGGGGTAATGCCGATTTCCCGTGCATGAGATTCGACCAGGTTAAGAGCCTGGTCGGGAAGATAAAAATTGCCGACGCCGGCAGCGTCCCGACCCACCACAAAGTGGGTGGCGCCGTAGTTTTTGCGTGTAATGGCATGAAACAGCGCTTCTTTGGGTCCGGCGTAGCGCATGGCCGGAGGGAACACGGCCAATATAACTCGGTCTCGGGGAAAATAAGTGTCCAAGACCTGACGGTAGGTCTTCATGCGCAGGGGAGCCGGCACATCATCGGCTTTGGTCGGGCCGACCAAAGGATGCAGGACCAGTGCGTCAACCATTTCCAAGGCGGTCTTTTGCAAGGCTTCATGGGCCCTATGCAAGGGATTGCGAGTCTGAAAAAAGGCGACCGAGCGAAAACCCCGTTCTTTGAGGATTTGGCGGACCTCGTGGGGCCAATGAGGCTCAGGGTATCCGGTGTCGGGCACTCTAACGTCTTTGAGACTTCCGGAAAGCACTCCATCCGGTTCCTTGAATAACCGGTCCACCCCCGGATGGGAGCGATCCAGGGTTCCGTAGACTTGTTCCGCTTCGCGGGCAAGATTCCGGCGGAATTTGTCTTCAACTGTCATGTGTGCGGAAAATCCGCCAATGCCTTGCAACCGGACTGTCATCCCCGGCTCGATTTTGGTGTAAACATCGCCCGCCACAGGCAACACAATAGGGAGGGGCCACAGGGCGCCCGAGGTCAGGCGCATCGATTCCAACACCGCCTCATAATCCTCTTGGCCCATAAACCGGGTCAAAGGGGCGTAGACACCTTGATCCAAACAGGATGCGTCCCATGTTCGGATATCGTCTAGCCAAATTACCGGGAGTTCATGTCGCTTTACTGATGAATGCCGCATTCGGATTTATCCCACCCTTCCCAACGTCCAGCCCGAATAGATTCGCCCGGTTTTACCGGCCGTGTGCACGGGTAACAGCCGAAGCTCGGGTACCCTTGGCCGTGAAGAGGATTAACGGGCACGCCGTTCGCTTCGGCAAAGCTTTGAACGTCCTCGGTCGACCACAATGCCAAGGGATTAAGCTTATACAACTCATGCTGTGCATCCCATTCAATGACCTTAGCGTGAGCCCGAGTTGGGCTTTGTTCCCGGCGTATCCCCGTAATCCAGCCGTCGTATCCGGCTAAAGCGGCAAATAATGGCTCGACTTTGCGAACGTAGCAACATTGATGGGGATCTTGTTTCCATAAGCTTTCCCCATAACGTTCAGCCTGATCCGCAAGCGACAACGAGGGCTGAATGTGACGCAGATTCACCGGGTAGCGCGCGGCCACCTCGTCTTTAAACTCATAAGTTTCGGGAAACAAAAGATTCGTATCCAGCCAAAATGCGTCAACCGGCTGCCGGATTTGACTCAACCAGTGCAAAATCACCGTGTCTTCCCGTGAGAAACTCATCGCGAGTGTCCATTTGAGACCCAATCCGGAGGCTTCCTGCAGTATGACGCGCGGATGAGCTTTTTCCCATTTTCTCGCTAAAGTTTCGACATCAAGCATGACTTAACCTCCTTCGTGATTTTGACTGGCCCGCGGGGCTTGCCCTATCCCATTACGAGCGCACCAGTCTCCGAATAACTCATCATTGTTTAACCTTGACTCCCGGTATTGACGAAAGAGCGGCAGTAATGTCGTTCCCAGATCTTCAATCGGAATCCGTTCGGCGGCCAGTCGTGCCAGGCGGGTTCCTTGAGGGCTCCCGCCTACGTAGACGTGATACCGTCCGGGAGCTGCCCCCACCAATCCCACTTCGGCCAGAAATGGTCTGGCGCAGTTGTTTGGGCAGCCCGTCATACGAATACGCAAATCCATAGGAGAGAGCCCGGCTTCCGTCCACCATCTTTCAATCTGATCCACAACACGGTCCACCACCCGTTCGGATTCGGCCAAGGCGAGGGTGCAGGTGGGCAGAGCCGGGCAGGCCAAAGCGTAGCGGTGAAAAGGGGACAATTCCGTAGGAGACTTCACGCCGTATGCTGTCAATATCCTGATGGCCTCCGCCTTGGATTCCGGGTTGAGGCCCGTTAACAAGAGATTTTGCTGGGCTGTAATGTGAAGTGTGGGGCGGCAGGATGCCACCACGTCGCGAAGGGCCGACGCCCAGAGCATTCCATGGCTGTCGCGTATGCGGCCATGAGGAAGTCGGACTCCCAGTACCGATGGGTCTTCGTTCACCAAATGGTCGGTGGTGTGATTCCACTGTAGCTTTCCAGGGTCATCCAGGAGCATTCCCATTCGTTCCTCGACAGTCATGCGAAAGCGCTCAAGACCCCAGGCTTCCACCAAGTATTTCATTCGGGCGAAGCGCCTGTCATCCCGGTTCCCAAAGTCTCTCTGGATTCGGACGATGGTTTCCACGGTTTGGGTGAGCATATGCATAGGAATTTGACCCAAAGGTTGCGCTAATAAGGCATGGGTCTTAGCCACCCCATGGGATTGCGCCAAACCTCCTCCGACCAAGATGGTCCACTTGTCCGTGGACGGGTGATAGACCAGCCCTACATCATGGCTGTAGATGTCCACACAATTATCGCCGGCAATAGTCATTCCGATTTTGAACTTGCGCGGCAGATATTGTTCCCCGTAAAGCGATTCCTCTTCGACGATGTCGAACACTTTTTCCCCGGCTACAAACAGTTCCAAGTAAGCCTGGGTGGCAGGCTTCAGTCGCTGGGACAATTCGAGGGCCATGGCCCGCACCGTGTCGCGGGCACCTCCATGGTCCGGCAAAGGGCACGCCGCCAGATTTCTTACCACATCCCCGCACCCCGCCAGACTGCTCATATCCATTTCAATCAGCCGAGTGACGAGAGGTGCCAGGTGGCCTTTGACCACGCCATGTATTTGTACAGCCTGCCGTGATGTCAGGCGTAATTGAGCTTGCGCCAGATCTCGGCACAGACCGTCGAGTGCGAGATATTGTTCGCTGCTCAATACCCCGGCGGCTGTGGCGACTCTGATCATGAAGGTGTGCGGAGTGCCAGCACCCGATTTCTTCTTGAGATCCCGGTCTTGCTGTTGGTACATGCCAAAGAACTTTAACAACTGCCGGCTCTCTTCGGAGACGCCCGAATCTCGGTTGAGGAACACGTCGTCATACAGTCGTCCCCGTAAGTGCCGGCTTTCTTGCTTTATCATTTCGATGGATCGCAATGGCATTCTCCTTCGGCTCAAGATGTTAACGTATCCCTCTCCAGCATCTTATGTCTTATAGGCTAGAAATACAATAGGAATTATAATAATTAATTTGTTTGTTGCCATTACAGAAGGAGGACTTGATCGAGACCAGAGGTGGTGCTCACTTCCGTGCGGTTTTGCCCTCCTACCTGATCAATTGTCTTGCTAGTCGCTCAATGTCTTGGGGGAGGGAATATCATCAGCCGTCTTTGGCTAAAACCCTCCGATACCGTATGCACGCCGTCGGGGAATGTTTCGCTCATTACACGCTCTCTTCATTGTGGCTCGTAAACTTCTTCGCAATACGGTGCCGCGGCGACCCGGCGCACCGGCCGGGGTCGTTGACTCTCTTCAGTTGGACGAAGATTGGGGGGATTGATGACCCAGACGACGACAGGGGGGCGGGGAAAGTGGGAAAGGCGCGGGAGAGAATTCACGGGCACGGTCCTTCGGTCATTCAAGCACTCACCACGAAGACCCAAGGGCACCCGGGTCAACTCATGTGCTGTGAGAACCCAAAGAGAGCCGGCAGAGATCTTGGATCTTACTCACGAGGGAGCACTGAGCCATTGAACGATCCCGGATTCGGCCATAATCGATCGCATCAAGATACCGGACGCGATTTTCGGGAGAGCGATCCCAATGAGCCCAAGATGCGGTGGAGCGGTAAAGCCGGAAGATGGCGACCGATTTGGTTCACCATGACCAGAAATACACAAGTCCATCAGAACGGACGGAGATTCTAATCGGGTGCCTGCGATAAAGAATCGGGACGAATTTGTGACCAGGCAGATGTCATGAAAACAGGGAGCACAGGGGTGCGAACAGGGGATAGTCATTATAGCGGCTTCGCAAAATGAGTCCTCCTACGCCCAACCCGACTTGCCAGAGAATGGGCGCAATCCTCTCCTGCCGTGGCGGGGGTAAGGTAAACTAATTGATTGGACGAAGGAATAAGCCCGGAGAGTCAGTCACCAGGCGCTAATCTACCGCATTGCAAGTTCCCCTACACATCAGGGGAAAAGTCCTGCATCCTGGGTGCAATGCAACGCTTTTTGTCAATCTTGCACGCACGGCAGGTTAAAAGACCCTGAAGAGCTCGTCAATGGGTCACTGTCTGTCTGGTGCATAATCTAAACAATGCCATAAGTTGATCTCTCTGTTTTGTTCTATTCCCGTTCCTCGATGATGGTGTGAACGATGCCATAAGTCTGCAAAGTATCTAGAATCAGCGCTATTTCCTCATGGGGAGACAGTTTACAGGCCCATGAGATTGGCTCTGATTCCACGGTGATCGCTTCTATCGCCGTATTGACCATTTCTATGGTGATAATCCAGGAACGCGTGGCAGCTTCCCAGGTTAAGGCCACGATCACTCCGTCCGGATCCACGTCTTGAGTGATGATGAAATTGACCAGTGAGTGCTGGAGCCGCAGCGTATTTTGCATGGCTCTTCCTGCATCCAAGCCATCTTCCCACGATGAGGGACGGGTGATGTTAAAGGTCGCTTGCGGGATAACCGCGGATAAGATGGCGGCGGCGTCCTGCTGCCATGCCTCGAGCGGTTTCGCGAATATCTCCGAGGTGTCGTCGTCCCAAAAGGTATTGTCGCCTAAGGGTCCCCGTTCCCTGTCATCGTCGGCAAAGAGAGCGATTCCGACGAGAAACCGCAAAAACACTCGGTGTTGTGTGGCAAACACGGTCAAAGGCTCAGGTTCTGGCGTAGGAGGGGGGATCTCATCGCCCTGGTTTGTTACTGCCGCCAGGCATTGATCGAGCCAATGCCGTTGGGCGCTCCATGATCGCGGCAAGTCTTCAAGCCGGTAGAGACCGGGAAAGACCACAGCCATGGGTCCGGGACCGATGAGTCCATGACGGCGGAATGACCGCACCAGTTCGAACATGGTTTCTCGGTTCGGAATAGAGAGAGGAATGGACAGAGTTTGAGAGGATTCCACGATCAAGGGGATGACCATAATCGATGCCGTACCTGGAACCGGGCCAGAAGTCTCAGATGTTTTCCATCCAAGTGTGGTGAAGGAGGCCGCATCATGTGCCCAGAATTCGATCAGATGAGCTGCATCCGGGTGATTCAGCGCCTGTAATTGATCCATCGCCTGACGAAGAGTGTGGTCGGATCCTTGGACAATTAGCCGTTCGACGAGATCGATCAACTCTTGTTCGATCGGAGAAAGTCCCTCTACTTGAGGGTTGGCGGTGACTTTTTGCGCCAACTGGACGAGACGGGTCAGAACAGATATTTTGCGCGACTTCTGTGACTTTCGTGACTGCAATTTTCTTGACGAGGATAGGGATTTGGACATGGGCATACCTCGCTTTACTGGTTTGTTCGTCGTGACAAAAAGATTTGCTGGAATAGGCGAAGAGGAAATGCTAAAAAATCCGTATACACCCAGAATTCAATGAAATCAATCAAGAATGGTTATGCCCAGCGAATATGGGAAAACCCTATGACGACCATGATGAATGTGCTTCAATACCCCTCTATTCCAGGTTAATGGCTCAGGTGTCTGGCTTATCGGTTATTACATCTAGGACTTTTTGGTCCACGTGTGCTGCGGACCAGGTATGCGGCGTCCCGAAATCAAAAACCCCCAGTATGAGAAGACACATCACCGATTCAGGGGAGGATTCGGCACTTTCTCAGCCGCGGGATCTCTCCAGAATTAGGCGCATTGTCGCCTCCCAATACCAAGTATAGCATACCCAAAAGACGGAGTTCCCGGGCGGAAGGGATTACAGGTGAGCCGTAATGGCCAGTAATTGTCAGGCAGGTTGGGAGTTTTTCTCTTTCTTGGTTAGAATTCAGAAGCTGCGCACGAAGAACCTTCAAGTATCATATCCCTGTAAATGGTTTCTGTCGGTGTCGGGCGTCAGAACAGAGATTCTCATCATTGTCATAAGACAGGGATAGGGTGGTTCCTGGGAAGTCATTTTTGTAACTGCACAGATGACCGCCGGCTGGAGGGCAGCTCTCATGGGGGCGGGAATGGCCTTGCAAAAGCGCAATGCCCATAAAAGTTATCGTGGCGGGCTGCCGATGTGCCGTTCTACCATCACCCAGGATAGGAGTCTCAAAGATGGGATAACACAAGCCAAAAGGAGAAAAATCGGTTGCTGTGAGTCCAGAAAAAAGATGATGAGACACAAGATAGCAAAAACAACCATCAACCATAGTGTGGCATCGCTATTCAAGGGGACATTAACACTGTTGCCTGTTTTTGCTTTGAGACCGTAGCACCGGACGTGATAGGCGCCAATCAATTGCGGCCACTGCAGCACGGTGATGAGATCTCCCTCAGAGGTTATGGTATCAGCACAATGTTCGCAATAAACAGTTTGATTCTTAATGGACCATACCCCCCCATTTCGACTGCACAAGACTCCCTGTCCCCACAATAACAGTAGATTTACAAAAAATGTTGCGGGTTCCGAAGTGATCGACGATGTGGAAGCCAAGACACGCCATGCGAACAGACGTCTGCCGGAAGCATGGACCCAAGGGAATCCCGGGAATATGACGATATGACCGCCGCTGTGGCTCGGAACGTCCACCGACCACACTTCTCCCCTAACGCGCTAACTTGTGGTGCCTGTTATGCGGGGAACGGCCTCTCGTTGTCAAGTTAAGTTTGGCATAGATCAAAGCGGTATGACAACCGGATATTTTCAATCCGCCCGGTGATCTGATCTTTGAGGCTCGCCTGGGCGCAGTGCACGCACAAGCCGCACTAACAAACTCCCAGCTTGAGAGACACAATCTCTGACGAGTGGGATCCGTGATTGAGAAGATATTTTGTGAACCCCAGCATAGATTTGGGATTGAACATAATGCCCGCGCATTCCCCTTCCCAGGCGAAGCCGGGAGGGGGTCAAGCGGAAGGCGGCCTCTTGGCCGCCTTCCGGGGTTTTTCTTTTGTCCCTTGAGCCTCGACATAACGTTTTACCGTCTCTAAGGATGCTCCGCCGACACTCCCGACG
>PXYT01000009.1 GCA_003023725.1 Sulfobacillus benefaciens | reverse complement strand
ATACGTCATCTCTAAAATCGCGTGCTCCGGACCTTCCCGTCCCAGCCCTGAATCTTTAATCCCGCCGTAGGGCATGTTGTCAGCACGATAAGATGAGGAATCGTTGATGATGACACCACCCACCTCCAGCCTCTGTGCACAGTTCATAGCTACCGACAAAGACGTGGTAAAAACACCAGCCTGCAGACCGTAACGGCTGTCATTAGCCCATTGAATAGCCTCGCCGATATCATCATATGGCACCAGTCCCGCTAAGGGAGCGAATACTTCTTCAGCCATGACTTGCATCGAAGGTTCGACGTCTACCAAAA
The DNA here is from genome assembly GCA_003023725.1 of Sulfobacillus benefaciens. GTDB lineage: Bacteria > Bacillota > Sulfobacillia > Sulfobacillales > Sulfobacillaceae > Sulfobacillus > Sulfobacillus benefaciens. Next base: position 81,132 of record PXYT01000009.1, on the reverse strand, counting down.
CTCCGGGCGTGAGCAAGGCTCCGTTTTTTTCCGCCTGAAGGACGGCTTTTGCTCCTTGATCCAAGGCCTCCGTGTACCATGACCAAGCCCTGGTGGCTGCATCAGCCGAAATCATCGGTCCGACATCCGTATGGGGATCCTCCGGATCCCCGACTACAAGGTCCTGGGAGGCCTGAACCAGCCGATCCTGAAAAGCGCCGAACACCTGACGCTGAACATAAATCCGCTGGACCGCAATACAGACTTGTCCCGCGTACCCAAAAGCCCGTGCCGCCAGGATTTTTGCGGCCAAGTCCAGATCCGCATCGCCATGCACAATGTTGGCGGAATTGTTGCCCAGTTCCAGCAAAACCGGTTTGAGGCCCGCGTGCTCGCGAATGTCTTGCCCAACTTTTTGGGAGCCAGTGAAGCTAATCAGTTGAATGCGGGGATGGGACACCAATTGTCGCCCCAGTTCCGGACCGGAACCTGTCAAGACGCTGAGCCACCCCGCCGGCAAACCGGCTTCTGCCATAATTTCTGCCAATTTCATGGCGATCAAGGGGGTCTGGGGGGCTGGCTTTAAAATGACCGCGTTGCCCCCTGCGATCGCGGGCGCAACCTTGTGCAAGACCAAGTTGAGAGGAAAATTAAAAGGAGTAATAGCCAGTATTGTTCCGTAAGGTTTCCGTAAAGTTAAAGCCAAGCGGTTTTCCGACCCGGGGTTTCCTCTAACCGGGATTTCTTCGCCATGCAAGGTCCTGGCCGCGATGGCAGCGTACCGCAAAGTCTGTTGACCCCGGCTGACTTCGGTTCGGGCGTCCTTAAGAGGTTTTCCGGCTTCCTGGGAGATGAGATGCGCCAACATGTCCAGCTCTTCTTCCAGAAGATCTGCCGTACGTTCCAATATCCTTGCGCGTTCGTGAACACTGACAGGATCCATTTTTGCCCGTTCCGCACTATCTACCGCTAAGCGGATCGTGCTGGCATCCGCCTCCCCCGCCTCGCCGATTACCGTTTGACGATACTTGTTGTAAACGGGGTAGCCCCTCGCCGTCTCCACGCGCTTGCCGTCAATCCATACCTCCGCCATATCGTTTCACCTCCATGATCTCTTCGCTCCCTGACATCGCCTTGTCGCCCGGCTATTCAGAGCTCAGCCTATCATTAAACCGTTCATACGCGCATTCCCGAACCGGAATTTATGCTATGCGATCTATAACAAGGCCTGTTCCCAGTCCGCAATCAGATCCTTAGCTTCCTCAATGCCAACCGACAGCCGGACGAGCCCGGACACAATTCCTCTTTGATTCCGCTCCTCTTCGGGCACAGCGCTATGGGTCATGGTCGCGGGATGACTGACCAGGGATTCCACTCCCCCCAGGCTTTCAGCCACCTGAAACAAGCGCAAATTCCGCAAAACATTATAGACGCGGTCGGTAGTCCCGTCCTTTAGGACAAATGATATCATTCCGCCCCCGGCACCCATTTGTTTGTGGCTTATTGGCTGCGTCCACGGATAATAGATCTGCTCCACCCGTGCATGATTTCCGAGAAACTCCACAAGATGTTCTGCATTGCGGCTATGCTGCTCCATACGCAGGGCCAAAGTCTTCAGACCCCGAAGAATAAGCCAGGCGTCAAAAGGGCTTAAAATAGGTCCGGCCGCGTTGCGGAGAAATTTTAACTGATCGCGCCAGCTCTGATCGTTGCCGATGACGGCACCCCCAATAACGTCGGAATGACCGGCAATATATTTTGTCATGGAATGAACAACCAAATCGGCACCCCAGACGAGAGGATTTTGAAGATACGGGGATGCGAACGTATTGTCGATAACCACCGTAAGTTGATGTAAGTGGGCTTGCTTAGCCACCTCTTCAATATCAGTGACCATCAACAGTGGATTGGTTGGCGTTTCCAGCCACACAAGACGGGTTTGAGGACGAATTTGCCGTATCCATGTTCCGTCGTCAAAATTACAGTAGTCAATATCGTACCCCTGGGGGCGATAGACCTTCTCGAATAAGCGGTAGACTCCTCCGTACAAATCCTGTCCCGCGAGGACATGATCTCCAGGATGGAGAGTGCGTAAAATGGCATCGCACGCTGCCATTCCGGACCCGAAGGCCACCGCAAAACGGCCCTTCTCCAAAGATGCCAGCGTGTCTTCCAATGCCTCTCTGTTGGGAGAATCGCCCCGCGCATATTCATATTGTTGAGCACTGCCGTCTAGAGGTTGCGTATATGTACTAGTTTGATAAATCGGCATGGTAGCCGCCCTCGAGCCGTCTAAAGGCGATCTCGACCGATGTATGGCCTGGGTGCTGAACCCCCACGCCGGATGATTGTCTGATGGATGCGCCGTGCTCACCGCCTCTCCTCTTGACCCCTTGAGCGTATACCCTTCAGGATTGTCTATCAAATATTTAAGCAATGCGCGGGAAAAAACTCAACTGTTTACCATGACCGCATCCCACGACACATCCAGGACCTGTCCCGTCGGCAACAATTTAAAGTTAAAGGACGCGAGTCTAGTCCCAGGATTGAAATATAAACGATCATACGCCTCATTGGGCAAAGGGGGGAGGTAAATATAAACTTGTCCGGGAAGCGTTGTCGATGCAATGAGATGGGGCATATAGTGGAGTCTTTTCTCGACCCCCGCCACATTGATAGGAACTTCCAGCGTGACATAATAGGCGTCGGATCCGTTATAATACGCCGGGCCATAGGTATAGTAGCCCGGTATCTGGCCGCTTCCGATGTAACTGCCGTTTCCTGTCACCTGCAAAATGTTGGTCCCGATATTTTGCCCGGTCAAGGTGGAAGAATTAACGACCTTGCGCACAGTCAGAGGCATATTTCCAATGGAGTTTCGGGTTCCGCAGCCCGTTAAACCTACCGCCAGCATCATTATCAGGGCTAGAGCCTGCGCAAAGCGTGGCTTCCATGACATTGTCCTCGCCTCCTCTTCCCCTATATATATCGGCGAGAGGGTCGGACTATGTTACTCACGACAAGCATACCCTGGTGAATTCATTTGCCCTTTAGGGGATTGCGGGGCAATGATGGGTCCTCAAACGTAAAACCGCGCGTCAGCATAACCCAGAACAACAGAAGGTCGGCCGCCAAGGAATACACGGGAAAACGCCAGGTGGCCGGACGATTCCTTTCGATAAAAGCATGTCCGTACCAAGCCAACCCATATCCAGACACTATAGCGACTGCAAAATACCAGGCATTCAGGGTCAAAATGGCCACCAATATTGCAATCAAGGCGATGCCGCTGCCGACAAAATGCAGCAGTCGGGTTTGCGCCCTGCGGTGCAGAGAAAGATAATACGGCCAGAAGTCCTCGAATGAACGTATTCTCATCGTTTTTTCACCTCATTATAATAACTTCGAGAAATTTACGGAAAATCCTTCCTGGATGATCATGGCTTGACTGGGAAATGGCGTACCAATACAAAACATGAGAGCACAGTCCTCATTGCTCTCATGTTTGATCGGTTAGAACGCTTATTTCCCCAACACATAAACCGTTACGGGCTCGATACCGAAATTTGAAACCGTTTGAGAATTGGCATTCATGAAGATGTCGACGCGGTGTCCCTTAATCGCTCCTCCCGTATCCATGGCTCGTCCCAGAAACCCCCCGGACGGCAAATGGGTATCCGTATAGCCCTTTACGTAAACATAAGACTTTAGGGGAATGAGCGAAGGATCAACCGCGACCATTCCGGGTTTCAACGGCTGGCCAAAAGCATCGACTGGCCCATAGGGGTAATTGTCTTGCAAACTGGGGCCGTAGGCAGTAGCCTGCATGTGATAAACCGCGATGACCGGACGACCGTCAATGGTTTTAGTATTCCCCGAGGGCGTGACGGAAGCCTGTGCCAGAGAACCCGATGGAGATGCAGAGGGATTGCTGGATGCATCCGTCTCGTTTGCCTCCTGGGTTGCGGTTGTCATCGATCCAGTTCCCGACAACTTCGTGTGGGGTCCTAATACCCCCAGATCGGTGAGAATGAGTTTCCAGGTAGCATATGTGCTCTCTGCGGATACGGAAAGCCCGTGGGCCTTTTGAAATTCCTCAACGGCATCAAGAGTCCCCTGGTTAAAAACCCCGTTATCAGAGCTCCCTTGTGAGTACCCCAGCAAACGCAAGTCTTCCTGTAGTGTTGCGACCCAGTGCCCCCGAGACCCTGGATGCAGGCGTTGAAACAACGCCGGGTGGGACATGGCGGGCACGGCAGGAACGTTCACGGCAAGAGTCATCGGTCCTGTGTAGCGAGGTGTCAGATTAAACCCAGCAAGAATATCCTGCCATAGTGGAGCGCTGGTTACACCAGTAGGCTGAAACCCGTTTTGCTGTTGAAAAGCCTTCAAAGCGGCCAGAGTTTTGGGGCCAAAAATCCCGTCATCCTTCCCCACACCGTGATATCCCAATTGATATAAATCGGCTTGCAGTGTCGCCACCCAATGGCCCTCACTGCCTTGTTGGAGAATTTGATTCATCACGGGATACTGGCTGGCTAAAACCCGTGTGGTCTGTGGAATCGAAGCGGCATTAGCTGAAGTCGAAACCGCTAAGCTTAACACCGTGGTCGCTCCTGTTATCAGAGTTCCCGTCAGAAAACGATAATGCATTCATCAATCTCCCCTTGAATAATTTTGCCTCCGGAGTTAGCTGTCGGGTTCGGTTTGGAGAGTGTCCCCGTCGGCACAAACTGCCGATTCACCCCAGAATTGGGTCCCCCGGTTGTCGACAGGTCGACAACTTGGCTGGGGTCAGTGTAGGAGAGATTGGACAGGCTGTCAGTGAGCATATTGCGAGGTGTCGATTCATGTCACTCATCCATCATCCTGATGGACCTTCCATGCCAATATTTATTCAGGATTACGATACCATTCCAATTTTTAGTACGGACTCCGCGGGAAGGATGATGCAAGCACGCGAAAACGGGAGAAAAATGCCCCTTACTCACCTTTGCTGGGTTTGCGCTGGGAAAAAAAAGTAACAAATTGGATGCATAATATTACGTAAATACGACAAGTTTCATCATGATAAAGCTCGTCAGTGAAGCCAAAAACATTGCGGCGAGTTTCGCAATGTTGTTCGCCATCACGTGGGGGATCATATGCACCTGCAACACAAGCGGAGCAATCAGCCACAAAATCAAATCATTAACGACAATGTTAATTAGCGACTGGATCACAAATAAAGTCCGTTGGCGTATGGCCTCCTTTCCGTGTTGGTGCACATTTTTGCGAAAGGTCCACCGGGTATTCCAAATGTAGCTGTTGGAAATAGCCGCCATCACTGCCACGGTATTATAGACCACCAGCTGGTCCACATCCCGTGTAGGAAAAAGCCAGTATAACCCGTTAAAAACCAGCAGGTCGATAAACGCATTACCCAGTCCTACCGAAACAAATTGTGAAAATTGCCACAGCCGCCTCATTGTACTACCTTTACCATGCCGATAGCTTGCTTGTACAAAGCCTCCAGTTCATCGGTCGGTTCTTTCCATCCCCATTTCTCCGCTTCCAGGCGCGCCTTGCGTCCCAATTCCGCCAGTTCATCGGGGTTTTGCAACAATTCCCGGACCAAGTTGGCTAGTTGGTAAGGCTGGGTACTTGGAAAAAGTTTGCCCGCGCCGCTGGAATCGATGAGTTCGTGTGACGGCGCAGATTCCGCTGCGATGATCGGCAACCCCGAGGCCATTGCCTCCAAAAGAACCAGGCCCAATGTTTCCGTGGTGCTTGGAAAGACAAAAAAGTCCGCCGATGCGTAGGCACTGGCAAGTTCTTCGCCCAGTAAGCGCCCCACAAAGGTTGTCGGTGTGTTTTCGAAACGCTCACGAAAATAGTCGATAGCCGGCCCCTCGCCTACCAACGCGAGGTGCAGCCCCGTATTGCCCAAAAACAGAGACAAGAGCCGCTCCAATCCCTTTTCTTTGGCAATACGGCCCACATAAAGCGCGATGAGTCTGTCCCCATGTCCCTCCGTCAACGCTTCCCGCATCTCCTCGCTGCGATGGCGGGGATGGAATCCGGACAAATCGACTCCACGGCGCCATACACGCGCATTCTTAATGCCGTGCTGAGCAATGTCCCGCATGATAGCCTCAGACGTCGCCAAATTAAATGCAGCTTGATTATGAAGCATACGGAGAATGCCCCATATTGCAGGTTTCGTGAATCCCAAATGATAAAATTCGGCGTACTGTGCAATATTGGTGTGGTAGGACGCTACCAGGGGATAATGCCGGCGTTTGGCCGCGTATATCCCAGCAATGCCCAAAACAAAAGGATTAACAACGTGGACAACGTCGGGATGAAACTCGTCTAAGAATTTTTGCACTCTGGGTAACGGCATTCCCCAAGGTTTTCCTCCGTAAACAAAGGACACGGAAAACGTTGGCACCGACTTTACCGCCATACCTTCGAACACCGGGTCACCACCACTCGGTGCCACAATTAATATCTCATGTCCCCTGCGCTTGAGTTCCCGAACCGTCTGGGTCACCCGCGTCACTACGCCGTCGGTCGAAGGATGCCATGTTTCCGTCACGAACGCAATTCTCATATGTTCAACGTCCAAAAGTGCATTGTTTGCACACTAAATCCCACCATCTATAGATGTCAGCCGACTTTTCTATGAACCAGCATAGTATATCATAGCCCATCTGTTCTGTCCTTTTAGGGACGACCTGAAAATTCTCGGGACCAGACCCGAATCCTCTTCCTACTTCCTCTCTCAGCTGAAGGATCCCACTGGACTTTCTGGCAGCTCAGACAAAGCGGGCTCTCAGGACTTTTCCATCTCGACGAGTTATGTCACAATAGAAAAAAATAGAGGAGGCGAGACAATGAACGATCGAACATGGGATCGATTAAGCGGCTTGGTCGTAGGAGCTGCGCTAGGAGTCCTTGCAGGAATCCTACTGGCTCCCAATGCCGGAGCTGAAACCCGCGGATCAATCAAAAAGAAAACTCAGGATTCGCTGGACCAGATCCAAAAAAATGTCCACGATATCCGAGAATCGTTGACACAAAAAGGTCAGTCGTTGTTCAAAAAGTCGGTCACGGAAATCCCGCTTGATGGTAATGATAACCCCAACGAGGATCAAGGTGCATGACCATTAGCACCGCTCTTACGATCATTGCGATCTGTTTTGCGGTCTTAACCTTACTTGTCGTCGGGTTGGGCATTGTGTTGTTGGTTGTGGGATTACGCGTTATTCGATTGGAAAAGACCATCACCCATGAAATCGCCGCATTGCGCCGCCAACTCGGAGATCTGATCCAGACGGCGCGTGATTCGTCGTCCCGCTTCGGCGAAACCCTTAAAGAATTCAAACAGTCAGCTTACCGAATGGGGCTGGCTGCGACCGGTTTGGCGGGAATCTTGGAATCCCGCAAGAAAAGGGCTGTCAAACCCTCAATTCCTCCGAAGAAGGCCACAGTCCGGCCTTGGTGGATATCAGCCTTGGTCCTGGGATACTCCTTGTGGAAAAGAAGACGCAAAACCAAACAACACCCACCCTCTTCGGGTGTTTCATCGTAAAAAACTGGCGCCTTCCTGCCCATTGAGGAAGGCGCTAAGTCATGGTTTCAGCACCCATCGAGAAAATGCACAAGCTTCCGACAGAGACAACTTGTTGGTGGAATCGCTCCTCAAAAATTTTTGTTAGGCTCACCCCCGTCGGATTTTCAACATACGGTGAACCAACAAAAAACTTGAAGGAGAGAAAAACTCATGCGAACTCGCCGCTCGAACCCGTCAGACCCATGGCATATCGACATCCTCTTTGCCACGATGCAGCAAACCCTGAGCTCATTGGTCAATGAATATCATCAAAAACCTTGCCCAGAACAATTGTATCGTACGCTGACGTTACTCTACGACATGCTCGATGCCCTTGTGGTCCAAATCCCCGACCCCAACCCGCTACTGTTACGAAGCCGGAATCGTCATTCCCATTTCCGTACGAAACAAGTGCAAAACCATATTGTGGAGGCTAAACGCGAGTGAAGGCGCTTTGTCCCAGGGATAGAAACAGGCATCTTCAGCGTCGCTGCCCGCCGCGATTTCACCATCTATAGGATGCCCGCGAAAGAATGTGATAATCGTATCGTTATGAGGCGTCGCCCACGTCCCGAACTGGCGGTCCAAAGATACCAGAAGTCCTGTCTCCTCCCGGACCTCTCTCACGGCCGCGTCGACAACGCTTTCTCCCAGTTCAATGCCCCCTCCGGGAAAAGTCAAACCTCCCACAAAGGGTGGGTAGCGACGGGTCACCAGTAATATCTCTTGACGCACCGGTTCAAACACCAGAACGGCTACCGCAGGCAAGGCACGTTCCCAATAAACAAACCCGCAATGCGCACAATAGCGGCGTTCTCGGCCGTCCCATGTCTGGTTTGACAGGGGTTCACGGCACAAGGGGCAATAAATCCACCGGCTGGCCGGGGCATGCCGCCACTGCACAAAGTCGTTTGGCTGATCCTGTTTTGTGTCGGACATTTTCGTCACCCGTGCTATTGTACCAGTTTAAGATGATGTCGATAAGGGGATGAGATGACACACGGCCCCCGGCCTCTTCACCCGCAAAGTCAGGGTTTCCAGGACTCTAAATCGGTGGTTCATGGCGCTGGATTCCAAAAAGGCAACCGAGGTATCGAGTCCAACAGCCAAATCCAGGTTTTGGGGAGCGTTGGCCACAACCAGCGCGTCATTCTTGGGTATAAACAGACTCATATACACGCCGCCTTGCACCAACTGACGGATTTGATCCACTTCCAAAACCCCGCTGTTCCCGTAAAGCCGATGCCATAAAGCGAATGTGGCGGGACTGACAATCACACTGTAAGGAGGATAAAATCCGGATGCACTCAGCGTGTCAACAGCCTCGACTATAGTCTGAAACCCACTTCCTGCATCGACCCATTCCCGGTGTCCGATGACCTGACGGCCCTCGATATTCAATAAACCGGGGAGACTATCCGGACCATCCCCCAAGAAAATAAGGCGATCTTCGGCAAGCGCCACATCCGTCGCCGCCGCTTCCGCCAAAGACCAGTCCAAAGGCGTCCCCTGGGTGCGGGAGGTCTCGAGGTCTCGCCAAACCAGGATAAAGTCCCGGTGTAGCATGGGGACTTTTTGATAAATGCGATTTGAGAGTGTCACTGCATCATTACTCTGACCTATCATATCGACTCCACCGATTTCAAAATTGGGTGAGCGGTCAATGGGAACAACCTGTACACCGGGACCCATCGGCCCAAAGAGAGAAAGAAAACGACGGCCGACAATCTGGGCCGCTATGACCCGGCTTACCACTTCATCAACTTCGGCCCATTCCCGTTCTGTCAGTGGAGACTCCTCACGCAGGAGATAGTCCATCCTCAATCCTTCCCTTCGTGTGACACAGTCTGTTTCAACGATCCTACGGTCCAGAGCCGTGTGTGCAAAGTGAGGCTCTGGTATTGTTCATGCCCGATAATACGGCGTAGCATGGGAACCATTTTCGGATTCTCACGTTGAGCCCATTGAAGTACCCGCTCGTACTCATTGAGTTCATCCGTCTGATCACCGATAACGGTGCCGTTATTTCCTGCCAATTGCCACGACGGCGTAGATCCCAAAGCGGCCAAAGATTCCGCCACCCATCCCAGATGTTTCATTTCTTCGATAGCCCGGTCCTCATCACCCATACCCGCAGTCTGCCCATGGATCTCGACGAAATAGCGAAAGAGAAATTCCAGGACTTGCCGATATTCATAACTCAGCAAGCGCTGCAAATTTTGAGCTACCTCTGCAACCGGTGCCGCCCCCTCATTTGGGTTCGTCACGTTGTCATCAATACGCGCCAGCATGTCTTCAAACTGTCGACGGTGATCCTTTTCATCCAAGACAATTCGCCGCAACAAGTCCTTGACTTTCGTGTCCAGAATTTGCCGGATGTGATCCTCATATTGGGCAATCGCTTCATTTTCGGCTGCAATATCCTGAGTCACCGCAGTTTCGAGATCGCAGGCGGGGATTACTTCGCGGGGCGAAAGATCCGGAATCCCGCGTAAAGACACCACAGTATGGGCAAGCCATTTAAGATGCCGCATTTCGTCGCGAGCAATGGCTTCGATTTGCGTCCCGTAAACTTCAGCCACCGTCCAGGCATGAGTTAGATAATGGACAACAGCGTCATGCTCCCCCCGAATATCAGCATTCAACAGCTTCACAAGAGCGGTACGATCGATGGTTAATCACCTTCCTCGGTCGGCGGCAATGAAGGGTCGCCGGTTTCGAGATGAGCCTTCATGGCCTTAAGTTCTTTTCCCATGCCTTGCATCTGACTCTCAGCCATAGTCAAAAATTTAACCAATTCAGGTTGGCGGTCGCGATCGACTTCCATAATGTGCCGGACCTCGTTGTACAAATCCAGAGCGCGATCGAGTTCCTGCCTGACACCATCCATTCTTGCCAGCAACTGCTGTCGGTATTCTGCCTCTTTTTCTTCTTTGAGCAGACCATTTAATAGCTGAAGAAGGACGGGATCATCCGTCGAAATGCGCACCATAACCGGCTGCCCCCGGTAGCTCTGAGCAGCCTGAATCCATGTCAAGGGATCGGGAACCGGCACTCCCCGGATAAACCCTTGCCACGGAGCCAGGGGAATCTCAATACGACGGTGTATTGAAAGTCCCATCGCCAGGGTAAAGTCGTCTTTCAAGTGGTAAACGAGGCGCATTCTCCCTGGATCAGCCATAAGATAACCCACAACGGTTTGAATTGAAGGATTCTGCTGCGCAATTCGTCCGATGTAGACCAGAGCTTTCTGATTGTCCGTGGCCAAGAACTCCACCCCCCTTTCGATCTCTAAGCGGATAAGAAGCACAGGATGTGGTATATTCTTTATATAGCCTACCCCTCTGGCACAACCTAAAACAATCACGGTGTCCCATTTCTCATTCAGCATAGCACAAAAATACAAAGACGGTGAAAGAACGTCGCTCCATGCTCTACGTAACGCCTATCCGCTGTTATTAAGCCAATTCGGTTCCGTGGTTGTGATCGATTACCTAAGGTCTGGTGTTAGAAAATTCTAAGAAAAATGGAGCGGATGAGTCAAACAGCGGTGCTATCCACTTGCCATGCCTTGTATAATAACAATACAGCCCCGTAATTTCTTGATACGCGGGACGAAAAAAAGAGGCAGGAGAAATACCAGAGACCGCGAATTGTATGTTAACGGCTGGTGGCGGAAGGAACTTTATCGACCGCCATCCCATAAAGTGGAGGTATGTGATGTACCTCGGCCGTAATTGAGCGATTGAGAAAGGAGCGGCGGCCATGAATAAATTGACCGAGAGGCAAATTAAAGCACTGATTCATCTCTTGGGGGATGACGATATCAAAACCGCGCAAATAGCGCGACAGCGATTAATCGAATCTCGCCAGGAGGCTCAGCCCTATCTGGAAGAAGCCAGAACGTCGTTGGATCCGCATGTGCGAACACGGGTCTACAGCATTCTCGAACGACTCCGCCTCGACGAACTGGGAGAGCGCTTCCAACGTTTCGCGGCCATGCCGTCCGCTTGGATTGACCTGGAAGAAGGAGCCTTTCTCGTAGCTGAATCCGGTTATCCGACAATAAATCGGCAACATTACCGAGACATGCTTGACTCTATGTCCCAGGACTTTAAAACTCAGATGGATCAGCAAAATCTCAAGGGACGAGAGCTCATCGAAAGTCTGAACCGCTACTTCTTCGATGAACTCGGGTTTGCGGGAAACAAAGAAGCCTATTATGATCCCGACAACAGCTATATCAACCAGGTGTTGGACCGTCGGATAGGTATTCCCATTAGTCTTTCGTTAATTTACCTTCTGATTGCCCGTCGTTTACGAATTCCCGTCGTGGGAATCAGCATGCCCGGACACTTTCTGCTGCAGTTTAACGACAGCCTTTTTATCGACGCCTTTGAAAAGGGCCAGCTGCTAAACCGCGGAGAGTGTGTCCAGTTCCTGATGACCAACGGGTTTGGTTTCCACCCGGCTTATTTAAGCCCGACCCCCACGCGTTTCATGCTTGTTCGCATGTTGACCAATCTCATTCAAATCTATAGTACCCAGGATCCAGACCGAGCCGATTCGCTTAGCGGTTTTCGGGACATGTTGACACAGTCTTATGCTAAAGTCTGACGAACCCCGGATACCTTCCGCCCCAACTGCTCTTCAACGTTACGGGGCTGTAGCAGTTGGGGCCTTATCCATCTCCAGCGCTTCCATCCTCATTCGACTGACGGCCGCTCCGGCAGTGGCGATTGCTTTCTGGCGCCTCGTTCTGAGCACATTGGTTTTGGCACCCGTGGTGCTGATGAAACCCAAGCGCTGGCTGTCATGGGCTCACCTGAAAGGATTTACGCTATCTGGATTGTTTTTAGCATTGCACTTTATTTTTTGGATACAGTCCCTCATGGTTCTACCCGTGGCTTTATCCACGGCGCTCGTTTCAACACACCCGATTCTTCTTGCATTTTATGGACGTTACTTCCAAAAACGGCCTTTTTCGCGCTCTATCAAGGGAGGACTGGTTTGTACCGCCCTCGGACTCGGCATTTTGCCTCTCCATACTGCGTGGTCCCTGCATCAAACCGCTGGAACGCTGGAAGCCCTGCTTGGTTCGGTGTTTGCCGGACTCTATCTGCTTTCGGACCAGCATTACCGTCAATCTCTTTCTGCCACCCAATATTCCTTTGGAACCTACTTTATGTCCAGTCTCATCCTTCTGGCCATCCACTTCGCTCACTCCGAGCCACTAGGCCCCCTCAATCCCCGGCTCATAGTCCTCTATTGTCTTATGGCGGTTATTCCAACCCTGGGAGGGCACACCACATTCAACTGGTTGCTTCGCTTCATGCCGGCTCGACAGGTGTCAATGGCTATGATTGGTGAAATTCCGGGGTCGGCCCTATTAGCGTGGATAGTGCTTCACCAGATTCCGGCATGGCCGGTATGGATCAGCCTTTTCTTTATCACCGCAGGCATTGCGGCAACTCTGTACTCAGCCGGGGAAGCCTCCCCGGGTGCCCTCGCATCCCAATCCTAAAGTCCTATATACTATAATTGTCGGTTAGGGAGGCTTTGGCATGCAATCCGTGATTGACGGTCTCATCTTGGCCGGAGGGCGGTCGTCGCGCATGGGGAAGGACAAATCCCGGATGGTGTTACAAGACGGCATAACCCTCATCGAGCGGGCCGAAAAAGTGCTCAAACGTGTTGTTAACGGATCCCTATGGATCTCCCGGTCCTGGGATTACCACAGCGCTGGGCCATACGACTTATGTGATGACGAACCTTATTCAGGCCCGTTATCGGGTATCGAACGGGCCATGAGGGTGTCCCAGGCGGATTATTTGGCTGTTATGGCCGTTGATCTCCCTTCTTTGCCTCTGGATTTTTATTCGTGGTTGCTGTCCGAATTGCCGCCGCAGGTTGACGCCCTTCTGCCTCGGAGCAATGAACATTCTCAGCCCTTGGCAGGATTTTGGGCCCTAGCACTGTTGCCGGATTTGCATCGTTACCGCCGAGAAGGGGGACGCAAGGTCGATCAGTTTTTAGCCTCCCACCGGGTAAAATGGATTCATGTACCCAATGACTGGCTCACCAACATCAATACTCCCGACGACTGGCATTCGTGGATCGAAGAATCCAGGCCGGACAAAGGATTGTGAGGGAACATGCGCGTTATTCATATCGTAGGCTATTCCAATGTCGGGAAGACACGGCTTATTGAAGCGTTGTGCGCCCGGCTTTCAGGCGGCGTCATGGTGCTAAAGTTTTCCCACCATCTTGGCTCCGATCGCCCTGGGTCGGACACAAGCCGCTTTGCTGCCCGACAAGCCGACACGCTCTTGCTTCAACCGGACCAAATGACCTGGCGGGGATCGGTTCCTTTAGCCATTGATTGGGCCCGTATGGCGCATTATTATGGATGGATGATATGGGAGGGGGGGAAATATCTTCCCACACCCAAAATTGTTTTGGACTCGCAGGCAATTTTGGACCAGGTGTCCAACGTCCGGTTAGTTATCGGCCCTAACCGGACGCAGACGCCAGGGCTCGACTACTACGGCGCGGAGCTTCCGCTCGGCATCGACGTCAGTCAGGACATTGCCGCGTACATTCTAAACCATCAACAGCTACTCAGTTTTTGTTGGAAGGATCCGTCGGCCCTCGACTTTTTCCAAAAATCGTCCTGACGAAAGCCGCGCGACCCCAACCGAACTAAGAGAAAGGCAGAGAATATGGGTCATATTAGCGTAATGGAAGCATTAAGGCTTTTGGACAGCGTGAGGACACCGATTCGCGATTACGAACAGGTCCCCATCACACAAAGCTTGGGAAGAACCCTGGCTCAGGAAATCCGTGCCCGAATGGATGCCCCGCCATTTCACCGTGCGGCTATGGACGGATACGCCGTGCGGTCTCAAGAAACTCCGGGAACCCTAATCGTGGCGGGACAGATCAATGCGGGCGATGTGTTTACGGGCCCCATCCCTCCGGGCCACGCCGTGCGAATCATGACAGGGGCTCCGGTTCCTCCTGAACTCGATACGGTGATAGAACAGGAAGCCGTCATCCGGCAGGACAGCCGGATTGAAATGGCCAAAGCCGTGCCTTCCGGTCGCAATATCAGTCAACGAGGATCGGAAATCACATCAGGAAGCATGGTCTTAAGCCCCGGGCAATACCTGGGGGCATTGGAAACCGGGATTCTGGCCTTATCGGGTTATGACACTGTCTATGTCTATCGAAAGCCAAGGATACTGCTCATTACAACCGGGGACGAACTGCAGAATCCGGGGGAGGAGTTAAGGCCCGCACACATTTATAACGTCAACCATTATTTGTTCACGGGCCTGTTAAACGAAGCCGGGGCACACGTTGTGCAGTTGCCTGAGGCCCGGGATTCCCGCCAGTCGATTGAGCAAGCGTTTTCCGAGCTATCGCCATACGATCTGGTGATCAGCACCGGTGGCGTATCGGTTGGCGATAAAGATCAGGTTATCCAGTATCTGCGCGAACACACCCGCTTACTCTTCTGGCGCATTGACATGCATCCCGGGAAAGCCATGGCGGCGGCTACGAAGAATAACGTTCCCATTCTTGCCCTATCGGGAAATCCGGGTGCAGCCCTGACCTCCTGGTTCCTCGTCGTCCTGCCTTACCTTGCCTCATTGTTTGGCGCCCGGCTCCCCGTTCGCCAATTCTCGGGACGATTACGGCATCCTTTCGGGAAGCCTACCCGGGAAACCCGCTACCTGAGGGCCCGTATCGTTGTTGAAAATGGCGAAGCATTCCTTGACGCGAGATTGCCTCAAGGCTCTGATATAATTACCCCATACAGGCAGGCCGACGCCTTTGCCGTCATTCCTCAAGGAAGTCCCCGCCTTCCGGAATACACTATGCTGAATGCTCTTGTCATTCCCGGACTGGGCCCGGAACGCTTACACTGGGAACCAAATGAGCAGTCCCGTTGAGGAGATGTGAACACAAGGAGGCGAAGACTTGAATAAGTCCTGGGCGTGGCAGCGCATCCAAAGCGTAATCGGGCGCTTTATGGGTCATGTCGGCTTCTACGCTGAACATATGATGAGTCACGATAGCCTGTCTTACGACTCCCAGATCGTCATGGAGACGGCGTCCGTAATCAAAATACCGATTATGGCCGCCGCCTTCCAATACCTTGTCGATCACAACGAGTCTTGGGAAACTCCTCTACGCATAGAACCCGAGGATATTGTGGAGGGCTCCGGAATTCTCCGCCACTTATCCCCGGGGTTGTCTTTGCCCATTTTGGATGTGATAACCCTCATGATCATTGTGAGCGACAATACGGCGACAAACATGATCTTGCGCTTGGTGGGACTCGACACGGTCAACCACTTTATTACACAACACGGCGGCCTCGCCGAGACAAAGCTGATGAAGCGTGTCGACTTTAGCATTCCTGGCCCGTTAGGCTTAAGCACCGCACGAGATATGGCAACCTTGTTAACCCGTCTTTACCAGCGAACACTCGTGAGCGCCCAGGCATCACAGGCCATGTGGAAGATCCTGACCCAACAGCAGTACAACACCATCATGACTCGAGATCTGCCTTACGACTGGATTACCGAAGAGGGTGAGAGCCCTCCTGCCGTTCGCATTGGCAGCAAAAGCGGTTCTCTGCAAGGCGTTCGCAATGACGTCGGCATCGTCACCACACCGTGGGGCGACTATGTCGTCGCCATTCTCAGTGAGAAGGCAAAAGACTTGCGGTTTCACGTCGACAACGAAGCTTTGGTTATCCTGCCCGAATTGAGCCGTATTATTTTTGATTATTTCACTCAATCGGCGCCGCAACCCTAAGACGCCCATATAAAATCCGCGAATGGGCCTGGACCTTTGATGCGCCCAAGGCCTATTCGCAGATGCAAGTCATTCCGGAAGCGGAGAAAATCCACGGAGAATCCGGTACGTGAAACGTAACCGGGGTACAGCCAAATGAACAGAATCCGCATGGGCTATGAGACTTCCTACCACCTCGTCCACTTCCAGGCTCCGGCCCGCCATCACATCTTGTAACATGGACACCCGAACCGTTGCAAGCGATTCAGACGCTTGACGGAGTCGGCGGGTAATCACCTCCCGAGATTCCGTCCGGAAATATTGCACGGGAAATCCCGGTAAATCACACAAAGGGATTTGTAGCGAATCAGCCACTGATGCGGCATCCTCGAGAAGATCCAAAAACCCTTGAGTCCATGGCTCACGGGAAAAGATCTTCCCCATCGTACTTTGCGTCAATACGGCAATACCAAAAGTCGCACTCGCCATAACGGCCTTGGACCATTCCACCGACACAATATCGGATCGCCATTCAGCAGGATAATTGGCCTCGTTAAGAGCAGTGATAATGAACTGGGCCGATTCCTCGAGATGCCGAGAGGACACAGTGCTCAAAGGTCCGATAAAAGTCGCACCTCGCCCCGAGATATAAATAGTGCCATCTTCCTGGCGATCAGCACCGATAATGGTTACCGCACCTGCCACGACATCTTGACCAAAACGTTCTGACAAGACTGCGTCCTTGGTGAGCCCATTTTGAAACCCAATGACCAACTGCGGACGCAATGAGGATATCCGGTCCAAGGCATCACGCAACTGATGCGCTTTAGTGCAGGCGATCACCCCACCGATGGAAATATCCTCAGCCAGTTCTGTGCTGGCAACAATCTGACCCGGCTTCACGTCCTTTATGGAGGCGGGCATGTCATAGACCGGAACTTGGGCCTGGTCTTTGCCGTCCAAAACAATGCCCTTCTGAACCAGACGGTTCACGCTTTCCGGGGTCCCCACCAGGATAACGGAAGCTTGGTGTCGTGCCAGTAGCACGGCAAACGTCTGCCCAAGACTGCCAGCTCCTAAAATTACCACATCCAATACCCTGTTTCCCCCTCTATGTTCCCATTGTCCAGCCCAGCCATCTTCCCTGCCGAGTCGTCAACAAGATCGAGCCGGCACTGATGGTCTAACAGGTTAACGACTCTTTTGCTCCCAAAGTTCTTGCCAATGTCCTTCCGAGAAGCCTACAACAACATCATGACCGATGACCCATATCGGCCGTTTAATCAAACGGGGTTCCGCTGCCATATGATCGAGCCATTCGGCCTCGGAATGCACGGCGCTCCGCAATTCTCGGTAAGAAGGGCTGGTCCGGGACAATAATTTTGTAGTTCCTCCGACTTTTTCTGCCAATGCCTCTATCTGGGATACCGACAAGGGTTCGGTTATCAAATCATGTTCACGAAAGTCTATCCCCTGGGTGCGGAGCCACGCTCGCGCTTTGGCACAGGTCGTTCACCGCTTATAGCAGTACAGAACCGTTGTCAATGATTCTAATCTCCTCTCGTTTCTCTCACTGGCCCCCCAGTTTTCCCCAGTTTGCCGGCACAATTTCGGCACAATCCATAAAACTTCAACTCATGATCCAAAACTTGAAATCCTCGTTCGTACAGAATCCGATCTTCCAGCGGATCCAACAAATCCTCAGCGTATTCATCAACATGGCCGCAGTGAACACAAACCAGATGATGATGACGATGGGTTTCCTCCTGATTGAATTCGTAGCGTGCCCGGCCATCGTCAAAGCTGATGCGGGTTAAAATTTCCAGATCCGTCAACAATTCCAACGACCGATATACTGTCGCCAGTCCAATATCCTGAAAATGACTTTTCACGAGTTGATGCACCTCTTCGGCCGACAAATGCTCTCCGGGGTGTTCGGCAAAGATCCGGATCACCAATTCTCGCTGGGGAGTCAGCCGTTTGGCGCCTTCCTCCAGTTTGCGGTAGATGGAAGACAGGTGGACCATATGCATCACCTCATTCTCATACCTATGAGAACAGTCTACCACTTCCCCGAACATTCCCACAGTACCGCGCTGAAAAGCCCTGATTCAAGCTGTCCCAAGGGATCGCGACATGACCAACAAAAGCATGGGCCCCGTGAAACCCAATAAAATACAAAAACCAGTCCGCCGACGGACCGGTTTTGTCTCGTTGTTTGAGATGAGCATCAACGCCTGTTGTGGATTTTCGGGCTGTTCTTTGTCGACCATGGGCGACATGGCATTCAAAATTCGGACAAGGTATGGTACAGCACGCTCTTTTGAACGTGCAGGCGGTTTTCAGCTTCGTCAAACACGACGGACTGACGGCCTTCCAACACTTCTTCAGTCACTTCCTCACCCCGATGAGCTGGCAAACAATGAAGAAATATAGCCGTGGGTTTAGCTTTTGCCATCAACTGGGCATTCACTTGATAAGGTGCCAATTGACTCCGTTTCGCATCGCTATCCTCATTACCCATCGACACAAAGACATCCGTGGCCACCGCTTCCGCCCCAAACACAGCTTGTTCTGGATCGGTCATCACTTGAATCGAACCGCCGGTCATTTCGGCCTCTTGCTGGGCATAAGCAACCACGTCCGCAGCCGGGCTCCATTCCACGGGGCATGCAACGCGGACATGCATACCTAATTTGGCTCCGATAATCATGTAAGAGTTAGCCATGTTGTTACCGTCGCCAACATAAGCCAGTTTGGCTCCTGACAGATATCCAACGTGCTCCCAAATCGTTAAGGCATCTGCTAATACCTGAAACGGATGGGCCGCATCGGTCAGCGCATTAAAAACCGGAATCGTGGCCCATTTTTGCAAGGTCTGAACCATTTGGTGGTTTCGCGCCCGGACAACTAGCGCCTCAACGTAACGAGAAAGAACACGGGCCGTATCCTCAATGGGCTCTCCCCGACCCAATTGACTGTCTTGCCAATCCAGAATCACAGGAGCCGCTCCTAAGCTCTGAATGGCGACTTGAAAAGATACTCGCGTACGGGTGGACGGGAGTTCAAAAATCATTGCCACGGATTTTCCCTTTAGGGCATATTGGATTTCCGCGACTTTAGGATTCGCTTTCATCCATTTAGCTGTCATTAACACCTGCTTGATTTCCGTGGGACTCCAATCCTTTAGCGACACAACCGATCGACCTTGTAATCGGACCTCATTCGCCAACAACCGCTCTACCACAACTACCGCCTCCTGATGAACAATAATACATTGTTTAGGATAATTATGCAATAACTATCCATGAATATGCACCAGTAAAATCGCTGCGGCTTTATGCGATAAGGCAGCTTGTATTCTATAAAGGTCTTTTTCGCCGGTCTTGGATGTTTTACCATCCACTTCATAAACATGGAGTGGGAGATTTCGAATCCCCTTAACCTTCAGCGACCCTCAAGAAAATTCATGGCGCAACGAAACAGCACGTCAACTCCGAGAGGTAATGCGTTTTCATTGATTTGAAAATGCGGAGAGTGATGCGGAAAGCTTTCACCCTCGGGACGACATCCCAAAAAGAAAAAGGCCCCAGATTTTTCCTGTAAATAGTAGGCAAAGTCTTCTCCACCCATAGCCGGATCGGGATGGAATACATCGACGACCGAGCGGATAGCCTCCTCTATGCGATTCACACTGGCTTCGTGGTTTACGACGGCGGGATAGCCATACTGATAAGTTACTGTGGCTTCGGCATCGTATAATTGCGCGGTGGCATGCGCTATGTGCTGGATTTCATGGATGATGCGATCCTGAATCGTCTTTGACAGCGTACGGACCGTCCCCGTAATTTCGGCAGTTTCCGCAATGATGTTAAAGGTGGCCCCTCCCCGGATAGTTCCACAACTCACAACGGCGGTATCAAACGCATTCAAACGACGCGAAACAATGGTCTGAAGATTCATGACAATCATAGAGGCAATGAGAATCGCATCTTTCGTATCCGCCGGTTCGGATCCATGCCCGCCTTTCCCTTGAATACGAATAGTAAATTGGTCCGCATTAGCCATGAGAGGGCCCGAGCGAATTCCCACTGTGCCAACGGGATCACCTGCCCACAAATGGAGGCCCAAAACTTCATCCACGCCCTCAAGACAACCTCCAGCAATCATTTTAGGTGCTCCCCCGGGTGGTTTTTCTTCGGCTGGCTGAAAGAAAACCCGTACCTTACCGGGAAAGTCCCGCTGGTCCTGAAGTCTAGAGGCCAGGGCGAGGGCAATAGCCATGTGGCCGTCATGCCCACAAGCGTGCATCACCCCAGGATGCCGGGAGCAAAACGGCAGCCCGGTATCCTCTTCAAGTGGCAAGCCGTCCATGTCAGCACGAACAGCGACACAGGGGCCCGGACGGTTTCCCACCACATCAACCATGACCCCGGTATCCGCAATGCGCACCGGATCCAATCCCAAATGATGCAAAGTATCAATGAGGAATTGACTGGTCTGCTTTTCCTGAAATCCAAGCTCCGGAATCTGATGGAGTTCCCGGCGATATGTCACTACACTCTCATTCCAATTAGCCATGTTAGTTTTCCTCCCACAGGTCGGTTGATTTGGCGTGCGACTTCATGTCCTTTAGAAAATGCCGCTGTGATACGAAAATCCGAGAACAATCAGATAATGCGGTGGCCCAGGGCCGAGGCAATCAAATTCGCGGCCAATTTCCCGGTCCGGTTACGTTCATCCAAAATAGGATTCACTTCGACCATTTCCATCGACGAGACAATATCACTTTCCGCCAGCAGTTCCAGTGCCAGATGCGCTTCCCGTTCGGTTAAGCCCCCACTGTAAGGGGTGCCGGAGCCGGGAGCATATAAGGGATCCACCGCATCAATGTCAAAACTTAAGTGAACCGCATCAGTTTGGTCTGTTACGATATCCATCGCCTTGGCCATCACATCGTGCATTCCGTAGCGGTCAATTTCGTGCATGGAAAAGACAGTTGCTCCCGATTCGCGCAGCCGGTGCGCTTCCTCGGCATCAAGGGTCCGCACCCCCACATAGACAATTTTGTGTGGATCAACAAAGCGGTCCTGCAAAGGAATTTTCAACACCGGATGCCCGAGTCCGACCACCGTGGCAACAGGCATGCCGTGAACATTTCCGGACGGCGACGTCTGATCCGTGTTGTAATCCCCGTGAGCGTCAAACCACAATAAACCGACTCGCGCGAATTTGCGCAACAGCCCGCTAATCGTGCCGATCGCAATACTGTGATCACCCCCCAGAACCAATGGATACTGCCCGTCATCCAGGGTTTTCTCCACGGCACGGGCCAGCACCCGGCTCACTCTGACAATCTCATCGGCATATTTAAGACCTTGATGGGTTTGGGCACGGGTTTCAGGAACGGGTACCGGCAAATTCCCGATGTCGATGACTTGATGGCCGACCTGCCGAATTTTCTCATGGAGTCCCGCATAGCGGATAGCACTGGGCCCCATGTCAACACCACGACGATCGGCCCCATAGTCAAGCGGCACACCGATAATGCGGATTGTTTTGAGTTTCATAATGTCTCCTTTCGCTATCCTCTATTATACCGAAGGAGAGCTAATCCCGAACTAGAAAATGTGCAGGCGGCGGACTGTGTAACAGATGTTCCGGCCACCGGCCCTTGAGAAACCACTGGTCGATTCCTAAAAAAATGTACCATGACAATAGTCTTTGATATTGCGGATTCATCAGCAATTTTTCTTCCCGGGGATTCGAAATGAACCCCACTTCCACGTTAATCGCAGGCATGCGGGCATAACGCAGAACATACTGATCAATACGTGTCACTGGGCGCCTGGTATGCGTAAAATATTGTAATTCCCCCTGAACATCGTAAGCCAGATAGTAGGAGCCTTTCCCTGCCCAATAAAAGGTCTGGGGGCCCCGCCAGCGCTTTTCGGCGGAGTTGCAATGAATATCAATCAGGGCCTGTCCTCCGGTCCGGTTAATCCAGTTCACGCGATGCTGCACGCGGTACTTCTGGGATGGAAGAATTTGTCCCGGTTTATCCCACGTCATCTTGACATCGGCTCCCGCATCATTAAGCCATTGTCTTAAATCGAGGGCAATGGCCAGATTAATCTGATCTTCGTGGGCTATGAGTCCTCTGGCGCCAGAATCCTTTCCTCCATGGCCCGGATCGATCACCACCCTACGCCCGCGCAACAACGCCCCGGATAGTCCGGGATCGATAGGCCCGATTGTTTTTGGCGCACTCACTGCCATCGTCAGCTCCGCCACGGCAATGACGGTTGCCCGCCATCCCCATTTTCTTAAGCGGCCCGGGAATCCGTGACTCACACGCTTCCCCCCCTTTCAGACCCAAAAAAATGTCGTAATCGGTGAATATTTTGATTTCATAGTGTGGATAAATTCCCGCAAGAGTATGTGCCGCCAATCTCGGTATATACGATGCCGCTACTCGTGTATCCATCAAGTAGTACCATGAGGCTATAATAATTGCGGCAGGTAATTGCGTCATTGGTTTAGTGGGTTCGCTATAAAATCAGATATAGATAATTTGGTTATTTGACCTAAAAGCCGATTATTAAATTTTTTACACGACTAGCGATGTACATTTGGTTAACTTATGGTACATTAATTTATAGGAGGGATGTATGATGGTTGGGACCAAAATTCGTGACCTGAGAAAAAAATTAGGGTTAACCCAAGAGCAGCTAGCCGGTGATGAACTGACTAAAAGTTATGTGAGTCAGGTTGAATTGGGCCGTATTCATCCATCCCACAAAGCGCTAGAAATTATCGCCAGCCGACTCGGCAAACCATTGGGGTATTTTCTTGAGAATGGCGACGATATGCGAACCATTGAGGTTTTACTAAAAGCGGCGCAAGCGCTGTGGAACAGCGGACGGCTTGAGGACGGTATGTTGGGACTCCAAGAGGCCTTGACCCTTGCGGAACGAACCGGGCGGGAAGATATTTTAGCTCGCATTAAAGCCACCATGGGTAAATTAGAAATGTCCCAAGGCAATTTGGACGCTGCTTTAGCTCATTTGGAAGAGAGTCTGAGCCTCATCCATCCGGATGATCATCCCGTACAGGCCATAGAAATTGCCAATACTCTCGGAATGGCTGCAGCGCGTCACGGATCCTTTCATAAGGCCATGAATTCTTTTCAACAGGCTTTGGAGTATGCCGAACGTCTTGATACGCGGGAAGGGCCCAATATACGTGCCGAAGCTGCTCAACACTACGGAGACTTTTGTTACAGCCAGAGACAATGGGTCTCCTCTTTAGAACTATATCGTATGGCTTTAGACCAAAAACAACTCAGCGCGTGCCGTCGCGCAGAACTGCTGTCACGGATTGCTGCGGCTGAGTGGCGTCTGGGACACAGTGTCGAGGCATCGAAAGCTGTGGATGAAGCAATGATGTTGCTCAATGAAATCCGGGGAGCGGAAGAACGCGCAACCTTACAGGCCGATGTGGCGCAAGTACTCATTGATATTGGACGGGTAGACGACGCCCGCGAACTGTTGCAATCTTCGCTTGCCGTCTTTGACCGGGTCCACTTTCAGGAAGGCCAGGCTGTCATCTTGGAATCTTTATTGCGTATCCCGGCTTCCGATAAAATGCTGGATCAGTATGCCCATCGCATTTTGGGAACTCCCGACAGCTGGCCGTGGCATGATACAAAAATCCTGGCTTTACGGGCATTAGCACGCCGGGCTGTTTCCCGAGGAGAGTTCGAATCAGCACGGGAATACCTGAGTCAGGCACTGACCATGACTCCCGTGTACAAACAACGCGAGTTGGAATGCGAATACTATATCGTCCAGGGCCACCTCGGTGATACTACCGCTTTGCAACAATTATGGACACATCTGACGGATCCGGTTTATGAGTCATCCGAACCGCGAAAGTTTGCACCGAAATTGCCGGTGATATCGACACCGGAAGTAGTTGAAGCCATGAACTAACAAAATGGTCTGCGCAAAGTCATAGAATGCACTGAAAGCGAAGGAGGAGAGGATGAGACGCCCTCTCCTCCTCTCTCTCACTATTGTGCAAGCGGATCCGCCTATGGTGGTTCTTGAAGATTGACCGATAAGGACATTTCCCGCAAGGCTCTTGACTACGTCCTGTTCAAACGATGCCACGTCGAGAGGGTTATTGAGGTATCGAGCCATTAGCCATTTCCCATGGTTCTGCCCTCAAGTTCGCCATAACACTACATCTCGTGGTTTATGAAAGGGTGGGACTGCATAAAACCCCTGTTGGCAGGCTTCTCGGCATGGCGGACTGTGAACCGGGTCACACGGTTTGATGTTTCCAGCTCACGGGATTGATGATTCGTCTAACCGAAACGTTACCAACGAGGATGCTAGAGCGGACGTAGAATTGCAGCGGGTAGATTTAATTATCCTCCAAGAATGAAAATATTTGGCTTTTGACCGCGCGGGGCGGCGTTGTTATTTCTAGCAGTCGCCAATAGCTATTAAGCACAAAGCCTCATCCTGACGAACAATTGGGAATTTCCGAAGGGAGGCACCATATTTACCAATGATCGCCGGGACGATGATCGGCCATCTTAGCGGTCGATTTTGTTTGAAGCCGATGCACACCACTTACTCCCCTAACAGTTCTGTTGGAAGACTTTTTATAACGAAAAATTCCTCCCCCGTGGGGAATTTTATGCGGCTCTTGATCAAATACCGATTCATGAGGTCGTCTTCCCAGGATAAAGTCTGAGGCGGTGCCGACAGCGCACTCAGCCCTCAGCGGTCAGTTTCTGCACGAATTCGTGTCATGCCTACGCGCTCCATTCATCCTTTCTTCCCATTTGGTCCTTCAATAGGCGAGCCGCTCCTGCCTATTACGGCGTCGGCTGATTCGTGCACGTTCACTGGCACCCACCGGCGACGGTTGCCCGGCCCTGCCGTCATCTCGAGCAAATCACCCCGGATAAGAGCGGTCTCCTTCCTCTCATGCACCCGATGCATTTCCCCCTGTTCTTTTGGGACGTATGACTTTGTTCTGTGCCGCAACTCGTCCCGCAGCAGGCCGCGTACGCGATTCATGGTCTGCGATTTCTCCAAATCCCGCCTCGCCGTCGCGGACTTTCACCGTAGAGACCCCCCATGGCTGACGCGCAATGAATAAGAAGCACCCCCATTGGAGCTGCTTCCTTTGATCTTTCTTTATATATTGAGCTCAAAAATAAAAAGCCTCTGCAGGCTCTTTATCGTTTTGAAAATTGCGGTGCCTTCCGGGCCTTCTTCAATCCATACTTTCGTCGTTCCTTCATTCGGGAGTCACGCTTCAAAAATCCCCGCTGTTTGAGCGGAGTGCGAAAATTATGGTCAACATTCAAGAGAGCTCGCGCAATACCATGCCTTACCGCACCAGCTTGGCCCGATACGCCTCCTCCGGCAACCCGGACAAGGACATCGAAACGGCCTTCCAAATCAACAGAGTTCAAAGGAGCCATGATGAGTGTTTGCAAGGTCTGCATCGGGAAATACTCCTCAAAAGCCCGTCCATTGATTAAAATGCGGCCTGTTCCCGGAACCAACCTTACCCGTGCTACAGCGTTCTTGCGACGGCCTGTTCCCCAAAACTGCGCGACTGCCATCAGACTTTAACCTCCCATACTTGCGGTTGTTGAGCGCTGTGCGGATGATCGGCATTAGCATACACCTTCAGTTTCCTGAACATCGCACGCCCTAAAGGATTATGAGGCAACATGCCGCGAATGGCCTTTTCCATTGCAAAAGCCGGTTTTTTCTTCATAAGTTGGCGGTAGACCGTTCGCTTTAATCCGCCAAAATAACCCGAATGATGAAAGTAAATTTTTTGGTCAAGTTTCCGGCCGGTCAGTACCACATGGGCAGCGTTAATAACAATTACATAATCTCCCGTATCTACGTGAGGCGTATAGGTAGGCTTATGCTTACCGCGCAGTATTGTTGCCACGGCCGTTGCCACACGCCCTAACGGCAATCCGGCGGCATCGATCACATACCATGTGCGCTTCACATCTTGGGACCGGGCCATATAAGTGGACATCAGATTCCCTCCTGCCTTGTGTGCCGACAACGCTGCCGGCAACCGAACAGTAATATTCTACGGGTCGTGGCTCATCATGTCAAGAAGATTTAACGCCCTCTCCCGTTTTCTGGTCTCACATCAGTACGACCGCGTTCTTCGTCATTCACATAAGAGGCCTTTTCATCCCATAGCCATCTTATCGGTTAAATTTCGTGCAAGCAAAGTATCGATTGCGATATAATATGAATACCCAGTCAACAACAATATCAACTAAGGCTGTCAGCGTTATACGAACACATGATGAAAATCGGTGAACGAATTAAGACATCTTCCGTTGTAAAGCCTTTAAACACCTGCCAATAGGTGAATCATGTGGCATTTGCGCAACCGATCCGAGATTTCCCGGCGTAACTCGGAACCTGGAGCATGCGTAATGACCACGTATTATGGCAACCAATCTAAAATTCTTCTTAATCGAATGAGAAGCATGTTTTGCAGATCAGCGACATGCCGAATTTGCATAGACAGGGGAGGTTATGCATCCCCCTAAGTCGTTCCCCAAAGAATTGTGTGAAAGGAGTCAAAGACATGCGCAAGCCACTGCAAACCTATTATCTTCGGAAATTAATCAATACGCTCGTCGACGCGTCGTTAACCAGTCCCAGTTTAGCGGAAATGGTGCATCACCATCTGCAAGTGGAATGGATACGGGGGCGCAGATTGTCGCAATATCGCATCTTCGACTCTCGAGAAGTGTACTGGGAACTGAGTGTGATTGATGCCCACGGTTATACGGATCTGCTTTACCAACAAGGTCTGGCGCTGTTGGCCATTGCCGTCAATGGTGCTTTGGTTGCCCCGAGTGATGAAGAGCGGGCAAAGCAGTTGTTTCCCAGCCGGGCGTTTCGTACTTGTCCCTATTGCGGCCAACGGTTCCACTCGTGGCTCGATTATTATGGACATTACCAACTGGATCATCTCCTGGAACACCAAAGGCGTAAGGCTATTTAACGCTTAATTTTTGTGAAACATCATCCGAGACGATATGCTTAGGTACAGGACTTGTGGCGGCTAGGATCTTCGTTTATGGGAAAAGAAGGATGATGGGGATCCGGAGCCTTGCGACAATGATCGGAATCGATCTGAGGTGTGGATACGTGACTTTCTCCTTTGTAGAGCAATTGGATGCTCTGTGTTGGGATCTGCTGAACCGCCTTTCGCCGTCGGAACAATGGCTCTTGCGGCAAACGCTCTACACGGCGCCTGTCCGCCGGCAAGCGATTGCTGCGTTACCTTTTGAACGAGGGCAAACCATTGCCGATCTCGGCACAGGTTATGGAGTCATGGCCCTCGAGATGGCTCAAGCTCTTGGAGTACACGTGGTCGGCGTTGACATCGACAACCATGTCATAACACATGCACGGGCACTGGTTCGGTCAGTTTATGGACACGAAGATCCCGTGACGTTCATGGCAGCCGACGCCTATCGCCTCCCCTTTTCGGATCAATCGCTGGATGGGGTAACTGCCCGCTTTTTATTTCAGCACCTCGACAAGCCACTTCTTCTATCTCGCGAAATTCACCGTGTCTTGAAACCGGGGGCTGCGGTTTTCATCGAAGATGTCGATGACGGTTTTACCGTCGAATTTCCCACTCTGCCAGATTCCTGGCAACTCGTCATTAAGGCTTTCCAAACTCTACAGTCCTTACGAGGAGGGGATCGGTTCATCGGCAGAAAAATCTCGTCATTTGTGCATCAGGCCGGACTAATCGTAGATTCGGTGCAAATTCATCCTGTCGTCCAATTTTCTGTCCAGGATCCCAATGATATAAGCCATCAGTTTGAACGTGAAAGAATTGAGCAAGTTTTGCCCGAGCTATTCTCTCACAATCTGCTGACGGAATTCCAGTGGCAAACAGCTCTCGAGGATTTGCAGGCTACCCAAGGCGAATGGATATTACAAAGCATTTCCGGTTTCCGTGTCGTGGGCCATCGGCCCGATTAAAAATCACGGTCTAAGGGTGTCACTTCTTCCACCACTTGATGCCACCGGGTGTCGTCAGTAATGTTAGGCTCGTTCAACATCATCAATTGATCGACAGTTATGGGAAAGCCAGGCAGATTTTCACCTAGCCGGGCCATAGGAAACAAAATCCCTAAAGGAACATGCAACAGGGGAACATGACGGCGTCCCTGGGTTGCGGCAACGTGCCGGTACAATTCGTTCATGGTGAACCGTTTCGTTCCGCCAACTTCCCATGTTTGGCCCCAATACTGCTCGGTTGTAACTAGACGCGCTATAAGCTCCGCAACATCGGCGCGGGCAACAGGCTGAAGCAATGTTTCCCCGTCTGCTGGAACGGGAACGACGGGCAAACGGCATTGATTCCTAACCATCATAAAAAAGGGCGCCCCTCCCCCAAACAACAAAGAGGGACGCAAAATAACCGACTCGATGTTACTATGCCGAACAAACTCTTCAGCTTTCCACTTACTCTGGTGATAGTGACTTCGTGCACTCGCCCGTGTTCCTAGGGCTGACATGTGAATCAACCGTCCTAAACCATGCTGAGTCATGGCGTCTACCAGCCGCTTCGTCACCTGATAGTGCATAACGTCGAAGGTGACACCCGTTGCCGGGTGCTCTTCGATGATCCCCACGAGATGAACCACAACGTTTATGTCTGCCAACAAAGCACCTAAGTCTACGTGTCGGATATCTCCCTTCTCAAACTGAACTCCGGGAAGCAACCCGTGCGAATGACGGGCCAAGACCGTGACATCATGGCCATGGTGAATCAAGGCCCTTTGAACCGCTTGCCCCACATAGCCGGTTCCACCCGTCAGCAGTACTCGCATCCTGGCGCCTCCTTTTTCCCTTATTATACACGGACCGAGTTTAGTGTACCGTGATCCTCACTTCCGCGTTTTCCCCCGGCAGTAAGGTATATCCGGCTGCATCTATGGACAAAGTCACCGGAACCCGCTGAGTCACTTTGGTGTAGGTCCCAGAAGTGGCAGCCGTGGGAATGAGCGAAAAGAAGGATTGTGTCGTAGGTTGAATCGCCTTGACGGTACCGGAAAAAGCTACACCAGGGTGGGCATCCACATAAATAGTCGCACTTTGGCCCACGGATACATTGCGAATTTTACTTTCGGGAATATTGGCGATCACGTTGACGCGCGATAGCTGAACCAGTGTGAACACCGGTGTCCCCGCCGAGACCATTTGCCCGTTATTCACCGAAACATTGGCCACGACACCATTGGCGGGGGCTTCGATATTGACGGTAGCCGATGGAGCCGCAGTGCTGGTGGTGGATTTTGCTTTTCCGTTGGCGGAAGCGGACGAGGAAGACGTCAATACCAGCTCCTTTCCAACCACCTGGCCCTTCGTAACCTTCTGCCCGATGTGAAGCCCCAACGCTTCCACAGTCCCCGTCTGAGTCGCCGCCACAGGAATGCTCGACGCGGAAATTGACGCATCTTGCGTGGACACGTAATCATAACTTTGTGTCCAGTAATAGGCAATGATTCCTCCGACCAAAATCAGCGCTACGATAATGAGAATGTTGATAAGAATTAATCGGCTCTGTTTCACAAGTGTTCGCTCCTTTTAGTCACCCAAACGGGTTTGAAATGCACGATGGAAATGCACGATGAGAATTTAACGAATGTCATCCGTCTTCGGTTATCCTTGAGCTCGCTGATGACGGTATGTCCTGAGAAATAAGGACAACAGGGCTCCCAGCAAGGTGATGGCTGCCCCCAGGACGAAAATATCGTCAATCCCCATCACAAATGCCTGCTCCTGAATCAAGTGATACAGTTCGCTGGTAGTCATCGAAACTGTTTGGCTAATTAGAATACCGTGCTGATGCAAGTAACCAGATAACTGATGCATGAACTGCATTGCAGGTTGGGATGCCGGGGTATAGGACGCCGCCAAAGTGGTCGCATGGAGCGTAGCCTGTGATTGCAAAACTGCCGTCATGAAAGCAAGACCAAAAGATCCGGCAACACGCTGCATAATATTGTTAATCGCGGATCCGCTGCCCACCAGCGCAGTTGGCACCGCAGACATGCCAGCCGTAGTGGCTGGCATCATAGCCATGCCCATCCCCAAACCCCTAAAGGTCAGCCACAGCACCACGTCCGAAACTGGGGTGGTGGTCGATAGTCCATGCAGCAAAAATGTCGTATACGCCAAGATCACCAGCCCGACCAAGACGACTGGCCTTGCCCCGATTCGGTCGTACAATCGCCCGGATAATGGCATCATAACGGCTGAGGCTAATGCCGCCGGCATCATCATCAATCCGGTTTTCAAAGCACCATAACCAGCCACCGTTTGCAAAAATAGCGGCACATAGAAAACTCCCGAATACATCGACACCGTAATCACGATGACCAAAATATTGGCCATTGCAAAAGAACCATGGGCAAACACCCGCAGGTTAAGCAAGGGATGCTTCACCGTAAGTTCCCATAAAGTAAATAAGATGAGAAGAAGAATAGAAGAGGTGAGAAGAAGGACAATGGCCTCTGATCCCCATCCCCAGGTTTGCCCTTCCGATAACGCGAGAAGCAACCCGAAGAGGCCAAGGGCTGACAACATAAATCCCATAAAATCAAACGGGCCGGTCACTCCCCTTGGAAATTTGGGTACATAGGCCAATGCCAACAACGCACCCACGATTCCTATCGGCACATTGATATAGAAAATCAGACGCCAATCCACGTATTGTACCAACCATCCTCCCAAGGCTGGACCAATAGCCGGAGCCACAATAATACCCAGCCCCCAGAAACCCATGGCTGTTCCAATGCGCTGTCTGGGAACCATGCGATAAACCATGGCCATCGTAATGGGCATGATGAGTCCTCCGCCCAAGGCTTGCAGGACCCGAAACATGGTGAGAATAGAAAGACTCCATGACAGCCCGGACAGTGCCGAACCCACGGTAAAGATAGCTAACGACACCACGTAAATGCGACGGTATCCGAACCGCTCTCCTAGATATCCCGCCAATGGCACAACGACACCCAAAGTTAGCATATAGATGGTCACAACCCATTGCACTTGGGCCGTATTGACCGAAAATACGCTTTCCAGCTTAGGAATGGCAATATTTACGATTGAGGTGTCTAGAATCGCCATAAACCCACCGGTAATGAGAACAGCGAGTGCGACTCCCCAGTTGTTTGTGATGGTTGATGAATCTTGTTGAGCCATTACAGAATACCTTCCTCCTAGAATGTGGGGAACGCGTTTAAATGTGAATACGAACCGACGCGTTTTCTCCAGCAATTAATTGGTTCCCTGCCGGATTCACTGAAATCGTGACCGGTATCCATTCTCGTTCTTTCGCAAAGCTGCCGACTTGGAGCAGCGGAGACAAAGTACTTAAGGTGGATGAGCCAACATGCGTAACACGCCCCGTCAGTGTTGTGCCAGGCAATGCACTTAATGTCACGTTTACTACCTGCCCTAGAGCCACTTTGCGAGCACGCGACTCGGGAATTTCAGCCATAATTTGACTGTGTGCCAGTTGAACAACGGCCATCAAATCTTGCCCGGCGCCGACACTGGCCCCAGGTGCCACGTCCATGGAACCGACCGTCCCAGTCCGGGGCGCCAAAACGGAAAGGGTTTTTCCCGCATAAGTCGTGATACGCGCTACTTCCTCTTTCGCTTTTACATGTTGTCCGTTCTGCACCAATACTTGCTTCACAATCCCTGGGCTGGAAGCGGAAACCCACGCATAGGGAGCCGTAACAAACGCATAAGGCGATTCTACGTAACGAGCCTGGTTAAACGCGTAAAATCCGGCAATACTGCCCAATGTCAACACACCCAGTATTGCCACCAAACCAAAAATCCACCGGGGCATTGACTCACCTTCCTTCTGTTTCCGAATCCCGGTTGTCGTGCTCCCATTGTTCGAACAAACTGGCATATCCTCGCTGCAGAATTTCAATCTCCTCGAGACGATCCTGTGCCGAGGTCATGTGTTCGAGCCGAATCCGCACATCTATCGCCTGTCTGTGTGCGTCATCATCCGGAAGATCGGCCATTATGCCGCCTCTGTTAATCTCCTGCCATAGCAAGTCCGCCTCCGTGGTGAGATCCACCATGCGTTCGGCAATGTCCTGTTTGCTTAGCATTCTGCGATACCGTTCCACTTGGAACGACGGTTCAACTCCGTTGGCCCATGCCTCATAACCTTGCGACAGAATGAACAGTTCCAGTAACCTCCGGAATTGACGCGGCCTTTCATCATAGGAACGGGGCTCACCGTCAGCATGATTTTTCATCACGATCTCTGCCACCTCCACGGCCCGTGTATGAATATCTTTTGCCTTATAACGCCACCGAGTCCGTGAGATTTGTGTTTGAAGATACCCGATGCGGTCCGGTAGTTGTGTGCTCACGGCATTCACTCCCCCCAAATCAAACTGGTGCTCCGGCAGTGAGTACGCTGGCGCCTGGGGCTCTCCTCGCGATGAATCCAAACTCGGTTCCAAATGGTCTTCTCCAGGTGACGACCGGCTCTGTCTCCCCAACAACATGGATAGTATTCCCGTAAGCATGCCGATACCAATAAGCCCCCAACCCCAAATGCCATTGATTGATGGCTGACCAATCAGCAGATATAGTCCTAAGGCCACGCCAACCAAAGCTTCAATGATACCTGCAATCAATAGTGCCATTAAAAATCGTCTCCCTTTGCGTTGTAGCCCCGCTTCATGCGACCAGGGCCCTCACCCTGCTGACGGCAAAGATGAGATCGAATCCAACCTTTGACTATGACATCCTGCGCGGATCCATCAAGGCAGTCTAGACAACCGAAATTGCTTCGGTTCACCTTTCAGAACGTCACTCGTCCCGTTCGCTGGATTCTTCCACGCGCTCAATGAGCTCTAACAATGTTTTCAAATCGACCTCCGTCATTCGCGAAAAGAGGTGATCGAGAAATTCTCGTCTCTGTTTCTGCAGTTCTGCAATCTGCATACGCCCCAAAGACGACAATTGGACAGAGACAACACGGCGATCCGATTCCGACCGAAACCGATCGATCAAGCTCTGATTTACTAATCGGTCAATCATGGCACTGGCACTGGCCAGGGATAAATCGAGCTGCTCCGCCACTTCTCCCACCGTCATTGATCCCCAATCACTAAGCAGTTTAAGCAAGGAATATTGACCCAGGGTAAGAGTTTCCTGCGACATTCGCTGACGCATTCTGCGGCCGACCCGAGAAAATATCTGGTCCAGTTTTTCGATATACCGTTCCCGATCACCCAACTAATTCACCCTCTTGATAATTCATGTTGTTGACTATAAACATTAAATAATCTTAGTACTAACAAATTAAAAAGTCAAATGTGCGATGTCTCTGTGCTGTGGTGTTCTTGCCCTGTTCTAGCGTTTCATTAGATTGCGAGCAAAGAAAAGAAGGTTCGCCGGACGTTCGGCAATACGCCGTAAATAATAAGCGTACCAATCGTGACCCCAAGGCACGTAAACGCGGGTCCGGTACCCATCTAGCGCCAGTTCTTCCAACACCGACTGTTTTACCCCATAAAGCATTTGAAATTCAAAAGCGTCTCGGGGAATCTGGTGTTCTTTCACGTATCGCAGGACCTGACCGATGATCGTTTCATCATGGGTTGCAACCGCCGTGAAATTTCCTTTTGACAAACTATATTTAACTAGACGAACGTAGTTGTCATCGACATCGGGCTTAGACGGAAATGCGACGGTCGCCGGTTCCATGTATGCCCCCTTGACGATGCGAAGATTCTTCCTTGTCTCGGACAACCTCGTCAAATCGTCCATAGTCCGATAGAGATATGCCTGTAAAACGGCCCCGACGCTGTCAGGATACCGCTCCCACGTTTCTTGAAACAAGGCCAGCGTATCGGATACAAAACGCGAATCCTCCATGTCAATCCGGACAAAGTTGTTGTAGTCAGATGCTCTCTCCACAATCTGTCTTAGATTGTCACGGGCCGCATCTAAATTAATCGCCAGGCCCATCATGGTCAATTTTAAAGACACATGAGATCGCACGCCCTGCGCATGAATGACATCTAGCATATTTAGGTAACTGTCACGCGCTACCTCCGCTTGGCGTAACTGTGTGACGGATTCTCCCAGGTGGTCGAGGGTTGCGTCTATGCCTTTTTCGTTAAGGTCTCGGACGACCCCAATTGCATCATCCAAGTTCGCGCCTGCGACAAATCGCCTAGCTCCAAGCTGCATTCCATATTGCTGCATGGTGTGTGCCACCAACCAATTGTTTCCGACGCCTAAAATAAGCTGCCTAAACACCAGTCTCCTCCTCACTCGTGCCATGCATCGCCATAATCAATCCGTTCCAGAAGCAACCCTTTAGCCGGAGCAACAAATCCCATTTTGACACCCTGCGGATTTTGAAGCCCTTCGTGCAATAAGGACAAATCACGCATTTGAGCACAAAATATCATGGTGCCCACCAATCTTCGCACCATATGGTACAAAAAGCCGTCGGCAGCAATATCATAGCGCCAGATACGGCCCTCGTCCTCCATAACCCAGCGACTCACAAATACGTGACGGGTCGTCGTTTTTGCCGAGGAACCTTCCGATCGGAAAGCCACAAAATCGTGGCGTCCTCGTATGGCACGAGCTGCCTGTGTTAATATCGCCCACGACAACGACGACTCAGTAACCGTCACGTACCGTGCAGTCCCTGGCCACGGTACCGATTTGCCTCTCCACAGACGGTAACTATAGTATTTTGCTTGAGCATCTTGAATGGGCCGGAATGTTTCAGGCACCCACCCCACCTCACGCACCGCGATATCGGGCGGGAGACGCCGATTGAGTACCTTAGCCACCTTGTCTTGGGGTACAGGTACGAGTCCAGTCCACACCACGATCTGGCCCAGAGCATGGACTCCAGCATCTGTCCGGCTAGCCCCGAGAACTTTCCCGGGACCCAGCAAGTGCTGTAAGTGACGTTCTAATTCGCCCTGGACTGTGCGCTGACGCGCCTGCTTTTGAAATCCCGCGAAATCTGTTCCGTCATACGAAACCAAAAGGCGCAAGTACATCTTAGATCAACACTTTCCAAGTTAGTAGAAACACTATCCACACTCCGGCTGTGATCACGCTGTCCCGCTTACTCCAACCGGCCGTAACTGGAATAATATTGGGACGCCACCCCCGTGCCCAGATCGATTCCGCAATGCGCTCGCTCCGCAATATACTGATCATAACCAACGGCGTCAAGAAACGCAGTGTGTCTTTCCAAGTTCCTTCATGTCCGGCCAAATGACGTCTCATTCGTACATCCGTGTTGACGCGTTTTGCCGTAACCCGCAATGCGGGAATATAGCGCATCACCAACAGTGCTATCAATGACATTTGACCAATAATGGTTCGTGGTCCCAACCATTTTTTCAAGGTTCGTTCCAGTTGCTGGATCATGTCGGCGGGAGCCGAGAGATGCACTATGATGATACTGAGCCACAGGGCTCCGCCAAATCGGAAGCCGTCCCACAAAGCACCGGATACGTCGCCAGAGCGATGGTTGACGTACGCCAATAGAGCCCAAAGTCCCGGACCTATTATGAGACCAAGAGCTTCCGTTCGGGTCATCCGAATGTGGTAACGCCATTGAACTGCGGTGAGAGCGGCAGCTTCCGCACCGAACAGCCAGACCCTGTTGGTGATAAAGATAATAATCAGTCCCAAAAAAAGCACCTGGAGCATGACTAAGGGATTTGCCGGTGCTGCACTTGATTCCACAGTTTCACCACCTGTTGCAAGGCGCGCTCAGAATCAATCCATCCGCGAAATGACACAGGAGCATTGCGGCTGAGAAGTTCACGCCAAAGTTCTTCTAGAGGACTGCTTGCAGGCTGGTTGTGGCAATACCACAACCGTCCCAAATCGGCAGCGGTCGAATCCAATACCCTCTCACACCAAAATCCGGTTTCAATGAAGGACAGCAACCACGTCCAATCGTGGCTGATTATCAAGATCAGACGAGCCGACTTTTCTGAAATCAACCAGTTCTTGAGATTGGTACGCCAAAACCGGTCAAGCCCCTCCGTCGGTTCATCCATTAGCAAAACCTCGGGATCGAGGAGGTCATAAACAGCAAGGACTACCCGCCGTTTTTGACCGGTACTCAGAGTCCATGGTGACTGGTTCCAAATAGGTTCCAACTGCCACCGTGCCACAGTCTGGTCCACTCGTCGACGCCAACGGGGATCAGTGTGTTTTGTTCCTCCAAAAGCCCAGAGAAGCTCCTCTGCCACAGAGGATTCGGTTAATTGATGTTCAGGATGCTGCATAACACAACCAACACGCGCAGTAACGGACACCGTACCCGTGGGAACCTTTAGCCCCCCATACAACAAAGAAAAAAACTGACTCTTTCCTGAGCCGTTGGGCCCCACCACTCCGTACAGCCCTCGGTCCGGCGCACGCCACGAAGGAATCCGCAGACCGGAGTACGGCAATACAACATTTTCAATTACGATGGCCATAAGTACTGTCCGAGTCTGCGGGGATCACACAAATCATTCTCTCTCGTCATCGGTTCCATCGCGTCCGTCAGTTGTGTTAACCCCTGGCAAAAACGCTGCCAATCATCAGTTAGCAATTCTTGCATTTCAGCCTGCGCCAGTTCACGGATCAATCCTTCCGCAATCCAAAAATAGCGATCGGCAAGCTCAACCCAGCGGGAATTGTGGCTAATGATTATGAGGGTAGTCCCGTCCCGTTTGCTTTGTTCCAATATGTCCGCAATACGTCGCCCTGATGATGCATCTAACATCGTTTCCGGCTCGTCCACCATGAGAATTTGAGCATGTTGTGCTATGATGGCCGCCACTGCGGCGGCATGGATTTCTCCACCTGAGAGGCTTTCCCACGATCGTCTTCCCATCCGTACCAATTGTGTCCTCACAAGGGCTGCCTTGGTGCGCCGCAGGGCCTCCCGGTGAGATTCCGCGTGCCACAACGAACTGAGCATAACATCCTCCGCAACATTAGCCCCGACAATTTGATGTTCGGGTTCCTGTTGGAGCCATCCCACCATGTTTGCAGGCCACTCGCGGCGAGTCCGACCGTCGCTCAAGCACACGTCACCCGCTACGGGTAAAAGAACCCCGGCCAACACGCGCGCCAAGGTCGTCTTTCCGCCACCGTTGGGCCCCGAGATCAAAACACACTCGCCCCCGTGAATGACCATGTTCACGGGGCCGAGTGCCGGAGAGGATGCCGTATCATACTGAACCACTACGTGGTTGAATATGATATTCATCGGCCTCAGACCAATTCCAATATCGCCATGGGGGCCGCATCCCCTCGGCGAAATCCTGTTCTCATAATTCGGGTATAACCCCCCGTACGGTCTTGGTAGCGGGGTCCAATAGCCGTGAATAACTTCGTCACCACATCTTCGTCCCATACGTAGGCCAGTGCCTGTCGGCGCGCAGCTAGATCACCCTTTTTGGCCAAAGTAATCATGTGTTCAACGACCCGGTTCACTTCTTTGGCCCGCGTAACGGTGGTCTCAATTCTTTCCTCGCGCAGTGTGGAGGTTACCAAATTACGAAGCATTGCCCGTCGATGACCACCAATGCGCCCCAGCTTTCGATGCATTCCTGGCATAAAACACAGCCTCCATCCCAGTTACTCTTCTGACGGTCTGAGCCCTAGGCCCAGCGCCACTAATTTCTCCTTGACCTCTTCCAACGATTTTTTACCCAAATTACGGACTTTCATCATATCTTCGTCAGACTTGTTCGTTAGTTCCCCCACCGTGTTAATCCCGGCCCGTTTTAAA
The DNA here is from genome assembly GCA_003023725.1 of Sulfobacillus benefaciens. Lineage (GTDB taxonomy): Bacteria > Bacillota > Sulfobacillia > Sulfobacillales > Sulfobacillaceae > Sulfobacillus > Sulfobacillus benefaciens. The sequence goes on along the minus strand of PXYT01000009.1, from coordinate 42,833 downwards.
CAATTAAAGGACCGTACCGATAAATCCAGCTCTTCAATCGGCATTTCTAACAAGCGGTCCCGGGAGTCCTCGTCCCGCTGAACGCCAATCTCTACTCCGGAAACAGAGTCCGTGAGTTCCATGAACAACCGTAAATGATCTGAAAGGATTTTGGCCCCGCGAGATATGGCCTCCTCCGGGCTTAGAGACCCATCCGTCCACACTTCAATCGTCAAGCGGTCATAATCGGTAATGTGGCCAACGCGGGTATCCTCAACTCGCCAATTAACCTTGGTGACGGGGCTAAAGATTGAATCGACAGGTATGACTCCAATAGCCTGGTCAGGCCTTTTGTTCTTTTCCGCGGACACATATCCTCTTCCCCGTTCGATGGTCAGTTCCATCCGTAACGAATGCCCCTCATCCACGTAGGCGATGTGCTGGTCCGGTTCCAGGATGTCGACATCAGCATCAGCGATGATGTCGCCAGCTACAACTTCTCCCGGACCATCTTTCTCGATTCGGAGGATGTGAGGCTCGTCGGCCCATAACCGTAACGCCAGACGTTTCAAGTTGAGAATAATGTCGGCCGTGTCTTCACCCACACCCGGAATGACGGAAAACTCATGCAATACTCCGTCTATCCGAACCGAGGTTACAGCCGTGCCCGGCAAAGACGACAACAGAATTCTTCGCAGAGAGTTACCCAGAGTAATACCATATCCCCTATTTAACGGCTCGACAGTAAATGCCCCGTACTTTGGGTCGGTCCCATCGTCAATCCGTCGAATTTCCGGTTTTTCAACCTCGGTCATGTTTTCTGCGCCCGCTCGCATAAAGCAGGCTCCCCCCTCTCAGATCACAAATGGTTTATACACGAGAGTACCACTCGATAATAAGCTGTTCCTGGACGGGTGTATCAATTTCATCACGGTTGGGCATTCTTACCACTGCACCACGCCACTGATCCCGCTGAACATCCAGCCAGGCCGGAATGGTGCGAAGCGGTGCTTCCATCAAGGCTTTGAATCGTGGTTTTTGACGGCTTACTTCGCGCACTTCGACGACATCACCGGGTTTCACCGAATACGACGGTATATTCACTCGACGGCCATTGACCGCAAAGTGGTTGTGACGTACTAGTTGTCTGGCCTCTGCACGAGAGGAGGCAAACCCCATACGGTACACCACATTATCCAAGCGACGCTCTAAAAGTTGAAACAAAAGCTCACCAGTGACACCCTTCTTTGCCGAAGCCTTCCCAAAGTACCGTGAGAACTGACCCTCCATGATACCATAGGTCCTGCGGGCTTTTTGTTTTTCCCGCAGTTGCACCCCGTACTCCGAAAGTTTACGGCGTCCCTGGCCGTGCTGTCCCGGAGCATAAGGACGACGCATTACCGGACATTTGTCAGTAAAGCACTTGTCTCCTTTGAGATATAATTTAACGCCTTCACGCCGGCACAACCGGCATACTGGTCCCGTGTAACGTGCCATTTGGCCGCCTCCTTCCTTTCTCTCTTATACTCGTCGCCGTTTCGGCGGACGACATCCATTATGAGGAATAGGTGTAACATCTTTGATCATACTAACCTCAAGCCCAGCTCCCTGAAGTGCACGAATTGCCGCTTCTCGACCCGATCCCGGTCCCTTGACCAAGACCTCAACTTCCTTAAGCCCATACTCCATGGCTGCTTTGGCAGCCGTTTCGGCCGCCATTTGCGCGGCAAAAGGTGTGCTCTTTCGAGAGCCTTTAAATCCTGCCTGGCCAGATGAGGCCCACGAGAGCGCATTGCCCTGTGTATCGGTAATCGTAACGATAGTGTTATTAAAAGTCGACCGAATATGCGCGGTGCCCCTATCGACATGGCGCCTGTCACGGCGACGGGTTCTGGTTCTATGACGACTGCTTGGCATTTGTCCTTCCGGTCCCTCCTGAGAAATGAATTTGGGGTGTTACTTCTTGCGTTTGGCCCCCACCGTTCGCCGCGGACCTTTCCGGGTGCGTGCGTTGGTTTTGGTTCTCTGTCCCCGGACAGGCAAACCCCGCCGATGACGCAAGCCCCGATAAGTGCCGATGTCGATCAACCGTTTGATATTCATCTGCACTTCTCGACGAAGATCTCCTTCAACTCGGTATTCACGGTCGACCACCTCACGAATGCGGGCCACTTCATCTTCTGTTAAATCCCGCACTCGTGTACCGGGGTCAACTTGCGTCCTAGCCAAAATTTTTCGAGACGCAGACCACCCTATACCATAAATGTATGGCAGTGCAGCCTCAATTCGCTTGTCGCGGGGTAAATCAATTCCTGCAATTCGTGCCACGCTTTAAGCTCCCTTCTTCTTGTTGTTGATGTTTATCCCTGGGCCTGCTTGTGCTTGGGATTTTCACAGATAACCAGAACCCGCCCATGACGCTTAATCACTTTGCACTTCTCACAAATGGGCTTCACGGACGCCCGTACCTTCATTGCCTAACCTCCTTTGCCCCTGTTCATTACTTGTAACGATAAGTAATTCGCCCGCGAGTCAGGTCATAAGGCGATAACTGAACCGTAACCTTGTCTCCCGGCAGGATCTTAATAAAATGCATGCGAATTTTCCCGGAGATGTGCGCGAGTACTCTGTGACCGTTGGCTAATTCAACACGAAACATCGCATTCGGCAACGGTTCAATCACGGTACCCTCGACCTCAATCGCGTCTTCTTTTGCCACAGCTGTCCCTCCTTTCTTTCTTCCTTCCTAAAATCTCTTCGTCGTTCCCCTATGTTTCCCTGTTCACAGAGAAACAAACCTGTGGAATACATCCGATCTATTATAACGGAATTTGTCAATCAATTCGAGTCAATATTTCCGGCCCTGTTTCGGTGATAAAGATGGTATGCTCGAAATGAGCCGATAATGACCCATCACGCGTGACAACGGTCCACCCGTCATCTAATACGTCAACTTCATAGTCTCCCGCATTAACCATCGGCTCAATGGCCAGTGCTAGCCCGGGTTTTAGTAATATACCACGACCCGGAAGACCGTAATTCGGGACTTGCGGATCCTCGTGCATCTGATGCCCAATTCCATGGCCAACATAGTCCCGCACCACAGAAAATCCGTGACGCTCAACATATTGTTGTACCGTATGCGAGATGTCGCCGAGATGGCCTCCGCTTTGAGCTGCCTGGATCCCTGCATACAAAGACTCTTCCGTAACCTTTAGCAGTAACGCAGCCCTTTCGTCCGGGGGCTCTCCCACAAACAAGGACAATGCGGCGTCACCCACAAAGGAATCGATGACAGCCCCTAAATCCACGCTTACCAAGTCATGTTCCTTCAGTCTCCGGGGCCCCGGTATACCGTGAACGACTTCATGATTCACCGAAACACAAACACTGGCAGGGTATCCATGGTAGCCCTTGAAGACCGGAACAGCCCCACGGCTCCGTATCTCGTAATCGGCAATATGGTCCAGTTCTTTGGTCATCATACCGGGTTTCACGGCTTTTTTGAGAACTTGCAGCACTTCGGCAACGATGAGACCGGCCCTTCGCATTTTCTCCTTGTCGCGTGCGCTCTTCAATTCAATCATGCCGTGCCCCCAACCGTTGAATAATAGCCTCGTAAACGCTCTGAACCGATTTTGTTCCATCAATCTCCAAAAGATTTCCGCGTTCTTGATAAAACGCGGTCAACGGAGCGGTTTCCTCGCTGTACACAGACAGGCGCGTGGCAACGGTCTCGAGACGATCATCCGGTCGTTGAACCAAGCTACTACGGCACACGTTACAAATCCCGTCAACTTTGGGTGGATCAAATCGCACATGGTACGTTGCCCCGCACTGCGGGCATACCCGGCGCCCTACCAGGCGTTCGATCAATACATCACGAGGCACATTAATGTAAATGACTGCATCAAGATGCCGTTCTCTGTCAGCCAACATCACCTCGAGAGCTGTACCTTGATTCACATTCCGGGGGAATCCGTCTAAGATGAAACCGCGAATCGCGTCGGGAAGGCGCAACCTCTCGTCCACCATGGCATCAGTGATATCGTCTGGCACCAGTTTACCTTCTGCCATGTACGTCCGAGCCTGTTGCCCTAACGGAGTCCCTTCGCTCAAATGGCGCCGGAAAATGTCTCCCGTCGAGATGTGAGGGATATGATAGTATTCAGCAATATATTTCGCCTGTGTACCTTTTCCCGCTCCCGGCGCTCCTAATAAAACCAGATTCACTAGCGGTCTCACCTCATTTCATGAATCCTTGATATTGTTTCATGAGCATCTGTGCCTGCATCTGCTTTAACGTGTCAAGTGCCACACCCACGATAATAAGCAACGAGGTTCCCCCAAAATACAGACCGTTGACTCCCATGCCCATAGTCACGAAACTAGGAAGAATGGCCACAACGCCCAAGAAAATTGCTCCAACCAATGTAAGACGGCTACTCACACGTCCAAGATATTCCGCTGTGGGCCGACCAGGTCTTATACCGGGAATATATCCTCCGCCTTTTTTCAAGTTGTCAGCCACGTCATCCACCTTAAATACTACTTGGGTATAGAAAAAGGTAAATGCCACAACCAAAACAAATTCCGCGACGATATAGAGTGGCGATGTGAACCCAAAATAATGCTCGAGTACCGTAACCCATCCACCTTTAAAAAACTGACCGATGGTATAAGGGAGGATCAGCAACGAAATGGCAAAAATTACGGGGATGACCCCAGCCTGATTGACTCGGATGGGCAAATGCGTCGATTGCCCCTGATACATCCGTCGACCGACGACGCGTTTGGGATATTGGACCGGAATTTTTCTCTGTCCCTCATTCACAAACACAACAGCCGCAATGATTAACACAGCAATGATGAGAAAGACGACAATCTTAGGCCAACTGATGATACCCGCTTGAATATACTTAAAGAGCTGTTCGATTCCAAAAGGCAGTCGCGAAATGATCCCGAAAAACACGAGCAAAGATATCCCATTGCCAATACCTTTGTCGGTTATTTCTTCTCCTACCCACATTAGAATGGTGGAGCCAGTCAACAATAATAACGCCGTTAAAAGCAAACTGCCAATGGTATGGTGAACGTAAGCGAATTCGCCGTGGGACGAATAATTAAAAAGGTAATACGCAATGCCCAGCGACTGTAGTGCTCCTAGCCCCAATGACAGCCACCGGGTCACCTTTGTCATCTTTTTCTGGCCCTCTTCGCCCTCTTTCGACCATTCCTCGACAGTTGGAATGACCACCGTCATCAACTGCATGATAATACTGGCATTGATATAAGGAATAATGCTTAGCGCAAAGATTGATAAAGTTGCCGTGGCACCCCCGGAGAACAAATTCAGCAACGCAAAAATCGTGGCACCATGAACGAATAGACTTTGAATCACGGATGCGTGGACGCCCGGAATTGGCACATGGGCGCCCACACGAAACACGACCAGCATCAAGAAGGTAAACAGTATTCGCTTGTTCAAATCCGATGACCGGAACGCATTCATCATATTTTGTGCCACGTCAAATCACCTCGGCTCGTCCAGAAACTGCCTCAATCTTTTCCTTTGCCGACTTAGAAAAGGCATTAACCTGAACTGTCAAAGGCCGGTCCAACGCTCCTTCCCCCAAAACTTTCACAGGCTTGTTGCGTCGCACCAGTCGGCGCTCCTTTAACAGTCCCACCGTAACCACCGTGTTAGCTTCAAATTGATTGAGGTCGCCGACATTGACAATTTCATACTCTACTCGAAAAGGATTGACAAAACCGCGCTTGGGCAGACGACGCTGTAAGGGCATCTGTCCTCCTTCAAAACCGGGACGAATACTCCCGCCGGACCGTGCTTTTTGTCCCTTATGGCCACGGCCTGCCGTTTTGCCCAACCCCGACCCTAAGCCCCGTCCCCTCCGGGTCCTTTTGGAACGGCTCCCTGGGGAGGATTTGATGTCATGCAGCCTCATTGAGCATCCTCCTTCCCAGCTGGAATTTCCTCCACCCTCACGAGATGGCGAATCTTGTGAATCATTCCTCGAATGGATGCGTTGTCTTCAAATTCCACTGTACGCCACATTTTGCGAAGACCCAACCGGCTGGCTGTATCTTTTTGATCCTGAGCGTAACCAATAGCGCTTTTCACTAACGTAATACGCAGTTTAGCCATGGTGAGCCCCCCACAATATTTCCCGCACGGAACGCCCGCGAAGTTTCGCTACGTGTTCGGCCTTCTTCAACTGCTTCAGCCCTTCCATTGTAGCAGCGACTACGTTATTAGGATTAGCCGTGCCCAAGGATTTCGTTAACACGTCCCGGACACCTGCGGCTTCCAACACAGCTCTCACCGCTCCGCCGGCAATCACGCCGGTTCCGGGTCCGGCCGGCTTCAGCAACACTCGCCCGGCCCCGAATACCCCCGTAACCTGATGAGGTATTGTGCTCCCTAATCTGGGAACCGTGATCATAGACTTTTTGGCATCCTCGACACCCTTACGGATGGCGTCGGGGATTTCCGCGGCTTTTCCTAATCCCACGCCGACGCGTCCATTTTCGTCACCAACGACGACTAGGGCGCTAAAGCTAAACCGCCGCCCACCCTTGACCACCTTGGCAACACGGTTAATCGCCACGACCTTTTCCTTAAACTCGCTTGTGCCCCGTGAATCCTGATTTTGGGTTGCTGGTCTTGCCATAACGTACCTCCTGTCTCCTAAAATTCGAGCCCGGCTTCACGGGCTGCATCGGCCAATGCCTGGACCCGTCCATGGTAACGATATCCACCACGATCAAAGACCACTTTTTTTACACCCCGGGCAATGGCCCGTTCTGCCACTAATCGTCCTACTTCTCGAGACTTATTCACGGTCAAGCGGCCTTCCATATTTTCAAATACCTTTTCCAGAGTAGAGGCCGAGGCAATCGTGTGCCCTTTGGTGTCATCGATCACTTGTGCATAAATGTTCAAATTGGAACGGTAGACATTAAGGCGCGGCCTTTCCGTCGTTCCTTTAACCTTAGTCCTTATACGCAGGTGCCGACGCTTACGGGCCGCGTTCCTGTCAAAACGAGTATACACGTCCTATCCCTCATTTCTTTCCAGTCTTGCCAACCTTGCGAATGATTCTCTCACCCTGATAATGAATGCCCTTGCCCTTGTACGGTTCTGGCGGGCGGACACCCCGAATGCGGGCTGCTACGGCACCTACAGTCTCTTTGTCATACCCCTTCACGACAATATTGGTGGGATTGGGTACCTCAAAGACCACGCCCGAAGGGGGCTCGATGGTCACGGTATGCGAGAAGCCAACAGCCAGCACCAGGTTCTGCCCTTGCTTCGAAGCTCGATATCCCACACCCGACATCTCTAGATTCCGCTGAAAACCATTGGAGACCCCTTCAACCATATTCGCTACCAGAGTTCGGGACAAGCCCCATTGTGCCCGGGCAAAGGGACTGTCATCCACCGGAAGCACCCGAATCTCATTGCCCTCCATGGACAGTGTCACTTCGGGCCTCAGGGTTCTCTGAAGTTCGCCATTCGGCCCTTTCACATGTACAGAACTGCCATCGATATTAACGGTCACACTCCCAGGAATGGGTATGGTTCTCTTACCTATCCGTGACATGTTCGGATACTCCTCCTCGTCATCTGGACTACCACACGTAGCAAAGCACTTCTCCGCCCACGCGGAATTCCCGAGCCTGCTTTTCAGTCATGACGCCATGAGAGGTGGACAGTACGGCAATCCCCAATCCCCCTAAGACACGGGGCAGTTCATCATGCCCTGCGTATACGCGCAGGCCCGGTCGGCTAATCCTCTTCAACCCGGATATCACCCGTTCACGATTTGGGCCATACTTCAAATGAAGACGAATCATTCCGTGCTTGCCGTCCTCCACCAACTCGTAGTCACGAACAAATCCTTCTTGTTTCAAGATGTGTGCCAGAGCACGCTTTATCTTCGAGTCCGGAACATCGACGTGATCTCGGTATACCACATTTGCGTTCCGAATACGGGTTAACATATCTGCAATGGGATCAGTCACTGCGATCCTCCTCTCCTTACCAGCTGGCTTTACGGACACCGGGAATTTCGCCTTGGTGTGCTAACTGCCGAAAGCACAGGCGGCATAGACCAAAGTCCCGAATGTATCCGTGAGGCCGGCCACAAATCTGGCACCGATGATACCCTCGCACTTTATACTTGGGTGTGCGTTTGGCCTTTGCAATAAGCGATTTCTTCGCCATATAATCCCTCCTACCGTTGTGGCGTGAATGGCATGCCCAACAAAGTTAATAATTCTTTGGCTTCTTCGTCGGTTTGCGCGCTGGTCACGAGCGTGACGTCCATACCGCGGACTTTTTCCACTTTGTCGTACTCAATTTCAGGAAAAATTATTTGCTCGCGGATACCTAAGGTGTAATTTCCTCGTCCATCAAAACCTTTGGTCGACACGCCACGAAAATCTCGAACCCGGGGCAAAGCCATGAAAAACAACTTTTCGACAAAGTCATACATCCTCTGGCCCCGAAGTGTGACTTTGACTCCGATAGGCATTCCTTCACGGACCTTGAACGACGCAATAGACTTTCGCGCCCGCGTTACAAGAGGATGCTGGCCCGTTATCGTTGCTAAATCGTTCACTGCGGCCTCTAGCAATTTCGGATTGCCTATGGAATCTCCCACACCCATGTTAATAACAACCTTAACGACTTTGGGCACAACCATGGGATTCTTGTATTTAAAGCGTTCTTGAAGTTTCGGCACCACTTCTTTGTCGTACCGATTCCTCAACTCCGACACCACAGCCATTGTTAACCCCCTGTTCCTTCTCCCGGAATTAATCGATTGCCGCACCACAGTGCTTGCACTGCCGCACCTTCTTGCCATTGTCCAAGAATTTGTGTCCCGTCCTCGTAGGCTTTTTACAGGACGGACAAATCACCATGACATTTGACACGTGCAAGGGAGCCTCCATTGCGATAATCCCGCCTTGCGGATATTGTTGCGTAGGCTTTTGGTGCTTTTTCATCAAATTAACCTTCTCGACCACGACACGATCTTCCTTAGGTATCGACCGGATAATCTTTCCCTGCTTCCCTTTGTCTTTTCCTGCTAGAACCTTAACCAAATCACCTTTCTTGACGTGCACCCTAGTCCCTCCTTCCATTTGCCTCTCTTGAATTATAAAACCTCAGGTGCTAGGGAAATGATTTTCATAAAATCGTGCTCTCGCAACTCGCGGGCCACCGGTCCAAAAATACGTGTTCCTCGCGGCTCCTTTTCGTCGCCGCGGAGAATGACTGCCGCATTTTCGTCGAACTTAATGTACGACCCGTCATTTCGTCGGCGTCCCGTTTTTGTTCTCACAATAACGGCCTTCACAACGTCTCCTTTTTTGACCACGCCCCCGGGCGTTGCCTGTTTCACAGCTGCCACAATGACGTCGCCAATATTTCCGTAACGGCGAAATGATCCCCCCAGAACCCGAATACACATAATTTCCTTTGCCCCGGTATTATCGGCCACTACCAGCCGTGTTTGTGGTTGTATCATAACGGACCCTCCCTCCTTCCCGTACCATTTTCATACGAGGCACATCAGGCCTCTACTTCTCGCCTCGACGAATTATCTCAATCACACGCCATCGTTTTTCTTTGGATAGTGGTCTCGTTTCTTCGATACGCACCACGTCACCCGTCCGACATTCGTTCTCTTCATCATGAGCCTTGTACCGTTTGGTCCGCCGCATGGTCCGACCGTAAATCGGATGGCGCACCAAAGACTCCACTGCCACCACAACAGTCTTGTTCATTTTGTCACTGACAACGGTGCCTTCCCGGACTTTTCTCTTGACCCCTACCTGTTCCATGTCGCTTTGCCCCCTATTTCGCGTCCTGCCGGAGCTCTCGCTCACGGATGACAGTGTGTACTCGCGCTATATCTTTCCGTACCTGGCGAACACGCATGGGATTTTCTAATTGGGCCGTCGCAAGTTGAAACCTAAGTCGGAAAAGCTCTTCTTTTAATGCTCGCAATTTAGCTTGTAGCTCCTCCTGGTTAAGCTCCCGGATCTCTTTAGGCTTCATGCGCACTCTCCCCCGACTCCTCGCGTTTAACGAACCGCGTCCTGATTGGCAACTTGTGAGCCGCTAGCCGCATCGCCTCACGAGCCACGTCCTCCGGCACACCAGCCAGTTCGAACATGATTCGTTGCGGCTTAACAACCGCGACCCAAAATTCCACGTTACCTTTACCACTACCTTGCCGGGTTTCCGCAGGTTTCTTTGTCACGGGCTTATCTGGGAAAATGGTGATCCAAACCTTCCCGCCACGGCGGATGTAACGCGTTAGGGCGACACGGGCAGCCTCGATCTGCCGATCCGTAATCCACGCAGGCTCTAAAGCCTGAAGCCCATACTCACCGAAAACCACCCTATTACCTCGATGCGCCGTCCCTTTCATACGACCCCGATGCATTTTGCGATACTTGGTACGCTTCGGCTGCAACAATATTACCGACCTCCCTCTTGAGTCGCAAGAACGCGCTTTTTTGCGGCTGGCAGAACCTCGCCTTTAAAGATCCACACTTTCACTCCGATTATGCCGTATGTCGTCCGTGCCTCGGCAAACCCGTAGTCGATATCAGCACGCAAGGTGTGAAGAGGAATGGATCCGTCCCAAGACCACTCACGCCGCGCAATTTCCGCACCGCCCAAACGACCGCTCACCATAATTTTAATGCCTTTTACCCCGCTGGCGCGCATGGTCCGGGTAATAGCCTGCTTCATGGCCCGCTTGAACGCAATCCGCCGTTCCAACTGTCCGGCTACATTCTCGGCTACCAACTGGGCGTCGGCATCCGGCACCTTCACCTCGAGAATGTTCAGATTCACGTTCTTACTTGTCAATTTCTCGAGGTCCTTGCGCAAAGCATCAACCCCGACGCCACCCTTGCCAATAACCATTCCGGGTTTTCCCGTATGCACACTTACTCTGAGTTTCTTCGCGGATCCCCGCTCAATTTCAACACGTGCAATTCCCGCGGAGTGATGACGCTTCTTAATAAACCGCCGAATCGCCAGATCCTCCCCCAACAGCTCGGGAGTGTCTTTACGACCACCATACCATCTCGAATCCCAGTCCTTGACAATTCCGAGTCGCAGACCCTTTGGATGAATTTTTTGCCCCATAATTCCCTCCTAGTTATTCTGTCTGGGCCGCAGCACAACGGAAATGTGACTTGTCCGCTTGAAAATCGAAAATGCCTGACCCCGGCTTCGCGGATGAATTCTCTTGAGCGTCGGGCCCCCATCAACCCAGACAGCATGCACATAGAGATCCTGGGGGTCCATGTCGTAATTATGTTGCGCATTAGCCACGGCGCTCTTTAACACCTTCGCCACGATAACCGACGCCCGTTTGGGGGTGTGTCGCAAAATTGCCTCGGCGTCCCGTATGCTCTTGCCCCGTATCAGGTCCACAACTATCCGGACTTTACGTGGAGCAATGCGGACATGGCGCACATGGGCGCGCGACTCTACTACGTCTGCCATATAGATGCCATCTCCTTATTTCAGAGCCGTAGACCGCTCAGTTTTGTTTCCATGACCTTTGAAGGTCCGGGTCGGAGCAAATTCGCCGAGCTTATGCCCCACCATCTCTTCTGAAATGTATATGGGCACGTGTCGCCTTCCGTCGTGAATCGCAATGGTGTGTCCGACCATGTTCGGCACCACAGTGGAGGCGCGAGCCCAAGTCCTAATCACTCGCTTCTCGTTCTTGGTATTTAGGGCGTCAATTTTTTTCATCAGTTTTGCGTCAACGTACGGACCTTTTTTGGTTGACCGACTCATATCCTACCTCCCTGCTTTTCGACGTCGCACAATCATCCGATCAGACGGTTTGTGCTTTTTCCGTGTCTTCTTTCCGAGGGCGGGTTTGCCCCAGGGGGTCATTGGGTGTTTATGTCCAACGGGTGATTTACCCTCACCACCGCCATGAGGATGATCCACCGGGTTCATGGCGGTCCCACGCACCGTCGGCCGCCATCCCATATGCCGCCTACGTCCTGCCTTGCCCAATACAATGTTTTCATGCTCGACGTTGCCAACCTGGCCAACCGTAGCTCTTGCCGCCACGGGTACTCTGCGCAATTCCCCGGACGGAAGCCTTAACAACGCGTGCTTACCTTCTTTAGCCGCCAATTGAGCGGAAGTCCCGGCCGACCGGGCTAGTTGCGCTCCTTTTCCGGGCGTGAGCTCTACGTTATGCACGATGGTTCCCACCGGGACATCCTGCAACTTCAGAGAGTTTCCTGGTTTGATGTCCGCCGTGGGGCCGGACATCACTGTGTCTCCAACCTTAAGGCCTACGGGAGCCAAAATATACGCCAGGGTGTTGTCGGCATATTTCAGCAAAGCAATCCGAGCTGTGCGGAAGGGGTCATACTCGATAGCTTCAACTGTGGCTGGCACACCTTCCTTGGTCCGTTTAAAATCAATTTTCCGATACAGTCTTTTGGTTCCGCCGCCCCGGTGACGAGTGGTAATTCTCCCGTAATTGTTACGACCGGCCTTCCGGCTTCTGCCCTCTACAAGACTTTTTTCCGGATCGGTCTTGGTAATCTCCTCAAAGGTCGACACTGTCATATGCCGCACTCCAGGAGACGTTGGTTTCAGTTTGCGTACCCCCATAATCCAGCCTCCTTAAATGTCAGACACCTTCAAGAATGTCGATGCTGTCCCCCGGTGCCAGCGTTACCACCGCTTTTTTGCGCCGGCTAGTGTGCCCCACAACCGCGCCCCGGCGTTTCTCCTTGCTTGGACGCCACAACGTGTTGACTTTGACGACGCGCACCTTGAAAATTTCCTCCACCGCGTGGCGGATTTCAATTTTATTCGCACGGGGAGATACCTCAAAAGTATACTTGTTGAAGACCATCTGGTCAGTGGCTTCCTCCGTCACGATTGGCCGGATAATAATGTCATACGCCGTTTTCATCGACCAAACACCTCTTCCACACGTGCTACCGCATCCGTATCCAATACAATCTGATGATAACGAAGCAGGTTATAGGCATTCAAATTGTCCGTCGTGATGGTGTGCACGTGGCCAAAATTCCTCGCTGCCAGTTTCCAGTTCTCATTCGGGCGAGACGTAATAAACAGCACATTCCGCCCCACTCCGAGCGTATCGAGAGCCTTGAGAACATGCTTGGTCTTAATCTCGGGTATGGTTAGCTCCTTAACCACCCGCAACTCATCAGAAGCAAGCTTCGCGCTCAGAGCCTGCCGAAGCGCAGCCCGTCGCATTTTGCGAGGAAATTTCATCGAAAAATCGCGGGGATGCGGGCCAAACACCACTCCCCCGTGACGCCAGTGCGGAGCACGAATTGTACCTGCCCGGGCCCGTCCGGTTCCCTTTTGTCGCCAAGGCTTCCGCCCGCCACCACGCACTTGTGAGCGTGTTTTGGTGTCAGCAGTACCTGCACGCTGATTAGCCTCAAACGTCACAATCGCCTGATGCAACAAAGCGTGATTTATCGGTGAGCCAAACACCTTGTCGGAAAGCTGCAATTCGCCGACAATCTGCCCTTCGAGGTCGTATACATTCACCGTCGGCATACCTACATCGCCCCCTTCCGTTTTCGCACAGAGTCCCGTACCATGACCAAGGATCCTTTTGGCCCTGGAATCGCGCCACGGACAAGCAACAAGTTACGGTCCGCATCCACTCTCTCAATCCGCAACCGCAAAACCGTAACGCGCGCATGCCCTTTATGACCAGGCATTTTACGGCCCGGATGAACCCGGCCGCCACCCCCTGATGTTCGCGCGCCGAGTGAACCCACCCGCCTATGGTACTTGGATCCATGAGTTGTCGGTCCTCGCCGAAATCCCCAACGCTTGATCACGCCCGCGAAACCCTTACCCTTGCTGGTTCCGGTCACATCAACAATATCTCCCGCATTGAAAACATCCTCTACGCGAATTTCCGAACCGGGTTGCAGCTCAACCGCACCCGGCAGACGAAATTCACGCACATGCCTCACAGGCTCTACACCAATCCTTTGAAAGTCTATCCGCTGCGGTTTTGCAACCTTGTGGGGCTTAATGAATCCCATGCCGAGCTGAACCGCTTCATAGCCGTCCTTCTCCATTGTCCGCAGTCTCAATACCTTGTTGGGTTCCGCCTGAATTACCGTGACCGGCACGGCACGGCCTTCGTCATCAAACACCTGAGTCATGCCCACCTTAATGCCAATAATTCCTTTCATAACATCCTCCCGCCTACAGCTTAATCTCGATATCCACTCCGGCTGGGAGATCCAGACGCATGAGCGCGTTAACCGTCTTCTGACTCGGATCCATGATGTCGATTAAACGCTTGTGAATGCGGCGCTCAAACTGCTCGCGAATGTCCTTCTCCCCGTTAGGTGCAGTAAGAACGGTATACACCTTTTTCTCCGTAGGCAGCGGCACGGGACCAGAGACGGCGGCGCCATTGCGCCGCGCCGTCTCCACAATTGTCGCTGCGGATTTATCTACCACTTCATAGTCATAACCCTTTAGTCGTATCCTGATTTTTTGCTGGGCCACTGTCCGTTCCCCCTTGCCTTATGCCAGTATTTGGGTCACTACACCAGCGCCCACGGTTCGCCCTCCTTCGCGAATAGCGAAGCGAAGACCTTCCTCCATAGCGATCGGTGCTATGAGTTCGACTTCCATCTGAATGTTGTCTCCCGGCATGACCATTTCTACGCCTTCAGGGAGTTTGACAACCCCAGTCACATCCGTGGTGCGGAAATAAAATTGCGGTCGATAGCCATTGAAGAACGGAGTGTGCCGTCCTCCTTCTTCTTTGGTCAGCACGTAAACCTCGGCTTTATATTTGGTGTGAGGATGAATGCTCCCAGGCTTTGCCAACACCTGTCCCCGCTCTACCTCGGTCTTATCGACACCGCGCAATAAACACCCAATATTGTCACCAGCCACGGCTTGGTCGAGTGTCTTTCGGAACATTTCGACGCCGGTCACAACGGTCTTTTTGGCAGTTTCAACCAAACCTACGATCTCTACTTCTTCGCCGACCTTAATTGTTCCACGTTCGACACGGCCCGTAACCACCGTTCCACGACCTGTGATGGACATCGTGTCCTCTACCGGCATCAGGAATGGGCGGTTGGTGTCTCGCTCCGGTGTGGGAATGTAGTCGTCGACAGCATCCATTAAGTCCCAAATCTTGCCACACCACTCACAGTCACGTTTGCCGCAGCCGCACTCCAAGGCCTTTAACGCCGAACCGGCCACCACCGGAATATCATCGCCGGGGAACTCGTAACTGCTGAGGAGTTCTCGAACCTCAATTTCAACCAGTTCCATTAATTCCGGGTCATCGACCATGTCGCTCTTGTTCAAGAACACGACGATATTGGGGACTCCCACCTGTCGCGCCAAGAGAATGTGCTCCCGCGTCTGGGGCATTGGTCCGTCGGCTGCGGACACCACCAAAATAGCTCCGTCCATCTGCGCCGCACCGGTAATCATGTTTTTGACATAGTCGGCGTGTCCCGGACAATCCACGTGCGCGTAATGCCGCTTGTCAGTTTCATACTCAACATGTGCGGTGGCAATGGTAATCCCTCGCTCCCGTTCCTCCGGAGCCCGGTCAATCTGGTCGTACGCGGTAAATTCGGCCTGGCCCAGGGTCGACAATACCCGGGTGATAGCTGCTGTCAAAGTCGTCTTACCATGGTCAACGTGCCCAATTGTACCCACGTTAATGTGGGGCTTTGTTCGCTCGTACTTCTTTTTTGCCATTGCTTAAATCCTCCTTAAGTTCTCTAAGTGAGGCAGGGCCTTAGTGCCTAGCCTTGATCACCTGTTCGGTAACATGTTTAGGAGCTTCTTCATAGTGGGCGAATTGCATCGTATACGTACCGCGGCCCTGAGAGCGCGAACGCAGGTCGGTCGCGTAACCAAACATCTCGGCCAAGGGGACAAAGCCCCGAATTGCTTGTACCCCGCCCGGACGAGGTTCCATCCCCTCGATCCGACCCCGCCGAGCATTGAGGTCGCCGATGACATCACCCATGTAGTCGTCCGGTACCACGACTTCAACCGCCATGATAGGCTCCAACAACACGGGATCTGCTTTTTGCGATGCCGCTTTGAAGCCCATTGATCCAGCTATCTTGAACGCCATCTCACTTGAATCGACTTCGTGGTAAGAACCGTCAAATAGTGTAACACGAACGTCCAATACAGGGTATCCGGCCAGTATGCCGGACTGCATAGCTTCTCTAACGCCGGCTTCGACAGCTGGAACATATTCGCGGGGCACAACTCCCCCCACAATCTTGTTGACAAACTCAAAGCCCTGCCCTGGCTCAAGGGGTTCAACTCTTAACCAGACATGACCATACTGTCCACGGCCACCGCTTTGCCGAATGAATTTACCTTCCGCTTCAACAGTCTTACGCAAGGTTTCTTTGTAGGCAACTTGGGGTTTACCCACGTTCGCTTGCACCTTGAATTCACGGAGCAGACGATCCACGATAATTTCGAGGTGCAGTTCACCCATCCCTGCAATAATCGTCTGACCGGTCTCCTGGTCGGTAAACATCCGAAATGTTGGATCTTCTTCGGCCAGTCTCGACAAAGCCGTGCCCATCTTGTCCTGGTCAGCTTTTGTTTTGGGTTCAATAGCCACTGAGATGACAGGTTCCGGAAATACCATGGATTCAAGCAGAATCGGTTGCTGTTCCGTGCTCAAGGTATCTCCCGTTGTTGTCTCTTTCAGTCCAACAGCTGCCGCAATATCCCCTGCATACACGGCATCGATTTCTTCCCGGTGATTGGCGTGCATTTGAAGTATGCGTCCAATGCGCTCCCTACGGCCTTTCGTCACATTGTATACATAGGACCCGGCTGACAGCGTGCCGGAATAAACTCGAAAGAACGCCAATTTTCCCACAAAAGGGTCAGACATAATCTTAAAAGCCAGGGCAGAGAAGGGGGCCTCGTCGGAAACATCACGAGAAGCGGGTTCACCGGTGACCGGATCGTGCCCAAGTACAGCACCGACGTCCAAAGGCGAAGGCAGATAATCGACTACCGCATCCAGCAACGGTTGAACACCCTTATTGCGGTAAGACGACCCACAAAGGACCGGAACCAGCTGACTTTGCAGTGTGCCTTTGCGCAGAGCCGTCCGAATTTCGTCTTCGGTCAATTCCTCTCCGTCAAGATACTTTTCCATCAATTCATCATCAACGTCTGCTGCCGCCTCCAACAAGATCTGACGGTGTTCGGCTGCAATATCCCTTAAATCTTCCGGAATATCGACGTATTCTCCCCGCGTACCTAATTCGTCTTCGTACACATAGGCCTGCATCTTAATAAGGTCGACGATCCCCTTAAACTGATCCTCGACACCCCAGGGCCATTGAATCGCCACCGGATTGGCACCGAGGCGGGTATGGATTTGATTGACCGTGTTGGCAAAATCCGCGCCGACAATATCCATCTTATTAACGTACGCAATCCGCGGCACACGATATTTATCCGCTTGGCGCCAAACCGTTTCCGACTGAGGTTCTACGCCGCCCTTGGCGTCAAAAACGGCAATGGCCCCATCCAAAACTCGCAGGGAACGTTCTACTTCAACCGTAAAGTCCACGTGGCCGGGCGTGTCTATGATGTTAATGCGGTAGTCTCGCCATGTGGTCGTTGTGGCAGCAGAGGTAATGGTAATGCCCCGTTCCTGCTCCTGGACCATCCAGTCCATTGTGGCCGTTCCTTCATGAACCTCACCAATCTTGTAGGTTCGATGCGTATAGAATAAGATGCGCTCAGTTGTCGTCGTTTTCCCCGCATCAATGTGGGCCATGATCCCGATGTTTCGGGTTCGTTCTAAAGGAAACGCTCGAGCCATAACTGGGAAACTCCCTTCTTACCTACTTGGCCTTCGACAATGCTAAAATCTCTTTACCAGCGGTAATGTGCAAACGCTTTGTTCGCTTCAGCCATGCGGTGAGTCTCGTCCCGCTTTTTCACCGCGCCGCCACCGTTTTGAAAAGCATCCAAAATTTCATTGGCAAGCCGCTCCTCCATCGTGCGTTCATGCCGGGCTCTTGCGTACTGTACCACCCACCGAATAGCCAACGACATGCGCCTTTGAGGCCGTACTTCGATCGGAACCTGATAGGTCGCTCCCCCTACCCGGCGGGGTCTCACCTCGAGAAGAGGCGTAGCATTCTTCATAGCCCCTTCAAAGACTTCCATCACATCTTTTTGACTTTTTTCGGCTATGATATCGAATGCACGATACACTATGTGTTCGGCTAAACTTTTTTTGCCGCTCATCATCACTTTATTGATAAGTGCAGCAACTTGCGGGCTGTTGTACACAGCATCCGGGGTCAATTCGCGTACTCCGGCCGTCCCACGTCTGGGCATGTTTTCCCTCCTTTACTACGCTCTCTACTTCTTGCTTTTACCTGCGGGTTGATTCTTTTTGGCACCATACTTCGACCGCCCCTGCGAACGTTTTTGCACGCCGCCCGCGTCTAAAGTTCCCCTGATGACATGGTACCGCACACCCGGCAAATCTCTGACACGGCCTCCGCGTACCAAAACGACTGAGTGCTCTTGAAGATTGTGGCCAATACCCGGAATGTAGGCCGTCACTTCTTCACCGTTGGTTAAACGTACTCGTGCGACCTTCCTCAGTGCTGAGTTGGGTTTTTTCGGCGTCACTGTCTTTACGCTAATACAAACTCCACGCTTTTGAGGATTGCCTCTTAGCGCCGGAGCCGCTGACTTCTTGCTGGCCTTTTTCCGTCCGTGGCGAACCAACTGATTGATTGTCGGCATTAATTCCCACCTCCTTTCACGTAACCAGGCGGTTCTCGGGCAGAAGCGCAGCACACGCAGCACCGACTTCTATTCCGCACAGCCGACCCAGTTCGTCCATCGAATCCACATATTCCAGCGGCACGCCGCGCTCCTTGCTCTGGGAGACGACATCCTCGACAACCCGGGGGTCTGCGTCCTTAGCTACAAAAACGCCTATTGCCGTTCCATGAGCAATCCGTTTCAAGGTTTCCCGCACACCCACAACACGCCGACGTCGATTTTTTAATCCCTCAGTATCCATTGGTCTGTCCTCCCGGCCCTTACAGGCTTAGACACACTTGGGTATTTTATCACCGGCAAGGGGGCGTGTCAATTGACACGCCCCCTTCAAAGCCCTATTTAATCAACTCGTTCTCAATCGACTTGTCGGATGGTTCTTCGGCCCCGTGAATAATGACATTCCGGTAGCGGGACATGCCAGTCCCTGCTGGAACCAGTTTTCCAATAATCACATTCTCCTTGAGGCCGAGAAGAGGATCTCTCTTGGCCTTGATGGACGCTTCGGTTAAGACACGCGTCGTTTCCTGGAAGGATGCCGCCGACAGGAAGGAATCCGTCGCCAACGATGCCTTTGTGATGCCTAAGACTACGGGTTTGGCCACGGCCGGTGTGCCGCCCCGCATCAAGACATCCGCATTTTGATCCTCGAAGTCAAAACGATCAACCAATGCCCCCGGCAAAAGCGAGGTGTCTCCCGCCTCTTCAACCTTCACCTTGCGCATCATTTGGCGGACCATCACTTCGATATGCTTGTCGTTAATATCAACCCCTTGGACACGGTAAACACGCTGCACTTCCTGTAACAGGTAATTTTGGACGCCGGTCAGACCCATAATCCGTAATAAGTCGTGAGGGTTTACCGATCCTTCGGTCAGTTCTTCACCGATCTGGACTTGATCGCCCTCGTGAACCCGGATACGTGAACCAAAGGGCACAATATAAGATTGGGACTCGTGTTCATCGTCATTGACCACGGTTATTTCCCGACGCCCTTTATTCTCCCCCATACGCACAGTTCCCGAAACCTCTGCGATAATCGCCTGGCCTTTCGGCTTTCGTGCTTCAAAAAGCTCCTCGACTCGGGGAAGGCCCTGGGTAATGTCGTCTCCAGCCACTCCCCCCATGTGGAAGGTCCGCATTGTTAGCTGGGTTCCGGGTTCCCCGATACTTTGCGCTGCAATAATTCCCACAGCTTCTCCAACCTCGACAATGCCGCCTTTAGCCAAATTCCGTCCATAACAAGCCACACAAACCCCGAAACGTGACTGACAGGTTAGCACTGATCGAACACGCAATTCTGTAATTCCCGCATCAATAATGGCCTGTGCCGTATCTTCGACGAGCAGTTCGTTACTGTGAGCAATAATCTCTCCCGTTTTAGGATGATGCACATCTTCGGGCACTATCCGCCCAACCAGCCGCTCATAAAAGTTTTCGATAACTTGTCCGCCGTCCCGGATTTCCCGCACCACTGTTCCCTGAGTAGTGCCGCAATCCACTTCCCTGACAATAACGTCCTGGGCGACATCTACGAGGCGTCTCGTTAAGTAACCAGAGTCCGCAGTCCGCAAAGCGGTGTCTGCCAATCCTTTTCGGGCACCATGTGTAGACGTGAAGTACTCCAAAACGGTTAACCCTTCCCGGAAATTAGCCCGGATAGGCAACTCGATAATCCGTCCAGAAGGATCTGCCATTAATCCTCTCATCCCAGCGAGCTGTGAGATTTGCTGAACGTTTCCCCGGGCTCCTGAGGTAGCCATCATATAAACCGAATTGTTGCGGTCCAGCGTCTCCATCAGCGCCTGGGTAACGCGCTCTTTGGCCCGGGTCCAGATGCCTATAACCCGCTCATAGCGCTCATCGGCTGTAATTAAACCGCGGCGGTACTGCCGGGTGACTTGCAGCACGTCTTGTTCGGCTTCTTCGAGTATTTGCTTCTTAGCCTCCGGAATCACAATATCGGAAACGGAAATCGTCACTCCGGCTTTGGTCGCATACTGAAACCCTAGGGCTTTAATTCGGTCAAGAGTCTGCGCCGTGACGTCATTACCGTGCATCCGGAACATATCCGCAACGATAACGGCCAGCTGCTTTCGGCCAATAGTTTGGTCAATAAACCGCAGTTCCGCGGGCAGCGCATCATTGTACAAAAACCGTCCTAAAGTTGAAGTTCGGCGTTGTCCGTCATAACGCATGGTGATCCGAGCGTGCAGATCAAGAACCCCCTGTGCGTAGGCCATCTCCCCTTCTTGGAGATCGGCCAGAACCATCCCTTCTCCTTGGGCATTTTCTTTTTCCATCGTGAGATAATACGACCCCAATACCATGTCCTGGGTTGGCGTGACCACAGGTTGGCCGTCTTTAGGATTAAGGATGTTCTGAGTCGACAACATAAGAACCCTGGCTTCGGATTGAGCTTCGGCAGACAAAGGCACGTGCACAGCCATTTGGTCCCCGTCGAAGTCCGCATTGTATGCAGTACAAACGAGAGGATGGATTTGAATGGCGCGTCCTTCGACTAAAACCGGCTCGAAAGCCTGAATACCCAAACGGTGCAACGTCGGTGCGCGGTTCAAGAGTACCGGATGCTCTTTGATGACGTCTTCCAGAACATCCCAGACCTCCGGACGAACACGTTCCACCATGCGCTTTGCCGATTTAATATTATGCGCATAACCCTCATTCACCAGTTTCTTCATAACAAACGGCTTAAAGAGTTCGAGAGCCATCTCTTTGGGCAATCCGCACTGGTGCATCTTCAGTTTAGGGCCTACGACAATAACAGACCGGCCCGAGTAATCGACACGTTTACCTAACAGATTCTGACGAAAACGGCCTTGTTTTCCTTTCAGCATGTCCGAAAGCGACTTTAAGGGCCTGTTCCCGGGTCCCGTTACAGGTCGTCCCCTGCGCCCGTTGTCAATCAGGGCATCAACCGCTTCCTGTAACATCCGCTTCTCATTACGGACAATAATATCCGGAGCCCCTAGATCCAAAAGCCTCTTCAGCCGATTGTTGCGGTTGATGACGCGCCGGTAGAGATCGTTGAGGTCCGACGTCGCAAACCGTCCGCCATCCAGCTGTACCATGGGCCGTAAATCCGGAGGAATCACGGGAATTACGTCTAAAATCATCCATTCCGGACGATTTCCGGATTGCCTAAATGCTTCGACGACTTCGAGCCGACGGATTGCCCGTACCCGGCGCTGTCCCGAGGAGCTGTTCAATTCCCCGCGCAATTCTTGTGCCAATTCCTCCAGGTCCAGTTCCAACAGCAAGTCCTTGATAGCCTCGGCCCCCATTCCCGCCCGGAAATGACCGCCGTACTTCTCCCGATACTCACGGTACTCGGATTCGACCAACAACTGTTTCTTCATAAGAGGGGTCGTCCCCGGCTCAATGACCACATAAGCCGCAAAGTAGAGAACCTTTTCCAACGATCTGGGAGACATGTCAAGAATCAGTCCCATTCGCGAAGGGATCCCTTTAAAATACCATATATGGGATACCGGCGCAGCCAGTTCAATATGGCCCATGCGTTCACGCCTCACTTTGGAGCGTGTTACCTCAACACCACACCGGTCACAAACAACACCTTTATAACGGACCCGTTTGTATTTTCCGCAGTGACACTCCCAATCCTTGGTCGGTCCAAAGATCTTTTCACAGAAAAGACCTTCGCGCTCCGGCTTTAACGTCCGGTAATTGATTGTTTCCGGTTTCTTCACTTCACCCTTGGACCATTCCCGGATTTGTTCCGGAGACGCCAGAGCAATCCGCATGGAATCAAAATGGGTAACGTCTAGCATCGAATTGGATCCCTCCCGGATTAGTAGTCCTCGCCGTCATCGCCGTCATCCAAATCGTCTGAATCCTCATCCTCAGTCTCGTCGTCGAGAGGCTCATCAAAAGACGTATCTTCCGAGCCACGACGAAGAATGGCGTACGCATTTTCCGCTTCCTTGTCGAAATTCATGCCGCTGCCCGGTTCAAATTCCTTTCGCGCGCCTCCTTCGGCATCCTCCATTAACCGATGAAGCTCTTGACCCTCTGTTTCGTCAATTCCCTCTGGAAGCAGATCAAAAGTCTTCGCTTCACTGACGGGCTCATCGTCAAGTTCACGAATCTCAATTTCTTCGTCCAGTTCGTTCAAAATCTTGACGTCCAGTCCCAAGGATTGCAGTTCTTTGATTAATACCTTGAACGACTCAGGTACTCCCGGCTCCGGAACATTTTCTCCTTTGACAATCGCTTCATAAGTCTTAACACGGCCGACAACATCATCGGACTTCACTGTCAGGAGTTCCTGCAAGGTATAGGCTGCTCCATAAGCCTCCAAAGCCCAAACCTCCATTTCTCCAAACCGCTGTCCGCCAAATTGCGCTTTGCCGCCTAAAGGTTGCTGCGTGACGAGCGAATAGGGACCGGTAGACCGTGCATGGATCTTGTCATCAACCAGGTGAGCCAATTTCAACATATAGACAATCCCGACCGTAATTTCATTGTCAAAAGGCTCCCCTGTTCTTCCGTCATACATCACAGTCTTGCCGGATGCGGGCAAGTGGGCCTCCCGAAACAAGCGTTGCAAATCTTCCTCTTTAACGCCATCGAATACCGGGGTCGCCACTTTCATACCAAGAGCCTTTGCAGCCCATCCCAAGTGAGTTTCCAGCACCTGGCCAATATTCATCCGACTAGGAACTCCCAAAGGATTCAAGACAATTTCCACCGGTGTGCCATCAGGAAGAAAAGGCATATCTTCTTCCGGCAGGATGCGGGAAATGACCCCTTTGTTTCCGTGACGGCCAGCCATTTTGTCGCCTTCAGATATCTTTCTCTTTTGAGCGATGTAAACCTGTACCAACTCGTTAACGCCAGGAGACAATTCATCACCTTGGTCCCGTGTAAAAACCTTGACATCCACGACAATACCGGATTCGCCATGGGGTACCCGTAATGATGTGTCGCGAACCTCGCGCGCCTTCTCTCCAAAAATAGCCCTGAGAAGCCGCTCTTCTGCTGTCAGCTCGGTTTCACCCTTAGGCGTAACTTTACCGACAAGGACATCCCCAGGACGTACTTCCGCACCAATGCGGATAATTCCCCTGTCATCCAGATCCTTAAGCACTTCCTCCCCTACGTTGGGGATATCCCGGGTAATTTCTTCAGGGCCGAGTTTCGTGTCCCGAGCGTCACACTCATACTCTTCAATGTGGATCGAGGTGAACACATCTTCCTTTACGAGTTTTTCGCTCAGCAAAATGGCATCCTCGTAGTTGTATCCTTCCCATGGCATAAAAGCGACCAGAACATTGCGCCCCAATGCCAGTTCGCCATGATCAGTGGATGGCCCGTCGGCAATAATCTGTCCCGCTGCAACCCTTTCTCCCTTATGCACGATAGGTTTTTGGTTAATACACGTGCCCTGGTTTGAACGGGTAAACTTCAACAGATTATAGGTCGACACGGTGTGATCATCATTGCGAATCACAATCTTATCGGCCTGAACCCGGTCCACAATGCCGTCTTTTTCACTAATGCTCGCAACACCCGAATCCCGTGCTGCCTTAGCCTCCATCCCCGTTCCCACAATCGGCGAGTCCGTAACCAAAAGCGGAACGGCCTGGCGCTGCATGTTGGCGCCCATTAAAGCTCTGTTGGCATCATCATGCTCGAGAAAAGGAATTAAGGCCGTCGCAATCGACACCACTTGTTTTGGAGACACGTCCATATAGTCGACACGGTCGGGACTTTCTTCTCCGATTTCGTGTCGCGAACGTACGGTCACACGACTAGCCAGAAAATGCCCGTCTTCACTCAAAGGTTCGTTGGCCTGTGCAATAACGATGTCATCTTCTTCATCGGCGGTGAGATAGGCAATTTCATCGGTGACCACGCCACGTTCTTTATCGACCCTCCGATATGGTGTTTCAATAAATCCATAGGGATTAATTCGCGCAAAAGTCGACAACGATCCAATCAGTCCAATGTTGGGTCCTTCCGGGGTCTCAATCGGACACATTCTTCCGTAGTGAGAATGGTGAACATCCCGCACTTCAAATCCTGCGCGCTCACGAGACAACCCTCCGGGCCCCAAGGCCGATAGACGGCGTTTGTGCGTCAACTCCGCCAGGGGATTCGTTTGATCCATGAACTGAGACAACTGCGACGAACCAAAAAACTCTTTGACTGCCGCCACAACCGGGCGGATATTGATCAGAGCCTGAGGCGTAATAGACTCGATGTCTTGAATAGTCATTCGCTCCCGTACCACTCGTTCCATACGGCTCAACCCCACACGGAACTGGTTCTGCAATAGTTCGCCCACCGAACGAAGACGGCGGTTGCCTAGGTGGTCAATGTCGTCGGTTGTTCCGATTCCCTCAAATAAATTGGTCAAGTAATTGAACGTCGCGATAATATCTTCCCGTGTCACCGTTTTTAATCCCATGTCGGGCTGACCATTGGAGACCACCATGACTTCTTCTCCGTTAGGCAGCGCAACTCGAACGGTTTTGATTTGCGCTTCGTCCAGCACCGATGCCTGTTCCCGACTAATATGATCGCCTTCGTGAACAAGAATTTCTCCTGTTTCTGGGTGCACTATAGTCTCGAGTGCAGTCGCCCCTACAATTCGGCGTCGCAAGGAAAGCTTTTTGTTAAATTTGTAGCGTCCAACACTGGCCAAATCATAGCGCTTGGCATCAAAAAACAGGGACTGCAACAGACTCTGGGCGCTTTCCACGGTGGGAGGTTCACCGGGTCGTAAGCGCTTATAGATCTCAATAAGAGCCTCTTCCTGCGTCTTGGCCACATCTTTGGACAACGTAGTCCGTATACGCTCGTCGTCCCCAACCGCATCAAGAATTTGAGCGTCAGTTCCCAATCCCAACGCCCGCATAAGAATGGTTGCGGGGAGTTTGCGTGTCCGGTCTATCCGGACGGACAAAACATCATTCGCATCCGATTCGAACTCCAGCCATGCCCCGCGATTCGGAATCATCGTCGCAAAATAGAGCTTTTTGCCCGTGGGATCTATTTGTTCACCAAAATACACCCCGGGCGACCGAACCAACTGACTGACAATGACCCGTTCCGCTCCATTGATGATAAAGGTGCCCTTATTCGTCATCAGAGGGAAATCCCCCATAAAGACATCCTGTTCCTTAACTTCACCGGTCTCTTTGTTAATGAGCCGAACACGTACATGCAGCGGAGCGGCATAGGTTACATCCCGCGCTTTACACTCTTCCACAGAGTACTTTGGGGTCTTCAAATTGTAATCAACAAACTCTAAAATGAGATTGCCGGTAAAATCCTGGATGGGAGAAATATCCCGAAACATTTCGCGCAAGCCTTCTCGCAAGAACCACTGATAAGAGTTTTGCTGTATCTCAATCAGGTTGGGCATGTCGAGCACTTCATTGATTCGCGCAAATGACACCCGCCGTGGGTGCTCGGTTTGGAGAGAATAAGCCATTCACAGTCAGCTCCTTGTTCCTGATTTAAGTCCCAAAAGGTGGCGCGAATACTACCCTGCGTCATCGTCGTTGGTATGAATTGGCTTATAAAATATGGCAATTAAAAATAATATCACAAGCCCACCCTAAGGTCAACAGTCATTCTTCACCTTAGGGAGGGCTATTTTACAGCCGGCTCGTCTGAGCTTTATTTGATTTGAGCAGTCGCTCCTGCTTCCTCCAATTTCGCTTTGGCTGCTTCGGCATCCGCTTTCGAAATCTTCTCCTTAACGGCCTTTGGGGCTCCATCTACCAGGGCTTTAGCTTCCGTTAGCGACAATCCCGTCAGTTCGCGGACTGCCTTAATGACCTGAACCTTCTTATCACCGGCGGCGGTGAGAACAACATCAAACTCTGTTTGTTCCACTTCTTCCTGCACTGGAGCCGCTGATCCACCACCGTTTGCCGTTGCCGCTGCAACAGCCACGGGAGCTGCTGCTGTTACACCAAACTCCTCTTCTAACGCCTTAACCAACTGCGATAATTCTAACACATTCATCTCTTTGACGCTTGCAATGATTTCTTCTACTTTTGCCACAACTTTTCCTCCTTATTTCGTCAGTATTCAAGCTTCCCGTTGCTGACGCACCTGGTCCAAAGCGCGTGCCAGATTTGTTATGGGAGCGTTTAACACCCACACCAATTGCTGAATGGGAGCATTTAAAGTTCCCGCCAACTTCCCGAGCATTACGTCGCGGGAAGGCAAATCGGCAAGCTCCCGCACGTCGTCGGCAGAGATGGCTTTTTTTCCGAGTATCCCAGCTTTGATCTCAATTTTACGAAATTCGCGAATGGCCTGTGACAGGAGCTTCGCCGCTGCCACGGGATCATCATGAGAAAACGCCACGGCGGTCGGGCCTTCAAGATACGTCTCCAACCCACTAATACCCACTTCATCAGCGGCTCGCTTAATGAGCGTGTTTTTAATCACACGGAATGTGACTCCGCCCTTACGCAAATTCTCACGCAACTGACTCAGCTGCTGAACGGTCAGGCCCCGGTAATTGGCTAAAACCGCGGCCGGTGCGTCTTCAAGTTCTCTACGAGTGTCCTCAATGATACGAGCTTTTTGCGGTGTTGGCACTCCATCACCTCCTAGCATAAAGAATCAAAAAAAACCTCCACCCAAGAATGGTGAGAGGATCAAGGACTTGTTTGCTAAAACGTATCCAAAATTCTACCTGAGCGGGATCTTTAAGCCATTATGGCCCCCACTGTCTTGGGTTCGTGGTTCAATGTAGCACGAACCCAACGGAAAATCAAGACAGCGATATGACTCATAGAAAAAGTACTCGAAATAGGAACCGTTACGCCACAAAAAGCGCTGTAATGAAAACCCCAAAGTCTCGGCAATCGGCTTTGCCAAAAAAGTCCGTGATACCTTTCGTCAACCGGCCGTCGCACGTAATTCGCGATTTAGCTTCCCCATATCAAAGCGCCACCAAAGGCCCCGTGTACTTCGACTTATCGACCCGTTCCGACAGTCGCTTCCACCGACCGATTTCTCGCTGCCGGCGTGAACTCTTACAACGCCAAAACCGTTTGTCGGGTCGTATTCCGGATGAGGACATGCCGCCTACCATATGATTCAAAGACCTTTTCTTTGACGCAACGCGATCGTATTTATTGTTTATCAAAGGAAGAAGCCGAACAAGAGCTTTGTTCCCTGGGCGGCATATCGCAAAGGAGAGGCCGTGTAGAGCCCCTCCCTTGCGATATGCCGCATTGTCTCGGCAACTTTTAAATTTCTCGGCGGTCCACCATGGTATTTGCACCCGTAGCAATGCTTAGAACAATTATGCCGACAGACACGAGCAGCATTCCTTTCGTCAAATTGTGGAGATGCTCCATCTTTCCTCCTGCAACAATGGCTAAAATAGAGCCTAACGAAAGACAAAGTCTTAGGAGATTACGCATTCGGACCGCCTCCTCGAAGCTCAAGTTTCAACAATTGACTCCCTGATCCCATTGAGTTAAGAAGATTCTTGAAATTTTATCGCCAATTTGAATTCCTTCTAAGTGCAACTATTACGATACTAGTCTTTAGAATAGTATCTTTATACTATATTATACCAAAAGTTATGATGCATGCAAAACTGCAACGCCTTCAACCGCGTTGCAGTTTTGTCCTCTCCATCCCCCTTAAACTGCTTGAACGGTCCGCTGCACCGAGAGAGGGTTGACACGGATACCAGGTCCCATGGTCGTAGAAATCGTTATGGTCTTCAAATAAACGCCCTTAGCCGCGGATGGGCGTGCCTTATTCAATGCATCCACGAGCACCGCAAGATTTTCTTGCAAAGCCTCGGTGGAAAAACTGGCTTTGCCAATAGGTCCATGAACGATTCCGGCTTTTTCGGTCCGAAACTCAATCTTACCCGCCTTAATTTCCTTAACAGCATTTGCCACATCAAACGTCACAGTGCCCGTCTTCGGATTTGGCATCAGCCCTTTAGGACCCAAAATTTTTCCTAGCCGTCCCACAAGCGCCATGATATCCGGCGTCGCCACGGCAACATCGAAACCAGTCCATCCGGACTGAACACGCTCTGCCAAGTCCTCATCGCCGACAAAATCTGCTCCAGCCTGTTCCGCTTCCCGCGCCTTATCGCCTTTTGCAAAAACAGCAACGGTTTGCGTCTTGCCGATACCGTGCGGAAGCACGACAGCTCCTCTCACGACCTGATCAGAATGGCGCGGATCCACACCTAAGCGGACAGCAACCTCCACCGTTTCATCAAATTTGGCTCGTGCAATCTCCTTAACCAATTCCAAGGCCTCCCGGGCATCATAAAGACGTCCTTTATCAACCTTGGCCGCTAACTCCGCATAACGTTTCCCCTTGTGCATTCCAAAGCCTCCTTGTGGTTAAGCGGCAAGTGCCTCCCACCAATCTTTTAATCAGTAACTTCCACGCCCATACTCCGGGCAGTCCCCTCGATCATCCGCATCGCCGCTTCAATCGAAGTGGCATTTAAATCAGGCATTTTCGCTTCGGCAATTTGCCGAACCTGTTCACGCGTCAATTTTCCCACTTTGCTCGTATTGGGATTAGCCGACGCTTTTTCCAAGCCTAATGCCTTCTTAATTAATACCGGAGCGGGCGGTGTCTTGGTCACGAATGTAAAAGAACGATCTTCGTAGACAGTAATCTCTACGGGGATAATCATCCCAACTTGTCCTTGAGTACGTTCGTTGTAATCCTTGACAAAAGCCATGATGTTTACTCCGTGCTGCCCTAGAGCCGGGCCCACCGGAGGCGCGGGTGTTGCTTTCCCTGCTGGAATTTGAAGTTTAATCACGGTACTAACCTTCTTTGGCACTGTTTCCCCTCATTTCTTACTCCATTTCTGCGACTTGACCAAAGTCCACTTCCAACGGGGTCTCCCGTCCGAACATGGACACGGTCAATCGAACTTTCCCCCGGTCTTGGAATATTTCCTCGATACGGCCTGAAAAACCTTCAAACGGTCCGTCGCGAACCGTTACCTCCTGGCCAATCGACAAATTGATTTTGGGTAGTTCCGGAACTCCCGAAAGATCACTTCCCAAAATCATGTGGACTTCGTGCTCTAACAGAGGAATCGGTCGAGCTCCAGAACCGACAAATCCGGTTACTCCGGGAGTGTTCCGCACAACATACCACGAATCATCGGTCATAATCATTTCCACCATAACGTACCCCGGAAAAACTTTCTTTTTGACAAGTTTTTTCTTGCCGTCTTTCACTTCCAGTTCCTCTTCCATGGGTACAATGACTCGAAATATCTTGTCCTCCATATTCATCGATTCCACACGTTTCTCGAGATTAGCCTTGACTTTATTCTCGTAGCCCGAGTACGTGTGAATCACATACCAGTTCTTCTCCACCGTACCAGCCGCCTTCCCAAACAAAAAATGCGCCAAGCTGGCGTCAGGTAAGGACTCCAAGGCGCTTGTACTAGCGAATAAAATTGAGTCCAAAATTAAACACCACATCAAGCCCTGAAATGATCAGCGCTATCACGAGTGAAAAGGACACCACGAAACCCGTATATGACAACGTTTGCCGAGGTGTTGGCCATACAACCTTTTTCAGTTCGGACCGGACCTCACGCAGATATTTGCGAGAACGGTCGCGATTGGATGCTGTTACTTTTCCCTTGGCTTCCATCATTTTCCCCATTTCTGTGAAACCAAAACCTACCGAGTCTCACGGTGAATGGTATGGGTGCGACACCACCGACAATACTTGCGGCGTTCAAGCCGATTGGGATCATTTTTCTTGTTCTTGCTTGTCGTGTAATTGCGCCGTTTGCAATCTGAACACGCTAAAGTAATAATTGTCCGCATGCTCCTACCTCCCACTCATGCGCATGGATTTTATCATATTACCTATAACATGTCAATGGCCGGGGAACGGGATACTGGTGTTCCACCGCTTGACTCCCGTGACAAATCACGGTGCCACTCACTCTTTACCCACGGCCTATACCGTTCCTGATTCCTCGCTTGCCTAAAGAAACCGTAGATGATCCTTTACCGAAAGAGAAGGCCAGAGACGCCCGGATTTCCCCCGGCCCGGGAATAATGATGACATTGGCTTACTGGACGGCAACGTGTCCAGTCGAGAATCCTCCAGGAATTGTTTCCTTTCCACGCCACCAAAGTCGCCATTCCCCGCCGGGCCGATCCGGTTCATCGGGCGAAACAGACCCGGTTACGTAACATCAACACGGACAACTCGTTCGGTGTTCTATGACATATAGCTTAACAGAACGAACTGAGAAATTTAAGGTCCAAATCCTGTTGCAGACATAGATTGCAGCTTGAGCCTTTAGGACTCCGAGTCCTGATCTGGGGAGCCCGCGAACACGCGGCTCGCTAAGATGTCTTCGGCCTCAATAGTCATCAAGTCATCCTTGCTCAGACGCCCACCCTTGGCAAATAGTCGGTTAGCCTGTCTTAATCGGGACCGGTCTAAAGCATTGCGGACACTTCGGGCATTAGCGAAATTTGGCATGGCCATTCTTCGATCCAGGTAGGTTCGAAACGCCTCCCGAGCCTCAGGGCTGAAGCGGTAGTGTTGTTCTGCCAGCATCAATTCCGCTATTAACAACAGTTCCTCGGGCCCATAATCCGGAAAGTCAATATGGTGGGCAATACGTGAACGCATACCCGGGTTTGATTTAAAAAACCTGTCCATACGATCTTTATAGCCAGCCAGAATCACCACCAGGTCGTCCCGCTGATTTTCCATTACCTGCAGCAAGATTTCAATAGTTTCCTGGCCATAGTCTCGTTCGTTTTCTTCACGATAGAGATAATATGCCTCGTCGATAAACAACACGCCACCCATGGCTCTCTTCAATACTTCCTTCGTTTTTGGTGCCGTGTGTCCGATGTACTGGCCCACAAGATCATCACGGGTTACCGCCACCAAGTGGCCTTTACGGACGTAACCCAGGCGATTGAGTATCTCGGCCATCCGCATAGCGACAGTCGTCTTGCCAGTTCCAGGATTCCCCGTAAAGGACATGTGCAGAGAGGGGGTTTGTGAAGCCAATTCCAGTTGTTTTCGCATTTTATCCACGATCAGCAAGGCTGCAATTTCGCGAATACGAGTCTTCACAGGCTTTAGACCGATTAATTCGCGATCTAACTGAGCCAAAATGTCCATCACTTTGGATTCCTTCAAGACGGTATCAAAATCTAAAAAGCTTTTCTCTTCGATATGCGTCGCATCTTGTGTCATCGTTTGCTTCGCCCGATCCAAAGGCTCGGACGTCTCCCCTCCTTAACACCCGTATTTTGTGCGTCGTAATCCGTGCTGCCGAGAATGCCTAACGCGCGTGAACTGGCTGCATTCCCTGTTCAATTTGTTTCCGGATTTTCTCCATGGCCGCTTTGCGGTCAGGTTTTCCAAAAATGGCACTCCCCACAACAAAGATCTCAGCGCCTGCAAGGCTCACTTCCCGCGCCGTGTCTGCGTTAATGCCCCCATCAACTTCAATGGCTACCTGTGTATATTTCGAGGCATCCAGCAACCGTCGAAGGCTGCGAACCTTTTCGGTCATCGAAGGAATAAATTTCTGGCCCCCGAACCCTGGATTAACGGTCATAACCAGTACATAGTCTACATCAGACAACACATTCTCCACCGCTTGAATCGGGGTGGAAGGCGTGAGGGCCAGCCCTGCCTTTTTACCGGCACTGCGTATCAGATCCAGTGCACGCTGAACATGGGGGGTGGCCTCATAATGTATCGAGATGCTGTCTGCTCCCGCTTTCAAGAAATCCGGGATGTACTGTTCAGGCTTCACAATCATGAGATGAACATCCAAAGGTGCGGTGGTATCCTTACGCAAGGACTCTACGACCACAGGACCTATGGTAATGTTGGGCACAAACTGTCCATCCATCACATCCACATGGATCCAGTTGGCGCCACCTTCCACGACATCCTGCACCTCATGGCCCAAATTAGCAAAATTCGCAGACAAAATAGACGGAGCGATCAGCAGATTTCTCATCATATCCCCCTTTCCGGATGAAAGCCAGCATAAACACGCTTCAACCTTGTGAATTTTCTCACTAATTATCAAATAAATCCGTCTCTCTGTCAAGGGTCCCCGAGGCCAAATGTCTAATCATGCGGGTCAATGTTTATCATGTTCGTATCAATAACCGATGTCTAACTCTCCCGGGTCTTCCGTATATATGACCAGGATCTCAATTGAAGAATCTATCCGATTTTTAAGGGGAGACACTGTCTGACTCTTTATGAACTTTCAACCGCAAATCGCATCCGGTAACGGGGAGATGATGAGAATCGTGTTCGTAACCATCGTCCAAAATATCCAGGAGCACCTTCATCCAGCCATCATTCATTTTCCCATTGTACTATTTTTGCTGACAGCCCTCGCCCGCGCCTTCACCCAGAAGGTCCCGTCAGCGTTGATTCAGTTGGGTTTGTGGCTGAGTATCGCCTTTGGACTGCTGGCTATCTTTTCCGGTCTTATGACAGCTCAACCCCAGGTTTCACAATTCGATAGCCTGTTAACCTGGCATCTTCGGCTAGCCAGTATCTGGATGGGTTGCGTTCTATACCTAACTCTTACACAGAATCGGGATGCCCCGCAGGATATTACCACATGGATTTGGGTACTAGCGAGTCTTCTCATCGTCGCAACCGGTACGGCAGGAGGAGTTATCGTTCATTCCTGATCGGTTTGCCGCCCTTTGTTCCTTAAATAAGTCCCCACACCCGCGTCCGCCAAACCTACAATAGCACCGATCACAATGGCGTCAAACACATAAAAAGTATGCATGGCGTTGACATAACGGGTAAAGTAAATGACCAACACGGCAGTTGTCACGATGAATCCAACAAATCCCCGGCCTGGTGCAGAAAGATACCCACCAAACATCTCGTCAGCCAAATAACCTATGACGGCACAGACAACTGCGAGAATGGCCCCATCCAGCCAAGAAATTCCCGGAAATTGAGTTAAAGTGAACGTATGGCGAAAGATCTCCATGAGAACCCAAACCGTCACAAACCGTATGATGGCTCCTCTCCAATTCATCTCTGCCCCTCCTTTAGGATCTGCTCGATGTTCTCCCCAGCCGGGTTGCCGGAAATTTTTCGTCTTAGTTTGATTCGCTCACGCTCTCTTTATCCGGTTTTAGTGAATTCCATCTCTATGGTAGGCTCTACCAAGGAAAATCGCGAAACGACAGGCATATGGCAAACAAAGAACGGATCTGTCGAAACCGAAATGTCAGCGAGATGATAAACGCATTGGAAAAATCCACTATGGGGACGGTCCTGTCCTATTTCCTTGGATTGGCAACCGGCTGGGGACTCAAAGGCACACAAGGCTCTTCAAACAATCTCCCCCAAGGTCAAGTTGGCAAATTGGCCCACGGCCACATGGCGAGGCTGACACGAACAGCACCGGTAATCCTCTACTGATCAAAAACCAACCACTCCGGAAGTTAGAGCGCCAAGGATGCACCAACGTTTCTCATACATGTGGCATATTGGGCAAGCTCAGAAATTGTCAGGACAATGCCCGTGGGGTTATTGGGCTGTCGTCATTTTTCGTCAGCTATGGTCTTCAACCATATTGACTGACAAATAGCGTGACAATGCCCACCAAATACGCTTCGGAAATGTACTGTCGCCACGTGAGACGACTGGGCCTTCGGGACGAGGAGGAAATGATGCCCAGACCAGTTGCGCCCAGATACCCGATACTCATAAGTAAACTTCCCGCTAAATAGGATCCCTTGGGCGGACCGAGGTAATAGGGAACGAGACTCAATAAAGCCGTCAAAACCGACCAGATCAGTCCACGGCTTTTAAGTTTCTCTTCTTGCAACGGGAATGACATCCGAACTTTTTGGCAGTATTGACTGTGCCAGAACAAATAAAGATGCTGAATGTGGGCCTGTGCCCACAAGGAGGGAATGACGATCATGACGATTTGGTCACCCAGATGCATAGCGTGGTGACCAATTAACATACCCGCAACCGGACTCATAGCTGCCAGCAAGCTCACGGCAATGGATGCACTTCGTCGGCGGTTCCGATATTGCAAGGTGAGAAGACCAACTAAACTGAAAATATCGAAGCTGAACCATGCTAGCCTGGGACTGCCGGACCATAGCGAAAGCAGAGCAGCAGTCTGTCCCAACAACGCCGAGGCCCACGTTCCCTTCGACAAACGTGTAAAGGTGCCGTGTATCATCATGAACATGCTAATCAACCATTCACCCCACACCCATAGAAGCGGCACGACAAACGTGCTTCGCCATGAATGCCCCATTAAGGCGACACTGCCCGTCACGTAAAACAGCACCCCTATAAACCGCAAGGAGACCCGGGTGCGGTCCACTGGGGTTCGGGTTCGCGACTTGGGGAAATGCATTTTTGCCCGGGGAATCCAGTTTTCCTCCCAGAGACTCATGAGTCTGGTCCTCCGGAAGACCTCTCCCTGGATGGCGGTTTAGCCTTGGGATCATCAAATTGATCGTCCACACGTAATGCCACCTTGCGAAAAGTTATTAACAATGTCGTCATCACCACAATCTGAAAAAGCCACCAAAAAGGGTCCCACCAGTGAGCAATGCCTGGACTAAACGGGATCTGTACCGGTAACTGCGGAAAAAACCCCATGACCACATCTCCTTGTTCATCGCTGTTGTCAAATCCAATAAAGTGCCAGATAAGCCAGCAACCCGCCTGTTAATTGAAAAATCCAGAAATACAGGGCTGCATCCACATCCCAATGGTAATCCGAGGTAAATTTCACCCGAACGGCACGAAAACTAATAGCTATCAACACAAAGACGCCGATCACCTCGTAAAATCCCGATACGCCGGTCAAAGTGTAATACACTTCCCCGTACCGTGTTCCCGGGGGAATGAACCGGGTTCCCCACTGATAAGCGAGAAGAAGCAACTGGACCAATCCCAACACGGCCGCACGACGAAACCCCTGAACCATATCCATGAGCCTATCGTGTCGGATGGCTAAAAGAGCACGCCAAGCCACCCAGCCGGATGCGATGCTAAAGAGGGCCTGCGTGGCCCCTAGCCACTGATTGGCGCGAGGGCTGACATAATATCCGTTAAACATATACCAGTCGGCAAAGATCAGAATGAAGGGCACCGCCTGGCTAACCAACAGAATGCGAAATCCCCAGCGGTATGCCGCGAGTTCCCGGTCCTTTGAATAAGTCGCCGCCATTGCCTTCCTCCTACCTCATGGTTTTTCGACCATCATTTAAGTGACTCAAGTTGGTTACGTCCGTTAAGTCGATTCGGATTTGTCTTTCACAAAATAAGCCGACGGGTTATCATGATCGTAACGGTAAAATCCCCGCACTACCTCAAGTTCCGCCGCGAAGTTCTCTTCCGGTGGAGGCGACGACGTCATCCACTCCAACGTCCTCGCATGCCACGGATTCTCAGAAGATAGAGGCCCTTTGCGCCAAGCCCAGATGATATGAATCGCATGGCCGATAAAACCGACGCCCAGAAAAAAAGCGAATAAGGAGACCTCGTAGTTCATTGACTTGAGGTAGGGTGGATAGGCTGGAACCCACCGGTTCATGCCTTGCAATCCCAAAAGGAACATTTGACCAAATGTTCCGTTGAAACCAATAAATATCCACACCGCCAATATCTTTCCCCAAGTTTCGTTGTACATGCGTCCGGACAATTTCGGCAGCCAATAATACATTGCGGCAATCCATGTAAAGATCATCCCGCCGATTATCGTATAGTGAAAGTGGGCCACGACGAAAAAGGTATCATGAACCTGCAGATTCACCGGTGGATCGGCCAGATAAACACCAGTCAGCCCCCCAATCATGAAGTTGAAAAGACTCATGAGGATCAGAAGAGATGGTGTCGTCAGCCGTAATTTGGCTTTCCATAATGTTCCAATTGCTGCCATAAAGGAAAATCCCGTCGGAATAGAAATCATTTCCGTAAAGAAGGCAAAAGGGAACATCTCGCTGTTACGCATGTTCGTAAACATGTGATGCGCCCACACCAACCCGCTTAGCATCATCACAAAGATCAAGCCGATAACGGCCCAATCTCGCGCAAACAGATTTTTTTGCGCCATAACCGGAATCATTTCGTTCCACAGAGCCAAGGCGGGCAGGACGATGATATAGACTTCAGGATGGCCAAACAGCCAGAACATACTCAAGTAGGTCTCGACGCTCCCGATTGCGTCAAAAAAATTCCATGGTACCAGCTTCGATAGTAACGCCATTACAAAGGTCATTTCGATCTCAGGTTGCCAAATCAGATTAAGCAGTGACACGGTCAAAATTCCCCACACAAACAGGGGTATGCGCGCCCATGTCATTCCCCGTGCCCGGTAAAATATAATCGTCGTAGCCAGATTGAGAGACGTAAAGATGGTCGACAGCGTCATGGCAAAAATACCGAGATAGTAAAATACCATGCCCCCGGGGTCTTGCATGGCTAAAGGCTCATACCCTCGCCAGCCTGTATCCCAGTAACCCAACAGCGGGCTGGCAATCAGCGTCAGTGCCCCGGCCGGCAACAGCCAGTGCCCCAAACCCGACAGCCGTGAAAATACCGTCCGTTTAGCCCCGATCATGAGAGGCACAAAATAATTACCCAGTCCGGAGATCATGGCCACGGTACCTACTCCGAACATCATGAGAGATCCATGAACACCCACGGCGGTCAAATACTGACCAGAATAAGTAAAGAAATGCATAGAGGGCTGCATCAACTCATAGCGTATGGCCATAGCGTCCAATCCCGCTATCAAAAAGATTGCGCTGGACGAGAAAAGATACTGGATGCCAATCACCTTGTGATTGGTACTCAACCCAAAATATCGCCGCCAGTCTTGAGGCTCCACCCAGGTGCTAGGGAATCCAAACAATGGTAAAATTATTTCCTCATATCCTCCCACCCCCAACAACCAGCCCATGAGCGCACCCACCCATCCAACAACTGCCGAAGGTTCCGTGACCCAGGGATGTCCCCGAAAGGGATCGACGGCGAGTGTCAGGAGATTGCCGGTAGCAAATCCTACGGCAGCCCAAAAGAATCCCCGCAGGACGGGAGCCATACGCAGTACTTTTGGTTCGAGATGATTACGAGGTTCAGCTTGTGCCATATCTCTCATTGTTCAATTTGCCTCCCTCAAAATCTCATTGTGTCGGGGTTATGCGCCCTGTGCTTGAAGAGATTTTTGATGTGCGATCCATTGGCTAAACTGCTTCGCGGTCACAATCGATAGTGGAGCTTCCATGTAGGGGTGTCCAGGTCCGCAGACCTCCGCACACTGGACACGGACCAAAGGACTCGTCTCATAATTTGCTACGTGGTCAGGAACAAGAAACTCGGTTCGCGTTTCTCCAGGAATCACATCCTCTTTAATTCCGAATGCCGGAATCCAAAAACTGTGAATCACATCAGCATAGATGTCGTAACTGTGAAACGGGTCTTTACTGCGCAAAAAGAATTCCACCGGGCGGCCCACCGGCAACTCCAACTCATCAAGTCCCTGGGCATTGACCGCCTGCGTGATCCCATATTGCGGGTAGCTGAAAATCCATTCCCACTGTCTCGCTGTGACATTGACGATTAGAGGATGCTGGTTTTGCTGTTGTTTCCAGTTGGCAAACATTGTTTCCAGGTCCACAGCAGTCGGATGCAACCAGAACATGATATTTAACGCAAAGCTGACTCCCACCCAGAGCAGAATGTACCACTTGTTGCGGAGGGTCTGAACAGGGCTTGGCCTGGGGGTATTGTCCGGAGCACGAAAGCGGACTAAGGCGAAGATGACCATTACAGCCATAAATGTAAAGATAGGGATAAGCCATGACGACAAAAAGTTAAAGGCACTCAGCGCAATATGACCCTGACTGGATATGGTGTAGTACATCGAATGGTCTTTAATCCTGCGGAACACAATTTCAGCAATTGCGGTCACGATGGCCCATATCACCGCAAAAACAGTGGCTTCTGCCAATGCCATTTCCCCTCCTTTCGATGCATGAACAGTGTTATGCAGGCAAGATCTCGATGAGACCTTTCATGCCGTCGCGATAATGAATAAACTCCTGAACAAAGCAGCCGAATCGCCAGATTCCCGGTTTATTGGGTACCGTAAACGTCAGTTTCAGACTGCCTCCCGGCTGCAAAGTTGGGCTAAAATCGCCGCCCGACGCAATTTGGTAAGGGGCTTTGGGTCCGACGTAGGTCACGTGAGCCTCGTGGGGAACAAAGTTGTCTACTTTGTAAGGATCACTTAGGGTCACATCGACACCATCCCAAAAATCGATGGCCCAGGCGTCTGCATTCATGGACCCAAATCCCTGAAAGAAGGCGAGATTGAGCTTTCTTCCGATAGTCCATTCATGCCAGTGCGTGTGACTTTGATTTTGCAAAGTCACCTCGAGCCGGTCGCCTACTCTCCACGTCATGTAATTGGGAATGAAGTAATAGTCAAATTGATACAAGTTAATTTTCCCCGAACTAACCGGTGATCCAGCGAGTCTGCGCGTTAGGCCTACGATATCGGGCTTGGCAAACAGCGAAATCAAGGCTATGGCACCAAGTCCAATTCCTCCCCAAATTATCTGTCGCCTGCCCCATAGTTGCTCCACCACACCTGAAGGTTCCTGATTGTCCACATGTCATCTCCTTATCTTTT
Source organism: Sulfobacillus benefaciens (assembly GCA_003023725.1). Classification (GTDB taxonomy): domain Bacteria; phylum Bacillota; class Sulfobacillia; order Sulfobacillales; family Sulfobacillaceae; genus Sulfobacillus; species Sulfobacillus benefaciens. The sequence continues at coordinate 3,207 of PXYT01000009.1, read as the reverse complement.
ACAAAACTGGTCTTCCGGTGCATTCAATTCCCTCTGGCCTAATGTATTTTCGCTACGTCAAGAACCTCATCGGTTACTGGGTCGACAACGACCCGAAAGAGGTGGGATCCTTTTTGAACGTCAATGGTGAATAGTGTTCGTCCTCGACCGCTGGTGGAGGGAACCAAACGCACGACGTGTCCGCCCTGAACGGCATAGGTTGCCGCACTGTCCGCGCGGATGACAATCCTGGATTCGGATATCCGGGCTGTCGACGATGTGCGTTGCGCCATCACCTGAACCGGCCATCCCATTGCCAAGACCATGCCTGTTGCCAGTATGGTTCGCCACAGGAATCTTTCTTTCTTTCTCTTCATTCTCTGTCCTCCTCGGCCATGAGTCGTGGTCCCCATTTTCCTGGACACGGTGTAGCCGTCATTCGAGACCACCATGCTTTCTGATCTAGTTACGACCTGGTATGTGTAAAACTGAGAAATTTTATTCGGATCAAACAAAAAACCGCTTACGCGGTCGTTTTCACCTTAAATCATCGCGGGGGAACCGGGCCTTCGCGCCAACCTTTAACGGATCACCCCTGACGGTAAGCGGGCCATTCCGTGGTCGAGGGGAGTGTGCCATGGCCGACAAGAAAGCTAATCAAATAGTGTTCTTCGGGAAATCGGCGTTCACAGCGTTGTTGCTTGGCTCACTCTTCATGTTCCCCTTCGACTGGCAGCCGTCGTGTGTCATTGTCGGTATACACGCTATCGGATCACATTCACGACAGAATTGGGGATCGGTGTTCGGAGCTCCCTCTGGCTATGGTTGAGCCGGGTGAATTCCGAATTTTCTGCGTTCCTTGGAATCGTTTCGGGTCTTTTAAGCGAACCATCCTATTATTTTGCTAACATGCCGACGCTGCGCTTTATCTTTGATGAGACATAGCATAGAGGGGATGTCATTACACGGGTCGCAAGCGATCACAAAGCCTCAAGATCCTGGCCAGGGCGGGGCGACCATAGCCAAAGTGCCAGCTCTGATCGAAAATAAGGAGACTGACTCAAAAAGCACCTGGGCGGTGATGCCGTCCCTAAAGTGTGCCCATTTTACCGAAACTACGGGAAATAGCAGGTCATCTTTCTCCGTGTTTTCGGAGTCAAATGGAGACAAATCTTAGGGCAAAGGCCTTTTGAATCAGCCCCATCGTGACACAGGCGGCAGTCCGCATGGGATGGCTGAATACCCAGAGAGCAAGTGTAATGAACAATCCAGCACTACATAATGCTCAATACGGCAAAGAATACGTCTGAATCGTCTCCGTGAGAAGCATGGTGGAAGAGAGAAGGGTACTGAGAGGTCCTGATTCGGGGAGTGCAGGTTGAAAACGAAATATTCAATAAAGGGGGTGCCGATCCGTCGGACAATCCAAGGCCGAGGCCGCTGCCTTACTCGCACAGCAAACCACACGACTAGATACGTACGTCCACCCACGTATTCTTCGCTGTCCTCTATCTCAGAGGGATGACACTAAGATATGTACAGGAGAAGGAGAGCGCATATGCTCAGCACAATCTACGCTTAATGAAGGCTAACGTGGGAGCAGGATTCCGATACGCTAAACGAATCATCCAAGATGCACCCACGGGCCATCCAACGGATGACGATTTTTTGGCGGTCGTTCGCCAGCCGCGGGACAAGACCACCTAAGCAAATAGCCAGAGTAAAACTAAAGAGATACACCCGGTTTCAACGAGCCTCTCATTATGAACGAGCACAGGCACGTGTACGCCTGTCCGAGAGTAGATGACGCAAAGTACCTTGCGAGAAAATTGAGTCAGCCGTTCATGCAGGGGCTCAAATCGGGAGGGGTCCGCCTATTCCAAAACGCACTGGACGGAATCAAACATTTTCGTTCACGCTGAGGTTTTTTAAACGCGAAACCGTTATCGCTACGGCCTCGGGATTGCTGTCTCCTAGACACACACGCCGTTCCAGGGGCCAAGCCGCAACTCCCGTAGTCCCCGATCCCGCCATCACATCCAGGACCCATTCTCCGGGTTGAGTGAGTAACGACACCACACGTTCTAGCAGTTTTACAGGCTTCTGGGTGGGATACCCAACCCGTTCGCGAGCGGAGGTGTTGATAATGGGGATATCCCACACGCTGTCAACGGCACGTCCCTGAGCAAGTACCTCTTCGAGATAGATACGGTATGCGTGAGACTGCCCCTTCCCCTTATGGCCCCAAATCCATTCGCGGCCATCTTCGTCAACATGCACCTGTTGTTTTTTCATACGAATGTAATAGTCCCGATCCCAGTTGTCAAAGATTGGGTTCATCCGTGCTTCATCCGATTTGGCCCAAATCAACAGCGAGTCATGTTTGCTGTTAATACGGACTATGGCTTTTTGACGGCGTCCGGTGTAATGCCAAATCACCTCGTTACGAAAATTTTCGTAACCCATCAGCTCATCACCCAATATTTTTAGATAATGACTGGCATGATAGTCACAGTGGAGAACCACAAACCCAGTTGGAGAAAGAAATGGCACAATTCGGGCAAAATGCTCCCTGATAAAATTTAAATATTCCTGTAAGGAAGGCCACTGGTCACTAAAGGAGCCATTTGGGGCGGCACGTTCTTTTCCGGAAAAAAAAGGAGGATCCCAATAGACCAGTTGAAACCGGCCGACAAACCCTCTTTGACCCAACCACGTTAGTTGCTCACCCGCCTTTCCTTGCATTACGATGCAGGGAACGGTTCGAGAGGAGGATTTGCTATCGCTAAGGATCCTGATCCGCGGGAAGTGTTGGCGAATGAAAGAACATTTCTGTCCTGGCTTCGTACAGGAATATCGTTGATGGCTTTTGGTTTTGTGGTTTCGAAATTTAATTTGTTTTTGCAGCTCACCGCTCATCGTCGAGTCCAGCATGGTATATTGGGCCTTCTTCTTGTAGCCGGCGGCCTGATTATCAATGTCTTCGGCACGTGGCAATTTCGTCGCAATTATATTCGGCTCCACCAAGGCAAAAGCCTGTCTAACATTCAGTTCCCCTTAATTACAGGAGTTCTGATGATTGTGATGGGAGTCAGTGTCTTTATATATCTCATGAAAACATCTGGAAATTAAAAAATGGAGCTCACGACCGGGATTGAACCGGTGACCTCGTCCTTACCAAGGACGTGCTCTACCTGCTGAGCTACGTGAGCATTGGTTGCGGGGACA
>PXYT01000089.1:9197-19306 GCA_003023725.1 Sulfobacillus benefaciens | reverse complement strand
TTCACCACGCAAGGCGAGAGTATTGCTGAAACAAAACAAGGCAAAGGTGGTCAACCGCACACCGTTCACGATTCAACTGTTGTACGGTAGCAGTGGCTACAAACAGGAAATATCGCTGGGTGTGGATGCGGGTACGAAGCACATTGGATTATCGGCAACGACTCATAACCGTGTGCTATACGAAGCCGAAGTGTTACTGCGGACTGATATTCAAGACTTGTTCGCCACTCGTCGCGAGTTTCGTAGGGCAAGGCGACATCGTAAGACACGGTATCGTCAACCACGATTCGATAACCGCCGTCGCAAAGGTGGTTGGCTTCCCCCTTCGATTCAAAACAAGGTGGACGCGCACTTGAAAGTCATTGGACAAGTCGCCAAGATCCTGCCGATCACGCGTATCACAGTGGAAGTGGCACAGTTTGATACGCAATTACTCAAGAATCCTGAGATCAGCGGTGTGGCGTACCAGCAAGGTGCGCAAATGGGCTTCTGGAATGTACGCGAGTATGTCTTATACCGCGATCATCACACATGCCAGTGGTGTCAGGGTAAGTCGGGTGACAAAATTCTCAATGTGCATCATCGAGAGAGCAGGAAGACAGGCGGGGATGCACCAGACAACTTAGTGACACTCTGTGAAACGTGTCACCACAAGATCCACCGCGAAGGGCTAGAGGATCGGGTCCAACGCAAAACCGCCAGCCTGCGTGATGCCACGCAGATGACCGTTCTACGGTGGTTTGTCTACCACGGGATCAAAGCAGAGTACCCCCAAGCAAAGCTGACTTACGGCTACATCACGAAGAATACGAGAATCCAACACAAATTAGAAAAGAGCCACATGGCAGATGCGCGTTGCATTAGCGGTCATCCTGACGCGGCTTTAAGTGAACAGACGTATTTGATCAAACAGGTACGACGGCAGAACAGGCAGTTGCATAAGGCAACCATTCTCAAAGGTGGAATGCGGAAAGCAAACAAGGCACCAAGGTTCCTGTTTGGCTACCAGCTATTTGACAAGGTGCGTTATAACAACCAAGAATGTTTCGTTTTCGGTCGGCGGGCCAGTGGATATTTCGATTTACGGTTGTTGGATGGCACAAAAATTTCTGCGGGGGTCAGTTACAAAAAACTGACCTTGATCGAACGGGCATCAACACTCTTGATCCAAACAACGAAAGGAGGGAGCGGCGTTTCCTCCTCGGCCTGAACGCCGAGGTTTCCATGCCGCGAAAACTGATGAAGAAAAAGTTAACAACGCTTTCAATGAGTGGTTAGGGCTCTTTGATGCATATTTGAGCGAAGGCGGCCTGTTTGATGATGGGACGATCAATCATAGAATTCCTTGCGGCGATCACCCCCGCTAGCAATGCTTCACTTGTTCTTGCATCTCAGCACTACACGAGACATGGTTCAGGGGGCAATCCTATTGGCTATATCTCGGAACCCTTCACCACAAGCGGACGTCACTGCGTTTCAACGCCTGGACGTTCGCAGTAGACCGAATCAAACAATATGTCGGGCATTCCCCACGGAAATCAAATCTCGCACGACGACCTCAGTCGCTCGACGGACACATGACAATGGATGACAATTGGATGGAATTCTGTCATCAAGAACAATTGCGCCGGTACGAGGGTGACCTTGTTGCCGTACCGCCTCATGCCAGCACCTTTAGTGTTCCCCGTAAACTCCACCTTACCCCGTCTAGCCCGTGACTGGCCGTCTGAATGCGTGTGGGAGACTTCTGATAGTCAAGAGCATTTTATTGAAAGGCAATTGCCATGATCCTCGAAAAGTTCTGCTCCGAGAAACGTTTTGCTATAATAGGCGGGTACAGCCGCTCAGGGGCAGTCCACTCCCGAGGGGGTGAGGCGATGGTGACGTGGCGGGGTCTCACGTTTGCCGTAACATTGGCACCACTCGTGGCGATCATTACGCTAAACCACAAGAACCGCCCCTGATTAGCAGTCGGAAGGCGATTCTCTGATATTTGCCATTAAAGTAACCGGGATAAGCTACCCGACTGGGTGCTGTGCCGGAGAGTCGAGGCCACAACCTCGACTCTCTTGTTAGCATGATCATACCGTACCGGGAATATATCGGCAAGATGGCGATTGAACTCATAAAAAAGTACTCCAAAAACTTACGTTGCCTCATAAAAAAATGTACTCAAAAAAGGAGTGCTATGATGGCAACGCGAAATTTCCGGCATCACATTCAGGAGGATTCCTCGATGCCGCTGCCTTTACGAGAACGTCAAGCTGTCGCGCGCGAATTGGCTCCCCGGTACCGGAAAGCCGCGAAGCACCCGCCGGCTACAATGGATTTCCAATCCAAAGCGTCGAACTGGCAAAGCTCCGACTGATCTTATCGGACCACCGCATTTTGTTGGGATTCGTCAACGCCGCTGTTAACCTGAACCTATTTTTGGAAAATAAATTCGCCACGGCAATCCGCAAAGACTATTCTGTGGGGGAGGACGACAAAGACGATGGCGAAGACGACGAAAAGTAAAAATAAAAAGAGTAACCCTGTCGAACAAGCCGCAGAACAAGCGTACGAAACAGTTTTCAAAGTCGGCCTTCGTGAGGGACTGGACGAAAATCTTCTGGACAACCTTCTACGCTCTCGCAGAGCCAGTGAGGAGTGGCTAGCGTGCCATCTCTGGGCATCACAAGAATTCAATGCGGCGCTCGACCAATGGCATTTGTTCAACGAAATGATAGATGAGATGAGCACAGATAATGAGGACCCGGAATTAGAAGCCAGGAATCAGAATGCTCAGAATACAGGCCAGCGGACGAAAGCCCGCCCCATTTCAATGGGAGCCCGAAGCTTTGATATCACTGCGTTTGCAGCCGCAAGAGCGAAGATTCAGGAGTGGGAAACCCAACTCGAGGCGGTGGCCTAACAGGTAGGGCTATCGCTGATCCAAGTCTTAGCGTCACCTGAGTTGTTGGAGATCTGGCAAGTCGCGCAGAATGAAACTCAGCAACAGGCTATCGACCCCATGACTTATCAGTCATCACAACCGGCTGGTTCTAATCGTGCGACATTTTGGTACGCCGTGCAACGCGTCAATGGCAAACTTGAGTGTGCCTTTTCCGCTGTGCGGAAAATTCGGGCTGTGGATAATTATTTATGGCATTATATGCCAGATACGAGTCGTGCCGTACATGCCAGCAGGGTTTGCCCGGGACACGTAGGTCGCGGCGATCGCTGACCACCCAGGCCCAAATTCCGGTGCCCGTCGCCAGTTTTTTGTCAAACTGTGAAAATTGGTGTGAGGGGCCGGTGCGAGGCCTCAGGCCTGAGGCGCTCCAGACTACACTCCGCAAATGCTTCGGATGTTGCTGGCGAATCCGGCCCAAGGCCATCGCCAACATCACAATCAGGGCCAGTCCGCTCCGCGTGCTCGGTGAGCGGACAGCGCACGCCCGCCGTGGAGTGATGTTTGTTCGCAAATTACGAAGCCTTTTGGAATCCCGAGGTCTGAGCAAAAGTCCGACAACCCACGACTAATTGGAATAATTGCGGCCCGGTTCTGCGGCCCGCCTGTGTGGTCTCCGGTTGAGCGTTTGCTTAGCCGGTCTTTTTGTCCCCTCGGACGAGTCTTGGGATAGTGTCTGGAAGCGTCCCGGAAAGTGCTGTGTGGTTGCCTGGGGCCCGTGGGAGTTTTTGCAGGCTACGAAGCAAAATAAAAAACCCGCAATCGCTTGCGGTGTAATCATTTCAAGTGGCTGGGGAGGCAGGACTCGAACCTGCGAATGCGGGATCCAAAGTCCCGCAAAGCGACGTTTTTAACGGCATAAAACGTCCTGTATCATGCGCGAAAATGGCATAAGACGGCGATTTTTCGGTTTACCCTGTCACAAAACGTTTGGTTGGATCATGGTGTTTTTGGATGTTCGTGGGGATGAAATGGGGATGGAGTGTCCGGCTTCAGCAATAAGGCTTCCATCTCCGTAGCCGCTTCGGATTGCATGTTGGGCAGCAAGTGTCCATAGATCTGGAGGGTGATCGCAATATTGGCATGGCCTAATCGTTCGCTCACAACTTTGATAGGGACGCCGTTTGCCAACCAGAATGACGCCATAGCATGCCGGAGATCGTGAATGCGGATATCCTGCCGCAATCCCGCCTTCTTAAGGAGTCGCTTGAACGTGGCCCATACATCATTCGGCCACAGCACTCCTCCATCACGCGTAACAAAAACATACCCCTCCGAATTTTTCCACAAAACACCTTTTGCTAACCGTTCAAGTTTTTGCTGGTGTCGGTGTTGGCTTAGCAGCTCTAGCAGATACGGTGTAACCGCTAACGTACGACGCCCTTGTGCTGTCTTCGGTTCATGGATGCTCCGTAAACTGCCATCCGAGGTCAAAGCCCTCCGAATGTAAATAAGCTTCTTGTCTTCGTCAATATCGGTCCACTGGAGGCCTAAGGCTTCTCCCCGGCGGCATCCGCTCAAGGCCAGGGTATACCACAACGCTTTGAGTCGGTGAGTGTCGGCCACTGCAAGCAAGATTTTGGCCTCGTCAGGTGTGGGAGCCGTTTCAATCGGCGCGCTCGTCTTTCGCGGAGGTTTTGCTCGGTCTACCGGGTTGAATGGCATCATCCCCCACTCCACGGCGTCACCCAGTGCGGCTCGCACCACTGTATGCGTATGTCGAACTGTCATCGGCGCTTTGCCAGCCTTGGTCATCTCCGTATAAATTGCTTGGAAATCCAAGGCAATGAGAGATTTGAGCGGTTTTTGTGCAATGTGACGCGTCATGATGGGCTTGACGTATCGGCGATAGGCAATCAGGGTTGTGTCCCGCACGCGCCCCGCTGCCACATCGTTCAGCCATCGCGTCAAATAATCACCTAGCGTCTCGTCACTTGGTGCCCTGTGATTCGGGTCTTGCCGGTATTGCATCTCCTGTTCTCGGCCCCACTTCTTGGCCTCCCGCTCCGTGGCAAAGGTTTGGCTGGTTTCTCGCCGTTTGCCGGTGTCTGGGTCATAATAGGTCACACGGGCCTGCCATCGCTCGATTTTTCCCTTGGTTTTAAGCTTACGCGGGTCTTTGGCATGCGGTTCTTTGGGTCGGTTCGGCATGAAACATCACCTCATGGGAAGGATTCGCCACAGAATCCTGCGATTCCTGCTTCCTGCTGTCTGTCTCCCCTTTGGGAATGAAAGAGTATGGTTCATAACGTGCCGTTGCTGGGTGCATAGGGGACGGAATAATATGCGTCAGCTTCGAGTGCGCGAGCTTTGACCCCCGTGGAAGTCTTGGGCCGGACTCGGCCGGATGGTGATGAGGCACGTCTGGAAAAATACGCTAGGGAATAGCCCACCGGTGAACCGTATCAAATTGCCCGACAACAGGGAATAATTCGAGTTCTTTAATGCGTGCAAAGGTAATAAGGCCTTCATCAAGCGACAGGTTATTTTTTGACCGACAATCCCGCTAAAGCCCATATCGCGGCAGTATGTTCTGCACTGGTTAATTCCCCGTTAATATAGCGTTGGTTGAATGCTTCGGCTTGTTCGCCCAGAACGATCCCCTCCAAGCGCACACTGTTCCGAGCCAATCGTACCGCCTGTTCTCGCCGTCTTCGTTCCTCGGGACTGATCATTCTCGTTCTTCTTCTCGTTCTTCTTCTGATTTGTGCTGTAGCGCCGAGAGTTGGTGGTGGAGTTCTGGGACATGCGTATGGGCAATACGCCACACGCGGTCGAGGTTGACATCGGCGTATCCGTGAATCAAGACATTCCGCAGATCCTTCATGCCCCGCCAATCGATGCCGGGATGACTGTGGCGAAAGGCCTCAGACACTTGGCCTGCAGCTTCGCCAATAATCTCCATCTGACGAATAATGCTGTCTTGCTTTTCCTCATTGGCATCAAAGGCCGCGCGAGTTATCCCTTGCAAACGTTGGATGATCTTGCGACTCGCTTCTTGGATGTGGTGAATATAAAGCTCATCATTGTGCCGCGACATAAACGACCCTTTCTTCTGCGAGGACATCATCTCGGATGATCGCATTCAATAAATGAGGCTCAACTAAGTCGACCGGTCGGTGCCACAGATCCTCCAATGCGTGTTTCAAATGGATCCACTCGAAGCCGTGGGCCGGGGAGTGAGGCAAGAGCGTACAGAGCACATCAATATCGCTGTGGTCCGTGAAGTCGTCTCGTAACACCGAACCGAATAACGCAAGACGCGCGACCCCATACTGGCGGCAAAGCGCTTGCAAAACGTCTTCTTGCAGGTCTATGGGTAAGTCGTGAATCTGCGCCATGAGTATCCCCTCCTTCTCTCTTGATGATACCAGAATGTCGGACGATTTTTACGCGGCGTGCCCGCCAGGACTTCTGTGAGTAGGCTAGACCAGGGCCTGTTTGAACGAGCCCTCCTGTCCTTCTTAAGACGCCTTCTTTGCTCCCCTTTGAGGGGTATTCAAAACACCCGTGACGTGATGGGTAGCCATTGCGGATCCAGGAGAAAGAGGTCAATGTCCTGGCTATTTCGATGGCGATACCGCAGCATCAGCGCGGTTCCCCCACCAAATGTCCAATCCGGCAGGGGGGATCCGGTCATCGCAATGCTTTGCAAACACGTCATCGCCTGATCAAACAGGGTTTCCCAATTGTTCATAGATCCACCTTTCCAGCTCGTCATTCACATCCCCGAGGGGGCGCACAAATCGATTATAATACTGCCCCAACAACGCGACGGACAAAGCATGGCGTGCGGCAAACCGTTGCAATGCCGACACGGGAACGTCCGTAAACAATTGCGTCACGGGTCCCACCCAAGATCCCGGGGGTTGTTGCTCAATGAGTACCGTTAACAAAGTGGGCACCGTAATGCGTTCTCTCCAGCACGTATTGATGGCCGCCCCAATCAGCGCATCAATGTCTCGTGACATCATTCCGCCTCCACCTCCCCGTTCCAGTATAGCATGCCCGTTTCTCGGTGCATCTCCCAGCCAGAGCCCGGCCATCAGCAGACACAACGAATGTCGCCAAAGAGACGATGCACCCCGCCCCCCTCTTTTCCCTGAAGGGAATGCGAAGCGGCTCGTCCCGGATGGCCCCGGTTCCCTCTCGGCGTTGCTCCTTTGGCAAATTTTTTCTCACGCCCCAGCAGGATCATCCCCCCAGGATATCGAACTAGTGATTGAGAACACATGAAGGATTCTCTCCGAATCCGAAGAAGGAAGGCGGCTGTCATGCCCACTCCGGGGCCCTTTCGACCATCCCCGGCCATGTCACGGCTTCGCAGACTGCTAACAGGAAGCCTTCTGGCGATGGGGCTGTTGCTGGGCGGTGTGGTTCTTTGGGCTATTTTGGGCACTCCGGCTCCGGACCGGGGCCGGTTGTGGATCGCCCTCGCTGTCGATAGCGTACTGTTTACGATTCTGGTGCTGGGCTTGCAGTGGATAGTCTGGCATCGATTGGTAGCCTTTTGGCAACACCGGGCGACGGTGGATGATCTGACCGGCCTCTTGCGGCCCGGCGCTTTTTGGGCCCGGACCGACGAGGCGACGCAAATGCGGGGGCATTGGCCCTGGGTCATTGTGTATGCGGATTTGGATGATTTTAAACAAATTAACGACCAGTATGGGCATGGCACCGGGGACGCCGTGTTGCAGACCTGGGGCCGCATTTTGCGGAACCAGGCGCGGCAAACGGATATTCTCAGCCGACTAGGCGGGGAAGAAGTGGGCTGGTGGCTGCCCCACACCACCTGTGAAGAGGCCCGGTTGGCGGTCGAACGGGTGCTGTCGTGCTGTCAAACGACGCCGGTGGACCCTCTCCCCGGTTTTGCCTTTTCCGCCGGCTTAGCCCAAGGACAGCCGGGGGAAAGTGTCTGGGAAGCGGCCCGGCGTGCGGATTTGGCGCTCTACGCGGCGAAGCGGGCCGGGAAAGGCCGGGTGCTTGGAGACGGGACGGTTGAAGAATAATGAATGAGGCAGCAGGATTGTTCTCTGCTCATCCCGAATCCTTACCACGTGAGGTGGTTCATACCAGGAAGGGGAAGGAAGAGATGACGGACACCGGCGTTTATGGAGAAATTTTTGTCGGGGATCAGAATGATCCCTCAGGGTCTATCAGCCTCAGGTTTTCGGTGAAATAGATAAGGAGCAGCCAACCCAGGTGCCGACCCAAGAACGGAATAGGAAGAAATGTTGCGAAGGCGGGCAAACCCCGCCTTCTTTTTGGTCTAATGCCCCATTATAAATCCTCTCCAAACTCGCGACAGGCCGCAATCACCCACTCGGCCAGGGTCATATTCCGCTCAGAAGCCAATGCTTGCGGTTCGAGTCGGCCGCCCGCCGCGGTTTTCAACCGATGCCGATCTTTCCGATATTGCGCTTGCCAAGCCGGATATTGCAGCAGGTCAAGCCGTAAGGCGGTCACCACCCCGGCTCCTCCGGGGCCTCTCTCTTTTCCCCTTTGGGTGGCTTCTAGCCAGCCTTCTTTTTCTCGAACACGAACACCACTTTCCCGTTGGGATCCAACTGCAGTCGGGCTGTGAAGGGTTTCCCCGCCTTACTGCGGAAGCCTTTGAGGAGGCCAGTCGGCTTCCCGGCTAACAAGGTTTTGACCTGCGCCTCCGTGAGCTTTTTCCCGGCCACTTCTTTCCAGATCGTGAAGGTGCACCCCTCTTTCCAACGCGAACACCCCCAGGGTTTTTTGCCGCGGAGGATCTGCCCTTGATGGCACACCGGACACCGCCCCAAACTTGAGCCAATCGTCTGCGCCGGTTGGCCTCGGGCCTCCTGCACGATCTGTTGGGTGTATTGGCGAATCCCCTGCATAAAGTCATTCACCGATCCGGATCCGTCGGCAATGGCGTCCAATTGGGCCTCCCATTGCCCGGTCAGATCGGGCGACTGAACCGAGTTGGGTACGACTTGTAAGAGCGCTTGGCCTTTTTCGGTGGAGATCAGCGTCTTTTTCTCCCGACGGATGTAGTCACGCGCTAACAGGACTTCCAGAATCCGGGCCCGGGTGGCGGGCGTACCCAATCGATGTTTTTCCATGAGGGCTAACAGACTGGCGTCCGTTAAGCGGCTTGGCGGTTGGGTCTTCTTGGCCCGAATCTCCCCGTCTTGCACCGTCACCGGTTCCCCCGGCTGCAGGCCCGCGGGGATGGCCGGATCCTCATCCTTGTTGAGGGCCTTGTCGGTCTGTTCTCCCTCCGGCAAGCCGGTCATGACGGTTCGCCATCCCGCACTCAGGATAGCCGTACCCTGGGTGATAAACGTCTGTCGGGCGGCTGTCGTGCGAATTTGGGTCCGCTCATCTTCCCCGTCCGGCATTAAGGCCGCTAAGAGCCGGCGCACAATCAAGTCAAAGATTTGTGCCTCAGCCGCATTGAGGCCCTGCGGCGCTTGTCCCGTGGGGATGATGGCATAATGGCCGGCTTGGGCCACTTTTTTGTCATCCGTAATCCGAGACATATTGAGCGGTTGCGGTAAACCCGCAATCCATGGACGATACAACGGCAAAGAAGCCAGACTTTGCAAACGATTTGTTAAGGTGGCCGCAACATCCGTCGTCAAGTGCTGCGCGTCCGTCCGAGGATAGCTGGTCAGGTGCTTTTCATAGAGGGTTTGCACGGTATCTAGGGTTTGTTGCGCCGTCAAGCCAAAGCGCCGGTTGGCCTCCTTTTGCAGGTCATTCAGGCTAAACAGCAGCGGAGGATGGCAAATCACCCGTTTACGGGCGATGTCGACGATCTGCCCCGGAGTGCCTACAGGCACTAAGGCTTGCAGGCGTTGGGCTTCCGCCGCCGTGGCAATCCGATCCGGGTGGTCTGGGGCGGTCCCATCGGGGTTAGCGCAATGCCAGATCCCCACATACGAGCCTTCCGAAGCCTGAAAGGTTACCGCTAGTTGCCAATAGGGGACGGGCTGAAACGCGGCAATGGCCCGATCCCGATCCCCAATCAACCGCAAAGTGGGGGTTTGCACTCGGCCCACACTCAAGGCTCCTTGGCCCGGAATGCCATGCCGGAGGGTAAACGCGCGGGTGGCATTGAGTCCGACCAACCAATCTGCCTGGCTCCGACATTCGGCGGCCTGGCCCAAGGCATCATAGGCCG
>PXYT01000089.1:0-9044 GCA_003023725.1 Sulfobacillus benefaciens | reverse complement strand
TCGTGGCGCAGGAAGAGATTTTTGACGATTTTGAACTGCGGCAGGCTTTTAGCAATCGGGACCAGCTGAAAGCCGCCCGGTGGAATCAAAGGCAGCGTGGTCCACGCCCATTGTTTCCAGGATGGGTCATAGGCCTCTGGAGCCGCTAAGGTCACCAGATGCCCGAAGGCCCAAGTAATAATCCAGTCGGAGCCTACGGTCAGATAACCGTCGTGTTTTTGGGGCTGACCGAGGGTTTGGGCCATATCGCGGGCCACGGACGGTTTTTCGGCTAAAAGGCATTGCATGGGGATCATCCTTTCTGTATCGCAAAGTGTGGGGTTACATTGTACCAACAACGAGTTCCTTTCTGATACAGGCCCACGGGCCGGAACAGGGACCGTCCCGTGCGGGTTTCCGGACCATTCCCGACACCCCCCTTTCTGGTACAGGCGGCGGGTCTTCGAAAAAAATTTCTCCCCATAGAGGAATTTTTTCATGTCATCGCGAATGTTCTTTGTATGATGTTATGGCTGATCATTGTGGGAGCGTTGGTGTTACATGAAAGTGCCCATCTCATCGCCAGCCGGTTTTTTGGCGGACGTTGGGCGGGAATCCGGATCCGCTGGACCCGTCTGGCTATCATCATTCAAATTCCCGAGGGAACGCCCTCTGTCCGTTGCCAGATTGCCGGGGCCGGTCTGATCATCGATGGCGGTTTTTGGATGGGATTTGTGATGCGCGCTCTCATCGGTTCGATGTCCCATGCCGTCGCTTTTGGCTTAATCTGGTTTACTCTGATATTGGCACTGAATGCGACACCCTGGATCCGCGGCAGCGACGGCTGGCACATTCAGCAAATGAGACGAAGTAAAGAAGGGCACAGCCCATGAAAACCTTCAAGAACAAAATCTGGAACCACGCGGGCTGGGCTTGGCTTAAACCGAGACGGGGCCAGGTCTTGCCGCTCATCGCGATTGCCTTGCCGCTGTTGATCGGTTTGGCGGGGTTGAGTCTGACCGTGGGCACCGTGTATTTCGGCCAAGCCAAGCTGCAAAATGCGGTCGATGCCGCGGCTTTAGCCGGAGCCCAAGAAATGAACACGGGCGATGCGCGGGCCCCGGCGGATCAAGCGTCGTTAGTTACGCAGGACGACTCCGCTGCGACCCATATTGTGCTGAAAACGTTGACTAATCCGCCCCACACGGTCATGGCCACCGCCCAAGCTCAGGTGCCCGGCACCTTTGCGGCGCTCTTCGGCATTCACCACTTTACCGTCAAAGCTCAGGCCCGCGCTGCCTATGGAGCCGGAGCGCCCTTTAACTACGCCGTTTTTCAAGGCGATCCCCATGCCGGTGATCCGGAACTGATACTCAACGGCAATACCCATGTCACGTCTCCGGCCGGTTCCGGAGCCGATGTCCATTCGAATAATGATTTGTTGCTCAATGGCAATCCGTCGGTCGAAGGATCGTGCAGCGGAAATCCCTTCGCTACTATCAACGGCAACGGCTCCTGCCAAGGCGGTCTCATTGCGTCCGCCCCGGAAATCGCCATGCCCCAATGGACGATTCCGGAAGTGACGCCACCTGGCGCAACCGTCATCGGATCTCCCTCCAATCCGGTGGGAGACACCGTAAACGGCCGAAACACGCTCAACGGCAATTACGTGATTTACGGCAACTTGGTGATTAATGGCCATGCCACGGTGCTCGGTCATTACCTGGTGGAAGATGGCTCTATCACGGTCAATGGCAATGCCACCGTGCAAGGATCACTGACGGTCTTTGGCGGGGGCATCGTGCTCAACGGTAATGTCACCCAATCGCAAGGCGGCACACTCGCTTTAGCAGCATTCACCGCCAACCACCAACCTGTCGTGCCACCGAACTCTTCCGGTCCGGGCTCGATTGTCTTAAACGGCAATGTGAAGGTGAATAGTATTCTTTATGCCCCCGACAACGCGATTGTGCTCAACGGCAATGTCACCGTCAACGGGGCTGTGGTGGGCTATGCCGACACGCTTAACGGCAACATCATCGTCAACTACGATTCCGCCGCGATCAATGCGGTTCCGGTGCATCAGGTGGCGCTCATCCCATGAAGATGCCTACGAGCCTCAGACGAAACCCGTCAAAACCCAGAACCGGCCAAGCCCTCATCGAAACCGCCTTGGTTTTGCCCCTGCTTATTCTTCTCGTGCTCAGCCTGATTTCTTATGGGCTCTATATCAATGCCGTCACCACCATCCAACAAGCCGTACGCGTAGGAGCCCGCAGCGCGGCCATTGGCGATACTTTGGGCTGTCCAGGCGATTCGGCGTTGCAGGAATTGTCCCACGGCTCCCGTCCGACGGTTTACGGCATGGTGGACGATCAAATCAATCATGATCAGCCCTGGTTGACGACCACCACCAGTTCTACGGCCAAACCGGTGATTACGTATGCCGCCGTCATTGGCAACCGCGCCAATGCCCAACAACAGAATGTGCTGTTGACTGTGGCGTATCCCTACCAACCCCTCATCCCGTTGCCCGGCCTACTGCCGGCTCATTTGGTCATCGCCCAAACGTATCAAATGATGGTCGAAACGGCTCAACCTTCCCATGCGACGACAACAACGCAACCGACCGGATCTCCCTATGACGAAACGTCCCAATATACCACACCACCCCCGCCTTCCTCGGCTGCCTATTTAAGGCAACCCGGGGGTTGCTGAGGGATTGATTATGCTGCAAACCGAAGAAACCTGAAGAAACCGGAAACCTTGGCGATACAGGGGATAGGGTTTCTGCAGTGCTGTGCCATGTCGAATCGTGTCAGGGAAAAATTGTCGGAGAACGGGTCGAAACCGGTTGCGGGGGTGAGGCCGTCCTTGAGAGAATGGAAAGGAATTTTGGTGAGTGCTTTCCCGCTCACCCCCAATAAAGGAGGAGTTCTTTGAAAGTCACCATGTTGAGTCTGATGGCGTCCATCCCTCTCATTACCCTCTCGGTCGGATCGGTTCCCGCCTTTGCCCAATCGCCCGCCCACGTAAGCCAACGTACCTCTGCCTCATCGATTGCCTCTGGTACACCAGATCACACTATAAATAATTGGCATGTCGTGTTCAAACGCCCCGCGATTACCAATCCAAAAACTTTATATTATGACGCAATCCATCACAGAACCCTTAAACAGGCTCCACCATTTCAGGTTCACGGGACGTGGACAAAGGCTGGCCATACGAAGCCTGTTCATCCTCCGACTGCTTATACAACACAGTGGGTCGGATCGTTCACCAATTCAAGTGGAACAACGAAAAATGAATACGTGACGACCGCATTTGCGAAAGGAAACACCACCACATATGATGGCACCGGATCAATAGCCGGAACGGGCTGGGATTCCAGCAATGGCGTCGAAGCCTATGCCAGGATATATTGGAACAAGTACACGATAAACGGAGATCTTGAAACAAAACTTACGAAGGTCACGGGGGGTTGGCATGTTTATGACGCCACGGAATATGTTCGCAATGAACGAGTGAGTTATGGTGCAGATGGTTGGACAATGGACAAAGGACCCTATGTCGATCAAGCCAGTACAGGCCATAATCCGGAACCTTCTCTAACGTTCGCCTATACGCCCCCATCTTCATGGGTTCCGATTTCTATGAAATCGACGACACTCAAACGATTATTTGGTACCGTTACAACTGCTACGGTAGTGAGAGGAACTGACTCTTGGGGAATGTCTTTAACGGTCGAATACAACTAAGGGCAGGCTCCCTGCACGTCAGACCGACGCTGTGATGTCTTGTGTCAACACGCCTTGCGTTTTTCATAGCTATTGGTTTGGACCTTTAAGACGCGCATTATAGTTTGAAATCACCGAGCGTTTATGAGGCGATTATAGATCTCTAAGATTGACGATTCACGCTGCAACATCATACGCTAAGATTGGGAGGTGGAAGATGTGATTCGCTCTTGGGTGGGCTATACCGGATGGATCCTTGGCCTCTGTCTCTTACTGGGAATCGAGCACATGATACAACAACGGGTATCCCAGATTGCAACGCAGACATTTCAGGGTGAAATGCCAATATGGACCGACTCGCTTTTACCGTTTGTGTTGGGCCTTTACGTTGCGACAATTTTTGTTTGGCGACGTGCTCTGCATATGAATAAGAAACTATTTATCGGGGCATTTATTCCCTTGTTTTTGCTCAGTGGCTATCCCCTCGTGGCCATCTTGGCGCATTGGATGATCCCGTTTGTCATGACCTACATGACGATCTATCCGGTTCTGCCGACTTTAGCCGGTTTAATCTTCATGATGAGTCTGTTTGACGTTAAGGCCCCGCGCGGCGGATGAGAGTATGCCATCGCCAACGAACGAATTGGACATATTCAACCGAATCCAACTTTGTTGGTATGTATGGAAACTTTACCAGAAACCCATGGGGCAGCATAGCTCGTTAACCCCATGGGTTTCTGGTCTGACGCGGGCATATGAAACCGCTTTGAATCTGCCCGGAACGAACCATTCAGAGCACCGGAACCGATGTCTATGATGCGGCATAATGAATATATAGTGACCATTTCAACGCAGCGTGGAACGGACTACCGTTGGGATGGTATGCCAACGCACCGTAAAATTCGTAAGAAAGAGGTAAAGGCGCATGGGCTATATCTTGTGGTTAAACTTCATGGTCATGGGATTATCCATGATGTTGATACGGCACTTTATAAACTACCCGGACAAAGCGGTGAATCCTCGCACACCCCATAGAGACATAAAGTACAAACTGATGCTGTGGACACTCAGTGCCCTTGCTGCTGTAAACGGATTACTGGGATTATATCACCTCATTCATCCTGATCCACTCTACCCGCCTCCTTTCAACGCTTTTTGCAAGGTGGTCACACTCACCCCGGCCTGTTGGGCCGCTTGCCGGTAGCTGAGTTGATGCGTTTGGACCGCCTGCACGGCTTGCCGGAGGGCTTGGGCGCGGACCGGATCGGCCCCAATCGGGGGACGGCCAATGGCTTTGCCTTCCTTTTTGGCGCGGTCCATCCCGGCTTGGACTCGTTCCCGAATCAGTTCCAATTCAAATTCGGCTAAGGATCCCAAGATATTCATCAAGAGCCGGCCCGTGGCCGTGGTGGTATCGAATCCTTCTTGGGCGCTCAAGAATCCGACCGGAATCGCGTCCCAGGCGCTCAGGGTGTCTTGCATGTGTTTGACACTGCGAAAGGCCCGATCCAACTTAAAGACCAGCACACTCTGAAAGCGTTTTTTGGCCGCGTCGTCTAAGAGTGTTCTCCACGCAGTGCGGTGTCCCAAGTCATTGGCACTGGCCACATCCACGTATTCTTGGGTGATGTGCCAATCCGGGTGACGGCTCACTGTATCCCGGAGACGAAGCAGTTGCGTTTCCGGGTTTTGATCTTTGTCCCGCGTGGAGACACGGGCATAGAGTGCAATGCGCATAGACAGGCTCCTTTCTGGGGTTCATGGGGGATCAAAAAACAAAACCTCCCCCATAAGGGGAGAGACAGGGGGTGACAAACCTGTCACCCCCCTAGAAAAACGCACGGGTTCACAATTTGAACCGGTTCACGATCTGAACCCCCGTGCTGTGTCGGATTATTGGGACTCTGCACGCTTTCCCTCCAGGGACTCTGCGGGAACCTGATGGATTAGAGCGGTCATGTCGAGTGCGGCGATTTTTTGCGTCAATAAGGCCACCGCGAGTGCTGGAGTCGCTTCGGGCAAGCTCAGGCCGTTTTTTGCCAGTTCTTTGACGATATGCCCCATAACCTCATGCGTAATTTGGCGCAGAAACCGTTCTTCGGCAAAGATCATGACCGCTTGCACGGTGGCCTCTGTGGCAAACAGGTGGTGGCCCTGTTTCCTCAGCGCCCATTTATCGAGCAAGGCATCCACTTGAAACAACTGGATCACGGGGCCTTGATCGTCGGGATGTTCCACACAATGGTGGAGTGCTTGCTCGGCTTGCGTGTCCGGAGACACCCCCGCCCGGAAATCCGCTAACGCGTCATCCAGAGCCCTCAACGCGGCAAAGCGGATACGGTCGTCAGGGGACAACTGATGCCGCCAGCGCGTGGCCGATTGCGTGAGCCCTTTGGCAAACGGTGCTAGCGGAGTGTCTGCAAACAAGGCCGTGCGATTCATTGCCTGGCTCAAGAGCAGGGCGGCGTCCTGCTCTAAGTGGGCTTCGGTGGACTCAGTCCGAGTCGCTGTGCTCAGGGTCATCAACGAAGACATCGAGCATTCCTCCTTGTTCGTCGGTGGCGGTATCGTGAATCACGGTGGCGGTGGTGTCGATGATGGGGGCAGCTTGTTGCTGCCGTTTCTTGAGGGCTGCTGGGTCTAAGGCCATGAGGCGTAATCCCGTCGCGACGGTTTCTAACTGGCTCGCCAGGGCTTGCACGTCGTGATACAGGGTGATGTTCAGCGAGAAACGGGGATGTTCAGCAATGCGTTGCCATTCCCCCGCTGTCATATGGAAGCGTTTCAGGGCCTCCTGAACAAATTTCCCAACGAGCGCCCGGTAGGTGGTTTGGTCATTTTCCCGTGTCGTCACCTGGGTAAAGGCCGCTTGGGCCGCGGTCAGTCGTTTTTCCACCTCTTTGCGCCGATCGTCCAGAAGTTTCAAATCTGCCTGTTTGTACCCCGCCTGGAACAGATCTTCGACTTTCTTTTGGGTCGCAGCTAAGTCGGACTCCAGTTGGGCAATCCTTTGCGCTTGCGCCGGGTCGGACACAGGCTTTTCCACTTCCACGACTTTCTCCACAATGCGTTCCACAGGACCTTGGGCTTTCAAGCGAGCCAATTCGTCGGCATAGGCTTGGCGGGTGGCTTCGGCTTCGGTGAGTTGGCACTGTAAGGATTCCCACAGGGAAGAGGAGGTATCGGGTTCATTTGCGGCGGCCTCTGCGGTGTCCAGTTGGTCTTGGAGGTTGTCGCGTTCGGACTCGAGGGCCGCGATTTGGGTCTCTAAAGCGGAGGTGTCTGGAACTTTCTTGGCGGCTTGGATGTCGGACGTTTTGACGTGAGCGATGCCAGTGGCACCGATGGCATCAAACAGGGCTTGCTGTTCACTGGGGGTGAATTTGCGGGCCAAACCTGCCCCGACCGTTTGGGGTAAGCTCCCATCATCCACCATGGCTTGCAGGGGTGAGATCAGATCGTTCAGGGCATCGAGCCGATAAGCAGTCCTTTCAGACATGCCGAGATTCTGTGTTGCTTCTGCCATTTTGTCAGAAGCATCTCCTAAAAATTGGTTATTGCCGCGTTTGACCCCATGCAACTCCTTCAACCAACGAATAAGTCGGGCTTTGTCCATCGGCTTGTCAATCTGCCGCCGCAGGATGTTGTCGGCGATCATGAGACGTTCTTCTTCGGTGTCGTCTACGTCAATCAGATCCGCCGGAATACTCTCCCATCCTAATTCCTGCGCGATTTGAACGCGGTGATGTCCCATGACAATGTGCCAGGTGCGGACATTGACGGTGATGGGGTGCAGAATGCCGTGTGCGGCAATATCCTCTTGCATCGCCGTATAGGTCGCGGCATCCACCGGCGGCAGTTGGCTGTTCTTGGGGTGAGGGATCAGTTTGGCTAAGGCAACGTGAGTAGGCATAGCAATTTCCTCCTGTATCTCGTGTCGTTGGGCAATGTCACACTGCCAGAGAGTAGACTCGGGGAATGGCTAAATGTTGCGCTAACTGTGGCAACACGTTAGCCTCACGGACCGATGCTCCTTCGACCGCGCCCGGGGCGATCCGGATCGGCGCAGGCTGGCAACCCGGCGTCAGACACAGGGCGTGCCGCGACAAACCCCGCCGTTGTGACCACATACCCTATTTTTGCCGTCATGTCGCGTAGATAGGCCCTAGCGTGCGTCTCACGCGGTCGCTGAGAATACTGGGGTCGTTATTGAGAATGGGACCGGACCCCGGCCAAATCTGTCAGGGGTGACACATCTGTCACCCCCTGTGGGTGCCAAGCCCGCCGGGCGAACGTGATCCCCCCGATCAGCAAGAGCCCATTACGAATGGCCACCATCGCCAGGAGCGCCTGAGGCCAGTTCGGGACCGGGTGGATGACAAAGGCTATCGGATACTCGAGGGTCGTCGCCAGAAAGGCCAGGACGAGCGCCCCATTCCCTTTTTTGAGCGCTAAGCAGGGGGCGAGCCAAATCAGATATTGGGCCGAAAACACCTTCGATGTGAGCAGCATCAATAATACGGCCAAGAGGGCCGCGTCCGTCAGATCCACCCGCCCGGTTTTTTGCGCCCACAACACGGCGAGACCGAGACCGCCGCCGAGCAGCGTCAGGATGAAAGCAAAGGCATGCGCCAGGCCATGATCGCGCACGTTGAGGGATCCGAAGGCATGAAACAGGTGGGGATGGCCGAACACCGTGGTCAGGCTGGCCGCCAGGGATTCGTATTCCACGGGCCGGTCTAAAAGATAGCGGAACGCCGTGAACGCCTGGTGCGGGGACAAGAGCGCCGGAATGACCAGCAGCAACCCGGCGGCGCCGACACTGAACAGCAGGTGTTTCCCCGGGATGTGACCCGTTTCCCGCCATTCTTGGACGAGAAACACCGGCCATAAGACGGCCGGCCACAGTTTCAGGCCGAATCCCAAGACGGATCCCATCCAGGCCCGTTTCCAATGTTGCTGTTGGGCTTGATCCAGGGCCCAGAAAGCGCACAAGGCCGGGATGATGTCATAGCGCTGGCTGAACAGCCCAATGGTCCCCAGAGTCAGATAGCCCAACAGCTTGAGCGCCCAACCGGGGCCATGCCGGGTCATCCCGGTTTGCAGCAGCCCGGCGAGAGCCGCCAGGGTGACCCCGGCGAAGCTGATGCGGTAAGATCCGGGCAACAGCAAGGGGAATAAGAACACGAATTGCGCCAGGGCCGGATATTCCTGCGGCCACTGGTGAAATATTGGCGGGGTCAAAGCCTGCAGGGCATAGGCGTGATATTCGGCGACATCGCTTTCGATGACGTGGCCTGCGAGCCATAGAGAAATTACGCTGAAGCC
>PXYT01000088.1 GCA_003023725.1 Sulfobacillus benefaciens | reverse complement strand
GCCCGCAGTGTTTCCACACGTCTATTATCGGCGCCAGAACGGGGACCGGGTGGATGACTCGTCTTTTTCCCGTAAACGCAGACCCTCCTCCACCTGGGCCAATCGTTCAACGACTTGCGTGAGAGTCGTCAGCATCTCCCTCTGAGCGTGAACCTGGACGCTTTCTTGATCAGCCCGTTGTTTCTGCCAGGCTGTCATCTGCCGGGTGAGGCTTTCCACCTGTTGGTGCAGCCGTTCTAATTCCCCGGGGATGCCTTCCCACAAAATATGCTCCCTCCGGACTTCATTTCGGATTCCTCCCACTAAGTCCCGAATTTCCCGGACAATCGCCGTGGTGGCACGATGGGCCGCCGTCGCTTCTTCACGGGCTTGCAACAATTGCGCCGCAGGCCGCCCGACCTTTCCCTCCAACAACAGCTGCACTTCCTCTTGCGACATCCCCGTCTGAAAACTTTCGCGAATCGTCCGAAACACCGGCAAAGCTTCCGCACGAAATCGCTGCTGCCGGCCCACCGTCTCCCGCGGCAAATAGGCAGCAAAATGTTTCGCATACCAACGCACGGTACTCTCAGGAATCCCGAGCTCACGCGCTATACCAATCCCTGTCCATAATCGTCCCATCTGCCCCGCCTCCTTTGCGAAATAGGGAAATTAGACAGGATAAGGGATTACTGCCCCCATCCCCGCGGCAGTGCCCCGGGATAATCGCATAACCCTGCGGGGTTCCCGTAAGTCACAAAGTCCCTATCCTGGGGGTAACATCTTCGGTCGTTAGCGGTTGCGAGACCCGCTACACCCTCTAAATTGAGCGAAAACCCGCAGGATCTCCCAAGTACGAGATCCCCAATAATCCTCTGACCATAATGATCATAGCCTAATTTATAATGATTGCGAAATAGGATAAAAATTTCGCAATATCCTGTGACACAAAGAATTAATAGGAGCCGTACATAGAGGGAAGTAAATCCGTTAAGGGACGCTAAGAAAGGACAAGGCCTAATAAGGTTAAGAACAGCAAAGAGGAACAGAGGCCCCAAGCCAAGGAACAGTCCTCGGGAAGCCTGTGGTGAACCAGTCCACAGGCCCCCCTGCGGAGGCTTCGCCACCATACAAAGGCAGAGACTTTTGTATGTGTGTAATTGTGTGCATTTTTAGACGCTCTTCAACAGATAACTCACTGCTTGTTGACTAATGTTCAGCGCTTGTGCGATCGCCTTTTGCGTGTATCCTCTGGCTTGGAGTGCCCGTGCTTGTTTGCGTCGATCTTGACTGGTTTGCAAGTACTCGGAGCGAGTCTGTGCTACTTTCCCAGTCCGATAAGTCCGTTCGCGCTCGGCTTCCCGGTGTCGTCGCCGGTGTTCATCGGCACTGATTAGTGTCTGCATGGCCCGCTCTTCTTCAGCCGTAATTTCGAGCCACTCCATGATGGTTTGATTCTTAAAATGATAACGGGGATCAATTTCCCGCCCCTGCCAGGAGATCTTTTGGCCGGCATGTGCCATCTTCGCCCGTTTGAAAATGGCCTGCATTCGGCTTTGCACTTCCCCTTCCGGCCAAGGACTAACCTCTTGGGCTAACGCCCATGCCTCTCGGTACAGCACCTGGGGTGAATCCGTCAGCCAGGCCATGGCGTTGATTGCCAGAAAGAGCCAGAGATCCCGGTGACCTGGAGGGAGCGCCCCCCACCACCGCAAGTCGCGTAATCGCTGGAGGTCACTCAGACGGGCTTCCCACAACGTGGCGGTAGTGAAACCCTTCTGCGGCGGTTTAGGGTCCGTGAGGCCCGTTTCTGGGCGTCTGAGGGCGCGTTGTACACGCAAGTCGGACAGTTCTCCTCGGGTCATGGGCAGGATCTCATAGGCTAAGGCCTCGAAGTCCCACACGGTGCCGACAGGCGTCAACGCCATGACAGGTTGCCCTGCTTTGCCGTTGATCGTCCCCACCAGTCGAAACACCCGCGTTGCATCCAAGGCAGCCCGATCCGCTCCTAAAGGACGTAAGGCAGCCCACAAAATTCGCTGACAGGCATTCCACCGGGGCAATGCAGAACGCGGCACGGGCTGATGCAGCCATAAGGCGGAGAGGCCTCGGCCTGTCGCCAGAACCAGGGTGGGATCAGGCAAATGAGCCTCGCGGAGCAATTCGTGCAGCCAAAAAAGCAGGCTATCAAATCGCATGCCGGCATAGGATGTTTTATAGAAATCCAGATCAACCCAGAGCGCATCCAATTGCCATAGCCACGTTAATCGCCGCTTTCCCCGAAACCGATTCTGCGCAATATAGACATTGGGCCGATTGACCAACGATTGGGCCACGATAGGGGCATCTTGGACCGGGATTGGCCATTCCCGCCACTGACCGTCATGAATAGCCAAGGTGACGAGGCCTTGGCCAGAGGGGGGATGCAAAGTTTGCGCATGGTCAAAAGGAGACTGGATCCAGTGCGACCGATGGGGGGAAGCCGACAATTCCATCAAAAAACCTCCTCAAGGGAGGTGACGGAGAAGATCTCAGGATGGATGCATATTACAATAGTGGAACAAAATGTTCACGTATTGCACATGAACTCGCATCCGAGTATACTTCAATCACGGTTACGGTTGCTCAGGCCGTAACACACGTCACCACAAATACGGGTTGTGGTGGGTTCGGGCCCTCTTGATTATTCAAGGGGGTTTTTCGTGCCCGAAACCCGCTCGTCATCTAATGCGTTAATTGTCCGAGCCTTTGCTCCTCCCGTCAAGGAGAATTTTAACAGCAATAAGTCTACCGTATACGGTATATGGTAGACGGTTTACGGTAGACCATCCACGGACTACGGTAGATGGTCTACCGTCTACTGAGACTGACGCAGCCAGGCCTCCAATGCCTGGGTAATGATTGCGGATTGGCTGCAATTGTTCTCTTTACAATACTGCTGTAATTGAGCCCACAGGGCATCCGGACAGTAAAACGTGCGCCGGTGATGCGTCGCGTCCCATGACGTCGGCAGAGACGGGTCGGTATGGGACTCCGGTGCCGTCACAGGCTGTGGGGAGGACGTTTCCCGGGCCAACGGAGTCTCGGACGGGTGAAACAGTTTGTCAATCCCTGCAGCGGCTAAAGTCGGGCGTTTATTGGCGGCCATAATACGTGAGCACCTCCTCCGTTAATTGACGATATCCTTCCGCTCCCGGATTTTGAGGAGCATAGGCGACCACCGGTTTCCCGGTCATGGCCGCTTCCTCAAAACGGACCGAACGAGCAATCACACTGTCGAAGACCGGAATGCCTTGGGGCGGGAAAAGTCGACGCAACTCCTGCATGACATCGCCATGATGGGCCAACCGGCGGTCATATAACGTGCCGAGGATGCCTAAAATCTGCAAACTCGGATTGATCTGCTGTTGTATGAGGCGAATACTCCGCAAGAGCAGCTGCAAGCCCCGTAAGCTCAAATAATTGGTACCCACGGGGATTAGCACGGCATCAGACGCCGCGAGTGCATTGATAGCGAGAATCCCGAGCGTTGGCGGACAATCAATCACGATGAATTCAAATGTCTCGCGAAGGGGTGCTAACGCCCGTCTGAGCGCAAATTCCCGTTGATATTGGGTGTTCAGATCCAGTTCCGCAGCCGCGAGATCCAGATTGGCGGGAATCAGGGCGAGGCCGGTTAACTCCACCGGCAACGGTTGCAGCCGGCGATGTTGGGGATGATCGGGAGGCAAGACCATCCCTTCATAGATGGTGCGCCCCGCCAATTCATCCGGATTAAGCCCCAAACTAATGGTAAGGCTCCCTTGCGGGTCCAGATCCACCGCCAAACAGGAATGGCCTGATGCTACGAGCTCCCAGGCCACATTCGCCACGGTGGCCGTTTTGCCCACACCACCTTTTTGGTTCACGACGGCAATCACATGACTCATCAGGGCTCCTCCTCTCAGCGTCGACGGTAGACGGTCTACCCGCTACGGTCTACGTATAGGCTCTTATCATCCCTATTCGCGGATCAGTGCCTGGGTTCCTGCCTCCCCATTGGCCTGGGCTCAATTATTTGCCGTCTCTTTTGCTGAGTATACGGTATACGTTAAGGTCTACCGTATACCTACACTTCTCTTAGCCGCCGACACACGCACTTGACAGATTCCGGTATGATACGCCTAAGATATATAGGAGATTTGCGATTGCACCTAGGACATCTCCAGGGGGAACCCTAGTCATAGTACGCACCGTGAGGCACGATCGGAATTTTGGGTATGATAATAAAAAAAAGCACCCCTTAATAAGGAGGGAACAGCATCATGCGTCCAGACACGGAAGCTCATTTAGCCCTCTATCGGTTTGCTCACACGCTCGCGTCTCTTGACGCCCTGGATAGCGTGTATGGGATGATGGTCAACACGGACATGCATGTGTGGGTCGTTTTGCGTGACCTCCGTCGGCCACAAGAAGAAGCCGTTTTTGATGCTCAAATTGACACAGATCCCGACTTCTTACTGACGATCCATTTTACCGACTCGCACGAGGCAGTGCCGGCTAACGCAGAAAAAGTGGATATCCGGATGGTGGGATGAACAACACGCCACTACCCCATTCAGACCAAGTGACGATCAATGACCAGCTGGCCCAGCATTTAGAGACACTCCACTCAGACCCCAACTTAGGGAAGGCTAGTCGGCAATGGCATACGACCGTGTTGTTTTATGCGGCAGTGCACTGGGTCGAAGAACAGCTCCGGCAAAAAAAATACCCGCCATCCTTCGACCATCAAACACGCAAAAAGCGTCTGCGCCAAGTATGGCCCAACAAAAAGACCGCAATCCGTGCCTATTTGCAATTGGAACATTTCTCCAGACAAGCCCGCTATGACGGATGGATTCCTACGGATCAGGATCTTCAAGACGCCAAAAACTATCTCAAACATGTGAAAACAGATATCGTATAGGCTCAGCATGGACGTAATTCCGATGACAAGCCCCCGCCCGAATCTGGGAGCCTCAGCGGGTGTGTTCTACTCCTCCTGTGTAAAACTCTTGGTGTGTAAGAGGCCATTTTCGGATTAAACCCGCATACCGTTACGACATAACGTTTTGAACCCTCTCAATCCCCTGCTCGGGCGGTGTATAAAGTTATATGATTGACCAACGGATGTAGGAGTTTTTGCGATCGCCAAAAAAGGGGAGTTGTGCTTTCGACTGGTGCTCTTCTCAGGCGTTATACCACCATTCATGTCCACTGGGGAGCCTGATTTGTGGAATTGACGTGATTAGACGATTCAACCCCACGATATAGATCCCATGCCATTGCACTCAGGATATCATCTGCAGCAGGCGAACTATCAATACATGGGTGGGGATCTTTGTGGCTTATCTGGCGTGTCACATTAGAAGCAGCTAACCAAAAAATTGCGGCATTCCACGGATCCGGTGTATTTTGTGCGCCATCGCAAGCGGTTTGTGCCCAGGCGGCCAACAAATCAAGAGCGCGTTGTGAAGCTTCAGAAAGAAGAGCGGGTATCGGCCAGACTCTTCCATCAGACGTAGTATACTCTTGCATGAAAAAACATCCTTTCTAATTATCTTTGTGCCAGTTTTATCTTTCGCGGTAGTCGGCACTATATTGCCAAAAGGTTTCTAATGCACCGGGAATGTCTGGACTAGTCCATAGTCACCGACAGGATCTCGTGCCCAACAGCATGATTTTTCCGAACTCGGTTGTGGATATGCCCCGTGTCATGAGAGCTCCTACGCCATCGCGGAGGGCATGAATCATATTTGGGGTGGGTTTACCCTTCCCTCCGAAAGGGGGGATGAACACAAAAACCGCCACCACGCGGATTACCCACAATAGGATGGGACACAGAGGGCAGGTAATCGGAGACTCCCCTTCTGCGGAGGTTTACCTAAACCTGCACTGCCCATTTAGGTCGCTCCCTTTTTTCGCCCTGCGCTCCGAAAGCACACGCAGAAAGCGCGGGCCTCTCGCGGATCCCAACAAAAAATGGATAATCACGTAAATCGCTGCAATCGAAAGTTTGTCGCCGGATTCCGGCCTTGACACCCGGGCGGATCGCGGTTCTCGGTCCGAAAAAACAGGCATTATGTAAATCCAGGGAGGGGTGGCGGGGTAACTTGTCTCGCTTGTCCGGCGTTATTCCAGTAATTGACAAACATGGGCACACCCGTGGGTAACCCGGGGTCGCAAAGGGCTGGGTCCTCTCTCCTGCCATTCGGCAGGAACGGATTGCCAGGCTGCGGTCTTTCCTGACTCCTTGATGGAACCCGGTGTCTAGTGCGGATGATCCCGGAAAGGAGGACGGCGATGAGCAACGGTGCCCCGTTGATTTTTATTACCCCCACCATTGTGGTGGATCGAGACCAACAACTGATTACGCGCTATCATCGCACCCTGTTTTTGCCCGCACGGACCTGGCATCTCTTGGCGTATTTGTTAGACCATCCCCATCGTTTGATTGCCGACGTGGAGCTCATTCGGGTCGGATGGCCGCATGAGATGGGGCATATGCATCGTATTCGTCAGGCCATTGAACCCGATCCCCGGCATCCTCGAATCCTGCTGACCCGGCGCGAAGTGGGCTATTTATTGGCTCTGCCCCCTTTTTCCGCGGAAAAGAAATCCTCGTCTCCTTGATCGGATTGACTGGCTAATTCAGATAACGGCACCCAATGCCCGATAAGGTGTAGATAAGTGGCAGGTTATTGCCCGAAAACTGTCAGATTCAGGATGTACGCTGATTTTAGAATCACGAGTCTACGAATCGGGGAGATGAAGAAAGATTTGTAGTATCGAGATTCTATGTGGGAATTCTGCGGCGCAAAGTCTTTGTCTCTACAAGAAACGGGAGGGGTAAATCATGGCTTGGTCATGTGGCAACACTTCAAATGTTAAGGGAGTCGATATAAGTTCTGATCAAGGAACTGCACCAGGCACTACGAATTGGTGGCAAACAATTCGTAGTCAGAATGGCGTGCAATTTGGAATCATCAAAGCCACTGAAGGGATTTCTTACGTAAACCCCTACGCTCAATCAGCTTGGACCGCCTGCAATGCGGTTAAGAAATCCCACCAATTGGTCGTACATCGCTTTATGGCTCTCTGCGATGGATGGCGAGTCCTATTGTCCCCCTTACACTTTTGGTGATTGGATAAACTGGTCTTATATGCAATATGGCATTGCCACTTTAGATGGGGTTTCCACCGATTTGGACGAATTGAATGTCTAAAGTGGTATCGGACAAGCCACAACGTCAAGGAGCAGCACTCTAGACGTTGTGGTTTTATTATCGACACCTCTGTCTCTCCATGGAGTGTAACGGAACACGTTGTGGCAGCGTTTTTACGTAGAGGAGGCTCACATGGCATGAAATCCTATAAAAAGCGAATGGGGATTGTGTTCTTTCTGTTGGCGATTCTTACAGGTTGTGGCACTAGTCCTGGCATTGGAGAAAATACTCTGCAATCTAAGGGCCCAGGGGGCTTCCCCTCAGTCGTACAACAGGTCATGATGAGTCTGAAAGCCCATACCACAATCCCCCTCTTCGCCCCGACCTTTGTGCCTACAGGCAGAGGGTATCTTACGGCCACCATTCAACCGGGGGGTGTGTCAGCAAAAAGCTACCACGTCAATATGTTTGCGACAAAATCTCGGGTCGCCGTGAATGCGCCATCGCTTGCCAATGGCAATACTACATACCCCGAGATAGCCTCTTTTGGTGCTTCGCGATGGCCATCTTCGGCACAAGCAATAAGGGCAATCTCTGCCTGGAACGCGGATGAGGGGCTCATTCCTCAACCGTCTGAACAACAACACGCCGTCGCACTCGGATATCACGTCAAAGCCACGGCCTACACGATGGGCAATAACAGTAATGTCACCAGTATCCAATGGCAAGCAGGGCGCTGGCTCTTCGAAGTCAATGGCAATCTCCAAGTCGCCCACGCTACTTTAGCCGACGCTAAACAAATTGTTCGCTTCACGCACCAGACCCCCTTTCCGGGGTCGGATCAAGCCGGTCTCGTGATCATCAATTACAACACGGTGGGAACCCACGAGACTATCCAAAGTCTGGTGATATGGACCCGAGGACCTATCTTATACCACGTACAAACGACGATGCCGCTTAACGCTTTACGCATGGCGGTATCGATGAAGCATTTTTAATCGGGGCCCGATAATTTCTCATGTCGAACTGGGCAAATCTAGGACATCATCGATATACATTTCGACGATGTCCTAGAGCGACGACAACGACCTCCCACACGATACTGCCATAACCCGGTTTTTTCCCCTTTGAACGGCTTTCCCAGTATGAGGATACAGTTGTGGGATCGAGGGTGATTGACCATCCAATACTGTGACGACTTCTCGATATTCCCAAGGCAATGCTTCAATAGCTTTACGGATCGCCGTAGTCTGTTTCGAGCTCAGTGAGCTCTCGTACTTGGCGTATATCCGAGTACAGCCGATATATGCTCCAAAATAGGCAATAGGCAATAGGCTGGATAATATGTCCAATCGCATAGTAGTAGGGGTATCAGTAGTCATGAAACGAAAAACCTCGATAAGCGATCCAGTTTATGGCTTAAAACATCGTGAGCTCAGCCAGGCAGACATTCGCCATGATCAACGTCTGAGATAGTGATAGACCGTTTCCCGGCTGATGCCATACTCCCGCGCTAATCCGGCTTTCTTGGCCCCCGCTTGGGCTTTTTGCTGCAGTTCCGCGACTTGAGCCGGCTGCAAGGCGGGTTGGCGGCCTTTGTAGACCCTCTGCTTTTTGGCGAGGGCAATCCCTTCCCGCTGCCGTTCTCGAATCAGAGCGCGCTCAAATTCCGCAAATGCCCCCATGACGGATAACAGCAACTGCGCCAGCGGTGCATCCTCTCCCGTAAAGGTGAGCTGTTCTTTCACAAAAGTGATGGGTGCCGCGTTGAGTGAGCATTTTGACCAGTCGGCGCAAATCGTCGAGATTGCGGGCCAGCCGATCCATACTGTGTACCATCACGGTATCTCCGTCTCAGACGAAATCCAGGAGCGCTGCTAATTGGGGGCTGCACATCCTTCCCTGGGGTATGACAACGATTCGTTCTTTTTGGGGCCATAACCCAAATGTAACCAATTATCTCTCCGTCTTTGAAACATAATATCATTTATGTTTCATGGCAACAGTCCGCGAGCTATAATAGGACGATGTAAAGAAACATAATTGATATAAAGGCGGCGTTGTTCTCATGAAACATAATTTATTCGGCGATCCCGTGCTTCATGGATTCCGCGAGCACTTGGTCGTCCAGGGAAAATCGCCCAACACGATCACGTCTTACATCACATCCGTAACCAAGTACATTGATTGGTTCTCGTCTCGGTATGGCAAAGCACCCTCCCAGTTGTTTGCCGAAAACGTGGCGGAATACAAAGAGGATTTGAATCGGCAAAACATGAGTGCGGCGACCTTCAATGTCCGCATGGCAGGTCTTCATGCGTGGAATGAATATCTCGTGGCCAAAGGCATTCAATCAGACCAAGTCATCCAAAAGAATGATAAAAAAAAGATCCAACACCAGTATGCGTCTCCTGCAATACATACGGAACAAGACGTGCAGCGTTTTATTCAGTGCGTGTTGGAAAACCAAAACAAGCGGGACTATACGCTCGTGAATTTACTGGCTTACACAGGATTACGAATTAGTGAGGCGTTGCATCTCGCATTGCACGATGTCCATTTAGAATCGAGGGAATTGGTTGTTCGCAGCGGCAAAGGAAACAAAACCCGCACCGTTTTCTTGTCCGATAAACTGATTCGGTTAATCCGTGATTATATGAAGCAGGAGCGGGGCCAATACGGTTTGGCCCATGTCAGTCCCTACCTGTTTCTGAGCAACCAGAGTCAACAACTCTCACGAATCACGGCTTTTAAATTCTTCGCCAAGTACAGCGAAGCCACGGGGCTTTACCCCCCGATTTCTCCCCATGATTTACGACATTTCTTTTGCTCGAATGCCCTGGAGAAAGGATTAAATGTCCATGAAGTCGCCGCAATTGCCGGACATAGTAACATTCATACCACACTGATGTACACGAATCCCAGCAGGAAAAAGATCCTGGAGAAAATCAATTCACTGTAGCCCCGTCTG
>PXYT01000087.1 GCA_003023725.1 Sulfobacillus benefaciens | reverse complement strand
GATTTTACCAAAGAGTGGCCCGTTTTTGTTGTCCTGGCGCCATTTTTTTGCGATCGTTGACGGTCTGGGGTCAATTTTGCGGATCCCGGTCAATCCCTGCCCACAAAACCGCACCCCGTCGTGGATTATTGGGGGAAAATTCTTTTTCCGCTGTCCTTAAACCTTTGTCCCTCAAGGCTTCCAAGACAGCGCAAAAGGCTCCTCCGGACAAATCGGCCGTCTTGCTCAATCGTTCCCTAACCAGTCGAACCCCCTCCAACCTCTTAACGTGTCCGCGCGTTCTGCCATCGTATCCATGCCTCCTTTCTCTTCCTCGTACGGGTACCTAACTGGTTACAAAATGACTAAATATCGCAATGTAGGTGTTCGCCACGAGGTAACAACCGATCCCCCGTACCGAAGTGATATTCCGAGAGTAAGTTCTGTTGCAAGAGGTCCCACTTCGCGCCGCCGGCCGTAGCGCGTTCACCGGTTCCCCAATGTTTTAGATGGACGAATTTGTCGTAGATGTTGAGAACGTAGCGGAGGGCCTTCTCCAAATTCTCCTCCGTAATGTGTCTTCGAGGGATCCAGGCGATTTGTTTTCGGTCGATGGTTCCCAAAGACCGCGCTGTTAGGTCTCCGGTTTCATCCGTAACTGAATACCGTAGTGAGGTAGCGCCGGGGTGGGTGGTCGTGCTTGGGGTCATGGCCCGAGATGGCACAGAAGAACCGGGTTCAATGCAACCAGTATTCGGTATCTGCGAGCATGTTCAGAATGTTGATCGGTTCCAAATTGTCGGCAATGTATCGCTCCAAGATCTTTAGCCCTTCCGGATCCGATTTCGCTTTCAATTTCGTGATCACCGTTTGTCCGGTTTCAATGCGCACCTGGTTATTATGTGAAAACGATACATTGGTGTCCTGGACGATTGGCTCAAGACCTGACCGCACGCGTTTCACAAAAGGCAGTCCATGGGCAAGCGCCCCGCTTCCACAAAATACCTCAACGCCTTGCTCATACTCTTCCCATGAAATCAATTGGTCACGGTAATCCGTATATTTCTCGCTGCCTTCAATACACAGGCCCCTGGATTTGATCTCCTGCATAACGTGAGTCAACACACACCCTTCAAAGTGTGGGCGATGGATTTCGTTCAGCATGGATTCTCGGGTATCAGGATTTTGTGATGGATCAACGGCTTCTGAGGCTGAACAAAATCGGGACGTTGCGTGTTGATCGGCGCCATGTATCGAGACAGGGATATTCGACCAAAATAAGTGGATCAGGGACGAGTACTAATGTACTAATGCCCCCGTTACCCGGCTATTGATAATGTTAACTATTGCACAACGCACCCCCAGCTGCCGGACGCTCGCAGCAAGGGCCGCATCAATTAAATGTTCTTTCCCATCCGCCACATGACGTGCTGATGCTGTTCTTCGCGGATCTTGACGAGTCCACACTTCCGATAGAAATGCAGAGCCGGCTCGTTCGTGGGGGACACTCGCAGATGATACTCGCTGATGCCATGGCGGCGAAAAACACCCTCCGCATAGTCAGTTAACTGCTGCCCGTAACCTTGCCCGCGCATCTCGGGAACGAGGTAAAACAAACTGATGAAAGCGATCGTCCGGCCCTCGAATTCTCGGGGGTGCATCTCAATCTGCCCCACGATCCGCCCATCTTGTTCCACCATGACGTAGCCGTCCGGAAACTCCCGGGTTCTTGCTTCAATGAGGTCCGCATATTCCTGCTCATCGAACGGGCCTTCCTCACCAAAGCTGGCACGCGCTGCGTTTTTCCGAAACTGAACAAAATAATTGCGATCGCGTATTGCATCCATGGTTCGAAACGTGAGTGCCATCCGAGTCCCCTTCTTGTGTAACGTCGAATAGGCTCTGGTTGCCAATCGCTTTCTTGCCGAGCCCGATGGCGATGGGTTGCGGAACTTTCGCCCCCGAAACCAGATGATTCAGCGCATTACTCATTGGCTTGTGCTGTAGCATTTTGCGCACGTGTCTCCTGGTCCCATCGCAGGGCTCGTTGTTCCAGAGCCTGCACAAACGGTTTTTTGGCGAGACTGTAGTCCCGCGTATCATCCCACCGTTGGGCCAGAGTCTCTTTTAATTGGCCGTATCGCTCCACTTCCTCGGGATGCGCTCTCAGGTAGTCTCGGACGACCAAATGCCGGGAGATCTGCAGATTCCCGACTTCATACGCATGGATATGATGGGTCCGATTGTCTCCGCCCTTCCGGAACAGGCGTCTGCCGGGAATACCCCATTCGCCTGCCACGTCATATCCGAGCGCCGCCATTTCCTCATTACACGCATCGATTTGCTCAATGCTTTGAACGATACACATCATGTCGATCACGGGCTTGGCCGGTAAACCCGGTACGGCCGTGCTGCCAAAGTGCTCGAACGTCACGACGTTTTCACCGGAAATCCGTCGAAGCACAGCGGCCTCCTCCTCGAACATGCGAGCCCAATTTTCACTATGGGCCGTGAGTCGAACCTTCAAGACACACCTCCTCATGGCTGGGGGCTCTCGTGTTTATCATAGAAACCCGGGGCTGAAGGCGTGGCTACTGGCGCTACAAACGAGGCGCTAACAGCCGAATCGGGCTCATGCAGCTTCGCCCCCGAACATTCCTTACGGCGTGGTTTCCCCGTCGGCTCAATCGTGAAACGGGTTTTGAATGGTGACAGACCCGAACTTCTGTCCATGATTCAAATCCTCGGTCCACAACACCGATGCCCCGGCCACCTGAGCTGCTATCACAATCAAGGAGTCCCACCACGACAATTGCCAGCGTTGCATCATCGCTAAGGCCTCGATGACGTCGCCCACTTGCGGGGAGATAATCCGCCATCCGGCGGAATCGAAATCCTCAGTGACCCGTGCGGCTTCGTCCAGCGTCAACGGAATGGGCACGCGCCGCGTCACGACATTGACCCATTCTTGCAGCACCTGAATACTAACCGCGCCCGTGCCATCTTCGGTCAGGCGAGTCAGGAGGTCCCGCGCGACCGGGTGACGGCGCTCATCGCGACGATTGTGGGCGTATACGAGGACATTAGTATCGACAAACTCAACGGTCATAGAGGTCCTCGCGTTTCCCATAGGGCCGTTCGCCATGCAATCCGAAGTCATAGCCCTCGGACAGGCGTGCGATTAATCGCGCCGCCGCCGCCGAACGCTCCGGCGTCCAACGCTTTAGGGTCTCCTGAATAAAAGGCAACGCTTCATCGGGCATGCTATCGATGAGCTCCTTCAACTCTTCGCGAGTCGCCACGGCCATCCCTCCTTGCCCATATTATAGCGGATGAACAGGTCATCACGACCCAAGAAACAATAACCGTCAAACAATTATGCTAAATCGCTAACCGGCCCGTATGTGCCTTAAGACCGACGATTCCAGGGTGCGTCAATATGCGTTCCGTTGGTCTGCCACAGCAGAACAAATTCCTTCATGGGAATTCCGATCAATCATGCAATCCGGTTTTACCTTCCGATGGTAGTCCGACTTGATCCATCACAAAATCCGCATTGGTATCCGCATGACGAACACCGTCACTATGGGCCGATCCATCATAAAATCCGGATAGCCGGATTCTCTCTTCATGTTGAAGAGATTATCCACTGCCACCAAGAATCGGGTATCCACGAGAGACCGACCAGGGGGACTCTTTGTGAGTCCTCTTTTCCCGATCCCTTCTTGACTCTGTGGATGGTCGGAACCCAATTCGCTTGGGGAGTGCCGGGGGGATTGTTAAGAAGGCCATGGCTTGCCCCGTAAAAGTATCCTGGCACGTAGGGGGCAGTCGGATGGATTGGATAATTTTAAACGGCTGTAATTCAATCTGAGGTTGGAATTTTCCGGTTGTTAGGCCAAACTACCCTCTCTGGCAAGTTCAGTCTAGGCTGGAATCTAAGGTCGGCACCCGACGGTTAGCTGCCCTCCGCCGTGTGGAATTTTTGAAGATGGTACGGATCAAACTATACTACTCGCCTTGCCCAAAACAACTCGGCTGCGTTAATGGGCAGGAGGGTGCGGCTAATCTAGTGAGCTTTTTAGATGTGCTGTAATTTGTTGGTATACCTTTGTATAGTCGTGTCTTGAGTTTTTGCTGCAAGGAGGCGAGGCATGGCCGTGAGTACCCAATCAGCTGTTTTGTTTCGACGGAAAACCAGCATGTTAACCGGGCTTGCCGCTCTCGCGGCCACGATGGTGGCGATGGCCGCGACCAGCCCGATTCCCAGGTTCTGGGTCACGACGGGTTTATGGCTGGCAGGAACGTTGGGCAGCATTGCTTGGCAGGTTCACCTACAATGGCATTATCGCCAATCGTCTGAATAGCCGTCCGCGGAAAAGGGAAAACCTGGGTATTCCAACAGCCAATCATCACGCATCCGAGGGAGTGGACCAGCAATCACCAGTCGCAGTGTTAGCGACTGAAATCTAAAAACCAGTAGTTATCGCGGATCGTGATTGCCGGAGGGAATGTGCTATGCTTTGGTCGTCGGCTGTCAAAGATGTCCCATGCTGGCATTGCTCGGGGGCGTTCAGTGGCGAGCCGGGTGGACGGTGGGAAGTTCTTGAGCGCGACGGGTCTAGGGCCAAGTCTTAGGACACGTTCGAGAGCAAATGCTCTAAAGCGAGTACGCTTTAACGGCCGCTAGCATGTCGTTAAGAGATGGCCGCCACCCTGGATATTCAGTCTGTGAATAAGGTGAACAAGCAATATTCCTAGATTACCGTGTGGGGGGATGATCTCATGGATGCACACTCAAGTCGCAAGGGAAAT
Organism: Sulfobacillus benefaciens; assembly: GCA_003023725.1. Lineage (GTDB taxonomy): Bacteria > Bacillota > Sulfobacillia > Sulfobacillales > Sulfobacillaceae > Sulfobacillus > Sulfobacillus benefaciens. The sequence goes on along the minus strand of PXYT01000087.1, from coordinate 5,500 downwards.
AAACGCTGGACATTGTTTGGCCCATGGCTCGTCATCGCGACCGTGTCCGTCCAGGAACTGCTTTCAGTTCGCCAGCCGGTGACGGCTGAGGAGTGGTGGCGAATAGCCTGGGTTTCGTTGGCCTTGTTAGGAATCACAATCGTTCAGATCGCCGTACTCGCTGGGAAGAAGAACCGATTCTTTCGATCTAGGTCAGGATAACGATATTTTGAAAAAACGCGGAGCCCAGAGTGCCATCTTGCCAGTGGACCGAGTTTGAAGCGGATCAGAGGCACTTTACAACACCCGGCCAGTGATTTCGCGAATAGGGTCACAGAATGAACGAGGACGTAACAGCGATCGGTACCGCCGAGATTGCGATTGTGCACTTAAATTGGATTTGGAGAGGATGTGGATCATCTACTCTTTTTATTGGGGGCTGGGGGGAACTTAATCATAAATGTATGGGACGATAGGTCTCTGGTTTATCGTCACATTTTTGATAATTGGCGAGCCGATCATGGGTGTCCTAGCTTATAGGCGTCTTAAGGCAGGAACCATGACACGAATGAGAATGTATCGGATGACTCTTTTACAAGAATGGTTCTTAGTTGGACTGACGATGGCGATATTTCTGGCTGATCACGTTCCACTGCGTAACATTGGTCTTGGGACTGGTCATTATTCCGTACTATCAGGAGCTTTCGGCGGACTGGCCGCAGGAGTCATCTTCGGCGTTCTTGTAACCATGGTGTTATCTATCCTGAGTGGTCGACGTAGAACACGAACGATTAGCATGGGTCGTCCAATAAAAATTGGCAACTTTGATTTTTTGCTACCTTCTAATCGGGCAGAGCATTGGACTTTTGCATGGGTAGCTATTACTGCCGGAATTTGTGAAGAAATGCTCTTCCGAGTCCTAGTTATTTATGTTCTACAGCACCAGTTTCCAAGTCTATCGTGGGGAATGATAGTGGCAATCACAGCTCTTATCTTTGGAATGGCCCATTTGTATCAGGGGTGGATAGGAATTGTTGGAACAGGGCTTCTGGGTGCAGTGCTTGCAATCATTTATTTAACGACGGGAACGATTTTGCTACCCATCCTCATCCACATGCTATCGAACATGCGCGGTCTTGTCTTGACAAATGGCCGATCATATCGGGATGTTGAAATGTAAAATGAGCCGCCTCGTGGAACCCTGTATGAAATCCTTGCGGTTACTGGGTCGTATGTCCCGGAAGCGACATCTGGGGCGTTCCGGATCAGTCGAAAACGACTTTCTACGGGGATAGCGAATAGAGAGCGAACGCGGGATGGGGCGATTAACAGACTCGGTGGAATGTCATGGGTGCAATCGGCCTCAAGCCTTGTTCTATTCCCCATCGGAGGATATTTTTGGGGCTTATTCATGTGGCATTGGATAGAGACACGGTTTCGCAAATGTTAGCGGGACGTATTGACGTGCGCGAGAGGCATAGCAAGCGCTGATTGACTCTTCCGTGGTGCGTCCAGAGGCAGAGGTTCATCGTGACCCGCACTATGCATTGCCTCGGGTATGCGTTCCGGGCTGGGGAGAAACACGGCCTGAGCCATATTGCATGACTGATCGCGCACAATGGCTTTTTCAGTGTGTCTGTCGCCGGATTGGTGAGTTGGCGAAAGAAACGTCAGGTGCCGTAGGTTGTTATTGCCTGCGGGGCCTCATGCCATGCAGTCTGGGATAAGCCGTTTCTCGCACACGGGGCAATCCTTTAACTGTCATTTGACGGAGCTTTTATCGAAAACCTGTTCTTTACACTTTAAGGCGACAGTCGCTCAAGAACTGGAAACCGAACCTACTGGGATCGGTGGGCTGCGTATGCTATTGTTCGAGAGTACGTGACGTAGAGCGGTGTGCGGGAAAACCGCACGCACCGTTCATTGAGGGGCTGGTTTCGTAAGAGGTCGGCCTATCCTCACTGTATGTCTAAAGGCGGAGAAGAAATTTCTTAATCCATCTGTAAAACCACATTAAACTGCCCTATGCCAATTGGATCCCCGGGCACTGATCAACATCCCGAGACCCGTCGCCCACATCAGGTCGATGCTGATAAATGTGGGTAGATGCCACACGGCGAGCAGCAAACCCCATTGGATCACTGCATGAATGATCGCAAGACCTCCGAGGGTCCCCCACCACGAATGCCCTTGTCTCGGCCACACAGCCAGGGTAAGGGCGCCCCAGATGCTCAGAGCCGTGCCTTCTGTCGTGGATGCAACTACCAAGACCCCAATACCCAGAAGTGCCCAGGCCCACCATGGCGTTGTGCGCCCGTGCCAGTTCGACCATCCCAACAGAATCGTGGCCAGCAACAACCATGCCCACGGCCACCAAAAACTGATGGATGCGTCCGAGAGAGAAAAGTGGAACAAGTGAACGAAGGCAACGATGTCCCATACTACAGCCACTGCCGTGCCTACATAGAGCACCATGGGCCGTGTGTTAGCGAATCCTCCCCGGAGTCCTCCCGCAGACGGGTTGGACTCCGAGTCCACAAACCTGTCTTGGTTTGCCATTATATCCGGTGCACCTCCCTATCGATATACCCGCGTTAAAGAGTTAATGAATTTCAATGGGCCCGTCAGCGAAAGTCCCCTGACACCCGGCTCTCCGTGACAGTCGACCGGATACAAACACTGGCAAAACGACCATTTGCGCCAGTGACAGGGCTGTGACCCTGACACCACCATTCCTCCGAGGACCACCATCAATAAAAAGTGACGCAATCCGTTTTCCAGTTGTGGTACGTACCTCCTGAGTACGTCCACCAAGTTCCGGTAATCTCTGAGCCGTAGGTTATTCCTCCGCCATAGGTAACGCATTGCGTATAATCGCCTGACCGGGAGACAGTCGTTTGAGTCCCGTTTGCGTAAGCGGAACCCGCTTGGTAAGCTCCGCCGGGTCGGTGGCTGGTGGCGGTCGAGCTGGGCTTGATCGGCTGCTGGTCGCCTTTGAGGCTTTGAGCGTCTTGAGCAGCCACGTCCAAGTGACCAGCGCGTCCCCTGGGGTTTCATCCCGGGTGGTAGGCCCGAGTAATACCGCCATTGGCCATCTCAGTCAATTGATTAAGTCCTGGGTGAGCGATGTTCACGCGGAATCCCAGGCTACGGGAGTGCCAGCCCATTGGATTGCGGCAGAAATGACCATCCATGAGTCCGGAGGTCCGGCGGGATCCGGGAAAATGGCCAGAGCCTATGAGCTGATGCAACTCAAACGTGGCACCTTGGGAGCCGCCACGGCGGATAAGATAAATCCGGCTACCAACGTGCTCTATAGAGCAAAACTTTGGCATTGAACTACAACCTCGATCTGCCGCCTGTTACGGAGGTTCGGGGACGGTGAACACCGCGTTGGCCTGTCACGGCTTCCAGGCTCCGGTGTGTTGGACCCAAGCCCAAGGGGCCTTGAATGCAATCCCCTATACCCAATACGGGAACACGTTAACGTTAGTGAAATATTCCGATAACATCTGTGTGTTTCTTTTTGCTCGTGGTTCGTTAACGTGGCGGCTAATCGTTCCACTTGTTGCCGCAGTTGGACCACTTTCGCTCTCAGAACCTGTGTTTCCTGCGACATAGCTTGAGTCCCGGCTTGGGCAATAACCACGTTCAGCGTCCTGGGCCACTCTGATCACCTCCCATGGATAGCATGTCCCTTGTCTACAGTTATGTCTAGTCCATGTGGACCTTTTTTGGTGTCGAATGGGGGACGAATGCCCATAACTTAGGAAAGGACTGATGCGCCCCCACCAGAAGTGGCGGCGGAACGGATGGATTGCTTAGGAGCTATCGATCGGGATCCGTGTGCGGGCTCCGCCGAAGAGACCCGGCTGCACAGCATTTCATGGCAGAGGACGCGGGTTACAACAGCCACGGCATGGGAAAAGTGTGTATAAAGCTCCCGTACGGCAGAGCCACCATTGAGGGCTTTATCAAAGACCTGTGGATAAGAGTATCACGCTGCGCGCGTCACACAAGCTATCGCTTTGGTTCCTGCTCACGTGGATATGGGATGGTGGCGGGGTTCCTGCTTTCCCTGTAGCCTTACTTCTGGCGAGGTCGGATTTTAAAACGACGCCTCGTGTCCCCGTGTTGATTGGGAAGCGCGTTGTGAACCTGAGGCTTTCATACAGGTTTTTGCAAACGCGGCCGATATCTATCTGTCTCTGGACTATGTTCGACAACTAGTGTGACTCTGGGGTACGGCCGGGAGACCAACACCACAAGATAACGGTGAGGGTTCGCATCGGGCTCGGCGGACACAACGGCTTTAAAACGACACATTGGGAACATGCACATTCACATCGGGATACGGAATAAATGTTGTTAACCATTCGGTTGTGGCTAAAGGTTGCACCATGATCTGCTGACCACTTTGTACTGTCAAAGCGGGTTTAAATAACACGTTCGTCGCGGTTTTGTGAGACACCGTAAACCAATCATAAATGACCACCTTTTGATGCGGCGGTACGACAAAATTCTTCAGGGGCCGAGCTTGTTGCGGAATGGTATTGTTGTGCGGTAACGTCTGACCCAACCGGGCTTCCGGGCGCGCCAACGTGTAGTCTCCGGCTTGGACCAATCCTTTCAGAATGATTGGTTGCGCCCGATTATTTTGTAGCACTTCGGTATACAGGTGGTGGAGCAAAAACGCGCCTTGCGTTCCACCTGTGCCTTCCACCGGCTTCAACACCGTTTGCGATTGCGGGAGGACACGAATCGTCACCCGGCCCCAGGGAAACGTATGCGTCCAGTGCGAGGTGTGAACGGTTAAGAATAATGAACGGGACAGGCTTTTTGTCGCACTCATCGTCCATTGCAATCGATATTCCCGGGTGTTGTGCGGCCAATGCACGCGGGCCATCGACACCGTCGTCAGTGCCAGATTCGGGTCGCGGCCTAAGGCCAGATGACGAATAGCTATCGAGGGTGCATTATTCCCAAAAATGGCATACATAGCATGAACCTGTGGTTGAGCAGGGGACACGACGGCATTAAGCGACCATCCACCGACCCCAACCCACCGTGGCGTGGGTCTTGTCTGTGTGCCGCAACTCGACAGCACAATACCGGCGATTAATGCACTCATCAGTGTCTTCCGTCCTGCACCTTGTGGCTGACTCATGGTGATTTTCACTCCCTGTGATGGGTATCATAATGCAGACAATGAATTCGCTAGCCCACCACGTTAGTTCATACATTTCACATATCTCTCACACATATTCCATGTGGTCCCGAAATGGCTCCATTGACGCGTGTAACATGTGGCGGAATTCACGATAATATTGCTAGGCGGCTGGACTTCTTGTTCATGGAATGATAACAAAGCCATGATAGTCATCATGAGTAATGGGCGCCTTGGGCGCCAATATCTCAACATAACTGACTCACACACTTCTTGATCTATTTTTAACTCGGATCCATTCGAACACAAAGCTAATTATGCGATCAAGTGGGTTGACGGAAATTCAACCGGTTG
>PXYT01000086.1 GCA_003023725.1 Sulfobacillus benefaciens | reverse complement strand
TCGCGTTATTCGGATCCCTGGCCCGAGGAGACGCGGGAGCGGACAGTGATGTCGATTTTTTAGTCCAAATGGAGCCAGGACGCAGCTTCGTGGATGTGGCCGGGTTAAAATGGGATCTCGAAGCGTTGTGACAACGGCCGGTGGACATTGTGTCAGAAAAGAGCCTGGTCGGCGCGCTGCGCGATCACCTATTGGCCGAAGCAGTGCGTCTATGACAAAAATGCCGGAACCTTAACCCGATCCTTCTCAATATTCAGCACACCGAACAATTTATGCACATTGGCCTCAAAACATTTGTGGAATCCTCCCTCATTTTGGACGCGGTCTCTGTGAACACCATACGGGATTATGACAGGTCCATGTTATCGTAAAAGAGTACGATGTTCGTATGCGTTGGGCATCTCCAGACCGCGTTATACGAGATAGGAGAAATCTGAATGAATCTTCCCGTCTACATTGGGAAATCCGAATATTGCTACGCTAACTCGGCAGCTATGTTATTAGCCTCGGCCGGCTACACGGTACCCCCGGGCACCATCGAGGTGTTAACCGGGATGGGTGTTGGGGCCGCGTGGATTGAGGCGAGTGATGCTCTTCTCTTTAGCTTATCAACTCCCGATGTGGGGTTGACTAGGGCGTTCGAGGCGTTGGGCTACAGCGTGCAAGAAACAGCGCAATCGACCAGTGACCGCGACCCGATACCGGGATTGGTCGCGGCATTGGCCGACGGCCCTGTCATAGTAGGACCCCTTTCTTTGGGACTCTTGCCGTATAATCCATACACCCGTGGTGAGCAGGGGGCGGATCATTATACTCTGGCGTACGCGGCGGATGTCGACCACATTGTCCTCCATGATCCGTGGGGATTTCCCTGTATCCGCATGAGCGTCGAGGATCTTCGGCGAGCATGGGCGGCGCCCGATATTGAGTATAAGCGGGGATACTATCGTTCATGGCGGCAACCCAAACAAATGGAACGCCCCTCTCCGCATGACCTCGTTGATCGGGCGATCGGCGTGTTTCGCGTGGTCTATAGCGACGCGGAAACCCTAGTACAGATGACTGGGGTAGCCATTGGGGCCGACGCCTTACATCGCGTAGCTCAGCGATATCGTGAGGGTCAGATGTCAGCGGAAGGGCGAGAATTCCTCATCGGATTCTCGCTACCCTTGGCCGCTCGTCGAGCCCTCGATCATGTTCTTTTTTTGAACCCGTACCACCCCGAGTTAGCCAAAACTTTGACGGCCAAAGCGAGCCTGATGGGATTGTGCCAAACGCTATTAGTTGCCAACGACGCGGCTTTTGCTGACGCCTTGGATCGCACGGCGGATAATGAGACGACCTTTCGCAATATTCTCGGGAAGCTGAGATGACCGGCCTCTCCACGAATAACAGTCGAGTAGACTTTCTCGGGGTCACAAGGCTTCGCCTGACAATTCTGGCCGGTACGGGCCAACGGCTTTCGGCACATTCCCAGGATTGCTTTGGTTCCTTAGTACGGAATGTGGATGATCAACATTGGGGGGCGTAAGCACCGTGGGCCATGTAAGTGGCCGGGCCATTATTTCACGTTCTTCAAAACGAAACGGAGAACGGCTAGAATGTGGATTCGCAACGAAACCGCTGAATCGAATCAGCTTGTCCGGGTTTTGGGGGTCTCGGTACTTCTTGACACATGCATTAGTGTCAGGAGAACATTAGAGCATGAATTATCGAGACATTGATTCTTCTGTTATTGATGGAGGGATCAATGAAGGGTGGGGCGGGAATGGGGATTCCGATTTCTCACGAAATCTATATGAAGGCGACCACAGGTGAGTGGAACGTCGTACTCACACCGACAAAACCGGTTCCTAAAGGGTGGTTTCCCAATTTCGCCGGTTGCAAGATCTTAGGGCTTGCTGCGGCCGACGGACAACAAATGCCGGTATTTGCGGCCTTAGGTGCAGAATGCACCGTAATGGACTATTCACAAAGGCCGTTGGACAGCGAATTAACGGTGGCCACACGGGACGGATATTCAATTCACATCGTTAAAGCTGATATGACACAACGATTTCCGTTTGAAGGCGAGTCATTTGACATGATATTTCATCCTGTTTCGAATTGCTATATTGAAAGTGTATTCCACGTTTGGGATGAGTGTTATTGCGTTTTGAAGAACGGCGGTTTACTCGTTGCGGGTATGGATAATGGCATAAACTACGTATTTGACGAGGAAGAAACCGTCCTAAAAACTCCCCTTCCCTTCAATCCCTTACGATATAACAGACTTTATCAAGAGTGCATGGATCACGATCTCGGCATTCAATTCTCACATACGCTAGAAGAACAGATTAGCGGACAATTAAAAGCGGGGTTTTATTTTGACTGACCTATATGAGGATAGATACCAATGGGAGCGGCAGATTATACGATTATCATGTACCGGCGTTTATTGCGACTAGAGCACTTAAACGGTGATGGCCGCGCTGGAACATCAAACGGGAACGATGCGGACGCTCCACCCCTCATCGCCAGAACCACCGACGGACGGATACACCCCATCTCGAACCGAGGGTCTCTCCCTTCCCGGGGTGCTCTTTGACCCATCGGTTGAACCTGCGGAGAAAGACGAGGTAGACCGGGATGGCGACAAGAAACAGGGTTCCGAAAACGAGGTCTCTGTCGACTGCACCTATCGGCACACTCCCGTAGAACCCCCTGGACGCCAAGAAGAAGTATACCGACACCGCTAGCAGCATCATCGGCATAAGCCACATCACCCCGATAATGACGCCTCCCCCGAGCCCAAAGAGAACCGCCACAATCAGGGCATAAAGGACACTTTTGACTATCCGAAGGGTCTTGGTTATCCCACGCATTGTCACTATCTCCTCGGACATTCTGGATTTCGCACCGTGCACAGGAGGACGGGATGAAAAGACTTGTTATTTGGACCAACTCATGGAGATGTGTCGGCAATATGATAGCCCACAAGCCGTGGGCTGTTCGCGCTTATCCCGATTTCTGGGGTGCCCGCTGCGTAATCCCCTCGACTTGCTGTTCTTCCAGGTCTCTTCGGCCTTTGTGGAATAGAGTGACCACAGTCAACCATCATGCTGGCCAGAATGGCCCAACTCTCTCACAAGCCCACAAAACATTCTGATAAAGTCCCTCCTGCAAAACCAATTTCCTTTATTGGTGACCAATTGTCAAGATAGGGGCCGTATGCTCAGTGTCCCCCCAGCTACGCGCAGTCTGCTGGGCAATGCAGACGGATGAAGGATGTTCCGCTGTTGCCCGCGCATGGCGAGGACCATCCAGGCAACCTGCTACCGACTTCCCACGGCTGGCGGTGGATCGACTGTGAAGACGTGTCCTCGAGCCGCAATTTTGGGACCTGGCGTCTTTTTTCGCCAACTCCGCATTGTTGCGCGGCTTCGATCTCCCTTAATTGCCCCGGCCAGTGAGCTCAGCCGAGATCACCTGCCCCCGGAATCCCTTTGGTGGGCCATGCGAACGCGAGGAGTCATGAGTCTCGCGAACAACTCGGGACGGGTACTGTACGCCAATTGATGCGGTGGTCGCAATTGCTACGGTCACCAAAAACCTGGGATGCCCTTGTGCCCCCACGCGTTTGCCGAGATTACTTGGTTTCACAGCTTATGCGTTGCATGCGTTTCGGGAAAACATGTTATTATTTGATCGAGACATTTATCTTTAAGAACAATCATTGGTGTTGTTACGAGTCGGTGAATCGACAGATATCGTCTAGCATGAACGGTATACGTTTTCGAACATTCGTGTTGTGAATCTAACCTTGCCTCCATCTTCACCTGGAGCCGAGGGTGCGGGTGGTCAAATCTTTCCTATGGTAACTGCTGGATTTCCGGTGCAGTACAGCTCAGGCGAATCATGGGAATCCTCCTGGATTTGGTATTAAAAGCGATTGCTTCGCCTCACTGAGGACCAAGGACGACCAGTCAGAACATCCGTTCGCGTTCGTTATTGAGACTACACTCGGTCATACCGACCATAGGTTCATTACCCAATCAAGGGCACACCGCGTCAGACAATCAAGAGACAAGCCGACTTCTCGTGGGTACCTGGCAGAAAAGAGCGTCATCAAAAAGGAGACTCGGACAGTCTGCCGAATGATGCCAATAATTAAGACACAGAGAGCGCGTTGCCAATGACACGATCTTAGAGTGAGTGGTGGGGCAATAGCATTGTCGATAGGACTGACCAGGTGTACCCAGCCGCAAGCACTGTACAAACCTCCAGCCTCACTTCAGCACAAACATGGAGTCATTCGAACACGTCCCTTGCACAGACCCGGGTACACACTGTAGTTCAGGAGAGACATATGCGTCAGCGCTGTTACCGCGGCTTTTTTCTGGCCTGTTGCGGAATTGTTCTTTAATACTAAGGTTTACTAAGATGGATAGAACCTCTCGAGTAGAACAGAGAGCCTTCGGAATCGCTAGCCTCAAATTCCACGATTCGGAGCTATCTCAAAACTGGAGGCGCAGGTATGACACAGCGATGGACTCTCACATTGGGCCAAACCTTGCGATGGACTCGCATGGTCCGCGGTCTCACCATGGATTTCATTGCCGAGAAGAGCGGACGACACCAAAGCTCTCTGTCGGTCATCGAGCGCGACAAGACCAAACCATCTGCAGCCTTCTTACGTAATATCGCCCCGTTTTATGGCTGCCCTTGGTGGAGTGATGCCCACAACGTCAGTTGGCTCACAGCAATAACCTCGAATTCTGTATCCGAATCCGATGCCCCAGATCTGAAGACACCACGTGGCTACTTAGACCTTGGCGTACGAAGCATGTACATCGTAGCGGATGCCCTCGCCGAAGATCCAACTATCGCCCCCCTATATCAGCAATGTGTGGAACTGTTCGCTTTACCCGGTTTCACGGCACCCAATACTAGCGACACCGCTCCTGTGTGGGCATGGGTGGTGGAAACCTTGGCCCTTAATGAAGAATCCTTCCCGCCCGATCAAAGCGTTGTCGAACGGGCCAGGAGTCTTTTGATATGGACGGTGGAGCACTTTGAAGCGCATGTGCTCGAAATGAGACAGCTCCATACAGCCCGTGCCTTACGTGCGTGGCGTGAAACCCGACATTGGTCTCCGGACGAATTAGCTCGAAAAGCCTCGGCACAACTGGGTCTCGCGGGCGAACCCCCGATCGTAGGCCGAGACATTGAGCAAATCGAAGCGGCCGCAGTTGAAGTGAATATTTTGCGGTGGATTGCTATCGCCCACGCACTCGAAGTGCCGTTGTCCCAAATTATGCCGACCGTTGCCTCAATTCCTGCCGGTGATATTGAAGAAACCATCTTGCAACTTCTGCATCAACATGGACTCAGTCCGCGCGCCATTGATGTGGTGAAAGACCTCATTCAATTGTTGAAGTCTTACGGGGACGACGGCTCCGCATCTTGATTGTATAGTCTCTTCATAATTTGTCACCACGGCCAGACCGAGCTTACGAGGCGCATAACAAAAATCCGCACTGTCCTCCTTGGGGGGCCGACCCTTCGCAAAGCATCTCTGGCCTTCATCGGATCAACTCGGATCCCCTAAAAATCTGTCGTCATATTCATGAGCATATGCGGGGGCTTTCGGGCCTCTGATGGTCCGTCCCATCGATAAAATTCCCGGGTCTCGTCCTCAATTCAGGGTTCGGGTTATTTCCATTTATGTCAACATATTGATCCATATGTGTGATATAATGATATCGAACCTCATTAACCTCGTTATGATACTTTTTAACCACTGTTGCCTGTTGCGGCCATTTTTTCTCAGATTAGTAATATGCGGACGGTCGCGTGACCGTGTGGTAGTGATTGCGCGGTTTTAAGGAGGCCCAAGATGAAAAATCCCCAGGATTTGTGTCGCGTCGAATATTACCTGTATCGACGTCAAATGCTCGAAATTCACCATATTGCCCAAAGCACAAACCAGCGGCCCTCACAAATTTTGCGTTCTCTGCTCGATCATGCCTTAGCGGGAAACACTCCAAACGCAGATGAGGGGCGGTGAATCGCCATGCGTGTGCCATTTCCCAATGGCTCCCTGTCCTCGCGAGCCCAAACTCTTGAATCCATTACCGTATGTACGGAAATTCTAGGAGATCCTCATGTTGTGGGGGAAGTGCTTCAACTTCTTCACCGCACTCAACAACGGAGGCCAGGTTCCTGGAGGAACCGCCCAGGAATAAATAACCAGATGGGGTAATCTCGGGGTTACCGCTGGAAACGGCTCTCTAAAGCGCATACCGTGTGCTGACAATGAATCATGCTCGGCGTACTTGGAACGGCATCCCTGGGCCCTAAAGGCTCTCATGGCGGGTTGGTTAGGACAGGGTTTCACTAACCCCCATGTTCTTGGGGTCCGCTCAGGAGTCCCGCGTCGACGCCATTCGGAGAGGCCCGAAGAACCTCGGAAAAATATAGCGTTTAGGACGGGAGGAATTAACAGTCGATGATAATGGACGCTTCGATCACGACGAACGATAGTCCGTTGAGCTGGGAAACCGAATTGGAAACCGCAATTGATTTGGTAGACGGCCTCCTCGATGACTATTATGAATACATTACGCATAGTATTGCCGTACGACTCCAAGAACACGATCTCGACACTGTTGCGGAATTATTCGGCGAGACCAAAACCCTGGATACGTTACGGATCACATTACAGAGCACACAAGAAGCCCTGCTCAATTGGGTGCATGCCCACCACGATGACTATCAATCCGCAGAAGATCCCCTGCAGCAGCACGATCAATTGCGGCGAGAATGGCACGATCGGATTAAGCCTCACCTGCAAACCCCGATGCGCGCCTTTCTGTGCCCCATACTCGACACCCTCTCCCACCATGCGCCGATGAAGCGCGGAGAGCTCTTGCGCGCCATGGAGCCCTTAGTCCGTCCCATGCTGAATCATCGCGACCTAGAAATTCTTCAAAATCCTCAAGTCGTCCATTGGCACAACACGGTGACGCATACCCTGGTTCGGGCAGAAGAGCATCAGTTGGTGACCAAGGTTGTACCCGGCTACTGGGAAATTACACCACAAGGTGAAGCTTATCTGACCAGTCGATGCTCTGGCCCAGGCAACACCGGCCAGAATACCCTAATGGTTGGCACGGCAACCGGTCGACGGCGCGATCTGCACGCCACATAGCGGGCGCGTCCTATTATTCTTAAGAAATTCGCAGCGCTGTCAAGGCGACGGGGTCCCGCCTATTGGCACTAATGACCACAGTCGATGTGGGTGATCTCGTGATGGGCCCGGAAGAGGTATTCACCCATTATCTTGTCCGGGTGATTGGGCTTCAAATCAGAATGAAACAACGAATAGCGAATGAGTCGTCTGACCATTTACTTAGTAATTGCTTTATTAATGGGAGTTTTGCCTACAAAATCACCCGGCGCTGCGTTTACACATTTTTTCTGGACAATACCCGCCGTTCCCGTCTCTCTCAATTGTGCTGGGTAGCACGGTGTTAGGTGCCTTATTCGGAATATCGTTTCGGATGTATGACCATGTTTATCCACTGACAAGACGACGCCAGGAGCCCATAAGCAAAAAGGTCGGTTGTATACTTGTGCGGTATGGAGTTTTTACAGCATCCGTGTCTGGTCACTGTCACCAATTAAGCGATATCACCCATTACTGCGATGTCGGCCCCGAATCCCGTAATGAGTACATTACAGGTGTCTGGAAAACCTTGCTCCGAAAAATGGTATCGCATGCCACAGCGTCCCGGCCGAACCCATTGTCATCGCCGAAGCGCTGCCCGCGCGTGAGCGCACCCGCGACATGGACCATGATTTCATATTGCCTGGAAAGTGTCGCTCAGTGGGTGTACCGTCAATCCGATGCCACCACCCTCTTGATTTATACTATGAGGTGGGCCAACAAGATTTAGGCTAGCCCATCCGCTCCATGTACTAGGCCTCGTCTGTAGGGTCATTCTGAAATCCAATGAGGTCGACTCCCTTGCGCCAGTGCATAATTATGCAATGCGGTTTATTATCCACATTTCTTTTATTAAGAAAAAATTTGGATATTTACCGAGTCAATATATAATTGAGTGGAAGTAACACTGCCAAATTTTAATAATAATTATTCAATAAAATCACAAAACCTCGCTGAGATATGGTACGATGGAGATGTCAGAAAAAGGGATCCAAACATCGACCGAGGCCCGCGATGGGGCCTGACGGCCCTTAAACGAGGGGTAGCATGATGCAGGATTAACTGACTAAAAATTGCCGGGCCGAGGGACAGAAACCACGAAGACGCACACGGTTCGCACCGCGCCACCGCATCTCTCAGGGGCCGAAGACCGTGGCTCCTAAACGCACCGTGACAACCCAGACCATATGGTACGTGGCGAGTACGCTTCTGACTTTCCTCGGTTTTCGATTTGTTCTCGCGTTATTAGGAGCCAATCCCGTTAATCCGGTCGCAGGATCCATTTATGGCGTAAGCGGTCCATTTGCGGTGCCTTTGTCGGGACTCTTCGGTTATCATCTGGCATATGGGACATCTCAACTCGACGTGGTGACTCTGATAGCCATAGCGACGTATGCAGGGGCGGCAGGGGCACTCCACGCGACTTGTCAATCTTACACGCGTATAGGTCCGCCTCGGCGATTCCTCCCTCATTTCGCAAACTCTCGTTATCCACACTTATCCACACTTATCCATACTTATCGATGTTAACTTTTCCGGCGAATCCAAGGAGGGCGATGTATGATGCAAAAGAAAACGCGGTCTTACAAGCAAGTGGACGAGAAAATATTGCGGAAAACGGGCGTGGTCGAATCCGCACTGGGCAAAATGGGAGCAATGGCCGATGGGGCGGTGGATGGAGCACGGGCCACGCCCGGACGAGCGATAAATTCAACGAAAGCTAAGACGAAACAAGTGCGCATCCGTGTGTCCAGAAAAGCTCGAGATGTGGCAGAAGATTTGTCCAACCGTCTAGATCCGGATAGGCCCCTACCCGAAACCGAAGGAGACGAAGAGAGAGACAACTCTTCACCGCGCTTGTAATCCGTAGCGGCAGCGGTTGGCCATGACAAGGCCTTCCCGTCGCGCTACTCCCAAGTGGACGCGAAACCCGGAAGCGCTCCCGGTCCCATGAGGCGACTAGAGCGCTTCGGAGTCTCGATATTGAACTCACGCTGTATCTCAATTCCCTTGATGTAACCTGGCCTGACGTATAGTCTCGGCAGCAATCATTGCGGTACCTTTCGTTCGAGTACAGGGAGATATGATCAGGCGTGTCGTGACCCGGCATTGCGTGCATCGACCAGTGTCCACTTCCCCCTGCTCCCGTGTTCCTTGAATCTTGACAAGGCCGTTCCCATCACATCATTGGGAGCAGACATCACTTTCAGAACACGGATTGGCGGTTTTGTGAATCCGGATGAATTTCTGTTTCTCTTGAAGGTGAAGGAACCTTAGAGTCTTCCCCCTAATGCACTAATGGTCAGGGTAGTCCCCAAAGACCTGGAGCTCAGGTCCTTCGTCCTACATTTGTCTCTATGTATAGGATATCATGAGGTATAAACTTTGAATTGGAATGGAATGAGAGAGAAAAAGCCAGAACCGGGAACAGCATCGAATTGACTTTGCTGACACCGTCGAGTTTTTCTCGAGTTCGCGGTTCGAGTGGCGGGATAAACGCCGAGACTATGGCGAAGAGCAACGTGTGGCGATTGGCTTCATGGTGAGGCGTGTTTGTGTGTGTCTACACGATCCATGACTCACACTATCGGATAATTTCCTTCAGGAGGGCGATTCGCGTGAGCAAGCACGATGCGGGCAAGAAGTCCCAAACCAACGGGGACGACGTCGATAAACTGGAGGATTCGGATCTGGTGGACGCCGAATCACCAGAATTGCATGAGACGTTCTGGCAGGAGGCGATCTTTGTGCCGGGACCCCAACATCACATGACACTGAGGATCGATGCGGACGTACTGGAATTGTTTCGAGCCCCAGGGCCCGGTGACCAACGGTGCATGAACGCAGGTTTGCGGCGGTATACGGAAGCGCAGCGGCGTCGTCCCTCCTAAGTCTGGGGTCACGGCCTCTTTCTATGGCCTACATTCGCCCCGAGGAGACGATTACCCGATTAAGCGTGTGCTGCGTGCCTTACCCAGGGACCTAACCCTCTCCATGAGAGGATGAGGGAGGACGGCTAACAACTGAACAAAAAGCTAATGATAGCAACGGATTGTGTGCTATCTTTCTTTTCATGTTGTGCTATTTCCAATCAGAGAGCGGGAGGGAGGGATAACGTGTTTACGGACAAGGATTATTTGTTATTCGGTAGAGAGTGGGTTA
>PXYT01000085.1 GCA_003023725.1 Sulfobacillus benefaciens | reverse complement strand
GTGAATCCGATGGTGCGAGTGCAGTGTGCAGAAGTGTGCGGACCCGGCCATCCTTGGATGGAAGCGCCGCTCAAAGTGGTGTCGCATGCGCAGTTTGCTTCGTGGATTAAGCATCAACAGGCCCTTGCTGGGAGCTAAAAACTTTTCTAATCCGCACTCTCCATGCAACGGAGTGGAGGGCCAGGGGTGGGCCTTTTTGCGAAAACAATGGCGAATCAAATTCCGGCATTCTGACAGGCAGTAGTTGGTGTTAAGGCATGGTTAAGGAGGGATATTTTGTGGCACAAGCCGCTGTGACGCCGGAACAGGCGCCAAAAAAGCGACCGAAAAAAGCCATGATGCCCCCCGTATTAAGGGGAGCCTTGTGGGCCGCTATCGGGTTTTTACTGGTCAACACCTTTGTGATCGCAGTGGATCCATTTCGTGGGCACCCGTTTGTCACTGGCCCTTCGGTCACACTCGGATGGGTTGGCGCCGTGATTGGCTGGCTTTTGGGGATCGGGGTCTATGATACGGTTCTCTTGCCTTTGATGGGATTTGACACCAAATGGGTAGAGCGCACCCGCGGTTGGCGGCGCTATTGGGAAGTGGCAACCGACCATAAAGTCATTGGCTTGCAGTACATGATGTTTGCTTTAGGCGGATTTTTAATTGCAGGCGGAATTGCGATGTTGATGCGCTACGAGCTGATGACACCGTACATGACCATTTTTCATTATCCCAGCAACTATTTGACCGCCGTCGGAATTCACGGCACCATTATGATGTTTTCCTTCGCCACCGTGTTTATGGTAGGCGGACTGGGGAATTATTTCGTTCCCTTGATGATTGGTGCCAGGGAAACCGTGCTGTCCAAATTGTCCGGTATCGGGGTGTGGCTGGTTCCGGCCGGAATTTTAACGGTGCTGTTCAGTCCCTTATTGGGAGCGTGGACCACGGGGTGGCGCGGATATCAACCCTTGGCCGGTCAGGACCCGAATGGTATTCTGTTCTACTATCTGGGGGTCGCTGCCTTAACGACGTCTTCACTGATTGTGGCCTTGAATCTGGTGACCACGGTGATGTTTCGCCGGGCTCCTGGGATGACGTGGGGACGGCTGCCCCTCTTCGTTTGGGGTCAGGTTACGGTCAATTTGCTTATGCTGATTTGGTTTCCGGAAATTCAGACCACGTTTGTGATGGGACTCTTGGATCACATCGTCCCGATGAACTTCTTTACCGCAACGGGCAGCCCCATGACGTATTTGATGCTGTTCTGGCTCTTCGGTCATCCTGAAGTGTATATCATTGCGGTGCCGGCTTTTGCTCTTTGGAACGAAATTATTCCGGTCATGGCGCAGAAGTCCTTGTTTGGAAGGCAATGGGCCGTTATCGGATTGGTGTTCGTCATGATGCTGTCGGGTTTGGTGTGGGCGCACCACATGTTTACCAACATCCGGAACAGCGAAATTCTGCCGTTCTCCTTCTTTACCGAGATGATTTCCATACCCACCGGGTTCGCCTATATGGCGGCTGTCGGAACCATGTGGAAATCGAAAATCCGGTTAACCACTCCGATGTTGTGGATTCTCATGAGTATGTTTAACTTCTTGATTGGCGGGATGACGGGAGTGTTTCTGGCCGATCCCATTGTCAACCTGCAATTGCATGACACCTTCTGGGTGGTGGGACACTTCCATTACACCATTATCGGTTCGATGGTTTTTAGCAGTTTCGGTGCCATATATTACTGGTTACCCAAGCTGTCGGGACGGACGTTCCAGGAGACATGGGGGAAAACGCTGGCGATTATCACCTTCTTTGCTTTCAATCTCACCTTCGGACAATTTTTCTTGCTGGGTCTGCACGGGATGAACCGGTGGGTGCCTGCCTATCCATCGTATCTGCAGCCCATGAACTTTGAGGTGTCGATTTTTGCCTTTATTCTGGGCGCTTCCTTCCTGGCCAACATCATCTATATCGGATATTGCTGGGTTAACGGAGAAAAAGCTGCCGACAATCCTTGGAGCGCCAAGACGCCCGAATGGTTCACCTCGTCTCCGGCACCACGCTGGAACTTCCCGGTGCAGCCAGAAATTGTTGGCAGCCTCTATCTCTATGGTGAAGGAACCAAAGTGCCTGTTGTTACCACGGCTTATGACGAGCTGGCGGCGACAAGCCGGCAAAGTCAGGACCCCAATTACGACTGGCATGATTACATGCCGGGCCGACCCGAGAACTAGGAGGGAAGAGAGATGGTTAACAAGCCGGAAGCTACTGCGGAACGCATGAGCGAGCAACTCACCCCCCATAACTACCGGGCTGTTCGCTTTGCCATGCTGGTATTTATTATTACCCAGATCGTTCCGTTCTTTACACTCTTTAGTGCCAAGTATCTTTACGACGGTTCGTATGTCTCCCCCCAAGCCAATCAGGGGTTCGGTGTGGCGGTTTCAGTGCTTATGGCCATAAGCGCCATTGTGGCCTGGCAGGCCGTCCGGGCGGGACGTCTTTATCAGGACCGCGATATGGTGGGGAGACGGCTGAAAACGGCGACAGCCATTGGGCTGTTGGCGATAATGGGGGAGATTTATCAGTGGGGTATGCGTTATGTCACCCCGCAGTCCCGATTTGGTGAGATGTATTACATGATTTTCGGCGCCGACTATGTGTACGCGGCGGTGGGACTCATTATGATGGCCATTGCCATTATCCGCAATATCCGTCAGAACATGGCGCCCGAGCGGTTCTGGACGTCCGATGCCAGCGTATATTTCTGGGTTTACGTCTGCCTCGCCTGGATCGCTAGTTGGTTTTTTGTCTATATCATTTGAGGCACGAAGACGATAGAGGCGTGAAGAGACAGAAAGGAGATGAGCGGAATGGCCGCAGGATTTTGGCCCACATTGCCCCTTAAGATGCCATACAGTGAAGGAGAAGCACACTGGTGGGATCCCGTCTGGTGGGTATACCAAATTGTGGTGATGTCTATTCTTCTGCTGACTCTACGGAGGGTGGCCATGAGCGTTGACCGTGATGAGAAACGGGAAAAGGACCAAAACAAATCTGAAAGACGATCACCAGGTTCCCCTCCGCCGAATATACCGGGATAGACGGTTTGGAGCACCTGACAATCCCGATCCACAAAAAGGCGAGGGCCCGGTGTCCTCGCCTTTTTTCTCCTTGCTCCCGTGATGCTTTACCGCACTATCAAAACGGGTCGTACAGTATGGTCCAGAAGATGACGACTGACACTACCCAGAACCAGTCGATTCAAACCGTGATAGCCATGGTTTCCCACCACAATCAAATCAACGTTAAACCGATCAGCCTCCTCAGCAATTGCCACTGAGGGATGTCCTTCAACGACAACGAAATCCACGCTGTGAAGGTTGGTGTTACCAAATAAGTCAGCAATCTGCCTCTCGATATTCTGCTGTTCATTGGGTTCGATACTAACAGGAGCCGAAGGGACGAGGGCCTGTGGTGGATAGGCAAATATCTCCCGAACATATAGGGCAATCACTCTGGCGTCCGGGAAACCGGTCAGTAAATGCCTGACCATTTTTCCCGCGGCATAAGCGCTTTCTGAGCCGTCTGTAGCCCACAAGATCACTTCCATCGCGGTTACCCCCTCCCCCGTTCAGAAGGTTCGCGTCGTCTACCAGTCCCTTCGGTATCGGGACCTCATCTTCCCGACACCCTGATTATGTTCTCGACGGCCAATAAGTTGTTAGGGACAACCGGACCAAACGGAAGGACCAAATGGACCATTTTGTGCTATTCATATCGTTCTTCGGTTACGGTGAAAAGGATGAGGATGTCACGGCAAAAGTCGTGGAATTGATGAGAGTAGGATTTCCTTCAACCAGGCCGCGTAGGCGGAGGTCGATGGGCGTGGACTGGGAGGGTGTGATGGTCTGTCCCAGTTGATCGTGGGCTTCAGCGTAAAACAGTTCAATGTTGTGGAATTGTGGAAATTTGGCAAACCGGTTATTTATTAAAGGATCTTCCACAATCCATTCAGCGGACTGGGGAGTCAGAGAATATTCAACGTGATAGGTTTGCTGGTAACTGCCTGCCTCCAGGTCTATCGCCCACTCGCGGCCTTTCACATGGTCGATGGAAATATGTACCGCCTCTCCTACGGAAAGATTTTGTGCCACGGGTTTCAGGGGTTCGGGCAATCCCTCCAGCCACAAAGTGGTTCTGAGACCGGAAGCGGTAGTCTTGGTCAGCGTACCGGCTTGCAAAAGGCGTTGCTGGGGGGCTCCGCCGAGTCCCACCCAAATGGCCACCGCTCCCTGGGAGGTAAGACGGGGCACGCGCCAGCCTGCTTGGATAGACTGGTACGTGCCTCGGTTATTGCTGATGTATCCGGCCCAATTACGGCTGATCTCCAAAGGACCCTGTGCAGGCTGGTGCAAGGAAAAGGGTTGGGGCAAGGGCAGGGTGACAGGATGGGAGTGGACCGCCGATCCCGGCCAAGCGCCCAAGGGATTGCTATAGATTGTCAAAAGACCCACGCCGATGGCCACAATCCAATACATTGGACGCATGACTCGCCAGCCTTTCTTTCCTTCCCATTGATGAGGAAACATTGACATTGAACATTGACACATTAAAATTGTAGCGCTGTTTCTCCGGCACGCAATATCTGTCCTTGTAACTGCAGGGAGGGTATATGATATGACGGCATCACCCGTGGGGTCCAACGAATCGGGAATGACTGCACCTTAACTTCGGATCATGAAGTCATGACAGGCGGATCAGACAAGGCCCCCGTTCGCTTTGCCATCCACATGAGGGACTCATGAAAGACAAAATCAGGTTGGTCCGCCACCAGGCTATGACCGCTGGCAGAATGGTAACGCACCACCACATCGGGGTGGTCTCTGAGAGCGTCTTCAGTCCGATCGTTACGGGTAATTCCGTCTTGTTCGCTTAACAGGGCGAGAAGAGGGACGGCAGGTAAGGACTCTTTGAAAACCTGTTCCTGGGCCTTCCACAAATTGATGAGGAATCCCAGTGTGTAGTGTCGATTGGCATTACGGTCCTGGGCAATTAGACGGGTAATGTTTTGGTTGTGGGCCACCCCCTCGACAGGCAAGGGCAAAATGGGGCGAAGTCTTGGCCAAACGGGATGAAGGGCGTGCCTCATGAAATATTGCAGCCATTTGGGCGGGTTAAAGTACAACCCGAACGACGGGGCGATCAAGATGCCTCCCTTCAGATTGGTTCGTAATGGGATACAGGCCAAATAGGCCATTAATGCTCCATAACTCTCTCCTCCCAGAAAGGTGGGGGCAGAGTACTGACTTTGCACAGCGGCATAGATTCGCTGGATGTCGCTTAAGTGTTGCCGGAAGTTTTGCACATGTCCCCGTGGACCACAGGACCGGCCATGTCCCCTTAAATCGGGGAGTATGACGCGAATGCCTTCTTGTGCCCATTTCAAGGCAATGGGCAAATAATATTCACTATGAACCATGGAAGCATGGAGAAATATGAGTTGTGTATGCCACCTCTCCGGGCTAATCCGGCGAATGAACAAAGGCGGGTATTCGTCGCACAAAAATTCCTGGTCCATCGTAAGGGATTGCGTGATGATCATCCTTTCTGTTCTGTGGTTGGCTCTGACAGAGATCGTCCGGATTAGGGGTGGACTCTATTGCCCTCATGCCGTCATTCATGCGTCTTTGACCACACCGCCAATTTCTTGGATATTCTAAAGTATAGTCATTGCGCAAAATAATAGACAATATACAGTGTGGGACCTTTTGAAGAGAACCGGGGACCGTGTCAAGGACGGAAAGAAAAGAGAGGGGGAACCGGAGCCGTTCCGGTTCCCCCCGCAGATGGTCTTGAGCCGCTCACTGACCCACTTGGCGACTGGTCTATTTTTGGGAGAGAGCCTCCTTATCCAGCCGTGTCAAAGAGGGGGTTGGGGAATAGGTTGCTACATGATGCCATGCACAGAATTTGTTTCCGTGCTGTGATGCCATACCAAGGATATCCCAACCAAAAAGAAGGCGCCTGACGCGCCTTCCGGATACTATGACTGGGTGTCCGGCGGGGACACGGTGACCTTCATTTGGCCACCGTGCTGAATCCGGTCGGAAGCACAACGGGGACATACCGTGGCTTTGGATCCGACCGGCAGTAAAAAGACCTGATCACAGTCAAAACATTTGTATTCGCTCAATGAAATCGTATCGCTCATCGCACACTGAAGCCTCCTTTGGAGGAACATGGACCCCGGTTCCGGGAACGAAACACCAAGGATCCGACATGATGACAATCCTCCATTTATCTTAACAAAATCCCGGCCGGGATCACGGGATTCTGGCATGCATCCGTGAGAATTTGTCATTTGGCACAATTGCGAGCGTGAAGGTGTCGGCTTTCCCTTGCCCCGCACTTCTGGTGTGGGGGGCATTACGTTCTTCTCGAACGATCAGCGGGCTGGAACAGAAACAATCCCGGATAGGGAGTGTGGGGCAATTTGCGCAATAGCTGCCAGGTATGCCAAATGAGCCCTGCCAAGGCGCTGACGGCGGAAACAACCGCGGCTCCGGGATGACGGGTCAGCATGCCATAGATAATGGCGGTCCCGGGAATCAAGTATAAAGATGCGACAACGGCTGTGAATACTGACAAGGAAAGAGAAGGACGTAAAAAGACGGTAAAGAAAAAGGACACCCCGATAAGAGAAAATAGGACGATGGAGAGCGCCGAGAAAATTGGCGGATGGTGATCGACTCCTTGCAGCATGGCCAAGCCAATACAGAAGCCACTCACTAAACTCGGACCCATCACCGCAAAGGCTGTAGAGGCCCTGGAATCCCAATGCGGAGCAATATATCCAAGACTCCATGTTACCGACCGAAAATGGGAGAGCAGTCCGAGCACCGACACGGCAACCGTCAAAAGAGTCAGCGGCCAGCTTCCTTGAGGGTCCAAAGCATCCGTGAAACCCATCAGGCCCAACAGCGTCATGTAGAGGTCGGTGAAAAGAGGGCGCGCTCCAATGTGGTGGGACTGAACCTTCATCCAGCGCCACACTAACATACCTCCCATGGCTAAAGCGAAACTGAAGATTTCGACAGAAACAAAGGAAGAAAACAACGAGCGGCCAACAGGAAGATTCACGGCTAACGCGACGGGCATCATGATGCCCCCGGAAATCCCTAACAAAGTCGTAAACAAAAATGGTGGCAACGCGGGCGGCATAATACCCCTCCTCCGTATTTATTCTGTATCAAGTTTTTGAAGTCAATTGGCAAATCGGCTTACCCTGAAAGGACTGGGAACCGGAGTCGCAATTTTGACAGTCATAGCCCAGCTTAACTGGAAGTGATGGAGAAGTGTTCACAATATTCACATCTATTTATGATACTAAAAATCGTCGGATGATCCAATCTTTTTCCGAAAGTCTTGATCTAAACTTTCTTTGGGAAACAACAGGGCAAGGTCTATGCGTCTGCCGTCCGGCGGGTTTCTCCAGTCATCTCGTGGATTCTTTGTCGGCCACGCCCTCCACTTGCCATGGGAGGGAATCTCTAGTTCTGCACAAATATTTTCCGGAACCCATCGATATTCCGGCCAGCTGTCCTCTAAAATAGGGGTTGTGAAATCCATGGGGGGATGCAGAACATGAATAAAATGGTAAAAGCCGTCGCATTGATTGGATCGGGGGCGCTGGCCGCGGGGATTTTATATCTGGGAGTCTCGTTGTTATTGCCGCCAGTTCTCCCTACGTCGGTTGCGGCGAGCGAAAGTACGGCGGCGGCTCGCAACACACGTGTGGCCAAGAAGTCGCGAGAGAATCCGGCACAGAGTACGTCCCAACCTAAACCGGGTCCAAACGGGTTAGTGAAAATACAATACAATCCTGTGGCTAAGAACAATGCGCTGGCTTTGGCGAGAACACTTCACATGACTCTGCTCTTGCCGACTCATGCATATCCCAAGGTGGCATTAAATGAAAGTTACGCCAGTCATGGCATGCTAAATCTGGAGTTTAACGATATGGTGGTCATTGAGTCCAAGAATCCGATTACGCCTTCTTATAAACCTGCCAGCTCTCTTGGGGTCACGCTGTCCAACGGGATTCCCGCCCAATGGCTGTTGTTATACGGGGTAGGTGCCGGCGGTTACCGTCTGCAATTTCAGCAGGATGGCACCTATGTGCGCTTGCAGTTATTTGGTGCGTATATTCCGGCAGGATTGAAAAACGCGGAACAAATCGCCGCGCAGTTCTCTGCGGTGTCCTGATTGCTTTATACCATCACCTCTGCCTGAATGGTGAAAGGGGCACAGCCTGCACGCGCAAGAGGGAATGCGGGAGCGCCTTCGCCATGAGGGCGAACGGCCTCGGATCGGCTGCCGTCACCCGTCCCTCTTGGCAAGGGACGGTTCTGCAGCGTCCAGATTGCCGGCGCGGTATTTCTTAGTAGACTGCTGTTGATGATGCACCATTTTGCAGAGCTGCCACGGGCCCATCTCTGGGACGAGACTCGGGATCTAGGAACAATTACGCACCTGAGGGAACGTTTTTTGTTTCTGCCTTCGTTTTATGGCATGGTAACGCAGAATATAGTGGTCGCAGATCTGACTGTAACGCAATCGCAACACGTTGTTTTGCGTCCTAATCATGCGGTGGCGCCAAAATTCCAAAACCAGGCGAACAACCAAGCACTCTAGTGACAATTTCCATGTTTTCAAGTGAACTCCCTCTTTCCTAAATATTTCATAATGTGGTTCGGCAACGGGACGGTACAAGTTTGACATATCGCAAAAATTATTGTGCGAAAGTGCCCTGAAAGTCTACCGAGTGGGGCCTTATTGTTGGGGCATAAGCCCCAACAATGATCGCATGAAGTGATAGAATTCAGCAATTTTTTCTAAGACAAGGGAGATTTCATGCGAATAGTGACGAATCATCCGGAATTATCTACGATAAAACTTGATTGATGTCGAATACTTTGCCGGTTTTTTGGGATTGTCAGGGATTAAACGGGGTTTTGTGGTTTTAAGAGGTGTGGTAAGCTAAATACAGCTGGCCGGCTAAGATTTTTATTGGAAATTGAGAATATTTTTGGCAAATAGTGCGGCAAGATGCCATATTTAACTTGCTATATACCTTGCGAAACCGCATACTATTGGCTAACGATTACGGGAGCTCGTTACAACGGGCTGAGAGGGTGGCGTAGCCACCGACCGTCAACCTGATCTGGGTAATGCCAGCGGAGGGAACAGCTTTTTGATGCTTAGTCAATTTTCTTCACAAACTTTCCCTGCTGCGTGGCATGCACAACCGTAAAACCGTCATGACGGTATTTACAAAGGGGGAGCTGTATGCCAACACACAATTCTTATAACGTCTTTCCGGAGAGTCAAAAGGTTTACGTGACTGGGTCCAGAGCGGATATCCGCGTTCCGATGCGACAAATCCATTTAAGCAATGATCAAACTTTCCGTGTTTACGATACTTCGGGCCCATACACCGACCAGAGTTACGAGGCCGACGTTCAGCAAGGATTGCCACGCATAAGGCGGCCCTGGATTATGGAGCGTGCAGACACCGAGGAATACGACGGTAGCCTGATTCATTCTCAAAACACCGAAAGGGAGAGCGGAGCTAAGACAGATGCCCAACAAACGCCTTCCGGCCTTATCCACAAACCGCTTCGTGCTCGACCCGGTAAAAACGTGTCGCAGATGCATTATGCCAGGCAGGGAATTATAACGCCGGAAATGGAGTATATTGCCCTGCGAGAGGGATTCGATCCAGAGTTTATCCGTCAGGAAGTGGCTCGGGGGCGCGCGGTTATTCCTTGCAATATTAACCATCCGGAGCTGGAACCGATGATTATCGGTCGTCATTTTCACACGAAAATCAACGCCAACATCGGAAACTCGGCAGTGGCTTCGTCCATTGAGGAAGAAGTGGATAAGATGCGCTGGGCCAGTTTATGGGGCGCCGATACGGTGATGGACCTTTCCACCGGGAGAAACATTCATGCCACACGGCAGTGGATTTTGCGCAATTCACCCGTGCCCATTGGTACCGTTCCTATATACCAGGCCTTGGAGAAAGTTAAGGGGAAGGCCGAGGATTTGAGCTGGGAAGTGTACCGTGACACCTTGATCGAACAAGCCGAACAGGGTGTAGACTACTTTACGATTCATGCCGGAGTACTCTTGCGCTACATCCCCCTGACAGCAAGCCGGGTAACCGGGATCGTGTCACGGGGCGGGTCCATTATGGCGGCGTGGTGCCTGTATCATCATCAGGAAAACTTTTTGTACACCCATTTTGAAGAGATCTGCGAGATTATGAAACGTTACGACATCACCTTTTCACTGGGCGATGGCTTGCGGCCGGGATCGTTGGCTGATGCTAACGACCGGGCACAATTTGCGGAGCTGGAAACGCTGGGCGAACTGACGGAGATTGCATGGAGGCATGATGTCCAGGTTATGATCGAAGGACCGGGGCACATACCCATGCACCTCATCAAGGAAAACGTGGAAAAGGAAATGGAGATTTGTCATGAGGCTCCATTCTATACCCTGGGGCCTTTAACCACAGACATTGCCCCAGGCTATGACCACATTACCTCGGCGATCGGCGCGGCTATGATTGGATGGTTTGGAACGGCTATGCTGTGTTACGTCACTCCGAAAGAGCATTTGGGGTTGCCGAACAAGGAAGATGTGAAGCAAGGGGTGATCGCTTACAAAATTGCAGCTCACGCGGCGGATGTTGCCAAGGGGCATCCCCGGGCGCGAGAGTGGGATGATACCCTGTCCCTGGCTCGCTTTGAGTTTCGGTGGCGCGATCAGTTTAACCTGTCATTGGACCCTCCCACCGCGGTTGCTTTTCATGATGAAACCCTCCCAGCCGAACCCGCGAAGACCGCTCATTTTTGCTCCATGTGCGGCCCGAAATTCTGCTCAATGCGAATTACCCAGGATATCCGTTCGTGGGCTCAGACCCATGATGTGAGTGAGGGAGAGGCCATCGCGGTTGGACTCAAAGCTAAGGCACAGGAATTCAAAGAACAGGGCGGCATCCTCTATCCGCCCGTTAAATCATCCTAAAATAGCTACACACCACAACAACGGTCCGGGCCCCGGGCCGTTTTTGTCAAGTCCGAACAAACTTTCTTATTATTCCAAAAAAATATAAAAGGCACGTGCACACGAGGTGAAATATACTCCTCGCGTCTGACAATTGATGATTTAGGCGACCGATTTGAAGATTTGGAAATTGAGTGTCAACAGGGTGTTGAGCTGGGCTTGATGGCGT
>PXYT01000084.1 GCA_003023725.1 Sulfobacillus benefaciens | reverse complement strand
CGTTAGGCTAGCCCTCGAGAATTTAACCCCCTCCCGGCGAGACGAGATTCTCGAAGATCTCACTCAGCATATTACCGAGGCCCGCTCCCATTTTTCTTCAGATAGTGAGGCGGAATTGCGCACGCTATTGGATCATTTGGGAAGCCCCGCAGAGATAGCCGAGGCAGCGGGGGTGCGCCCTCACACCAGCAAAATCGAACCCTGGGTTCCGTGGATGCTGGTGTTTGGGGCCTTCGTGTTTTTCGTGGGATGGTTGATCGGGTTGGTAATGCTCTGGTCGTCCCAGACTTGGCGGCTGCGCGACAAACTGCTTGGCACCCTTATCTGGCCGGGAGGCTTGCTGTTTCCTTTGTTTCTTGGCGGAGTTGGTGGGTCTTCCGACACGTGTCAGGGAACCTCGTCGTCCGGGTCGGTTCACTGCACCACTCATGGTGGCCTACCAGCGCCCTTAAGTACAGTAATCATCATTATGATATTTCTTGCTCCTATACTGGTGGCCGTGCATTTGGATAGGGTTCGTCGTCGGAGGGCAGTTTGAAAGATCGCGCTGATTACCAGCGCATCCTTTCACCCGGCGCACATGGTCCTTATGTATTGGGTGACAAGAAATTTGAGTTCCACGGGATACTATGGATGAGGCCATCCACTCACAACCCAAGCTTGTGAGAACACGGTTGATGGCACACTGCACAGGGGAAAGGCTCTCATCGAACCCTGTCCGTCGAGACAAAATTATCGAAGGCTGCACTCACAATGCGGTCCCATTTGTCATCGGAGAGGGGGACGGGATTGCGCACCCTATTGGATCATTTGGGAAGTCTCGCGGAGATAGCTGGGCCGACGAGCAAAACCAGATCCTGGCGTTCCACGGATGCAGGGTGTTCGGGCCATTTGGGTTTTTCGTGGGGTCCTCCGGGCGTGGTCGTGGGATGTTTCCTTGTTTCGTTCTAAGATTCAAAAACCAAAAACAGGCTTTGACTTTTTATCGCGGGTCTTATGCCCCGTGTTAGCCTACCAGCAGACGTTGCCTTGGCGTGTTTTCTTAGGGGGTTAAAAGCCGGGTTGCCCCTTGTATATTTCGGTCGCGCCTTCATCTTGGCGAATCGCCAGATGAAATAAAGAAGGCGGCTTATGGTTTGGGTGGTGCCATAATTTAGCGTCCAGACATGATCGCCCGTGCGGTGACTTTCGGATTTAGAGCTCGGCCGCACGGCTGGTCTGTCTTATTTTTCCCACGTCTTTTAACACATAGACTGCACCGCTGCTGATAATGGCTGCTCCCACTAATACCACGCTTAAATTGGTCTTAAGCTGCCAGGGCAGTGACGTTGCCAAAACCGGGCCTAACCCTCCGCCGACCACCCTGCCTGCCATAAAGGTCAAATTATTGCCCCGCGCTTTTAACGCGGGAGGATACGATTCGCTCATCCACACGCCAAAGTGAGCAAAAAATCCGGAGGTGAAAAATATTGCTGGGACTGTAAGGATGGTCGGGGCTCCCATCCAAAACGCCACACCGGCAACAAAAGCCGCTGCAATGAAACTCCAAGCCCCTTTGACTCGTCCCCAGCGATCAGCAACCAGCCCATCCAACACATATCCGCAAAAACCCAGAGCAAAGCCAACGATTAACAGCGTGGTCGTTCTGGTCACGGACCATCTTTGCACACTCTCCAAGTAACTGGAAATCAGACTCAAGAAAGGAACCAAATACAAAAGGCCTCCGATGGCCAGTGCCGTACCACCGATCGTGACGCGCAGCAATGGCGGCCTAAACATGGCGCTGGCGGGTTCAGGCCGGACGCGTGGTCCGGATTTGCGTTTAGCTTGCCAAACCTCCGATTCCGGAACCCACCACATAAAAACCCAAATTATCGCAACCAATATGCCTGCCAGCATGAGAACATCCCGCCATGCCGATGGGAAATGAACGAGCACAATGCCTGTCATCACAACTCCGACCAGGGCCCCGGCGAAATATAGACCGGCCATGGTGCTGCCTGTGACTCCTCGGCGCCTTTTAGCTATGCCCTCGGCGATGAGGGCATAGCTGGCTCCGTTTTCTCCGTTCACTCCACTGCCGACGAGAAACCAGGCAATAGCGAGAATGGCGCCGTTTGAGGCTTGACTGCCCAGAATTGCCGACACGGCGACTAATCCTAATGCCATCAACAATCCTCTCCGCCGTCCCCACCGATCTGCCAGCCATCCAAAACCTAATCCGCCCAGACCACCTCCCACCCAAGACATAGTGACGACTAAAGACGCCTGAGACAGTGAGAGACGTAGAGAATGTGACAAAGGGGCCAGTACGAAGGTCAGAGAAAAGAGTGCAGTCGCCGCAATCAAAAATCCCAGAAAGATGATGATAATCTGGGGTAGAGACAACCGAAATATGGGCACGTTCACCTCAGCATGAGAATTCATGAGCGAACCTCCGGAGCAGGGGGAATGACCCAGATTGGCCGTGAGGAGTGGGTGAGAAGCCGCAGGGAAACACTCCCCAAAATAGCGCTGCTCCATGTGCCATATCCCCGGCGCCCCACAACCACAAAATCCACAGTATACTCGTCCGCCACATCCAATATGGTTTGGACAACATTGGTAGACGTCCGCGTTATCCAAAGGGGATTGAGGTGAGTCATCACGCTCTGTGTGCGGCGCGCCGCATCTTCCGCTTCATTCAGTACGGCATTCACGAGTTGATCATGAACGTCAGGCTCAACCACATAGGCAGCTTGGCCCAATCCGACAGACGCCACCGCCACGGTAAGGATAGTGACTTGCATAGGAATCTGCTCAGCATGTTGATCCAGCCATTCAGCCGCATAAATAGCTCCGGAAGATCCGTCCGACGCCAAGAGAATTTTGAATGCCACTACCTATTCTCCTCTCTAACCATTTTTTAGGCCGGCTTTCTCGGTGTTGGTCGATAAAACCGCCTGGGTACGGCTTAACGCTTCCTTTAACACCCACCCCTTAACGCTCAAGGCGAAGATTCCCACCAAAACCACGCCTCCGGCAATGAAAAAAGGCACGGTCATGCCCAGTCTTTGACCAATGAATCCCGACAAAGCCGGTGCAATCGCCGCTCCCGACCAGCGCAAAAAGTTGTAGGCTCCCGAAGCCAAAGAACGCGGCAACGTCGTGACTTCCATGGCCAAAGTGGTAAAAAGCGCATTGGCCATCCCGCAAAATAGTCCTGATACCACAATGAGGGGTAAGAGCCGATTGCTGCCAGCCGTTCCCGCCAATCCGAGTACAATAACGAGCCCGGTTAGATTGAGGATCAATAACGTCACCGGATTCATGTGCCGGGTAAGTACGTTAATTAGATAAACCGATGAAAAGGCCACCAGAATTCCCCAAGCAAAATAGGTCAGACCCAGATCAATGGCGGCTATATGGGGTAAGGTGAGAGGTGAATACGCCAGAATGGTAAAAAAGGCGTAACTGTAGGACAGTCCAATGAGCGCATTTGTCAACACGGCACGGTTTCCGAGTGCGCGGAAAATGTCCCGGGCCGTCCGTGGCTGCTCTCGGTGGTCTGGCTCGGACACCGTGACCAAAGTGAAAAGAAACCCCACGGCCATGAGTGTGGCCGTGCCAAAAAACGGGTCCCGCCACGATATGGATCCTAAAAATCCTCCCAAGAGCGGTCCCGATGCGATTCCCAGTCCCAAAGCGGCTTCATAGAGAGTGATGGCCGCACTCGTGCGATTCGCCGAGAGGCCCACAATCAGCGAGAGGGCCGTCGAGGTAAAAAATGCGTTGCCTAGCCCCCACCCGCCCCGAAACAAAGAGAGCACAAGAATGGAAGGGGATAGACCCGAGGCAGTGGCAAAGACGACAACCAGGCCTAAACCCAGCAACAAAGTTTTCTTGCTTCCCAAATGCGTGCCTACCACACCGGAGACCAGCATCGTCAGCGCCATGATGGCAATATAACTGGTAAACATCCATTCTATTTGAGAAGGCGTGGCACCCATTTTGCGACCAATAAGGGGCAGAATCGGATCAACGACACCAATGCCCATAAATGCGACAAAGGTTGCAAAGGCTGTGGCCCATACGGCTCGGGGGAATTTCAGAGTCACTGCTCAGCACCGTCCCTCGCAGAAGAGAATTTTTTATCATCCCGCAGCGTCTGATAAAACGCCAGCTTATCCTCTAAGTCCTTTTGCAATTTGACTAGCCCCTTCATTCTCTGATTCACCCGCTGCAGTTGCTCAGTTGTCAGATCAATGGCTTCTTGAAGAACGTGGTAGCGATCCTGGAGTGAGTCGGTTTGGTAATATTGCTGACGCAAAGTCGCAACTTGATCCTCTAAAACCAGGACTTGACGAATGTCTTCCAATGACCAGCCCAATAACGACTGCAGCTGTTGGATGCGTTCCACCCGCTTCACCAGATCGGCAGAATAGGATCTGTTCATCCGTTCTTTTCTGTCTTGCGAGGGCAAAAGACCCCGCTCCTCATAGAAGCGAATGGTTCTGGGGGTTACGCCGCAGGCGTGGGCAAAGTCCCCGATGCCAATGCGGGTTGCGGATTCTTGCATAGAATATCTCCTGCCTTTTCCTGTCTCACAAATTCGGATTTTACGTACACGTTAAATATGTATTCTGCTATACCTCCTGTCAAGAGACAAGAAAACAGAACAATTCCGACCCGGGTTTCGCCCATCACTCCAATTAGGTTCCGTTAATCGTTGAGCTGGGCGGATTCTAGCGGTTTGCTAAGTATCAGGGTACCGAAGCAGAGCTCTGAGAAGCGTAGCGGTTGAGCTCAAACACGGTAAAGAGTGGCTGTTGAATCCGTCAATTGGCTGACCAGGACTCGGTGTGCCGGTGTCGCCGCTCATTTCGAGATAAATTTGTTGAATATCTTCGGGTTCCGTTTGCAACACCGCGGGAGTTCTGGTCAGGCCCGCATCGCAGGCAGTCCGCCCCCAAAATGTCCGGGCGAGCAGAGCCAAAACACAGATCAAGGCATTCACGCGAATTTTACTGTGCGTCCCATGCCGAATGGATTGGATCCGGATCACATCCGAGGCTTTTCAACGGACGAAAATCATCTTTAAGAAGAAGTCATCTTTAGAAAATATGTGGAAGAAGAAAATGTGTGGAAAGATGTGGAGTTTGTCGTGATTGCAGACGTCCCAGATCTCCGGGACCGTCAGCGTCAGGCCCGTGGTAAAAAGGAGGCGCTTTCCGTGTTCGCGATAGGGGAAAACCCGCATTTATTGTGGGCAAAAATTCACGGAATTGACAACATACCGACTAGATGGTATTTTGAAAATGATTATTATGCGAGGAGGGTTCAAAATGGCAACGACGTCCCAGTGGTCGGGCACGGAAGTTATTTCAAGACTTGACCGGATTCCCGTGTGGCCTTACCCTGTTTCCGTTCTGTGGGTTATCGGTATCGGCTATCTGTTGGCGTTTTTTGATATTACCAATGTTGGTTTTGGACTTCCCGTGATCATTAAGCAATTCCATATCAGTGCCGCAGCCTCTGCGATTCCGATTACCGCGAGTCTGTTGGGTTATATTCTCGGCGCTTATCTCAACAGTACCCTGGCAGACTTAAGAGGACGAAAGGTTGGCATCATATCGGCTACCATCTTGTTTACGGTGGGATCTGTTGCGACGGCGGTTTCTTTTGATTGGACCTGGCTTGTCATTTGGCGTTTTATCACCGGAATGGGAATCGGTGCTGAAATTGCGGCGATTTCCGCGTACATGAGTGAAATGTCACCTGCCCCCATTCGAGGACGGTTTACCGGCTGGGCCAACGTCTTTGCTTTTTCGGGGTTTGCGGTGGTGCCTTTTGTGGCGTTGGCGCTTGTTCCTCATTTTAGCTGGGGCTGGCGGGGACTCTTCGTTGTGGGCGCTCTGGGAGGGCTGACGCTGTTCTGGTCCACCCATATTGCGGAATCCCCACGCTGGCTCTTGGCCCATCACCGGGAGGAAGAAGCCCAGGCTGTTGTGCGTGCGGCAGAGCAATTAGCCGAAAAGAAACTCGGCCACGCTTTGCCCCAACCCAAAATTCTGGCGGACGAGACGCATGTGCAGCAGTTTCCGACAAGTGCGTTGTTTAAACCGCCCTACATCGGTCGACTGTTTTTGTTATTGGCCATCTGGATCTTTATTTACCTCAGCGACTATGCTTGGCTAGGTTTGGCGCCCACGTTCCTGGTGGACAAAGGATATTCTTTGAGTAACAGCATCGTGTTCTTACTGGTGACAGGCATTGGGTATCCCGTGGGGGCGTTGCTGGCCGCATGGCTGGGAGACCAGTTTGAACGAAAGTACTCGATTGTCACCGGTGTTCTGGTCTGGGTAGTAGGACTGATTGCCGTGGGAACCGTTCCCAGTCCTGCCGTGATCTACATAGCGGGATTCTTTCTGTCTGCGGCTTTGACGTTTTTCTTTCCGCTTTTGTATGCCCTGACGGCGGAGAGCTTTTCAACGCATGCCCGGGCATCGGGAGTGGCATTGACGGACGGCGTGGGACACGTCGGCGGGGCACTTGCTCCGATTCTGGCCTTGGCGGCCTATGGGGCCTTTGGCGCGTCGGGTTTTATGATGGCGTTTTTCTATATGGCCGTAACCGGGCTAATTGGCGCAATCTTGTTGCCCTTTGGTATTGCGGCGACCAGAAAATCATTGGAAATGGTGCACCAAGACTCGTCGCAGACGGCATCGGGTTAAAGGGAGGGGAGAGCCAATCTCCCCTCCCTTTAACGTCCCCGAGCGGAAAGGCAGCGTCCAGTGGCGCTGTGAGTTACCGATCTTGGCACGGCCGCAATGGCTTGTTTGTTGCTCACCTGCGTCAAGGCTGTCCTGAACGCGGGGAAGTTGGGGTTTTTTCGGAAATTGGCAGCTTGGCCGGACCCGGTACCCCTTCATGTGAAATGACTGACTCAGAACCGAGGTGAATTGTCGTTGCGAAAATGCATGGATCCTTCGGATTTTGGCACGACAATGCCTTCATGAAAATGTCCTGGCCCATTTTGTTGCAATTTGCCGTACTCATTATTGTGTGGGGTTTCACCTGGCCTATTTCCAAAATCGCCTTAGAGAACAGTCCGCCAATTCTGTTTGCCGCCCTGCGGATTTTCCTCAGTGGATTGATCCTTTTTATGTGGCAAGGACTCCGGACCCACAAGTGGCTCGGAACCCATGTTTGGCTCAACGTGATGTTGTCGGTATTCAACTGCAGCTTGTTTTACGCACTTCAAACCGTGGCGCTTTCCCACTTGTCTGCGGGTCTTCTTTCTATTTTAGTCTATACCCAGCCCATTTTTACGGTGATCATGGCACGGCTTTGGTTAAACGAAGGGCTGTCCGTGCCCAAGATCGTCGGGGTTTTCCTCGGATTTCTAGGCGTCATCGCCATAAGTATGCAGGGCCTGGTCAACGTTACCCAAGGGATTAGCGTGATCTGGGGGTTAGGCGCCGGACTTTCATGGGCTACGGGGACGGTCGCCTACAAAAAATATAGCCTTGGTACCGATCCCGCCCACGACATGGCGATTCAGCTGACAATCGGAGGAGTGACGCTCTTGGTTCTGGGATCCATTATGGAACCATGGGCCTGGGTCCACTGGACCAAAAGCTTTATCGTTTCCTGGCTCTTCACAGCCACCTTGGGCACATCCTTAGCCTGGTGGTTATGGGCCAAACTGTTAAAGGTAGGGGAAGCTTCGCGCGTAGCGACATGGACTTTTTTGGTTCCGGTTTTGGCGACCGTGCTGTCCGTATTCTGGTTGCACGAGCGAGCCACGGTGTGGCTCGTTTTGGGAGGAGGAGCCGTGTTAATCAGCACCTACTTGGTTAACCGCCGGTCATTCTCGGCAGGGGTGGCCCATGACGCTCCAAGAAAAAGGGCCCATTTTCGATAAGCAGGGAAGGGCGCGTGTCGGTGCCGTATAAGCGGCAGATCCATTCAAGGGATTGGGATCTTTCAGGACCCGGGGGTCCTGTTCTTGACTACCTACGGCGTGATGACAATATTGCGGGATCCCTGCGAGAATCTTAGCGCTCAATTCGGCAGCATATCCGTCTGAGCATGGACCCGGTCAGAGGATAAAGCGCATAGCAACATATTAATGCATAGCAATATATCTAATGATGGAAAACGGCAGCATCCCAGGTCAGAAGAACCGGGATCGGGATGGCTCTGGCTCCCGCACTCAGGAGAATCAAGGCTTTGCCGGAGAGTTACCGGATTCCAGCGCCGTCTCTTGCCCTGATACGTCATGGTTTATGGTATCATACGAATAAACCGACTAGTTGGTTTATTCGTATGATAGGAAAAATGGAAGCGAGACGCGGTGTGGCCGATTTGGCACCGGTTCCTCGCGGACCCACCGGGGATATCCCAACGGACGAAAGAGGAGAGCCTCTATATGGCAATCAACGACAATATGCCCATGCCCGATCGATTAATTGAAGTTGCTGTCAAGTTGTTCGCTGAGAAGGGATATGATGCGACCTCGGTCGCCGATATTGTTGAAACAGCGGGGGTGACCAAAGGGGCCCTCTACCATTATTACACCTCAAAAGACGAGTTGTTGTCTCAAATTCACCGCCGCTTCATTACCGCCGAGATCAAAGACGCCCAGAGAATTATGGCGCAAGGATGGGGACCGAGAGAGACGCTGCGTCATCTCATCATTTCGCTGGTCGAATCGATTGTGTCCTACCGTTTTGAAGTGACCGTGTTTTTTCGCGAAATGCACCGGCTGCCATCTTCGGTGTTTGATGAAATCAAACAGGCCCGTGACGACTATGCCGGGTTTTTCGAAAAGACGATACGACAAGGGCAAGAACTCGGGGAATTTCGCCACGACTCGCATCCTCGCATGATGACCTTAGCGTTATTCGGTGCGTGCAACTGGATGTATACCTGGTACAATCCAGACGGTCCGTTCAGCGCCCGGAAAATCGGAGAGCAGCTGGCGGATATCATTATGGACGGCTTAAGTTGCCCCGGCTAGAAGATGACGGGGTGTTTTTTCCCGGTTTTGAGCGTTTGTCGTCGGGAAGACAAGCAAGTTCCGGGGCCATAGGGACGGGGACGAAGGGACCAATATGATACCAATATGGCAGCAATATGATGAACAGGAGGGGTTTTATGTTACAGACCGAAGACCAATATTACCTGTCGCTCCGTGATGGCCGCAGGGTGTTTTACCGCGGTCAGCCGGTAGAAGACCTGCTCAGCCATCCCGAACTTGGGCCGGCTATCCGTCATGCTGCCGTCGACTTCCGGATGGCCCACGATCCCCAGTATCGTGATCGGGCGGTGGTGACGGATGAGGATGGAACCTACAGCCGCTTCTATCACATTCCCAAGTCATCCCAAGATCTGAAAAAACGCCGCGATTTAATTGCTTTGAGTACGCGGCTAGGCGGCACCGTGGTTCCTCTCATTCACGAAATCGGCACTGACGCCTTGTTTGGGCTGATGGAAGTAACACAGGTGATGGATCACGAATTGGGGACTCACTATAGCGAGCGGGTCCGCAATTTCTGGCAACAGGCCCGGGATCACGACTATGCTCTGGCGGTTGCCCAGACCGACGTGAAAGGGGACCGCAGCAAACGTCCCAGTGATCAGCCGGATCCCGATATGTATCTGCGCATTGTCAAACGCACCTCAGACGGTATTGTGGTGCGAGGTGCCAAGGTCCATACCTCGGTATCCATTAATGCCAACTGGCTGATTGCACTGCCGACCCGGGAGATGCGGGAAGCCGACAAGGATTATGCCGTAGCTTTTGTGCTTCCGGTGAACACGCCCGGATTAACCCTCATCACCAGCCCCTTTCTCAGCAGCCTTCACCATGACATGGAACGGCCTATCAGCAGCCAACACAAGATGGTGGAAAGCTTTACCTGGTTTGATGATGTCTTTATTCCCCATGAGCAGGTGTTCTTAAATGGAGAATGGCAGTTCGCGGGAATGCTGGCCAAGGCTTTTGTGGAGTTTCACCGCTTCACGGCCGTCTCCTACAAACTGCCGCTGCTGGAACTGATTACCGGGGTTTCGGCGCTTCTGGCGAAGTATAACGGGATTGACAAGGCCCGTCACATCCAAAACGCTCTCAGCGATCTGGTGCTCTACGAGATGACCGTCCGCTCCATTTTGGACAATGCCGCAGACCGCGGGGAGATGGTGGCTCCGGGGGTATTCCGGCCCCACATCCCTTTGGTGAACTTGGCCAAATACCATTTCGCCACCGGCCTGCATCAGGCGTTTCACCACGTTCAGGATATCGCGGGTGGGCTCTTGGTCACGGCGCCGGGGGAAGAGGATCTGTCCCATCCCGAGCTCGGGCCGGTGCTGAGGCGTTACTTGCAGGGCCGTGATGTCGGAGGGGAGAACCGGTTAAAAGCGCTGTATCTGGCCAGCGATTTGGTGGCGTCCGATCTGGCCGCCTACCACCTGGTTCTGGCGGTTCATGCCGAAGGCTCGATTGAGGCCGAGAAAATGACGGCCGTGAAATCTTACCCCTGGGAGCAGGTGGAAGCCTGGGCGCGGCAGATTGCCGGGATCAGCGACTAACCCCAAAACCCTATCCGTAATCATACATAGGGCGGTTACGTAAAGTAGCATCGACGGACAGACCAAGAAGAAGGTCTCTGGTAAGGAGGGATGTGTCATGGCGGTGGGGACTCTGCCCGGCGCCTTGCTAAATGTGGTGCAAAAAAGCCCCGACGCTCCGGCGGTATATTATTTCGATACCTCTTGGAGCTATCGACAGCTTCTGGAGCGCGTTCAACACTTGAGCGGGTTTTTCCGCCAACATGGTGTCAAATCCGGTGATCGAATTGCCGTAATGCTGCAAAACATGCCGGCGTCACTGGCAGTGCAATTTGCCGTCTGGACGCTTGGAGCCGTAGTCGTGCCGATCAACATCATGTATCAGCCTCAAGAGATCTCCTATCAGTTGCGCGACGCGCAAGTGTCGGGCATCGTGATTTTGCAGTCGGTGGCCTCCCGCCTGAATTCTGTCCCCGAGGCCTGGCAGTTGCCGGTCATTGTCGTCGTCAAGGACGACCAGGACTTGTTAGGAGAGCCGCCTTCATGGCTCCCCATATCGGCACCCGCCCAGGACATTGCCTATCCCTATCATCCCTACGAGGAAGCTTTGTTGGCTGAGATTCTGCCCTCGGATCAGTGGACAGGGGGTGCTCCTTCCGATTTGTGTTACCTGAGCTATACTTCGGGCACAACCGGCACCTCCAAGGGGGCTATGAACACTCATGGGCAGGTGTTACATAATGCCCGAGTTTACGAAAAGGGAGCCCAACTGTCTTCACACGATGTGGTCATGGCCTTTGCCCCTCTCTTTCACATTACCGGGGCCGTGGCCGCTTTGGCCACGGCCGTCTGGCTGGGATCTCCCTTGGTCTTGTTTTACCGGTTTGATCCTGTTGTCGCTTGTAAAGGGATTGAACGGCACCGGGGCACTTTCACGGTCGGTGCCATTACCACCTATTTGTCCATTTTGGAACACATCAACCCCGAAGAATACGATCTGTCGAGTTTCCATAAAGCCTACAGCGGAGGAGCGCCGGTGTCGTCCGCAGTCGTGGACCGCTTTGAGTCCCGGTTCCATCAATATATCTACAATGTGTATGGTTTGACCGAAAGCGCCAACGGCTTGATCTTAACGCCGTGGATGCAAAGGGCTCCGGTGGATCGCGGTTCCGGAGCTTTATCTGTCGGCTTGCCGGGACAAGGGATTGAGGTGGAAATTCGTGATCTGAACAACCCGGCACAACGCCTGTCTGCCGGGCAGGAGGGGGAACTGGCGCTAAAAGGACCATCGATCACCCAGGGCTACTGGAACCGGCCGGATGCCACTCGCGAAAGCATTGTGGACGGCTGGTTCTTCACCGGCGACGTGGCCTTATGCGATGAGGCGGGTTGGGTTTATATCGTCGATCGGAAGAAAGATATGATAATTACTGCCGGCAACAAGGTCTGGCCCAGGGACGTAGAAGACGCTCTGTATTTACATCCTGCGGTCA
>PXYT01000083.1 GCA_003023725.1 Sulfobacillus benefaciens | reverse complement strand
AAACATTTTTGCCTATCGGTCCACGGATCCTCATGCCTTGTATACCTTGGATGATCCGGTCGGTCCGGAGAACGACCGGTATTTGTTGCAGGCCGCAGCGGCCGCGCCTTTGCGCATTGCGGCTTGGGGTACACATGGAGCCTTGCATCACCGTCACACTGCCGTACTTGCCTTGTTGGCCGCCTACCCGCTGGCGGCTCTGGGCACGACCCAACACGGCTTCCCCCGCCATCCGCTCTATCTGCGAGCGGATGCGCAGCCCCGGCCGTACCCGTCTGCATGACCAGCGGGGATAATACCGGCAGAAGCTTTTTTGTACGGGTCTCTGTTTCAGTATACCCGTGGTCAAACAGAAAAAGGAGGACGCTTGTGGCTCTTTCATCCCCATCCCGCTCCGATGCGGCGATTCGCCGGGCTGTTCAGCAATTAGCGCCCGGAGCTTGGGACTTTGCGGATGCCGACACCAAAGACTGGACTCACGGGTATCATAGTTACCCGGCTATGATGATTCCGCCAGTCGCTCGCAGCCTCATTGCGCTGATTCAGCACCATCAGCCCGCCATGCGCACGCTTTTTGATCCGTTTATGGGCAGTGGCACGAGTCTGGTCGAAGGGTTATTGGCCGGGATGAGCGTCCATGGGTCGGATCTGAATCCGCTCTCGCGGTTGATAACCCAAGCCAAAACCACCGCGTGGGATCCCGAACGGCTGGAAGTCCTGGCACAACACGTCTTTATGACGGCGAAATACGCTACCGTCACCCCAGATGATTGGCCCCATTTTGATCATATGACTTTTTGGTTTAAGCCTCGGGTCATAGACGATTTGGTCCGGATTAAACGGGCTATTCACACCGTAGTTCCCCCCTCTTGGCAACCCTTTTTCTGGGTCGCTTTCTCCGATACGGTGCGCTGGGTATCGAACAGCCGCAATGCTGAATTCAAGCTCTACCGACTGGATCCCGCCCGTTTGGCCCGGTGGAATCCGGACGTGCTCGAGACTTTTGCCAAAATCGTCCAGCGTAATCAAATCGGCAATGCCGCTTTAGCCGCCCGGCGTCCGTTGCCGTCCGTCACCCTCTATGGACATAACGCCATGCATTTGGCCGACATTGCCGACGAGACGTTTGATCTCATGGTGACCTCGCCTCCGTATGGCGATAGCCGCACCACGGTCGCTTACGGGCAATTTTCCCGGTTGTCTCTTCAATGGCTGGATTTGGCTGAAGCCGACAATGCGCTCCCCGTGAACAAACTGGATCAAGCGTTGCTGGGCGGTGTCGCTGTCCCGCAATTAGATCATGCCTTGCCGTCTCCTACTCTGACCGCATCCCTGGCATTCATTGCTCAGCAGGATACGGGCCGAGCCCGAGAAGTCTTAGCGTTTTACCGTGATTTGGATCACGCCTTAAAAGAAATCGCTCGCGTAATGCGGCCGGGCAGCTATCAATGTTGGGTCGTCGGCAATCGCACGGTGAAACAGGTGCAACTGGCGACCGATCAGATTATCACCGAATTGTCCGTACCCTACGGCGTGATCCCTGTGGTGCATTATACCCGCACGATTCCCAATAAGCGGATGCCGCGGGCCAACAGCCCGACAAACCGGGCCGGCGCTACAGGGGCGACAATGACCGGCGAGCAGATTGTGATTTTGCGCAAAGCCTAACTCCACAATCAGAGCCCTGCTGATTTCCCGGCTTCAATTGCCGGGTTTTTTTGCGTGGCGTATCGCTTGCGATCTCATCGGTGGACGGGTCTTGTGAGCCTCTGATCGCTCCAAATTAACGGAGTCCATCGGAATGGACATAAGAGTGCCAAAACCAATTAAGAAGGGGGGAGTCATGATGTGGGCTTCGGCGTTCAGTCTCTGGAAACACGCCGTGCGGCAACCCGCTGTATGGAGTCCTTTGGTGTGGATGGGACTGCTGATAGGACTTCTGATGGGGGTGATAAGCCAAATGCCGCATCCCGTGCTAGTGCCGGTAATGCATCCAGGCACGGCTCCGCCGCATTGGATCGTGGCCCCGGCGGCCCGGCTCCGTTTGTTGTGGGTGACGGCAGGCGTCGGCGTCTTGGTCCTGGGAATCGGCCCCTTCATCACGGCGGGTACGTGCGGTTTGCTGGCCCAGGCATTGCGCGGATTGCCTATGACATGGCGGGATTTTTGGCCGCAGGCGGTACGACTTTATGGCCGGGCGTGGGGTTATAGCGGTTTTCTCTTGCTGATGGCGGGATTGTGGCTCTTGCTCAGTGGCGTCTTATCCGGATTTTTGCAGACGGGAAGCTGGGTGGTGGCCATTCTGGCTGGGGTGGCCGCGCTGCCCGGGATCCTGCGTATGGCCGGCGGTCTGTTTGTGGATCGCCTGTCCTGGTTCCAAAGCTGGGACGCCCTGTTTTGCCGTGCGCATTATGGCGGGCTGTTGGGCGGCATCGGGTTAACCGGCGCCGTGTTCCTGGTCGTGTACGGGTTGCTGGGCGAAATTCCCGGCGTGCCGGGCCTTGTGCTTTCCGGCGCGCTGTTCGGGATCTTGAGCATTGCCGGACCTTTGTGGCTGTTGGCTTTGTATAGGGCGGCGACGGCTTAAAGGAATCCGCCATTCGTGCGTTCTGACGTCTTGAGAGGAGGTGAACTTCTGATGAACTCCGTTGTCTCTCCCATTTGCCGCATTCTGTATGAACGCCCCTATCCCCACCCCGACGATGCCAATCTGTCGCTGGTCTTAGCCGAGTTAACCACCGCCACGTTCCGGCCCTTTGTGGTCTGGACGTACAACCGCGCCACCCAAGGGTATGGCCACGGCGATTATTACGCCACGCGGTTGGACGCCGAAATCGCCTTTACCCAGCGGTGGCAAAACTTGGTGAACGCACGCCGTCCGGCCGCATCACCCTTCAACAAGCCTGATGCGTCACAGGGAAAGGAAGAAACCCCATGTTAACGTTGCTGGTGATTGTGGTTTTGGGCTGGGTGGTCTGGCGATTGATCCGGGGACTGGTGCGCTGGGTGCTGTGGCTGGCGTTGGGCGCTTTCCTGGTGTTCTTTCTCTGGCAACCGACATCCGTTCCGGCAGCCACGCGGGCCAAGACGGCCACTCATGCCGTCGTGACCTCGGGTCACACGCTGGCTCACGCCACCGAACCCCGGTGGCAACACCTGGTGGATACGGTGACGCAGTGGGTCACCGCCCGGAACCATCCCGCCTCGTAAACGAAAGGAGGGACGCCTTGTGCCGCTCTTTGTTCTCGGGTTTTGGCACCGGCTGTCCAAGCACCAAATTCTCTGGCTGACCGCGTTGATTGGAGTCATTCTGATTCTCAGCGCGGCCTTATTTGCCTGGACACAGCATGTGTCGTGGTTTCTCGGCTTGTATTGGGCGGTTACCACCGTCACCACGGTGGGTTACGGGGATGTGACGCCGCATAACACTATCGGCCGCGTCATCGCCATGGGCACGATGCTGACAGCCATTCCCTTGGCCGGCGT
Source organism: Sulfobacillus benefaciens (assembly GCA_003023725.1). Classification (GTDB taxonomy): domain Bacteria; phylum Bacillota; class Sulfobacillia; order Sulfobacillales; family Sulfobacillaceae; genus Sulfobacillus; species Sulfobacillus benefaciens. The sequence goes on along the minus strand of PXYT01000083.1, from coordinate 8,837 downwards.
GGCCTTTGGCGGCTGGACCGCCGCTTTGGTCTCCATTCACTTGCGCAGAATGTGGGGGTTGGCGATGAGCAAAACACACGATCATTTGGTCATTCTGGGCGATAGCCCGCTGTTGAACCACGTGTTGCCCGACTTGCTGGCGCAGCATGAGCATATTGTGGTGGTCTCCCCTCGGGATCCGGCATCCTGGCCGGCAGGGGTTACCGGCCTAAGTGGTGATCCCACTCAGCCGCACACGCTGGCCCAAGCGCATTTGCCTCATGCCCGGCAGATTCTGGTGTTGGGTGATCAAGACGGCACGGTGCTCATGTCCGCTATTGAAGCGCACCGGCTGGCGCCGTCCGTCCCGTTGTTTGCAGTCACTCAGTCTCGGCAGGCGGCGCAAACGTTAAAGGATTTAGGCTTGCCGCACAGTGTCGCCAGCCAGGATCTCTTGGGACATATGCTGGCCAAAAGTCTGGAAACACCGCATGCCGCAGATTTCTTTATTTCTCTGCTTACGGACGCGCACCGGGTGTTGCAGGAAATTCCGGCGGAGGCGGCGTGGGCCGGGCGTCCTCTCGACCGGCTGCCTATTCCGGATCACGCCACCGTGCTGGCCATTATCCGCGCCTCCCGTATTCTCACCGCCGTGGACCGGGAAACCATTCATCCGGGCGACCGGCTGTTGTGTTTACTGGAGGCTTTGGCTGACGGCCAGCCGGCCACGCAACACCCTTCCTAATCGCAGAGTTTAACTTCGGAATTCGGCTTGAACCCAAGAACGAAAGGATTGTGCTGCCTTATGACGAGGATTGTGCCTTTGACTTTTCCTGGTGTGACAGTCCGGCCACCCGTCCGGCCTTGGATGCCTGCGGCCAGCGCGTCCACGCATGTCGGATGGTTGGTGTTCGTGATGGTGCTGGGTTTGGGCAGCGGTCTGATGGCGCTGGCTTTTGCGGTCATCACGAGTCGCTGGGGCCGAATGTATGGTCTGGTGTCGGAGTTATTGCGGGTGACGCGTCCCGATTCCGGCCGTTTTCCCCAGCAAGCCAAACAGTGGGTGCATCAGCCGCATTGGGGCGTGCCCCGGCCTCAGCGGTCTTGGTGGACAGTGATGATTGTCCATCACAGCCGTCGCTTGCCCCACGTCCGGCGCCAGCCGTGGCGCGTGATTTGGCGCATTTGGCGTCACCGCCATGTGCGACCGGTGCCCTTGCGGAAACATTCGCGTTCGGCTTAACTTTTGGAAAAAGAAAGGATGATGACAATGACCCGTCATGTCTTTGCCTGGACCCCGGCGGGCACCAGGACCCGGAGTGCTGACTTTGTGGCGGCGGTCGTGGCGGCCTGGCGTGCTTTGCCGGATCCTCCGGACGGTTTGCTGAAAACGGGCTACTGGCTAGGCATCCGGCCCACGACAGAGGCGACGCGCCGGGCCCTACACGCCACGTTTGTGGACGCTCGCGGTGCTACAGTCCTCAACACGCTGGATAAGGCGCCGCGGCCGTGGTCTGTCCACGACGAGTTGTATCTGGTCCAACAAAGCTGTCTGACGGCGGCTCAGGCGCTCGCCATGCACTGGACGCTGTGCGCGGATCCGGCCTATGTGGGCCTGCGTTCCCTGAATGCCGAAGACTCGCGGATCACGCATATTCTGTTGGACGAAGAATTGGTGACATTAGGCCACTTGGCTCACGGCCAGGTGTTGTTGCCGTGCGTTCTCGACGATCACGAGTTCTCGGCCGATCCGCTGACGCCGGAATGCCGGGCCGACCCCTGGTGGCGGGAATTCTTGCAACCGGTGGCACCCGTTGCCGTGGCCCACCTGGGAATACCGCTAGAGGTGGAGGAGATACTGACGGCTATGTTTGGTTGGGACATATTTCCGAATGACCCGCCGGACTCCCCCTAAGGGCGAATCTGGGGAATGCAGACACGAAGAAAGGGGATAAGATTAGTGAACAGCATGGGGAATGCGAACACCGGCTTGCTGCCGGTTGTCGAACTCGTCCATATTGACAAGAGGTATCAGCGGGGCCAAGAAACGGTCACCGCCCTGCAAGATCTGTCCGTGACGCTGATGCCGGGAACCGTGACGGTGGTGCTGGGTCCCTCCGGCGGTGGCAAATCCACCTTGTTGCACATCCTGGGCGGAATGGACCGGCCATCTCACGGCACCGTGCGGGTCCAGGGGCAAGACATCGCCGGCTGGTCATCCGATGAGCTGGCTCGTTACCGGCGGACCCAAGTGGGTTTTGTCTTCCAAGCCTTTCACCTGATTGCCTCGCTGAGCGCCCAAGACAATGTGGCCTTGCCTTTGCTCTTGGCTGGCGTGTCCGCCGCGGACCGGAAGAGGCGAGCGCAGGCCTTGCTCGAACGGGTCGGTTTGGCGGATCGGGCCCAGCACCGGCCAGGTGCACTGTCGGGCGGGCAAATTCAACGGGTCGCCATTGCCCGTGCCCTGGCGGCGGATCCGCTCCTGATTCTGGCGGATGAGCCGACCGGCAATTTGGATAGCGCCAGCGGATCCGCCCTCGTGGATTTGCTGGTGGCCCTGGCGCATGAAGACGGTCGCTGTGTAGTCATTGTCACGCACAACGCCGCCATTGCCGACCGGGCCGATCAGGTGCTGCACATCCAGGATGGCCGGATTACGGTAGAGTCCCGCACCGTCCCCGGTTCCGTGCCCGCTCCTGCCACTTCGGTGCTCTCTCGGACGGCTTCGGCCGTCACTTTGGGCCGCATGGCGGGGCGTTCGCTGCGGCAACGCTGGGTGCGGAGCCTGTTCACCGGCTTGGGCATTGCCATCGGCGTCGCAGCCATGGTCACGCTCATCGGCCTCGGCACCGGCCTCAAGAGTCACGTCATGCAGAGTGTGCTGTCCTTGGGATCCTTGGATGCGGTCACCGTCTCGCCGCAAGCCGGTCCTGCTACCACAAATTTATTCCAACCGTCCGTCGTGTCCGGGCCGACCCATCCCATTACGGCCCGCACGCTGACAATGCTGAGCCATTTGCCCGGATCCCGGGGCGCTTATGCCTCGGCCGCCTTTATGGCACAAAGTACGTACCGGGGCCGGACCACGGCGATTATGCTGAATCCCTTGCCGCCCGCGTCATTCTGGTCGGTTCCGGGCTTGCTGCCCACCCTCCAGGACGGCCATCTCGCCACCCATCCCGGGACCGTGGTGTTGCCGGCGGATGTGGCCCGGGTCTTGGTGGGTTCTCATCATTCCCCTCGGTCCCTCATTGGCCAGATCGTGAAGGTCCGGATTGCCGCGATGAGCGGCAGTCTGTTTTCCGCGTCCGGCTTGTCCGGCGCGTCGCGGCCTCTGGCGTTGCAGTCCTTGCGGGTGACCGGGATTGGCGTCGCCGGGGTGGGCGATGTGCCCTACCCCACTGCGCTGCATTGGATGGCGCAACTCCGGCGGGGATCCACGGCCGGGGATTATCCCGGGGCGACGGTTTTAGCCCGGCAGTCGAGCCAGGTGGCGTCTTTGGCCCGGCGGATTCAAGCCCGGGGGTACGGCACGTCCACGTTGCAACGCACGGCGCAGAGCATTAGCCAAAGCTTCCGTCTGATCGAAACTGGGCTGGGAGTCATTGGCGGCATCGCTTTGGTGGTGGCCGGCCTGATGATCGGGGTGGTCATGAGCATGGCGGTGTTGGAACGCCGCCGGGATATCGGCATTTTCCGGGCCTTGGGAGCCCGGCGCCGGGACATTTTCCGGCTCTTTTTGAGTGAAGCGGTGTGGATTGGCTTGGCGGGCGGGTTGGTCGGTCTCGGCCTCGGCGGTGGGGTGGGCTGGGGGATCAATATGCTGCTCGGGCAGTCCGCCTCCGGGGGTCTTTTTGCCCTGCCATGGTGGCTCGCCGGATTGAGTCTGATCTTGGGCGGCGGGGTGTCACTGGTGGCGGGCGCTGTGCCAGCGGGCCATGCGGCCGCATTGAGTCCGGTGGATGCCTTGCGCCAGGAATAACGGATCGCGAAGAAAGGAGAATACCTGCCATGCCGGTTTTATGTGTGGCCTTGGTGCCCCGGCGCGACACGCGGGCGGTGGTGCGAGCTTTGCGTCAACAGACTTGGGCGTTTACCCGGCAGACGGCGCGGAGCGGGTGGGCCAACGCGCCGCTGACGGTCTTTTGGATCCTCTGCGAAGACGCCCTGGTGGAGACGCTGACGGCTTTGCTTCATGCCGCTTCGCCGTCCCGGACCACCTGGTATCGGTCACCGCATGCCTGGCACGCCGACGCCTGGCTGCATCCGACACCGGTGACCTGGCAGGGCGCCGTGGTCAGCATTTGGCCTCTGACTTATACGGATGCCACAAAATTAATCCCGGACAGGCTGGGATTATCACATGATGCCGAGTGTCTGCGCGATTCGGAGTCCAAGGAGAGATAGAACCGTATCAAGAAATGACGGGGCAATGTTCACAAAACACGGGGGCGGAGATCCGCCGCTTCCGTGTTTTGTGAACATTGCATCCACTCAGGGCGAATCTACATTGCTAAGGAGGCGACCGGCGATGTTCTGGACTCACGTGTTTTGGGGCTTCGTAATTTTTATCATCGTGCGCCGGATCATGCGGAAGCGGCGGGAGCGGCGGCGTTCCCGAACGTTGCCGTCGGATCATTTTCTCAAACTGGTGCAAGAACGTTATGTGCGCGGAGAAATTACGTTAGCTGACATGGAACAGCGTGTCGAACGCTTGCTCCGGTCCCAGGAACCCGGAAAAACCGAGTAGCTGCGCACGTCACGTCATTCAGTAACACAAGGAGGGACAATGCATGCCGTTGAGAATCAGCAAACAGATTATGCAGTACGAACGCCTCTCCGTTTGGAGCCAATATGCTACGCTGGCCGGATGGGTCGCTGTGGTGCTGCTGGCCGCCTGGAGCATTCCCCGACATTTTTAGCCGAGGTTGATCCTTCTATTGTGCTTCCGGGTGTCAGACCTGGCAGGCGGTTTTGGCGTGTCGCCGACCGCCGGTCGGCAAGGATCTGTTCCGGGATTCGCCTATCACCTTATTCGATGGAAAGGAGCATCCGGATGATTACCATTCAAGGCACTCCCACTGTTCTCACCAATCTTCACTGCCCTCACTGCGGGAACCGCGAAGACTTTTTTCTCCAGTGGCTCGGCGACCTTTCTCAAACGTTCCTCCAAGATCCCGCGACCGGGGCCAGAGATTATGACGCGCACGATAATGAAGGCGATACTATTAACGTGGACACCAGCATTGTGTGTCGTCTCTGTGACACGCTGGTCGCCGAACGTTCCGTGACGATCATCGTTGGCCCCTGGTCTCCGGCTCACGGCACGGAAACGCTCTTACCGTAACGCCGCACGGATTCTTATAACACGCCAGAAAAGGAGACCAGCACATGGCCCGATGGATTACGCGCTTTCTGGTGCTGGCAGCGTGGAGTGCCAGTGCTACAGCCGTTTTCACGGCTCCGTTTCCTGCCGGGTTTCGTGCGACGCTGTGGGGCGGCTTTGGGCTATTGCTGCTGGTCACCAGCTTTATGGATGGACTGACGGAAACCATTTTCGTCTTCCTTCCTGTGGCGGCCGGGGTGATTTGGGTTGGATTGGTGGCGTACGATGGCCGTCTCTCGTCGCCGCTGCTCTGGATTGGCGTGGGCATCAATAGCGCCCTCCTGGGGCTGCTCTTGCCCTGCCTCTTGCGGTGGTGGCACGCTTCGCTGGCTCTAGGTGATTGGCTGGTTTTTTTCGTGGGCGCGGGCTATCTGGCCTTGTCTCCCGGGTACTTTGTTCTCTGGATGGGGGGCACCTTGATGTTGATTCGTGGATTTCGTGCGCTGCTGAATCGGATGCAGTGGTCAATCAATCGCTTTCCGTTCCTCCCTTTTTCCTGGGGTGGCTATCTGTTGACCGGGTTGTTGTGGTCTTATCTTCCGGTCGCTCTCACGCGGCCTTATTAGATGTCGAGAATGGTTGACTGCGCGCACAAAAGAAGCTTTCTCATCTCCAGACCGGATTGGGTACAAATTTTTCTATAGCAGGTATTGCCGAGACCGCGTGCAAACCAATAGGAGTGACTCTGATGGAAGAACGCCTTATCGATTACCAGAATGTTGCCGATTACTTTATTGCGCTCTCGAATGTTACGGGCAATTTAATTTCTAATCCTAAGTTCCAAAAGTTGATGTATTACGCACAAGCGTGGCATCTCGCTTTATTTGATCATCGATTGTTTGATGGCGCTTTTGAAGCATGGGCGCACGGGCCTGTTCTTCCGAGTCTCTATCATGAATACGAAAAATTTAGCTGGAAACCTGTTGAACGCGAAGACTTAACCGAACTATCCATTCACTATCTTGAGAGCACGTTGGGAGAAAGGGTTACGGAGTTTCTCTCGGAGATTGTTGAGGAATACTTCGGCCTTACGACATATGAATTGGAAAGATTGACCCATAAAGAAGATCCCTGGCGACGGGCTCGGCAGGGGCTGAACGCCGATGAACCCTGTAATCGTATTATTCAAGATGAGTGGATGGCAGAGTTTTACAAAAAGTTTACGGTGCAAGAGGTTTAGACCGCTCGCTGCCGGTGCCCCAGAACGGTTTTCGCTTCAATCGTCATGGTCTTTTTAATGTCTAACCACCGAGTCAAATACCCCCCTACCGTTTCTTCGCTAGGGGGGTGCGTTGCGGATCCTCCCGATATTGGGCTGCCTCTTTTTCCGCCCAGTTCTTGGCGTCTTTCTTGGTATCGAACGTTTGCGTCATTTCCCGGCGTTTCCCGGTGTCGGGGTCATAGCGCACTACCCGGCCTTTCCAGCGGCCGGAGTCCAATTTCCGGGGTTCGACGGCATAAGGGTCTTTAGGTCTTTTGGACAAGTCGATATAATACCCCTTCTAATCTCGAGTTAGTGGCCGTTCATCTTCTCGCTTGATGCGTTCTTCCACAGCCTTCCGAATGAAGGCCATGCGGCTTTCGCCGCGTTTTTGAGCTTGGGCGTCGGCCCACGCTACCCACGCTTTTCGTGCGCGAATGCCAATCATGATGTTATCGACCTTATGGCGGTCCATCGACATAGCCTCCCTTCTCTGTCAAGAATAATAAATGGAACATCCACAGTCTAGTTAATGATATAATAACCCAAACAGGAGGGATACAATGCCTGAAAAACCTTTTCTGACCACACGACACGGGGTTCTCTATCAAGATGACGCTATAAATATCATGGCAGCAATCCAATCCAATGTGATCGATACGATCTTTGCCGATCCTCCTTTCAATTTAGGCAAGGACTATAAAAACGGATTTAATGACAATCTGGAAGAACATTTGTATTTTCAATGGTGTACAAAATGGTTACAAGAAGGAAGTCGGATATTAAAACCCGGTGGTGCGTTTTTTGTTTATGCCACACCTGAGTTGGCTATTCGTTTTGGGGAAATCATGAGAAAACGTTTAGTGTTTCGCCATTGGATTGCTTTAACGATGAAGGGTACATATCGCCGGGGGAATCGGTTGTATCCCGCTCATTATGCTCTGTTGTACTTTACCAAAGGGGAACCTCGCGTGTTTAATCCGCTCCGCGTGCCTATTCCCGTTTGTCGACACTGCGGGAAAGAAATTAAGGATTATGGCGGCCATCGAGATAAATTGAACCCCGCTGGGCTCAATCTCACAGATTTTTGGGACGACACATCACCTAATCGTCACGCAAAATTCAAAGTACGGCATGGCGTGAATGAACTCAAACTTATGATCCCTGAACGAGCTATTTTAATGTCAACGAATTCTGGTGATATTGTCTTAGACCCCTTTGGTGGTGGTGGTTCGACCTACCAAGCAGCAGAGAAAAATCATCGAAATTGGATTGGTGTGGAACTGTACGATGTAGAACATATTCGCAAACGGTTAACCGAACAATTTAGCGATTCTATCAATCACATGCCGCAATTCAATATGTCATTGTTGTGGAAAGCGACCAAGAGGAGAAATGTCTCGTTATGAGAATTGATTCACACATTTCATATGATGGAGCGGAAAAACGATTAACCCGGTTAGGTCTTACCCCGTTATTTGATGAAGTAGTCAATATAATTCAACAAACACCAATTTATCTACAAGAAGAAAAAGAATCGAATGGCGCAGCGTTTATTCGAGAACATCTCGATAATAACTTCACAAGTTATGGAGGATGGATTAAGACGCAAGTCGGCGGGATTGACTGGCAAAAAACCTTGACTCATCAAACATCCCCACAACCCATCCAAGTGTCTTTGGGAGTAGAAATTCAAGTCTCCGGGCGGAGTGACATGGTAATTCGTGATCTTGTCCATTTTCGCAATAGTTTACGAGACGGTGCTGTGGATGTAGGGTTAATCATTGTTCCTAGTGACCGTCTCCAAAAGTATTTGCCAGATCGCACTTTGAATCTTTCTACGGCGCAACGATACATAGAGCAAGAATTTCATGAGGCTTTACAGTTTCCTCTATTTCTTGTCTCAATTGAACACGACGGCCAAGGTCCAGCACTTCCCAAAAAAAGAACGAAGCAATAAATTTCACGATAGAAGGTCGTAGAAATAGTCTACCGCGGCGCCATGGCGAGTCGAAACGCCCCGGGAGTTCTTGCGACGCTGGATTATCAGTGCGGACTCATTCTAATTTTTTTGCCACGGAGGAACCGCCGTTCCCGTACTCCCGGCCTTAATCTCACCAGGTTTCCTAGGTTATCGCGAGAAGAAACCTTTCATGCAGCGCTCTCCGAGCGCTGATCTTTTTCCGTATCCTGCAAAGAAGGTGATGGGCATTCTACGATAGAGCTGGATGTTCAGTTTCACCATCGCGGCGGAGGCGGAACTGAGGCCGT
>PXYT01000082.1:11985-24360 GCA_003023725.1 Sulfobacillus benefaciens | reverse complement strand
ACACCGGCTTGTAGTAACGCGTAGTTTTCGTTATCCTTCACCACTTGATAGTTCGATTCGTAGCGCAGGTAACGCCCTTCTGCAAAGAAATATTGACGGATCGAGTACAAGCCCACGTTGTAGAGATTTTTCGCATACCGGCACATTTCCCGCAAGGCTTCGTATTCGTTCTTATCGAGTCCCTTGATTTGGTTACTCTGTGTCCGGTACACAATCGCCGCCTTCTTTCTATATAGATATGATATACTAATTGGGTTAGCGTGTCAATACAACACTTTCGCCTCACGGCGAGCGCCTGATATCCCCATAGCTAAAGCACGGGGTTTTACGGCGCGGTCGATAACCGTAAAGGATGCACTGACATAGTCATTTGATGAATTTGCCACGCCAAGCGCAGCAAATACGGCGACAAAAGATAGAATGGTCATCGGGTTGGTAATGGTGAGTAAGAACGTAGACAGATAGCTCCACCAAATCCCTCGTACCGTGTGTTTTGTTTGTGCAGCCTGTTCAAAAGGGCTTGTAAGGAGCATCTTTATCCCTAGTAAAAGCAACAAAGCGCCACCAATCAAATGAATCCACATGCGCTGGCCAATCAAGAAGTTCGAGACCAGATCGAGTCCAAAACCCGCTACGCTGCCATACACAGCATCCGCTGTGGCGGCACCAAGGCCACTGACGAACCCGGACGTACGGCCTTGTATCACCGTCCTTTGAATACAAAGCAGTCCAATCGGACCCACCGGAGCGGCAATGGATACGCCAACTATGAGGCCTCTCAAAAGAAAATCCATCAAACCGCCTCCGTTCTACCTGCGAGTCGCATCAATGATGTCTTCGGGAAACAGGGGAGGGCTGGGTGTCTCTTTAGGGGTGCTCATGACGATGGTGGTTCGAGTTCTTGCGACACCAGGGATACTTTTTACCGTGTCACTCACGACTCGTTCCAGGTCTCGTGTGCCTTTGCATCGCACTTTTAGCAAGTAATCATCCTCTCCGGCAACATGGTGACACTCCTGCACTTCCTGCATCTCCATAATCTTCTGCAAAAAACGATTCCGATGTTCTGGACGTTCTAGGCTCACCGCCACGAAAGCCGTCAGTGCACATCCGACGGCCTCGTGGTCGACGAGAGCGGTGAATCCCTTTATGACCCCTTGATCCTCCAACCGACGTACCCGTTCCGCCGTGGCTGGGCTCGATAGTCCAAGACAACTACCAAGCTCAGCCCAGGTCATGCGTCCGTTCATCATCAATTCGGACAGAGCCTTAAAATCGATGGTATCCAATCACAATCACCTTCGTTTACGTTGTATTATCATTATAATACTTTTGTTATGAAATTTAGGCAAGAAATAGGCACCTAAGTGCAGAACTCCGGTGCTATACACCATACAGCTATTCCTGTTCAACTAGCACGTTCCCTTGAAGTGCGTGCTTTCCATAAAAATTACGTCAAATGGAGTTAAAGGGTTGCCCGGTGTTCGAGAAACGGCTTGTCCAAGACTGAAAAGTAGCTACTTGCAGAAAGAGTTACATGAAATATATACTCCAACGTCCGGAGAATTGGTATGGGCGAAAAAATCGTCGCGGCGGACATGGGTCTATTGGTCCTGCTGAAAATGTCTCACCGGTTGGGGTATTTTGTTCCCTTGACCAAGATTGCGGAGGCCATCATCCGGAATGCTGTCCGAGCCGCAGGAGTTCCTCTAATACCTGCGGACGTTTGGAACAAATACCACGTATTCGGTGCGCATAAACGTCATCGGGCATTGATTCGCGACTATCTGGGTATACGATTTTCGGTGAAAAAGCCTGACCAATCATAGTCAATGCCATGTGCGTTAACGGGCCGTATAGTACATCATTCACATCCTAAATTAACGCGGGGCCGGCACGGGGGATCTGTGACCCAGCGCGGCTGATCGCCTCGATCGCGGCATCCATTCGGCGCAAAAACTCTGGTCCAATAATAGCAGAGCCGTTGCAATCACCACAAACTGGGGATGTCTAAGGCGGCCGCTACACCGGCCCCATGCGCGCACCAGATTGACCCGTATGTGTGGTATCTGGGTGCGCGTCTGACCCACTACCCTGAGTTGATGACGGGCGACGCGTTTGTGGCGCGAAATCGGGGACCAAAGGTATCCCGGGGTCCTGGCGTATGGTCCGCTGGTATGTGGCTGCCCTCAAGGCCCAGCACCCGCAACGCGTGTACAAGCCCTATGAAACGGGGCCGGGCGAAAAGCCCAGGTGGATTGGGGTCACGAAGTCTGGGCCCCCAATGGCACCAAGATCTACTGTTTCGCGTTCATCTTCATGTCGATGACGGGTCTAATAGGATACGTATTCCCACCGAGAGTCACTAGCTTCGTATCATCATAGCCGCGATCCCCGGCAAAAAGTTTGCGGACTGGATCACCAGGGGATGGCGCGTCTGCAGTGGCCTTAATAACGGGGGCGGCTTCGAGTGTTCGCCTCAGATCTTCTCATTGGTCCAGTGTGGCGAGGACCCACGGCGACCTTTCCAAATCGCCTCACGGTTCGAGATCGTCCCACGAAAACACGGTACGTTGGGGGATATTCGCCATACGGTCCACTCCTTGAGTAACATGGTATGTCCATCCATTATTTTTACCAGAGGGCGGCTCGTTTTGGATGTCCTGGGGCCATTTGTTGCAATCGTTGACGGACTGGTAGCAATTTTGCAGATCCCGTCAAATGCGTACCCACAAAACCGCATCCCGCCGTGGATTATGGGGAGAAAATTCTATTTGCGCCGTCGTTAAGGCTTTGTCCCTCAAGGCTTGCGGGACAGCCAAAAAACCCCAAATGATCTCACTGGTGGAGGCTGGGACTCACGGCGGAGTCAGTCTATAGATGTCCACCTCCGGAACATTCAGATCTTGACCTAGAAGAGCAGCGTCAAACAAATGGTCAATGAGCAAAAGGTCGAAGTTTATAGGATCCCACTATCTTTTCCGCAGAAGTAGTTGTATTAGGCCTCACTCGGGCCACACTGTTGGTGCCACATCAGGGGGATTAAAGACCGAATGTTTGAATAATTTTAATAGGAACGAATCATTGACCAATACTGACTAGGCGCTATATCATATTGAAAGCAATCAATTGCTTTGTATAAGACCGCCGGTCGTTTTCTGCGGATTTCAAATAAAAGGAGACAAAAATAGGCCGTGACAGAAGATCACAGGATGGCTGATTTTATGACCAAAATTGAGAAGGGTCAAAAAATCGAAGCCAATGACTGGATGCCGGATGACTACCGGAATCTCTTAATCAAGCAAATCCATATGCATGCGGTCAGTGAGATCATGGGCGCCTATCCGGAAAAAGAGTGGGTGCCAAAGGCGCCCACAATACGCCGCAAAATGGCTCTCAATGCCAAGGTTCAGGACGAGATTGGGCACGGGCAAATTCTCTTGCGCCTGGCGGAAGATCTTAGCCGGCCGTACGGCCGGGGCCGTGAGGCGCTGATGGATGATTTGTTGGACGGACACGTAAAATTTCATAATGTCTTTCATATGCCCGCACCGACCTGGGCCGATGCCGGCGTTATCGCGTTTTTAGTCGACGGGGGCGCCATTATTACCCAAGCCATGCTTCTCGACAGTTCTTATGCGCCCTATGCGCGCATGCTCAAACGCATTGTTGCTGAGGAGAGCTTTCACATGCAATATGGAGAGTCTGTCGTGCTGGCTCTGGCAGAAGGCACTTCTTTTCAGCGAAACCTGCTGCAGGAGGCCATTAATCGATGGTGGGAAGCGATGATGTTTTTCTTTGGTCCCAGGCAAATGGGCCAGTCGGCCCAAAAAATGATGCGGTATAAGATTCGTACTAAAACCAATGAAGAACTCAGACAAAAATTCATTAACCGGTATGCTCCCCGGTTGTGGGCGCTGGGTATGCGTATACCCGATCCCGCCGTGAAACAAGATCCACAGACAGGAGAATGGGGGTACACCGAACCCAACTGGGCTTTGTATACCGAGATGGTGCGCAACAACAGCGGGCCTTTTTCTCAAGCCCGGCTGGACTTGCGCAGACGTGCTCATGCAGGAAACAGATGGGTTCGGGAAGCACTCAACCACGCTTCAGTTAAACCGTCCGCCGCAGAAAGCTGACAGCTCCACACAAAGAGAGAAAGGGATGGCCATTGATGCCACAAGGGGAATATCTGGTTTACGAAGTTTTTGTTCAGAGGCAGGCCTTGGATTTTCACGTGAATGTAGGAAGTTTGCGTGCCGCCAATGCCGAAATGGCCATACAAATGGCACGGGAAACATTTTTTCGCCGGGAGGAAGTCTACGACATTTGGGTGGTTCCCGAGCACTGCATTTCGTCCAGCCCGCATGACGCAGCTCACTTGCCTGTACATGCCATGGATAAAAAATATCGGCTGCCCCGAGGCTACGACAATGCGCCTCACTGGAAAAAATTCAAGGCGAAGGCCATGACTATCGAAGACGTGGCAAACGAGATGACAGGCGGAGGAGGGGAGGGGTCTAGATGAATGCACTTCCTCCCCATGAGAAGACCTCATGGGTCCTATTGCTGCAGGCTATGGCCGATGACGAATGGATCGTGGCTCACCGCGGCTCAGAATGGCTTGGCCTGGCACCGGACCTCGAAGAGGACCTGGCTTATAGTTCCGTTAATCAAGATGAAATGGGCCATGCTCAATTCTATTATGCTTTGTTGACCGAATTGGGTGAAAGGGAGCCGGAACAAATGGTTTTTGCGCGCACGGCCAGCCAATGGCGCAATGCGTGCATCTTGGAAAGTCCCAATGGAGACTGGGCCCGGGTGGTGGCATTGCGTTATTTCTACGAAGTGTTTGATGATATCCGGACAAACGCCTTGACTCGTGCTCCTTGGCCATCTTTGCAAGCGGGGGTGCGCAAAATCCGCCGTGAAGAAGCCTATCATCTCGAGCACTTCGCCACCTGGTTCGATATGTTGGCAAATGGCACCTTGGAATCGCGGCGCAGATTACTGGATGCGATTTTAGACATGTGGCCCAAGTTGGGAGATATTTTTTCCTGGGGAGAACCGGATACCTTTTTGAGCACTCTGGATCTTGCAAGCTTGCGCCAAGGTGAGGTGCAGCGTCTTTGGGAGGAACGGATTAGAGACAAACTGCACCGATGGCAAATTGCCTGGCCTGGTTCTGTGCCGCTGCCTGCGGCCAACGGCCGCAGGGGAGAGCACTCGGACGATTTGGCAAATCTTCTGGGGGTGATGAGCGAAGTTTGGCGAAGCGATGAGACGGCTCTTTGGTAGCCCACGCTACAACACAAGTCGGGGTCCTCAAATCCCTGGACGGAAAATTCCAGGCTCTTTGTGCCAAATGACTTAGGGAGGATCAGCGAGGGGGGCCTGAGAGTTGTCGGAATTGGACTTCGGCCTACGTTTTGGGAAGTCGGGTTCAGGATGCCATTCGGTGGCACCCAAAGACTTTGTAAAGATGCTAACCTTAGGCCTGCTTTCTTGACACCGGGTTCTTGATCCCTGATCGGGCGTTGAGTCCAGATAACCAAGCTCACGCATGCAAGAATATTTTGAGTGGGACATCTTTACAGCCGTCAAGTGCCGCCTATTCCCATCATCTTTGCCTCCGCTGCCTGTAGTACGAACTTTGCCGATCGTTGTTCTGTTGTCTTGAGACGGCTTCCAAGGTCTTTGCGGCGAAAATTGTGTCAAAACCCGCGTTTTGGACGCGCTATGGCGTCATGGGATGAAAAAGAGACGAGCACGGACGGAAGATCTGCACACACTGCGCTATGCATGAAAATGGGGAAGGAGTGGCGAATCACATGATTTTGGATCCGGAGATTGAGACGGCGTCACGTGAAGATTTGCAACGCCTGCAACTGAGCCGCTTACGCACCACTTTGGAAAGGGTCTATGAATCGGTACCATTTTACCGTGAGTCCCTGGATGAGGCTCGCATCAAGCCCACTGACATTCACTCACTCCAAGATATTGTGAGACTGCCTTTTACACAGAAGAGTGATTTACGCGACCATTACCCCTTCGGACTGTTAGCTGTAACCACGGAACATGTGGTGAGATTTCACGCTTCATCAGGAACGCGGGGAAAGCCCACTGTCGTCGCCTATACCAAAGGGGATATTGCGCGTTGGGCCCATATTGTCGCTCGGGCTCTTGCCTGTGCCGGAGCTAAGGCGGGAGATCGTTTCCATAATGCGTATGGTTACGGTTTGTTTACGGGTGGCCTTGGACTGCATTATGGCATAGAGGAGCTAGGGGCGGCGGTTATTCCCGTGTCTGGCGGGAATACGGCCCGGCAAGTGCGCCTGATTGAGGATTTCCGGCCTCGGGGCATTTCGGGCACTCCCTCGTATGTGCTCAATATCGCCGAAGAAATGGAAGCTTTAGGCCTAGATCCCCGTCAAACGAGTCTCGAATACGGCATCTTAGGAGCTGAGCCGTGGAGTGAGGCCTTGCGGGCAGAAATTCAAAGCACTCTGGACATCAAGGCAATGGATATTTACGGGCTGAGCGAAGTAATGGGTCCGGGAGTGGCCATAGAGTGTTGGGAGGCACAAAATGGACTGCATATTGCCGAAGATCACTTTCTTGCCGAGATCATTGATCCCAAAACCGCACTTCCAGTGCCCTTTGGTGAAAGTGGCGAATTGGTCTTCACGTCGCTCACCAAAGAGGCTTTTCCCGTCATTCGCTACCGCACGGGGGATATTGCCTCCCTTGATCAGGAACCTTGTGCATGCGGCCGGACTCTCATGCGGATGTCCCGCATCAAAGGACGGTTAGATGACATGCTGATTATTCGGGGAGTAAATGTTTTTCCTACGGAAATAGAATATGTCCTTCTCCAATTCGATGAAATTGCCCCTCACTATCAAGTCACCGTCGACCATGTTGGCTCTCTTGACACTTTAGAAGTGCACTGCGAAGTGAGCCCTGAATTTCACCGAGATACATCCACTATTCCGTCTGATCCCCGTTTTATGAGCCTTCACCACCGCCTCCTGCATTCCTTGAAGAGCGAGCTCGGGATTTCCGTAGGGCTCAAAATTCACCGGCCCGGAACCATAGCCCGCAGCGAAGGCAAAGCGATTCGCATAGTAGACAACCGCGTTGAGTCCGAAATTCGGTAAAACAAAGACAAGGTTTAAGATGTTTGACATAATATGCCAAGGAGGCGAGAAGAATGGAACAATACCGGAACCTGGTGACCGCAGTTCAAGAATTTATTCACCAAACCCATCATCATTATATTCAAGGGAAGTGGGTTCCCTCGCATTCAGGGCTCACCATGGAAGATATAGACCCCTCAACCAGGGAGGTTTTGACTGAGGTTGCCCGAGGCGGCAAAGACGATATTAGTTTGGCCGTGGAAGCGGCCCAACAAGCCTTTCGAGATAAGACGTGGCGGCAGATGAGTCCCCAAGGGCGGGGCGTGTTGATGTGGAAGCTTGCCGATCTGATGGCGGCACACCTCGAGGAACTGGCGCAAATTGAGAGTTTGGACATGGGCATGCCCCTTCGCCAAGCCCAATACGGCACGATTCCCATGGCCATAGACCACTTGCGCTATATGGCAGGATGGGCGACGAAAATCGAAGGGGAAACCATTCCCGTGTCGACCGGTTCTTTTTTCAACTATACGCTGCGTCAACCTGTTGGCGTCGTGGGAGCGATCATTCCCTGGAATTTTCCCTTGCTCATGGCAATTTGGAAATTGGGAGCAGCTTTGGCGGTGGGATGCACGGTGGTCTTAAAGCCAGCGGAACAGTCCCCCTTGAGTGCGTTGCGCTTGGCGGAATTGGTGACGGAAGCGGGATTCCCTCCGGGAGTCATTAACATTGTGACAGGTTATGGGCCGGAAGCCGGGGCAGCTTTGGCTTCTCATCCGGGTGTCAACAAAATTGCGTTTACGGGGTCCACTGAGGTAGGAAGGTCGATCATGCGTTCTGCAGCGAATAACATGGCACGTGTTTCCTTAGAACTTGGAGGCAAATCCCCCAACATTATCTGCGCCGACGCCGATTTGAAACGCGCCGTTTCGGGATCCATGCTCGGGATCTTTATGAACCAGGGCGAAGTGTGTTCGGCAGGTTCGAGGATTTACGTGGCCCGCGAAATTTATGATCAAACTCTGGAACAAATGACCGCCTATGCGAAAAATATGCGGGTAGGCATGGCTTTAGATATCAAAACTCAGATGGGCCCTGTCGTATCGTCGGAACAATATGAGCGTGTGCTGGGATATATTGCAAAAGGACAAGAGGAAGGCGCGAAAGTGGTCGCAGGGGGTCAAGCCATGCCTGGAGCCGGTTCCGGATTTTTCATTGAACCCACGATCTTTTCACAAGTGACGGATACGATGAGCATTGCTCAAGAAGAAATATTCGGCCCAGTCGCTGCGGTGATGCCTTTTGATACGATTGACGAGGTGGTAGAACGCGCCAATTTATCCGCTTATGGATTGGCGGCAGGGGTTTGGACGGAAAATGTGCGTACGGCGCATTACCTGGCTCAAAATCTTGACGCCGGCACTGTGTGGGTGAATGCCTATCATGTGTACGATGCCGCTGCTCCTTGGGGAGGATTTAAGCAATCGGGTTTTGGGCGTGAAATGGGGCACCATGCGCTGGAATTGTACACGGAAATAAAAGACGTGTGGATCAATTTGCAGTAACGTGTTCAACCCTTGGAAAAAGCCGTGAGGCACGGAGATCCAATGAAGAGCGTGCTTGCCCCTGGCCAGATGCCACCATGGACCTTTTGACAATAAGGGTTCACGTTTGGCAGCCGTCCCACTGAAAACCTGTTGAACAGATCCGACGATGCTTGAGATGGGGGCGAAGCATTAATCGAACCCCGCGAAGGAATCAGGGAAGGATAAGGATGGTGCGGCACAAATGTTACGGGCCGGATTCCCGTTATCGCCATCAACACTGTCCGTCAATATGAAGCAGCTCTCGACTAACGACCCCGGGGGCATATTCCGGGCCCTTTGGGGTTGAGTCGTAATGGACCCGGCTATCATGGGCTCAACCACCTTCTCTCCCGGCAGGCAATGCATCATCCAGCCTGATACCAGAAATATTGCGTCCTCATGCGAGGAAATGGACACTTGCGGCTATGCACACGGATATCTAGGAGTACGCCCTATTAGGCCCACTGTGCTACGTTTTGCGCAGCATATTCAGGATCATGCCGGCGTAATCCTCTGCGATATCGTGGACGGTTAGCCGGCCTTGCGGATCATACCAGCGGTGAAAGCCATTTAGAGCGGACAAAATGAATAGCCTGGTCAGCACAGAATCAGTAAACGAAAAAGTCTGCCTCGCTCGACCTTCTTCGAGTATTTGCATCCAATATTGTTCATAAACCTTCCGCAACTGCCGCACTTCAAGGCGCCCTTCTGGGGAGAACGCGGCGTCTTCATCCAGATAGACCGTACTCCACGCTCTCGACGAGGCAATGACTCCTAAGTGTGCGTGAACGGCTGCCCGCACTTTGGCTTCGGGGTTCTCATCAGAGCGCACAATCGGTTCTAATGCGTTGGCAAATTCGTTGGCTGCCAGCCGAACAATTTCAAGCAGCAAGTCTTCTTTTGTATCAATGTGAGCGTATAAGCTTCCGGAGAGAACGCCAGCCTTTTCAGCAATATCCCGTACTGTCGTCGCCTTAAAGCCTTTGGTACTGAAAAGTTCCGCTGCCGCTTGAACAATTTCGGCTTTTTTGCTTGGTCGCGCCATTATCTGCCCCTCATTCGCCGTCTCCTTGTCTTTTCTTATTTTACGATATCTCTGGCCCTCGTGCGAGCTGGCTTGAGCTATCTGCTTTGGCCACAACGGACATGTTGTCATCCACTTGTGATAAAGGAGAACGGGATGTGATGGAAGAGGATCCGCAAAAAATTCCTCAGTCATGCCATGTGAAGAATGCCAGGTCAAGGAATTGTTGACCGATACCAACCGGCATTATATCATGGAACAAGCAAGCAGTTGCTTTGTTTAGACGTTGGCCACTCTTTTTCTATAGCCTGATCTAGTCGATTTCTACCAGGATGAAGATGGAATAGGGCACCGGAAGGCCCAAGAACGGCTGAGTTTGAGGGGATCAAAAAACAGAAAAAGCGACGTGATTCCTGGCGAACAGTCTCCAATTCTTTTGTCTGGACCAAGCCACGTCTTTGCGGCCGGCGAAAGCAAGAGCGCTCATCTGGGGAAGAAAATGGATTCTCAATACGCTTTCACTCCGCTTTAAAGACTCACTTTAAGCGTGTCATGCGCATCCCGGACGGTATCACAAGATCCGGTCATACGGAAGGAAATTACGGTACCGGTGTGAAGAAAGCACAACAAAGTAGTTTGTGGTGATCAAATTCCTATAAGCGGAATCGTCTTGACCGAAGAAGAAATCCTCGTGAGGGAAAGGGTGACATGAGGAGGGTGAACTCGGAAGAGGTAATACATCGTCTTAGGACCGTGATGGACCCGGAGTTGCCCGGAGTGAACATCGTCGATTTAGGCATGGTCGATGAGATTGCAATGGATGAACAGGGACTGCGCGTGACCCTTATTCCGACTTTCTTGGGATGCCCCGCTCTCGAATTGATTGGGAGCCAGGTGAAAACGGCTCTGAATGACATCGGCCCTACCGAGGTCCAGTGGTCCATTCACCACGAATGGTCGTCCGAGCGCATTACCGATGAGGGAAGGCAAGCGCTTTTGCTCTGGGGTGTTGCGCCCCCCAGTCAAAGGTCAGACTCTGTAACCTGTCCTTTTTGCGGCTCTTCCAAGACCCGTTCCCTCAGCCAGTTTGGCCGTACACTCTGCCAGCAGTTGTATTATTGTGAGAGTTGCTCCCAGCCCTTTGACCGATTTAAGAGGATTTGAGCGGAAACGAAAGGAGAGAGCAGTCGGTGATCAAACTCATTGCGCTTTACCGAACCCCAGAAGATCCTGAAGCATTTGATGAGCACTACCGTAGTGTCCACACGCCTTTGGCCGAACAAATGCCGGGACTTCGGAACATGGAAATTACTCGCATGAAACCGTTATCACCACACACAAAATCTTCCTATTACCTGATGGCGGAGATGACCTTTGACGATGACGAGGCACTTCAAATAGCACTGCAGTCGGACGCCGGTAAGGCTTCAGCCAAGGACTTGCAAGGCTTTGCCCAGGGGTTGGTAGAACTGTATATTGGCACCTCTGAATCATAGAAGATGGAGAATGGTGCTAAGAGAAAGAGCTAATAAATCGGACGGTTTCTGCCATGACCGCTCCCAAAGTGGCACCAAACTCCAACCCCGTAGTGAACACAATAGCTCAGTGCTGAAAGAGTCACAGCTACTGGCCGTGTTTTCAATGGAACTGAAGGTTATCCGGGCATAGGGAGTTATTGTCGTCATGCCCTGACATGATGCCGCATGAACGAGGCTCGCCTGTAAGGCGGTACGAATGATCGGTTCAGTTATTGTTGGGATTGACTGTTAGGGCTATCTGGCACCGAAAACTTTAAAGTGATGCAGATTTTTATGGCATTGTTGAAAAAGCTCAAAAAATGCTGCGGCGACTGCGGCAAATGGCGCCTTGGGAGGACTGGCCCGGCAAGCAACCTCTGAACGGATCGAGGAGCTGTTGAGGGGAGCGTATGACGACGCGCGTTGGTGTTCTTCGGATCCTTTGGGTGTTGAAACGGATCGGCCAACCAATGATATTCGTAATTTGGCTGCATGTCACGCCTGTTGCCTGATTTCAGAAGGCTTGTGAGTGGGGTAATCAATTTCTGGACCGGGCTTTGATAGTGGGGTTGCCGGACGAAACAGTTCCAGGGTTTTTGCAGCAAGCGATTCTTAGTTAATCGGTTGTCCCATTTCCTTTATGTATGGGCGGCCTGCCCGCATAACGTGTCCTCCGGAAAAATCTTCTATCTCAACTTGGAAGAAGGTGTGGCTCTTCTGGAGAGACGATTGTCACATCGCAGAGACTGAACTCGTAACCAAGCGACGCGCAGTCCTTGGATGAGGTACAGACGGAAAAGTCAGGAGCTTTCAGAGTCATAAAAGGCCCATGACCTGGACCGGTTCTGGCCGTGCGTCTGGGTTCATCCCTTGTCCAAATAAGAATTTGTCACCCTCCGCGCGTATCTGTCAGAAAGATAAAATGTTCCAGGGAAAAGGGCTTACGGAGTCTATAGGCCTAAGTTCCAACAATGCCCCTGTTCATGCATGAACAGCGTGCGGGGCCAAGGGCATCGTGTCAACGTCCTGGACATTTTTGTGAATATTGTTTGACAAAGTGGTTTAAGATGGGACACGATGTGATAAAATATGCCCAGTTCTAAAAT
>PXYT01000082.1:0-11852 GCA_003023725.1 Sulfobacillus benefaciens | reverse complement strand
GAGCATCTCGGAGAATTTCCTGATCAGTTTTGAGGGACGTCTTTGCAGCATAATATCGGAATGCGCACTGTACTGCGGCAATCACAGAGGGTATCCCGGTTCAAGAAATTGTGATAAAAGAGTGCCAACATGGCGGGTGGGAAATTATCCAGTCTTCCGGAAGAGGGGGGAGTGGATGATACGGCAGATCCAAAGGGCTGTTTTTTCCCCGCATGAGAAAGTTTCGCGGCATTCCCGGTTTCAGAGGACACCTTCGTGTTATGGGCTTCTCCTGCCTTCAGTAATTCCTAGAAGCTTTATCTTGATGGGCCGAGGCGCTCTCCCCCTAAGACTTCAGTCCTGAAATGCTTGGCAAGCAACCCAGGGGCTCACCGAATGCCTATCCCGGTGAGATTGCTGGACTGATGGGCTCGGGTACTGCAATGTTTTGGGTGACGGGGGATTCTGTGCCCGACGTGGTGCGAAATACTTGGGCCCCCGTTTAAGACGGCAGCCAAATCGTATGGGATGGACAACCTCCTCTCAGCTCAGGGAGGAAGATTCGCTAAGGCTCGCCACCAATGATAACGAGGAGGTTTCACGAAAAGATGGCCACGCGCAGTTTATACGCCATCAGTTGGCAAATTATCACAGATCCGGAACTGCCCGCATTGGTGCGGCGAGCGTATTCGAAGGGAGTGGTGCTGGACACCTGGATGCACGGTGAATGGCAGGCGAAGATTACGCCCAGTGCTCAAAGACGGCTGGAGGTTCTGGCCCCTGATTTGGCCGCGCAGGTCCTCACGGAACAGACGACGTGGCCAGCCTATCCCTTTTCTCCCCTTTATCTCACCCACTTGTTTCAGGCTGTCCTGACGTCCATGGCGTTATTTTCGGTGCATACCCAATCGGATGCCGAACGGGTGAGCCACAGTGATGTGGATCATGCCCTGGCAACACTTCAGCGTTTTGCTGCCGAGGAGCCTTTGGGCCTGCAAGCTGTGGTTCGGGTGTTCCACATCATTTGGCCCTTCGAGGATCTCAATGCCATTCGATACTTTCGCCGCCTGCCGCGCCTCGAATTCTTATCAGGCGTCAGCCATCGTCCCTGGGTGCAGGAGTTGCTGGCCGACCAACTGTCCCTGTATTTGCGCATGGGGTTGGTGAAAGAATCGCTTACGGGAAAAGGGGAGATGTTGCGGTTAACCCCAAGGGGGCGGAATTTTCTCCAGGAATTTGAACGAATCCTGGAAGAATCCGGGGAACTGGATTGGCGGGCCAATCAGCAACGGTGGGACATTTTTCGCGTTATGGACTATGATACGGTGTTCAATACGGTATTTCCGAACAATATCGAGGACACTCAGACTTTTTTGGACAGCTTGCCGATTCAACCCGGGATGCAGGTGCTGGAAGTTGGGGCCGGTACCGGGCGGGTATGCGTGGACATGGGGCTGCATGAACGGGTTTTACCAGGCGGGCAGGTGGCAGCGGTGGAACCCTCGTCTGCTCTTGTCGCCCATCTGCAGAAAAAATGCCAAGATCGCCAGGTCCCGAATGTGACTGTGGTCCCCGGCCAGGCAGAGAACTTGCCCTTTGAGAGCCAAGTGTTTGACGTGTCAATGGCCGTAGCGGTACTCCACTTCACGGAAGTGGAGCAGGCTGTGCGGGAGATGGCACGGGTCACCAAGCCGGGAGGATGGGTGGGGGCAGCTTTGCCGCCGCCACAGATCGACGTGCGGGAGATTCCCATGGCCGCTTTGTGGCTTCGGCCCCTCAGCGACTTGGCCGAGGAATTCGGCTTGCCGTTCGGTGATCGCAATGGCTTGCCGCCAGGGCAAGTGGAAGAAGCCTTCCGGAAAGCTTCGCTACAGGATGTAACTATCCGGCAGCTGCCGTTTCTCATGACAGCGGAAGATCATCGGGCTTTTTTCACATTCTTCGTGAAAGGTGCCGCGTTTTTTCAACATACACTGGCTCGTCTGCCCTACCGGGAACGGGTCCACTTCTTATATCACCTGGAGGAACGGGGACGTCAGATCGCCAGCCAAACCCAGCCGGCCGAAAAGCGGCACGTCTATTACGGGGAGGCCATTTGGGGCCGTGTTCCCCCAGCCTGACAAACAAAAATTTGAGAGGAATGAAAAAGAGACCACGTTGTGGAGTAACGAGGTTCTTTTAGCAGCACTTACTCAATCAGCACGCCGCTCACTCATTCAGCCGATGTGGATAGTGCGCGACGCGCTGCGCGCGGCGGCCAGTTGCTTACCTAGGCCGGGCCGCACAACTGTGTTGGGCGAGTGCTCACGGCTGTCTTTGGTTTTTTGAATCACCGGACGGCGGTGAGAATCTTACGGCACGGCAGAATTCAGCCCAGGGGGTGCTTTACGGGCACAGTGTGATTTCCCGGTCCCGAGACAACGCAATTTCGTTTCCTGCCGAAAGGCGAACCGTCAGGGTGGACAGCATCATGGCGCCTTTTGCGCTGCCGCTCTCCTGGCCGTCACTTGAGCCTGCCGCATTTTCAGTCGCCGGGGGACCCACCAGACTCAGGATGGCGAGTCGACAACGTATGTTCTTGTGCATACTCTGCCCAAATCGTTTGGAGATTCCGTTCATGAGCGGGAATAAGGCCCAAGGGTATGGGACGGTTCTGAAAGAGCACGTCTGGTGCCTGGGACAGGGTTTTTTCCCAGGACCAGCCGCTGTGGTGAGCGGTCTCCACGATTTCACACATCTGCTCGATATAGTTGCGGGCCAGTGCGGCGCGTGTTGGGATTTCCGTCCCATAGGCGGGCGGTCCGTGTTGTGAGAGGAGTGTGGTCAAAGAGTGCTGGCGGACGGTACCGGCGATTAGGGCGAGGGAATTTCGATAGTCTTTCAGTGATGCGTTGATAAAAGGAAATTCTAAACTCGACAAATAATCGCCGACACCAATAACATGCTCATAGACGATGCTCAGGCTGTCATGGGTATGCCCAGGGGTCTGCAAGAACAGAAAGGGCCCCAGCGATTGCCCATGACGGACAGCATATTGTGGAGTCAGTGGAGTTAAGTGCCCCGGTTCCCATGGCCTATCAACATAAAACTCGGTATCGAACTGTTCCAGCCGCCGGATTGCGTGCCTCTCATTGCCGCGGTCCCACGCATCCGAGGTGAGCACGGCATATTCCGGAAAATAGGGAACCCCGGCAATATGGTCAAAATGGGAGTGGGTGAGAGCGAGTAGACGTGTGCGCGAAGGGGTTTCCCATGGTTGCAAAAATTTCCGAATCTCCGCAATTTCCCCAGGAAAGAATCCCGGATCAATCACCACAAGATAATCCTTGTCGATAATCACCACAGTATTTAACTGTTGCACCACACTTGTCAGTAGAAATATGTTGTCGGCAATCTGATTCACGGCAATCCTCCTGCCATAAGCTCTCCCGGTCCGGGGAATGATCAGATTCTTTCTGATTGCAGAAACCAGCGTTGGTCCCATAAATCCTGCCTGGAGGAAATTTGCCAGGGTTTCTCGGGGACATAACCCGCCAGAGCGTCTATAATCTCTTGCGATTCGCGAATGGCTCCGTGCTGATGATATTCTATAGCCTGAAGAGCCGCATCATGGGCACTTTTCGATGAGCCGGCCACACAGTCTTCCGCTACGCGGACCACATAGTTGTATTGATGAGCGTCAATAGCCGTGTAATGGACACACACATCCGTGAGTTGGCCGGCCAATATGAGCGTTTCGACGCCGATACTGCGTAGGAGGAGATCCAGATCGGTACCGAAAAATCCGCTGTACCGGCGCTTAACCACGTGAAACTCCCCCGCAATCGGTTTCAGCGGAGGAAAAAGTTCTGTCTCTTGGTCTCCCTCCATGTCGTGGATGCCTTCGTCGCCATCCAACTCGCGTCCAAAATCGACGAGTTCCGGGCGGTGAACCTCTTGCAGGTGAACAACCGGAAGACTTCGGCTTCTGGCCATGGTCAGCAAGGGAATGGTACGGTGCATGGCATCCTCGAATGCTGAACAGGGAATCCCGCCGCCTCCGACTTGCTGATCAACAAGTATTAATGCCGGCAGGCCATAAGTTACGGGAATAGTGCGGTGATACACCATAGATCGCTTCTCCTTTTAATATCTTGTCTAAGCTGGCAATGCTCACAAAACGAAAGGGTCTGGGCCCCATTTCGCCACAGTGCTGATTACAGGCCTGTGTCCTTTTATTCCGGGTCAGGTTGAAATTCCGGTATCGGTTGATTCCCGGCCGCCTTGGTATGCCGGATCCGAACCGGACGCATAAACATATAGTAAACAGCACTGCCGACGATGGGTCCGACAAAGGCGCTGAGGTCCATTCCACCCAGAAGGTTTGTCGACAAGGGACTCACCCATAGCGCCGAATTAACAGTCCAAAAAGCCGCGAACGCTCCGACGATCAGGGCGATAAAGGCGGAGCGATTGGTGCCGTTTTGATACCAATACGAGCTCGTGTTATTCGTGATGAGTAAAGAAGGTGCGTCATATTCCCCTTTGAACAGAAAATAATGGGTGAGAAAGACACCCGTCCAAGGTCCCAAAAAGAGAATAGACAGGCTAAGGAAGTTTTCGAAAAAGCTGATAAATCCGGGAGCCAAAAATAGCGCGTATAACGCCACGATCGAGGAGATGACGGCATCGACAATAACTGATGCATAACGTGGCAGCCGAAATCCCATGGCCAGAAAACTCATCGAAGAGCTGTAGGAGTTCATATAGTTGTTCGCCACTTGTCCAATCACAACCACGAACAAGAAGGGAAAGGCAAACCATGCAGGCAACACGGCCATGGTTCCTTTCATGGGATTGGCACCAAAAGTCGAGGCATTGATAAAAGTACCCAGCAACACCCCCAAAGAGAGAAATAACATAACAGCCAAACCTCCACCCCATGCCGTGTAGGCGAGAATAGAGGTTCTCGGTGTGTCTTTGGCCAAATAACGGGAATAATCCGAGCCATAGTTCGTCCAGGAAAGCGATGTCGACATCAGTCCAATAGAGCATGCCAAAACAAATGTGGCTAAGGCACCATGAGCGGCCATATGACTTGCAGCCGGGGCATAATGCCAATTGACTTTGGACCAGATAAGCGGAAACATGGCCAGAACAAACAAACCCATGGAATAGGCTAAGAGTTGCTGCATTCTCACGACAGTGCCATGACCCAGAATCGGAATGGAAAACGTCATCAGCAATGCCACGGCCATAGCAATAATCGTCGGGGCTGTTCCTTGTGAGGGCCAGTGCAACAACTGCGCGACTAACAGCAGCGAGGCCACTGTTAACACAATCGTGACGCTTTCCCAACCCACTAAAACCAACCAGCTCAGGAACGATGGAACGACATTGCCCTTAATGCCAAAACTTGCACGTGAAATGGTTAAAGTCGCGGTTCCCGCCTTGGGTCCGGGTAAACTGGAGAGACCGACGACAACGAACGATACAGCGCTGAGTGCCGCGACTCCGAGGGCTTCCCACACACTTAATCCCAGGGTGGTAAATAGCTGACCAATGATGATGCCGCTAATAGTAAACTGGGCAGCAAGCCACACCCCAAACAATTGTCGGGGGCGACCCTTACGCTCACTAGAAGGAATGATGTCAATGCCATGGGTTTCTAAATGAAACGGTTGGTCTTCATTGTCCGGGATCATTTCATGGGCCACGAATTCTTCATTCCTTTCTTTGCAATTCATAATGTCTGGAATTCAGGTTGTTCGACATGATGTCAACTCATCAACGTCTCGAGTGAAGATATTTCGCTCACTCAGAGCGGTATGCTAGGAATTATAGGGATCTCTTGTTCTTTTTTCGTTAGTCACAGGCACAAAAGTGCAGAAAGGAAGGGGACTGCATCAAATGGATGAAGCAGGCGCAAGTCCCTCAGCCGTGATTCTGACCGGCATTTTCGTCCCGTGCCCCGAAACAGAGTCGTTAAGTTCGAGACGGTGAAATTTTGTAACTGCTCAGTACCCCGCCCAGGGAAAATAATGCTGAACAAGGTGAATCCCATCCGCTAAAGTAGAACTATCCGCTTTTTAGAATGGAGATGGGCACCGCATGGCACACCAACCAGCTCCCTGGTCCCGAGACGAGTTATTCGGGCTTTGTGCGTCCGACCCGGAACGGGTCGTAGACTTAGTGTTCGACTTATGGGACCGCGTCAACACCTTGACGCAAAAGGTGGCAGACCTGGAAAGGCCAGTGCATCAGGACAGTCGGAATAGCCATAAGCCCCCGTCCAGTGATGGTTATCAGAAACCAGTGCCCAAAAGTTTGCGCAAGAAGAGTGGCAAACCCAGCGGAGGGCAACCCGGGCACCACGGTACCCGGTTGGAGATGCGCGACCATCCGGATCAGGTCGTCACTCATCGTCCGGTGGCCTGCAGGATGGGACTACGCCGTGGTATCAGTGGAGTGCCGTGTACCGTACCAACGACGGATCTTAGAGGCGTTGGACATACCGATTGACCGCGGGTTTGTCTGGGATCCGTCCGGCTAACCCGTTCCCAAAATCCCACATTTTTCTCTTGGGTAACATGCGGAACGTGGGTTAAATGATGGAGTCCTCACCGAAGGCTGGGACTCTCCCGCTACCGAAACCGTGATTCTGGCACGACCGACCAAGTCGTTTGGGCTCTATTGCCTCAATTTGGAAACCGAAGTATTAGCCCCCACCGGATTTCACCGATGGAACGAAATCGATGTCAGTGATGAGATTGCGGGATTTAATCCCCAAACTGAAGAGATCAGCTGGGTACCTGTGACAGGGAAAATTGTGCGACCGCTACAAGCGGATGAACACATGGTGCATCTCTATAGTGTATCTATCGATCTTCGCGTTTCGGATCACCATAGAATGGTTTATCGTCCCCGGCGACACGGCACCCGCCAATGGAAAATCCGCGAGGCGCAGGAACTCAAGAATCTGAATGATACGTACCATATCCCCGTTGCAGGAATACAGAATGCTCCCGGTGTCCCTTTGTCAGATGATGAACTGCGCTTTATCGGATGGTTTTTGACTGACGGAACCTTGAATCGGTCTAACAATGTAATTCAAATTTAAATGGATGCGGTTTTCGATATGGAACCACGATCGTTCATTCTCAGACATCATTTCACGAAACATCGCCACGTGTGGTGTTCTATGTCGTGCACGGTAATCTCCGGAGGCACTCTGAACGTCACTTGAAAGGCTGGCAATCTCTCGAACCATACATTGATCAAGACCTCTCTCCATTGTTAGAGAACATGACGGTCCAGCAACTGGTAGTGTTGCTTGAAGCGATGCATCTGGGCAACGGCTCGAAACAGCGAGGGCAATCGTGGATACGTCGAAGTTATTACATAGTTACCAGTAGACACTTGCTGGCTGAACGGATTCAAAGCCTCTGCATTCGTCAGGGGTACCGCTGCAATATTGCTATAATCCCTGGTATCCCCGGAGTGAAACGCACTTTGTATATGCTCCATATCAAAAAAGGTACTTTCCGCGCAGTAGGTGGATCGCATCAAACTGACCGACCTCATCTTGAAGTTGAAAAGTGGGCATCTGAAACCATATGGTGTCTCGAGAATCCTCTGCGAACTCTCGTGATTAGACGACATGGCAAAACGGCTATTACAGACAACTGTCAAATGACGGAACGGGAGACCCGCCCATCCCCTAACACCAGCAAGACGCATATGATTCTGCTCGATATTGCCGAGCACACCCGGCGTCACAAGCTCATCACCCTCAAGGATCTGATCGGGATGCGCCAGGACCCCGAAAACGGGGCCAGCGTAGTGGAACGTCTGGCCCGCGAAGCCAAGGTTCCGCCGAAGGGGAACGATGGCTCGGACATTTGCACTTGCACAGTGATGCGGTCATCGATCTGTTTGCCACATTGGTCGAGGACGTGGCTCCCTCTTGGGACTGGCGCAATGTATTAGAGGATCTGGAGGAAATTCATGAAGATCCCGATGCGGTGGCACGGGTTCTGACCACAGCCAGTCGGTATCTGCAAAGTCCGATGGACCCGGTGACCGATCTCCAGCGTCAACGCCTCATCGATTTTGGATGGGCCAGCGATGTCGCTGGGCACTTGACCAAATGGGAAGCCAGCTACGCTCTGGATCGGCACAAACAGATTCTGGCTGACTGGTCCCATCCCATCGCGCCGTCACCTTGGCCCACATGATGGGATGGGACGATCACGCGACCCAGATGGCGGTGACCGACGCCTTGTGGAAACTCACGCCGTTCACGCCCAAACAACGGGCCCTGTTAGAATGGCTGAAAGTTCCCGAAGAACTCATCATGACGGTGTCCAAGGGCGAAGCCTCGCGGCTCATTGATACCGAATTAGCGGCCCAACATGCACCCCAGGCTAGCTTACACCGATTAAGAGAAAGGTTGATAACAGTCATGCCGTCCTGACCACAGACGAAAGGACGGTGGAACCTCATGACTAAGACGATCACCATTAGGCACCGAAGATATCGCCCGCGACCGGAAGCCATCGGGTGGTATTACGGGCTAGGGCTGGTCGGCGGCACTCTGCTGGCGGCGGGGCTGTCGTATGGACTGCTGATGCTGGTACTGATCGCTGGATAGCGAGATCCAAAGCGAGACGGCCACAGGGTTTTCACTGTACTCACAACAAATTCGTTTCCGGTTCGGTCAAATCAGATAAAATATTACCCACTCGCGTTTTGATTCAGAGTGTCGAACCCTGACAGGGAAAAACGTCGCAATTGTCCTCCTCTCCTCTTGCGTGGAATAAGTCACAGCGTAGACAATAGATCACAGGAGTCATGTATTCAACCAGCACGAGATGCCACGGTGCCCATGTCCGGTATCTGTGCGATCATCTGGTTCTGTCGACATAGTCTGATCAAACTAGGTTGCCAATTTTTTGACAGCCTAATATAACCAAAAGTGGTTCGGGGACAGGGATGCACCCCAATTTTTACAATGACATTGTCACTGATTCAAATAAAAAATTAAAGAGAGGGAATAGTTATGCGAGCCACATATATCTCAGGATATTTAGCAGTGGGTCTAAGTATTATGATAGGGGGGGATTTGGAGATGCGCCCACAACATTTGCTGCCTCAACGCTGAATTCTGCATCATTTTCGATCCGTTCCGTTAAAGTGGCCCCGAAACCACCAGCAGGATTCAATCCTGTAACTGCATCCAATAAGGCCCTGGAACATTATGGATTTCCCACACGTCCTACACACCTCGCACGGCTCAAAGCATGGACCGCGGCTGTGTTCCATGCTAAACACGAAGTAGCACCCAATCCTATCTTGGGGCGGCAATATATTGGCCGCCCTCGGTCTCAAACTTTTGGCTTGAGCGGCACTTCCTATGGAGAGTGGGCAGGATATACTGACATTGGTTCCGACGGCGGCAACATTAAGCATGATAACACTTACGCAAATTGGGATGTATCGAGTATTCCTGGCGACTCTAGCTATGCCAATTCGGAGTGGGAGACTGATCCAACAGTCGGTTTTTGGACAGGCATTGGAGGAGCCACATCCAACTCCGATTCCATCATTCACGCTGGTACTGCGGACATCGCGACAACCATTCCCCAATATCGTTGTTGGACAGAAGACTATCCCGATGACCCTGTATATGAGGGACCAGTCATTAACCCGGAAGACGAAGTCTTCGTCGAAGTGACCTATAATGGAGACGGTACCACGAGCTACTTTTTAGAAAATACGTCGACAGGTAACTACAGTTCTTTTACTAACTCAACACCTTATTACGATGACACTTCAGCAGATTTTGTGGCCGAGGTGAAAGGTGCGTATTTGCCCGATTTCTATTCAACGGAATTTACGAATTGCTCTACGATGTGGTCTAATGGCACGGCTAGCGGAAATTTTGATGACCAAGCCTACGAGAAAGTCATCATGACGAATAGCGGAACATCGGGAGGAACCATCATGGCGGAGCCGGGCGGCGTTAATACGGGTAATGATGGATTTGCGGTGGACTGGATTAACTATGCGTAAGGAGGCCATAAGAAAGGCGATCCAACGCATAACGGTCTTTTGTTGGATAGGGTTCGTGCTTGTGGGAGTAACGGGATGTGGCTTACAGACTTCGGTTGTCTCGGGAAGACATAGCCTAAAAGACGGAGGGTGTATAAAAATAAACCAGGAAGCGTGGCATCCAAATCCTCAATACCGGATCACTGTCAGGGCAACATTTATTCATGCGCGCCCCTTGTTCGTGCGATCCGTGGGGGATTGGTCCCCGTTTCATGAGGTAACGTTGTATTTTACATCCATGGCAAGAGGCTTGGATGGACCGCAATGGACGACCGATATTCCGATGGACTCGTGCTTGCTATCAGACATGACGTACTTGGGTACGGCATCTGTTCATGATGGGCAATTCTCATGGACCGGAACGTACCCATCCTATGTACGGTCCAAACATCTCTACTCCGTTATTGTTCTGGCCGATCAAGGAAAATATGGCATCTGGAGCCTGCCTTTCGGATGGTTTACTGGTCCTTTACGAGGCATTCCGGATAAGCCATAACGCCATAATCGAGCAATAACCTACCTCCTATCTCGGTCTGCGTCGCTCTCGAGAAAAAAGCCCCGACATCGGAAATAACCGCTACGGTCGCAGGTGAAAGTAAAGTCCATGTTTGCGAACTGCCTCGCCGTGCCGGGGGTTTCCCGGGACGATCACTTTTCCTCGCTCGAATCCGTTTTGCTCGCGCATCCAGCCGGGGCTATACTGATCCTATAACATTCGTCGAGTGCAGTGGACGAGTGCAATTTGTTGTCACCGGACCCCGAAAAATTCCCTCCAAAACCTGCATCGCATACCGCATATCGCCTGTTCGGACCCCGATTCTCATTACGCAATCCCCCTATAACTCAGAGGCGAGCAGACCAGGAATTCGCCGATCATTGTCGAGTGTGTTGTTCCCTGACTTTATTCCCGGATCGCTTGCGCCGGTCAGACCGTTCTTTCTGGCGCAGTGAGCCGTACACATGATGTACCCATGCGACCAGGAAGAAAACCGGGTTTTGGGATATGGGTGAACAGCCAAGGTCAAAGAACGCCCCATTCGACAATCATGGCCGAATTTCTTACACCGTCACCCTGACCGAGATCGGGTGGTTTCTTCTACCTTGTTGACAGTGGCTCTAGGTCCCCAAGATCATTCCCCCCAAGAGGGGAAAACCCTCGCTCAAGTTCTCACGTCTGTCGCGGGGACAACCTGACAGGGTTGGTCGGCGGGAGAATCCATCAAGTCCCGGAAAATCGCTTGCAAGCGGACACCGGCGTCTGACGTTCGAACGGACGCCGTTGCGTACTACGGAAGTGTATCGTATCGGCTTGGCTGAATAAATCGCTGCCTCCAGCCATTATCGTTATCGGAGGACTGAGCCTTGCGGGAGATGTTGTCATTTCGCCGGAACTTCTGGCTTGGGTAATGGCTGCCGTCAGTCGGGGACACCAATGATGGTCCTCTCGACTTTGGTACGACGTACCATCCCATAGGCAACACTAATGTCCAGGTAACTGTTGTAATGATCGCAAAGTGGGATCCCAACAATGGAGAATATTACATTAGGACAGCGTATCCTTTACCTTAGATGCCACCCCCTGCAGGCAGCGGTCCCCCTATCAATGCCGGAAGCGGGATTATAGACTACACGACGTCAAACGTTAAGTTGAGCGGGTGGACCGACTCGAAGGGAAACAGGCACTATCTTTTCCCAAGCTGGATGAACTACGGAGACTTTACGAGAGATTAACCTCGAGGCCTCACGCGGCAAATTTTTGGTAGGGTGGTAGCCTTTTTTAC
>PXYT01000081.1 GCA_003023725.1 Sulfobacillus benefaciens | reverse complement strand
CGGACAATAAGTGCAAAATATTATGCAGCAAATCGTGCAGGGGTATTTGCCACCAACATCGGTTCCGACAAGGAAGACGGCCTCCAAGCTAACTGTGAACCTCAACACCGTAGTCAGGGCGTATCAGGAACTGGAACGGGTGAATTTGGCGTCAGAACACTGTCAATCCGTTCCCAGTGATTTCGAGACGCCCTCGCAGGGATGATCAATGGCAGGCTCCCCGGATGTGTTCCATCGTCCCTGGTACGTAATGGATCGGCGTTTCGGAAACGTCAGTCTGACAAAATATCGACCTGTGCAATTTAATAAACTAAAGAGATGAAGTCCGTCGAAACTAGGCACCCACTCGAGCACGATCCTGTGATGAGTACACCAGGCGGTGAGGCCGTGGTTGTGATTTAGTGTGGTGACCGTGGCTAAAGCCACGGAGCCGGACGGTGACCCACTCATGCCTTGGTGTTTTTGGCGACTGGCAACACAGAGATCATTGGACTTTTCACCGCGATTACTCGAGTTGCGCAGATGCAGAGCGTGTCGTAACGCGTAGCAGGGGATGTAGGCGCGATTACGTTCACAATACCCGATCAGTTTATCGACCGATTGCCCTGGTTTGAGCTGCTTCTCCGGGATGGCGCGCAGGTAGGCAATGGCTGCGTCGACGCGACCGAGCCAGAGGAGAGGGAGGAGCTCGGCCAATACCGCATGGCGAATTTTAGCTCCGCGCAGCGCTAAGCTTAATTCCCCTTTGCACCTTTCCTTCAGATGATACAAATCCAAGAGAATTCGAAGCGGGAGCCACCCGGCCAGTCGATGGAGAATCGCCGCATGTAACGTCCGGGCCCCATCGACGAAGAATTACACGAAATAATCCGAGAGCATCTGATGGTGGAGAAGAAAAGCAATCAGAAGGCGCAAGACAGCCTCGGTGCCGAGGCCATTGATCAGGTGCCGCCCGTGCCGGGGGAATTCCACATGCGCAATCGTATTATGCACAGATTCGCGGCCCTAGGGCCGCGAAGACTGGGGTGGCCGTGCTCCACTTCTCACCGGTTGGGTCGATGACGGTGCGGGTCCGGAAGGTGAACCGGCCGACTTCTCCGTCGACGGCATCAGCATGCTCATTGGGCATGACCACTCCCCAATCAGTTCCTCCCGCAGCTCGGGATTTTTTCTCCTACTGACCCGTCCGTGGCCGGAGTTGTGCCACCTGGTCAGGCCGCAGAGCGGGTTTGCGGCCTTGATATACGCCGCATTGTTTGGAGAGGGCGATCCCCTCACTCTGCCGTTCGTGAATCAGAGCCCGTTCAAATTCCGCAAAGGCCCCCCATCACCGAGAGCAGAAGAGCCGCAACGGGCGAATCGTCTCCCTTGAACGTTAAGTGCTCTTTAATGAATTCGACCCGAATCCTTTTTTCCGGTTAGAGTTTTGACCAGTTGACGCAAATCATCGAGATTGCGAGCTATTTGATTCATGCTATGGAGGACGATTACGGTGTACTCTAATCTGACGTTGCCAGGTCCCGTCTGGCCTAACATACCCTTAATTGACATCCTGGAGTTTTAGTTAAACTTACTCACTTTTGTCCGCTAAGCATTATCAATCGTGCTTGTGTCGAATTATGTCAGTGAAAAATCTGTGAAAATGACTCGTCTCTCGTTGTGTGTATCGGATATAGGGCGAAGAATAACTCTTGAGTTATTCTTCTACATCAGCATGAGGGGGATATAGTTACAATGAAACCTAAGACACTGTAAACATCCAAGCATAACACTCACTACGGTTTATTCTGTGACTTCTTTGCGTTGGGTTTAACCGGTTATTTTTGTACTTATCATGCCGGCGACGGACACAACATCTTTCTTAGTTTGGAGGTGGCACTCAGCACACATCCGGCTTGACAACGATTCTTTATGATATGGAAGGAGGATCACCATGCCAACCAATGATGAGATGCGCGATCGCTTTTACGGTCACTTTGGGTTACAATCTGCACGCTCTCAGAAACGATGGGGCCGGATCGCGTGGTGGCCGGTTGCTGGTGTCGCCGTTGCCGCCGCAGTCCTGAGTGTGAGTAACCTCCATCAGAATGCAAGATTACCCGACGGATCCGCACCGGCTTCCACCAGCGTGCGGGCGAATCTTAAGATGGCAACCACCCTACGTCACGGCACACCCTTGGTTTTCAAGGTCGGCCCCTTTCGCGTGATAGCATTTCGTTCCTTGGCCGGACCGCATCCGAACGAAATCTTACGTGCGTGGTACCCCGGCAACCCTGGACCTGGCATGGAACTGTCCGTTGCATGGGGTCAATATGGCTTCTTTTCGGGTCCGGTGAGTTTTACCCAGCTCAGCGGCGGTGATAGATCAAGCTTTAGCCTGCCGCTCAACACTCTTCCCCAACCGTCCGTGCCCGTGCAAGCGAAATGGACGCAACACCCTCAAGGGCATCAACACGTGGCCACGGTCTCGCTTGGTCAAGCACGTGTGCTCCAGGCGACGCATCATCTACGCTTGACAAGCATCACCACGCAGGGCTGGTCCGCGTCATATCAACGCGAAACGTTCACTGGTCACGGTATCAATCAACCGTATGGGGAACTCACAGTCACACGAAAAAGTGGCACGATGCCTCGAAGTCTTCACTATGAACTCGTGTTGGCACCGGGTCTTGAGAACACCAAAATGGGGGGTTTTGCCCAAAACACCAAATCCAGCGCTTGGGCCAACCAAAACCTCGCGTGGACTGGAATGCCCCAGAATCCGCACTTAATTTTGAGTTGGGACGGACATCGCATATCTCTTCCACTTCATCCGACCCACTAAGACGGGTCGGACGACCAACCCACTCAGACACTGGTCTACGTGCTCTAAAACTACATGGCAACAACAGACAACGGTGGTGCGTCAATCAACCCATCACTACAGTCATGGACATCCGCTGGATTGCCCAATGCACCCGTGAGAGGCAACACGCTATTTTGCCTCAACACGCCGATACTAGGATCGGTCACACAACCCAGTGGCCAGTTGTTTCCGGGTCACCTTGAATGCACGGTATGTGCGGCGAAACCACTCTCCGGTCGTTTGGTCTGCCCGAATCGCTGTGGTGCATCTTCACACTGTGAATTATGTGTCTCTGATTTTTACTAAAACATCCAATGTTATTCAAGTGTTTCAGCCCACTTTCGCGGATTCGAGGGATGAAACATCCATTACGTTTAATTGATAAGGAACCACTCATGTCGGTCTTGATAGTAACGTTATGGCATTGAGCTGTTAGTGCCTCAGTGTGCACTCTTCGCATTTCGTCGTGGCTTAAATCGTCGCTGATGCTCCGTAACTCCGAGTTCCCAGGAATCCCTGGACCAACCAACAAGCAGCGAAAAGCCATTGAATCACCACGTGACGATCAAGGCTGAAAAACTAGCTAAAGAGGTGTATAGCGTGAAACGCATTTTTAAAATTGCTATCGGATCGTTAACCTTCGCATTAGTACCAAGCCTACCAGCTTTAGCAGCCATGCATTCCGGCTCAAATCCTAAAGTGATCTTTCAGAAAGCCCCCATAACCAATCCGGCAACACTGTTTTACGATGCCCAGCATGGTATTTCAGCCGTCGCCCATAGTCCCTTTCATCTCAGTGCGGCGATGATTAACCAACGAGGAAAAAATGTGTCCCGGCAATTTGGCGTGCAAACATTCTCGACAACGCAAATCGTAAAAAAGGTGCAGTTGTCGAATGGCATTAAGCAAGACTATGTCACCACAGGGTTTGCTGTTGCGAACACAGGGTCGGATCCATCGTACAACAACACAAACTGGGACTCTACCGGTGCGGTTGAGGCCTATGGCACAATCTATTGGGATAACGCGATCTCCCAGGGCCGCAACGAAACGCTTCTCTCCAAAGTCACGGGAGGATGGAATAATAATGATAATTTGATCACATTACAGAATCCCACAGTGAATTTTGGAGAGGAGGGGGTATCCTTAAGATCGTCGGGAGGCACTTATAATACCTCGAATCAATACATTGACGGGTTGCGTCCGTTTTCCTGGCCCTTCACGTATTACGCGCCTTCCTCTTGGCACGCCATTGAAACGCCCCCTGTCTTCCGCATCTTTGGTCAATACACCAGCGTTACGTTAGTTCGCGGTAGCTCATCGTGGTCCTTGACCTTAACCGATGAGTACAACAATTAACGATTGGTCAAAATTGCCAACTTCGCATATAAAGAGGAGTGAACAATCGTGAAAAAGATTGTCGAGATGTCTATTGTTGCCATGGGAGCGTGGGGACTCGCCTTAGTTCCAAGCCTATCGGCATTTGCCACCACAACTCACGCCAGCCTAGTCACGTCTAAAGTGATCTTTCAGAAAGCCCCCATCACCAATCCGGCAACACTGTTTTACGATGCCCAGCATGGTATTTCAGCCATCGCCCATAGTCCCTTTCATCTCAGTGCGGAGATGATTAACCAACAGGGGCAAAACGTGACCAAGCCATTTGGTGTCAAAATCTTCTCGACCACTCAATTAATAAAAAAAGAACAGTTTTCGAATGGAGAAATCGAGAAAGACTATATCACAACGGGATTTGCTGTCGCCAATACGGCATCCGATCCGTCGTACAACAACACGAATTGGGATTCAACCGGAGCAGTCGAGGCATGGGGCACAAGCTATTGGAACAACGTAACCGTCAGCGGAGATTCGGAGATTAAACTCACGAAAATTACGGGTGGATGGAACAACAATGACAATTTGATCACCCTACAAAGCCCGAAAGTGACAATGTCGGCCGACGGGTGGTCTCGGAATGGTGGTTATGTCACGAATCAAAATAAGGTGTTCTACCCATCTTTGTTCGAATATCCGTTTCAATACACGTATTATGCGCCGAGCTCCTGGTACTCCATTTCGGCGAATAACACCAGCGGGAGAAGCTTTGGTCAGAAAACTGATATTACGCTAGTCCGTGGCACCTCGACTTGGTCCTTATACCTGAACGATTTGTTCGAGGGATAAAATCCGGTTGACCAAGAATTATCCCACATTAAAAGTCGTAACCATCATTATCGTACTCATTGTGGGACTAATATTCTTCCTATTCGCATATGCCGCCATAACAACCCCAAGAACACAGACGACGGCCACCGTCCTAACCATCCCACGTGACTCGGCTCATGAAATTCGTCTACGAGTGAGATTCCAACAACATCGGGATCATGCTGTAATAACCCAAACTTGGACGTTGTCCCATGGGCTTATTCTGCGCTACCTCAAACACCACAGACAGAATTCTGGCGAAAACATAAATAATAGAACTGTGGTTAGTGAACGCTTTGATCCCCACAAGCGATTCTATCCAGATCACAATCACCACTACCCAGATTCCTATAGATCTCACCAGCCATTGGACGCGAGGTGGATGATTTTTCCGCTGAAACCACCAAAGATACCATCGAAACTACAGTTTGCGCGAATGTTGTCTTTTGTTTCCGTAAGTTTTCACCTTTTCTACCTAATTCGGTAAATATTCTTCACATGCTTTATGGGGTGTCCTCAAAAGCTGGTTTAACGTTAGTACGGCAAACCAACGTGTCATCCTGTCCAAATTTAAACCCCAATTGATTTCAAGTCAGCTATAAACTTTCGCGGCGGTTTGCGGAGCTACAACAAATTAGGAAGTTGTCTACAACGTCTCCCTTTCCTCGGCACATTTTCGATAGCAAAATAACCGCCTCAATCGTTCTTCTTATCACATACTTTTCCAAGGAGGCTCTTTTCATGCAAATGCCTATCGAAGAAGCCCGGCTGGAATGGCTGCGCCCGCATTACCCGACCGCTTTAACGGGTCCGCAGTCTCTCAACACGGCCGATTTGCACCGAATGGTAAAAGAAGCGGTGTTGGCCTGCAATCTCAATGGGCCGGACAGCAAACGACTCACCCAGCGGTTGCTGGACCGGTTGCAAGGAGCCGGTGTTCTGACTCCGTACTTTTTAGATCCATCGGTCACGGAAATCATGGTGGTCGGGGACCGTATCTATGTGGAGCGGCAGGGCCGCATTCAAAAAGTGGCGCATTTGTCCTCCGCCGATGTCGCGATTGAGCTGGCTGAGCACTTGTGTCAGTACTGCCGCGATGAATATCGACTACCCACTCAATTAAGAGAGATCGGTCTTGCCTGGCTGCGGTGGCGGAACAAGACGCGCAAGCCGAGATCCCAGAACGCCTGGACCCCGACAATCACCAATCTGTCGATTATCGGATCAATCGGAATATCCTGATTGGCAACATGAAGGATCGTCTGATTGCCTTAGCCTTGGAGGAAGACGGCCGGAAACGCGAAGCCGCATGGAATCGATTGCGGGGCGAGCTGATGCGGAATATTCTCCCGGTACGACGGGGCCGTTCGGCCCCGCGGAACAAGTCGGCCAAGGCCAACAAGTACGCCCTAAACCGACGGTGCTGTCTATAACACTCCCGCCCTTTTCATCGGGATCCCACATCTAACCGTCCACCCTGCTTCTGGAGCGAACGCCATGTAGGGCGGCGTGAGCCTGCTCTTCACGTATTTGTGCGCTGAGCGGGAACGTATCGATCCCGGAATACCTCTGTGCCAGCGCGAGACGATCCGGGAACAATGACATGACCCCACGCAAACCACCGGGTAATTCGATAGAGTTCTCGCTGTTCTCAGCTTAACCTGACAGCATTGGTCTATAGCTGCCCCTCCCCCGGATGGCCTGTCGCGTTGGACTGAGCACGCCATTTAATGCTCTGTTGCCAACTCGTCGGTAGGCTCTCTTGAGCGATCTCTTACGCGAGTGCCAAACAGCAAAGGGACACGACAACATTTTGAGTCCAACCCCAACCTCTTGATATTACTCTGGGCGCCGCTTTTGAGGTTCACCACTTGAGACCCCGGGTGGGGCAAACCCGCCTTCGTGTGAGTGTCCTTGAACCGAAGCACGAGAACTCACAGCCAGTCCCCCGATTTGTGCGAGCAATTTTATCTTTCTGCCGACTGACTCAAGGGAGATTGTTTGAAGCGCTGACGCCCCCATTTGTCTGCTGGAAGCAACGTCCTTCCGAATTTATGCGTTTTTTACGCCGTTTTCACACCATTTTTATCGACGGTGAGAATCCCCCATGCTAAACTACCGCATGTCACGGTAACCTGACGACATGTCAGTATTATTTTTGACAAGATAAGGTATGGTCTTTGTATCTGACATTCAGATTCCATTATGATGTCAGGGACGTGGGATAATTCGTGAGATTTATGCTATTGCAGCCAGTGAGGTGTCGAAATGTTAACAATCGTCTTAGGCGGTTTGATGATTGCGATCTTTCTGGGGATCGTAGGGCTGATGTATGGGCTCGACAAGTTATGAAGAGGAGTGAGTCATCATGGAAAATGGGATCCTTCTGACCGTGTCTGTGGTGATGATGGGGTATTTGGTGTATGTGATTATTCATCCCGAAAAATTTTAAAACGGGAGGTTAACGAAGACAATGACGGTCAGTACCGTTCTGACGTGGCTCGTGGTTATAGGAGGACTTCTGATTCTGATGAAGCCACTCGGGATATATATGTACAAAGTTTTTACTTTTCAACCCACCATCTTGGACCGGCCCATGAAACCTATCGAGGGTCTGATTTTTCGTCTGTTGCATGTGTCTGAAACCAGCCAGATGAATGCGGTGGAATACGGCGTGGCTTTTGTGATCACTAATATGCTTTGGGCCGTGATGGCGTACACGCTCTTGCGTATGCAAGGGGCGCTGCCATTTAATCCCAATCATTTTGGCAATATCAACCCGCAATTGGCCTTTAATACCTCTGCGAGTTTTGTGACGAATACCAATTGGCAAGCGTACAGCGGCGAGAACACGATGTCATATTTTTCGGCATTTGCCGTGCTCCAGTTTTTACAGTTTGTAACCCCGGCGAGTGGTGCTGCGACCGGTGTGGCTTTTGTTCGCGCTGTATCCGGGCGGGGCCTTGGGAATTTCTTTGTGGATTTGACGCTGGTGTTAACGCGCGTATTGCTGCCCTTGGCGGTGATCTTTGGTCTCATCTTTGTAGCCTTGGGGGTACCGGAGACCTTAGGGCCGTATCTGCACCTTCATACGTTAAACAACCAAAGTCAAGTGGTCCCCCGAGGACCTATTGCCTCATGGGAATCCATTGAACATTTGGGGCAAAATGGTGGGGGCTTTACCAATGCCAATAGCGCTAATCCGTTGGAAAACCCCTCCGCTCTCAGTAATATTTTTCAGGCAATTGCCATGGGCTTGGTTCCCGTCGCGTTTTTTTACCTGTTCGGCATGTTTACCGGCAAAAAGCGTCTAGCCTGGACACTCATCGCCGTGGCAGGCACGTTGTACTTGGCCATGTTAGCGATGATTTACTTTCCCGAAATGGCGGGAAATCCCATCATCAATGCCCTAGGACTTCATGGACACGCCAACATGGTCGGCAAGGAATTGCGCTTTGGCATGGGGGGCACCTCTATTTTTGAAACCAGCACCATGGCTTTTACCACCGGATCGGTGGCGAGTGCCCATGATAGTTTTCTGCCCATCCCGAGTCTTGCCTTTTTCCTCGGCATGTTTCTCAACATGGTGTTCGGCGGAAAAGGCGTAGGCCTGTTAAATATGCTGATGTTCGTGATCATTACTGTGTTCTTGATGGGGCTTATGGTGGGACGTACCCCCGAATTTCTCGGAAAGAAAATCGAGGCTCGGGAGGTATCGTTAGCCTCTATCGCCTTTTTATTGCATCCCTTGTTGATTTTAGCGGGAGCTGCGATTGCCACGGCCACGCCCGCAGGACTGGCTGGAGTGTTTAATCCCGGTCCGCAAGGACTGAGTGAAATTCTCTACGGGTTTACCTCCGCCGCCGCCAATAACGGATCTGCGATGGGAGGTTTGGGAGCGTCTCTGCCTTTTTACGAAGTGGCATTAGGGATTGTGGTGATTATTGGACGATACGCGTCGATCATGGCCATGCTCCTGGTCGGGCAGTCCTTATTGCGCAAGAAGGCCGTTCCAGAAACCTCCGGCACGATGCGCACGGACACCCCATTGTTTTGGGGAATTTTGCTGGGGTCCATTGTGATTCTCAATGCGCTGACCTTTTTCCCCGTGATGGCATTAGGCCCGATTGCCGAACATTATTTGCTAATGGCACATCATGTGTTTTCGTAAGGTTCTTATTCGAGGTAGGAGGGATTCGATTATGGTTAGTGACACCCAGGCGATGAGGGGGAATCTGGCATCCGCCAAGGAAGACTATCGTCTGCCTGCTGTGCTGCGTGATACCTTTGTGAAACTGAATCCCCGGGACATGATTCACAACCCGGTCATGTTCGTGGTGGAAGTGGGTACCATCGTTACGCTGGGATTGACACTCACGGCACATAGCGGTTCGGCGCGTCAGTATGACCTCATCGTGACTCTGGTGTTGTTTATTACCGTCTTATTTGCGACCTTCGCGGAAGCTTACGCGGAAGCACGCGGCCGTGCCCAAGCAGACTTTTTGCGACGCAGCCGGCACGAAGCCCAGGCTCGGGTCATCCAAGCCGATGGGACCTGGCTCTGGGCGGATGGCTCGACCCTGATTAAAGGGATGCGCATCGTTGTGGAAGCCGAAGACGTGATACCGGGTGACGGCGTGATCATCGAAGGCGTGGGCGCTGTCAATGAATCTGCGATTACCGGGGAATCCGCGGCGGTCATTAAGGCTCCCGGTGACTCTGTCACTGGCGGCACATCATTGCTTTCCGACCGGTTGATCGTGGAAATCACGAGTAATCCGGGCGAAACCTTTCTGGACCGGATGATTGCACTGGTGGAAGGAGCGCAAAGACAGAAAACACCCAACGAAATTGCCCTCTCCGCATTACTGGGCGTGCTCACCTTTATCTTCTTGCTGGTGGTGGTGAGCCTAGGCCCGATTGCGCAATACTATGGAAAAAATGCGGTGAATACCACCACGCTGGTCGCGCTCCTGGTGTGTTTAATTCCGACCACGATTGGCGCGCTGCTTTCGGCCATCGGAATCGCGGGAATGAACCGGGTGGCGAAGATTCAAGTGGTGGCGAAAAGCGGACGGTCCGTCGAAGCCGCCGGAGATATTGACACGTTAATTTTGGATAAAACCGGGACAATTACCATTGGAAATCGCATGGCGACAGCATTTTTACCCATGCCCGGGATTGAGGAACGGGAAGTGGCTCGTTTAGCGTTAATCGCGTCGCTGGCCGACACCACACCGGAAGGACAGTCCATCGTGGAACTGGCGCAGAAGGTGTTGGGGATGAACCAGGTTCCCGAAGTCGTGGGGGATGTCGTCCCCTTTTCCGCCAATACGCGAATGAGCGGGATCGATCTCCCAAACGGACAAATCGTGCGTAAAGGGGCCATCGCGGCCATCAAAACTCTGGCGGGAGACATTCCTGAGGAGTTAGACCGCTATGCCGAAGAGGTCGCCAGAAAGGGCGGCACACCTTTGGCGATTGCTCAAGACAATCGGGTGATGGGCGTCATCCCGCTGCAGGATATTGTCAAACCAGGATTAAAGGATCGGTTTGCTCAGTTTCGCACGATGGGAATTTGCACCGTGATGGCGACGGGCGACAATCAGATTACTGCGCAGGTCATTGCCCAAGAGGCGGGCGTCGATGACTTTGTGGCGGAGGTCAATCCCGAAGCTAAATTGTCGTTGATTCGCCGTGAGCAACAAGCCGGCAAACTTGTCGCCATGACGGGCGACGGAACCAATGATGCCCCTGCGTTAGCTCAAGCGGACGTGGGATTGGCAATGAACACGGGCACGATGGCGGCCAAAGAAGCCGGAAATATGTTGGACTTGGAATCCAATCCCACGAAGCTCTTGGATGTGATCATGGTGGGCAAACAACTGCTCATCACCCGCGGAGCCTTAACCACCTTTTCGATCGCCAATGATGTCGCGAAATACTTCGCGATCATTCCGGCCATGTTCACAACCGTTCCCGTTTTGCGTGGTTTGTCAGCACTCAATATTATGGGACTCAAAACGCCCCATGGTGCGATTTTGTCCGCGCTAATCTTTAATGCGGTCATCATTCCAGCCCTGATTCCCTTCGCGGTCAAGGGTGTGAAATACCGACCGGAATCGG
Source organism: Sulfobacillus benefaciens (assembly GCA_003023725.1). Taxonomy (GTDB): domain Bacteria; phylum Bacillota; class Sulfobacillia; order Sulfobacillales; family Sulfobacillaceae; genus Sulfobacillus; species Sulfobacillus benefaciens. The sequence continues at coordinate 1,297 of PXYT01000081.1, read as the reverse complement.
CGGATAAGCTTCTGACCCGCAACATCTTTAACTGGGGAATTTTGGGCGTGATCATTCCGTTTATTGGCATCTGGGGCATTGATCGGTTTCTGGGATTGTTCGGTCTCGCTTAAGATTCATTCCGGAGAAGAACTGATCCACGTCATCGACGTTCATGATCCACGATGGTGAAGAAGACCTTCTCCGGAACAAAGGTGAGACACAATCGCGTGACTTGTCTTACGCAATGGGGGTTTTTCCGCTACGGCGACGAATAAAGGAGGAGATCGGGTTATGGTACTAACTCTCAAACGGGCCGTACTGAGTACCATCAGTTTGTGGATCATTCTTGCATGGGGCTACACCTTTCTCATGGTGGGCCTCGGACAACTCTTTTTTCCCTATCAAGCAAACGGCAGTCCGGTGAGTGTCCGGGGACATGTCGTGGGGCTCCAGCATGTGGGACAATATTTTGGGAACAATCTGCAATATTTTTGGGGACGGCCCTCGGATACCGTGTCGGTGGCGACGGGAAAACCGCAACCGTACAATGCGTTCGCATCGTCTCCCAGCAACTACGGGCCCACAAACGCCAAATTAATCCAAGACATTCAGGCACGTATTCACATGTACCGTCAGACTACTCCCGGCCTCCATGTCTCCCGAATTCCGATCAGTTTAGTGGAGAGTTCCGGCTCCGGGTTGGATCCCAATATTGCCGTGCAAAGCGCCTTGATCCAAATCCCGCGCATTGCCAAACATACGGGACTGAGTGAAAAGACCCTTAAACATCTGGTCGCAACGCAAATTTTGCCTCCGGACCTGGGTGTATTCGGACCGCGTCGGATCAATGTCCTTCTGCTCAACAAGGCTCTATATCAAATGCTCCATCATTAACGAGAGGGCAGAACGGATGCGGATCCGGTCAAACAATTCCATCGACGATCGCAATAAGATGGTGAATGTGTTACGGAGTCAGGCAACCTAGACAGCCTATCGGACGATTTTAGGAATCATGGCGACAGGCCAGGGATATGTGGCATATGCACCCACTAGCGGAACTTTCCTAGTTAATGGACAAAATTGGCCTCAAAGGCATGCACCGCCTCACATTTGTGTTTATACAACAAAATTTGGATTGCAGAGGGGTTAAGTCAGAAAAAATAGTAACTACACAGAGGTGGCAGATTCCACTCCGAATAGGGAGGGCCGTCCCGCCCCCCGAATCCGTGCGAAGACTTCCGCCCCCGTCATGCTCCGAAAGGTGCCCGAGATCTTTTGGTGGACTTTCATCATCCGGACGTCCTGTTCGGCCTGA
>PXYT01000080.1 GCA_003023725.1 Sulfobacillus benefaciens | reverse complement strand
CGCACCGGAATTATTCGATTCATGACTTGGTAATTAATGCTCTGCGTATGCGTCCGGATCGGATCATTGTCGGCGAGGTGCGGGGAGAGGAGGCCATGGAACTCATCGAGGCCATGTCCACCGGGCATCCGGGCAGTTTGTCAACGGTCCATAGTCAGTCGGGAGGTGTAGCCACGATTTTCCGACTGGCCCGGATGTGTTCCCGTCGCCAATTAGGAATTCCTTTTGACCAGCTCGTGCAGCAAATCCAAGAAACCTTGGACATCATTATCTATGTTCGCCGTTATCCCGATGGCATTCGGCGGATCGAATCGATCCAGCAGCCGCTGCAGAACAACATGAATGTGATTTGGCAATATCAGGCGGGGAACACACCGGTATTTCTCAAAATAGGACAATTCTATGCATAGCTCAGTCATTTTGAGCGCCGGGCTACTGGGTTTAAGCGTGATGACCTTTTTGTCGTCTTATCGTCCGGTGTTCTTGCCTTGGGCTAGTATGGCGTCCGTTTTGATTCCCCAACATACCGTGGCTCTGGCATTTCTCTTCATGATTTGGGGACTCGATACATTTGTGATGAGCCGGGAAAGGCGGCATTACGCCGAAATGAATGAACAGGAAACCGAATTATTTCTTCAGCGGTTAGGCCGAATGCTGAAGGCACGCGGCAGCCTGGCCTTTGCTCTGGATGATGTGGTGCGCTCGGATGTGCGTATTCGTCTTCATTCAGACCCCCAGCGTGTCCTTGATGAACTAGCAGAAAAATGGCCTACGGACGCTATGAAAGTGGTCGCGGATTCGGCCCGTTTAGCAAATCGTTTCGGCGGGGCACTAGACAACATAATTGAACATGTCATCAAACATATAGCTCTGTCCCGGCGCTGGCGATTTCAGCGCCGGCTCGATGAAATGGCGCTGGAATCGACTGTTCTTATTCTTGCGGTGGCCCCATATGCCATTTTGTTGTTGTTTGCATTTGCTCTTCCCGAGTTCTACAAGGTGTTGACCGCCACAGCTTTAGGCCATCTGGTCCTCGGATTCATTTCTCTTAGCAGTTTCGTTGTACTCCAAATTTTTGCCGCTCATATTCGAAGCGAGGGTTCCTTATGAATACGATGGCAGCTGCGTTGTTATTGGGCATTTTCGCGAGTATTGGCAAGAGTCATCATCTTCGGTTAGACAACCTGTTTTGGATCGGGATAGGTTTGTTGCCCTCGTGGTTGTTGGAGCCTCATGTGTCAACTGGCCTGTTATTGGGCGGCATTATTCTATCCGGGGCCCTGGGGCAGTGGCGGCCGCGGCCGCCGTTAAGTCGTAAAATGATACGCAAGAAACGCTGGGAAATTGTAAAATTTTGGAGAACCATGGCGTTCTTTTTGAGCGCGGGAATGACCTTTTGGCAAGCCGTGGATCAAGCAGTCTCAACTGTTCCCGAGGTTGGTCCGGATATCGGGAATCTAGCCAGATTGGTTGGAACAGAGCATTCCGATTCATTGTCTTTTTCGCAATTTAGAGCATTATATCCCGGCCCAGAAGCCGACCTGGTCGCTACCATGATGGTTTACGGCTATCAAAATGGCTTACAAGCTGACGATGCCGTCACTCAGGCTTGGGATATGGAGGAGCAGCTTGCCCTCGAAGACGCATTGAAAAGGCAGTCGGATCCGCTTCTCTTAACCATACTTCCTGCACTTTTGCTGGTTAACGTCCTGGTAATGTTCGTGGCCCCCATGGGACTACTAGCAATGAGAAATTTGCTGGTAGTGGGACGATGAAAATTTCTTATGTTTTAAATGGATTTTGATAAGACAACAAGAACCATGTTAAAGCAATTTGTAACTAGACAGAACGCTCAAAAAACTTTGCTGAACTACTGAATCCGGCGGGTTCATTGTAAACGCATCCGGAGTGAGGGTAGAAAGAATTTATGGCCAACCTAAACGTGTTCGATTGCTCCGACGATCTTCGCGCGGTGTATGCTCATGCACTCGGGATAAGACAATGACTTAAGACCATTGGGAATCTGATGACGATCTAATGGCAGCATTATGGCCAGTTGTCCGAGCGGGGATAGGAACCCGGGCACTGGGTGACTCGGACCCGGCGGAATAGTCGTAAGGCCTGTCTCGTGGCCGTCGTCAAAAACCTGTCGCCAAAACTCATCCCTAATCAGCGGCAGACGGTCAGGGTGTGAACCCGGTCATCTTGGGCACCATTAAAGACCCGAACCACTTCGCCTCGAACATGACCGTGTGACCACTGTGAGCACAATTTTGGAGCACGTTACCTATAAGTATGGTGGGCTTGCTCGCAGCGATGTCAAGTTTTCGACTTCATAGTCCGCGTGCATGTAGCCAGCCGTCAAGCGTTGGCGATAAGATGTCCCGACGGCCACCGCCCTAAGGCCGAAACCTGGCACGGGGAGCTGACTCAAAAGGCCTTTGCCTGCCCTAAAATTTTTTCCCGCTTGACCCGCGAAAACAGAGAGGTAGATGACCTGCTATTTTTAGTCACCGGAGTGGCACATTTAACGGACGGCATCACTGCCAAGGCACTTTTGTGAGTCAGCCTCCGTCAGAGCCTTCATCGCTCATTTCTTACCCTAAATAACTCTCTGCTATTGTCAATAGACTTTATCACACTACTGTGGTAAATGATACGGCTCGAAACTTTTAACGCCGTCTTGTTGTTTCTACACACTGGGCGCATTGGGAACCGGCTAGAAGCTTGCCGCGAATACCACAGCCTAAAACTTGGCGTTCGGTATCAAATTTCGTTGGCCGTGCACTTTTGGTGTAGGTCCCATCGTATATCTAGAATACACGACGGAAGACGGAGGAGAATTTTGATGCCCTCAGAGTGGGCCTTATTGGATGAGGAATTTTACATCGAGGCGGTACTTTATGCCACGGTAAGTTCCGGGATGTACGACCAGTTGGTGCAAGGAGCGACCAAAGGGGATCTGGATGCCATCCAACCTTGTCTTGAGGTTCCTTGGGTCCTTTTGGCGGGAGTCTTACAAGATTCGGGATATATTGAGAACCGGGAAGGAAGATGGTGGTGGGTGGCGGACCCGCCAGCCTCACGCCTTCTGCACCGCATAGACACCATGTGGCGATGGTTGAGCATAAGCCAGCATTTTTCACCACGGGATTGCAGTCCCTTTCTTGAATCCGCTCTTCAGGCCTCGGAATATGAACGATTGCGGGACTCCAGTCGGGACATGAATCGACGCATATGGGAAGCATTGTCTCCATCTAGGTCTGGAACATGGCTTGACGTGGGCGGAGGTAGCGGGACACTAGCGTTAATGCTCGCGAATCAAGGGCTTCAGGTTACGATGATGGACACACCCGACATCATACAAAAAGTTTCCGGAGTTTTACAGCACCCGCGCATAAATCTTGTGACGGGCGATATCCGGAATACAGTGCCGAAAGGGCCTTACGATATTGTTAGTCTGATTCGGTTGATTGAAAATTTTCCGCTCGACACAGTCATTACGCTATTTAAACACATAAGACGGGAGATTCGTTCTCGAGGGCGAATGGTAGTGGTGATGACGGAACGGGATTTGGGTGTGCCAACCAGACTGTTTGCCCTTGAGGTTCATATGAAAACAGATGAGGGTCGACTCTATTCTCTGCGTGAACTCAATATTGTTGCCACAAAATCGCGCTGGGCGATAAGCCGCGTCGAACAAATGGGACAGCTTACAATGGTGATTCTCGCACCTTTAAGGGTGCGGGTAAGCAAATATTCTAAAACCCCGTTCCAATCGCGAAGTAGAGCCCATAAAATCAGTAATACGGTGTGGCTTTTGATGCCCCCGACCTGTAAGGTAGCCACACCGTAAATTTGGGAATTGCGAAAAAGCTCAACGAATGGTATTCAATGACGGTGCGGAATGCCCTCATTTTTGAGCATTCATGGTTACGTTCGCGACACCGCGAAGTTATCTTCTCGCCACGGTAACGAGTTAATCGGGGTCAGTCGATTCGAGTGCCTGTTCCAAGTCTCGCCAGAGATCTTCGGCATTTTCAAGGCCCACAGACAAGCGGACTAAATCACCACCTGCCCCCGCCAGTTGCTGTTCGTCGGGAGATAATTGTTGATGTGTGGTGGAGGCGGGATGAATAGCCATCGACCTTACATCACCAACATTAGCGACCAGAAGCCATAATTTCAGTCGGTTGATGACCCGTTCGGCATTTTCCCTGCCGCCAACGACTCCAAAATTCAGCATGGTCCCGAAATGTGCGGGGCGGAGGTAAATTTTTGCCAGGCCATGGCTGGGGCTCTGTTCGAGACCTGGGTAATTGACCCAGCTGACTTTTGGATGTTTCTGCAATTTCTGAGCCAAAAACAGCGCCGACTCACATGCGGCTTTCATGCGGACGGGAAGGGTTTCCAGACCCACCAGCATCAAAAACGCGCTTAAGGGAGAAAGCGCCGCCCCGGTGTCGCGGAGCAGCTTGACGCGAAGACGAAGGGCATAACACGCTGGTTGCTCGCCGAAGACGAGTCCGTGGTAACTTTGGTCCGGTTGAGAAAATTGTGGAAATTTGTCCGTATTATAGTCGAAATGGCCACCGTCGACCACTATGCCGCCTAGTGTGGTTCCGTGTCCACCGATCCATTTGGTCATGGAATGGATGACAATGTCGGCTCCGTGATCTAAGGGGCGTTCGAGATAAGGCGTCGGAAAAGTGTTGTCTACAAGCAAAGGAAGCTGATGTCGATGGGCGAACGCAGCCCAAGCTTTCATATCCGTGACATTGAGAGCGGGATTGCCAATGGATTCGACAAAGACCCCACGAGTGCGTTCATTAATCAATGCCTCGGCCTCATCCAACTGAGCTTCGGTGATAAAATGCACCGTTACTCCAAAATCGACCATGGTCGAGGTGAAAAGAGTCCACGTGCCGCCGTACAATGCGGTAGAGGCAATTAGTTCGTCGCCGGCGCGGCAGAGATTGAGGACGGCGGCGGTAATAGCTGCCATGCCGGATGAGAAGGCTACGGCTCCGACTCCGCCTTCCATCGCTGCGATACGTTTTTCAAGAACGTCTGTGGTTGGGTTCATGATCCGGGTGTAAATATTGCCGGGTTCATCCAAATTAAATAGTCGTGCCGCATGCGAAGTATCTTGGAAAGCATACCCCACGGTTTGATAAATGGGAGCGGCGATAGCGGAAGTTCCGACGTCCGGTTGATATCCGGCGCGGATTGACAACGTTTCGATAGCCCATTCGTTATTATCCATTTCTGGTTTGGTCCTCCTTTGGCTCGGAATGTCGGTTAAACCGTTCCAAGCATAAAAAAATAGCCAGCAAAGCCGGCCCAATCGTCGGCCTCTCATCTCTCAGCACGCGGCTGCAGGAATTGGCACCATAACCATACGATCGGTTGCCGGGCATCATCGGGCCAGTCCCTCCGCCACTCTCCATAAGAGTACCTTTTAATTGATTCTAACAATAAGAAATGTGAATAAATCCGTCAAGATTAATTGGGGTTTTGTTCTGTATTTTCTTGGGCGATATACCGGGCATAGTGGGCAGCTGCTTCTGAACGGCGAGCGTAGCCTAGTTTACTCAGGATATTGCTAACGTAATGTTTCACCGTTTTGTCGCTTAAGAAAACTAATTGACCAATTTCCTTATTGGTGCGTCCTTGGGCAATCAGTTCAAGAACTTTTTGCTCTTGAGCCGTTAACGTGGCTACGGGGTCCACAGTGGTCTGAGGGTTTCTTAGCCGATCTAGCAACTGGGATGTTACTTCCGGTCCAAACAATGCTCCTCCTTGCGCCACGGTACGAATACCGTCAATAACGGCACGTCCGCGGGATTCTTTGAGGAGATAACCCGAAGCGCCCGCGTTCACTGCATCTACGACCAAATCCTGGCCGCCGAATGATGTGAGCATAATAATTTGAAGATGGGGATCCTTGGACTTGAGAATGCGGCAAACTTCAAGCCCATTAATGTCAGGCAGTCTCACGTCCAACACCACAACGTCGACATGGCTGGGAATTTGTTCAATCGCTGTTTTGCCCAAATCCCATTCTTGTACTAATTTCATGTCTTCCTGGCGATCTATCATGTTACGCAGTCCAATTCGAACCACTTCATGGTCGTCCACAATGGCTACGCGGATTGGATTATCATTGGGCATTATCAATTAAGCCCCCTTAACCAATTATACGAAACAAACTAATATTATTATAGCCATGGAATGGTCAGCGTAACAGTGGTTCCTTGATGGGGTTGACTGGCGATGCGAACGCTCCCTTTCCATCTTTCGATGCGTTTGGTCATATTGCGGATTCCGAAATGGGTGTGGGTGGTATCGGGATGATATACAAACCCCACCCCGTCATCCTGGACCTTGACTTGATAATATTCGTCGGTACTGGTCCACTCAATAAAAATTCGCTTGGCATGGCCATGGATGCGGGCATTCGAGACAGTCTCCTGGATACTCAACAACAGGTCGTGAATTCTTTCGGGATGGAGTTCCAGATACCGTTCATCATAAAATGTCATGGAAATATCATCCGTGGGGCCGAGGCGGCGCAACATGTCGGTAAGGGCAATGCGCAGATCAATGGCTGAGGACTCTAAACTTTGGATGAAAAACCGGATTTCGGTCATTAACAAGCTTAACGTTTCGCTCACCCGCGTAAGCTCCGTCGCCGTTTCCTGATCTAGATTGTCATGACTGTCCACCAAGTTGTCTAAGGACAAGGTGATGCCATAGAGAGTTTGCAAAACTCCGTCGTGCAGGTCGCGTCCGATGCGCTCTCGTTCCTTTAACGTAGCAAACACTTCACGTTCTTGGTAAAATTTAGCGGTTGCAATGACCGCAGCGGCTTGTCGGGCAAAGAGTTCGACAATGGCTTGGTCGTCGGCAGTAAACCCCCCCTCCTTTTCGGTAAGATAGAGATGACCCATGACCTGTGCTTGATATAACAACGGCACACCAAGGAAATTTTCCATCTTTGGATGATTGGGAGGAAATCCGATAGATGCGGGATGGTCTTGCAAGCGCTGAAGCCGGATGGGACGCCTATGGCGTATGACTTCACCCAGAAGGCCTTCGCCTGTAGGGTAGTGCCCAATTTTGTCGATTTGGTCCTGGGAGAGGCCAGAAGTGAAAAACTGGTGTATTGTGAAACTGTCATTGTCTTCAAGGACGGCCAAAGCCGCATATCGGGCCCCAGTGAGCCGCGTGGCCACGTCCACGACGTTTTGGACGATGTCAGTCCACACGCCTACCGTTGTCATGGCATAAGAGGCTTCCCGTAAGGCGTTGAGACCATCACGCTGTTTTTCCAGGCGCTGATTGGCCGACAATATGGCACTTTGCTGTTGGGACAAAATACCAAACACTACCCAAGAGAAAAGGCCGGTGCCGACTAACAACATCGCCGTTAAAAAAGGATATCGCCAACCTTTGGATATTTGTGGTGCAATATAAACTTGGAAGAACAAGACGGTTAATACCACTCCGACCATGGGCAACAAAGTGGCGGTTAATCGCCACGACCATGGCAAGGGTATATTATGACGTTGACGCGGTGAACCTGCCATCGGGTGAACCTCTTATTCAGCCTACAGTATTAGCAATTAGCAACAAACGTACAAAGTCATTCTACCATATCGGACTATTTCTGTTGAATCGAGGTGATTTTTATGGGATTTTTATAAATATGATGTCATTTTTACGGATTTGTTTACGGCGACGGGGTTAAAATTAAAATTTAAGGTATCATTTGCAAGACGCAAGGGACTGTAGCGGGAGGTAAGGCGATGCTGGATGTGGAAATGCTCGCACTAACAGTTTTGCTATTTGCTGGGTTGTTATATTTTGCCGAGTTACTGAGCAAATTGTGATAATGAGACGCGGGGGGTAGAACCGTGGACTGGATTTTATTGGGTATTTCCGTGATAATCATGATCTACTTGCTGTATGTGATAATTCGCCCCGAGAAATTTTGAGAGAGGCCATCTCATCAGCTCAACACCCCAGGGGTGCTCTGGGCAATCAGCAGGTCTAGGGAGGGTAACGGGTGTCAATTCAAACGATTATCACCTGGGTCGTCGTTTTTGCCGTCTTTGCGTTAACCATAAAACCGCTTGGGACTTATATCGTCCAGGTTTTCACGTTCCAACCGACATTTCTCGACAGGGTCCTGGGACCCCTGGAAAATGGTATTTTCCGGCTGGTCGGCGTTGACCGAGATAGTACGATGAGCGTTAAAACATATATCATGGCACTGCTTTTGACCAACATGGCATGGGCCCTGGGCGCATATATCTTGTTGCGCATCCAAGGGGCTTTGCCGTTTAATCCGCAGCATTTTCCTGATGTTAATCCTCTGTTAGCGTTTAATACCGCGGCCAGTTTTACGACGAACACCAACTGGCAGGCTTACGCGGGCGGCAGCACCATGTCTTATTTCTCTCAGTTCGCCGTCCTTTCCTATCTTCAGTTTGTGACACCGGCAACTGGGGGCGCTGCGGCGATTGCCTTTCTGCGAATGGTTAGTGGAAAGAAGATCGGTAATTTCTTTGTGGATCTCACTTTGATGGTCACGCGTTTGCTATTGCCTTTGGCCATCATAGTAACGTTAATTCTTGTGGGGCAGGGTGTCCCAGAGACGTTGGCTCCCTATCTTCATCTCCACAGTATAGCAGGACAAGCTCAGACAGTTCCGCGAGGTCCGATTGCCTCGTTTGAGGCTATTGAACATTTAGGGCAAAATGGCGGCGGCTTTACCAATGCCAACAGTGCCAATCCGTTGGAAAATCCGACCGCTTTTTCCAACATTGTGGAGGTCATTTCCATGGGTCTCTTGCCTGTGGCGTTCTTTTACGCCTTCGGGGTTATTACAGGACACAAGAAGACCGCGTGGACCTTTGTTGGGGTTGCGGCTGTGTTTTTTGTGGGCATGTTGGCTTTGATCTATTTTCCGGAAGCTGCGGGAAATCCGATTATCAATGCGTTGGGATTACATACCCATGCCAACATGGTAGGGAAGGAATTGCGGTTTGGCTTGGGAGGAACCAGTATATTCGAAACATCGACTATGTCTTTTACTACGGGGTCGGTGGCCAGTGCTCACGACAGCTACCTTCCACTTTCGTCCTTGAGCTTCTTTCTCGGGATGTTTTTAAACATGATCTTCGGGGGCAAGGGTGTCGGACTGTTGAATTTGCTAATGTTTGTGATTATCACCGTATTCCTCATGGGGTTAATGGTGGGGCGCACTCCGGAGTTTTTAGGCAAGAAAATTGAAACCAAAGAAGTGACGCTAGCTTCCATTGCTTTCCTCATTCATCCGTTGCTGATTTTGGTGGGGAGTGCCATTGCCGTATCTTCTCCGGCGGGGCTGCAGGGGATCTTTAATCCCGGGCCTCAAGGTCTCAGCGAGATTATCTACGGGTTCAGTTCCGCTGCGGCCAATAACGGTTCGGCGTTTGCCGGACTGGGCGCGGCGCTGCCCTTTTATGAACTGGCCATTGGCATTGTTGTGATTATCGGACGCTACGGGTCGATTGTGGCCATGTTGTTTGTCGGTGAGTCCTTGCTGAATAAACGTTCAGTTCCCGAATCTTCAGGAACTATGAGAACGGACACTTTTCTGTTTGGTGGGATCTTGTGGGGCGCCATAATGATTCTTAATGCCCTCACCTTCTTCCCCATAATGGCCTTGGGTCCCATTGCCGAGCACTATCTGATGATGGCTCACCATTTGTTCTAGACCCTCGAAAACCAGGTTAAGGAGAGGAGTAAGGTACCTTGGCAGTCCAAGAGACTCATTCATCACGCAATTACATGGGTTCGGTGTTAAAGGACACGTTTCGCAAACTGGATCCGCGCGAAATGATCCATAATCCCGTAATGTTCGTGGTCGAGGTTGGAACAGCCGTGGTTGTGTGGCTGGACTTTGTCGACAAGACCCCCAAAGCCAAGGCTTACGATACCATGGTGGCGGTTATTCTATTTGTGACGATATTGTTTGCAACCTTTGCAGAAGCTTATGCGGAAGCCCGCGGACGTGCTCAAGCAGACTTTTTACGAAGGACAAAATCTTCAACACGCGCCCGGGTTTTGCAGGCGGACGGGAGCACATTGACCGTGGAGTCCTCGAAATTGTCACGGGGAAACAAGGTGGTGGTTGAGCCCGGCGATACGATTCCCGGCGACGGGGTGGTCATTGAAGGAGTGGGGTCTGTCGACGAATCAGCCATAACCGGAGAGTCGGCGCCTGTAGTCAAAGCCAAAGATGATGGGGTGACCGGGGGAACCGTGCTCTTGTCTGACAAGCTGATCGTAGAAATCACGGTTAACCCGGGTGAAACCTTTTTGGACCGGATGATTGCATTGGTCGAAGGAGCGGAACGGCAGAAGACGCCGAACGAAATTGCCCTCTCGGCCTTATTGGGTGTGTTGACACTGATTTTTGTGCTGGTTGTGGTGACCCTCGTTCCGCTTGCACGGTTTTATGGCCCTCATGCGGCTAACATTACGACTATGGTCGCCTTGCTGGTTTGTTTGATTCCAACGACGATAGGTGCCTTATTGTCGGCTATCGGAATAGCGGGAATGAATCGTGTGTCCATGGTCAACGTTGTGGCTAAAAGCGGGCGCGCTGTAGAGGCGGCCGGAGATATCGACACAATCATATTGGATAAAACCGGTACCATTACAATAGGCAACCGGATGGCGACGGAATTTCTTCCGGTTCCCGGCATAGCGGTTGAAGAGTTGGCAGAGGCCTCACTGATTTCGTCATTGGCCGACACCACCCCGGAAGGACGGTCCGTGGTGGAACTTGCCCAAAAACTGCTCCACCTTGACACGCTTCCAACCTTTGAAGGTGAACCGGTTCCGTTTTCGGCTCATACGCGCATGAGTGGAATCGATTTGGCTGATGGACGACAAGTCAGGAAGGGAGCCGTTAGCGCTATCCGGGCTATCGTGCAAAACCCCCCTAGTGAACTGGAGACTAATGCTGAACTTGTGGCCAAGGACGGTGGTACACCTTTGGCCGTGGAAGTTGACGGAAAGGCTTTGGGCATTATCCGGTTGAAAGACATTGTGAAAACGGGATTGAAAGAACGGTTTGCTGATTTTCGCGCCATGGGCATCCGTACAGTCATGGCTACGGGAGACAACCGAATCACTGCGGCGGTGATCGCACAAGAAGCCGGCGTGGATGATTTCATGGCTGAGGCCAAGCCAGAAGACAAAATCACTCTTATCAAGAAAGAGCAGGCTGAAGGAAAACTCGTGGCCATGACCGGTGACGGGACCAATGATGCACCGGCTTTGGCCCAAGCGGACGTAGGGCTGGCTATGAACAGCGGAACGATGGCGGCTAAAGAAGCCGGAAACATGATCGACCTGGAATCCAATCCGACCAAACTTTTGGACGTGGTGATGGTGGGGAAGCAGTTACTAATCACGCGGGGTTCTCTGACAACCTTTTCCATTGCGAACGATGTAGCCAAATATTTTGCGATTATTCCTGCGATGTTTTCCGTGATTCCGGAACTCTCGGGACTGCGGGCTTTGAACATCATGGATCTGAAAACACCACATGGAGCAATTCTGTCTGCTTTGATATTTAACGCCCTCATTATTCCCGCTCTGATCCCTTTTGCCATTAAAGGGGTCAAATATCGTGCGGAAACTGCGGATCGAATGTTAGCCCGCAATATCTTCAATTGGGGAGTATTGGGTGTCATTATCCCCTTTGTGGGGATTTGGGGTATAGATCGTATTTTAGGTTTGTTCGGGTTGGCTTAAGGCCTTAGAGCCTAAAAGGGGAGGTAAAATGCGATGAAATGGCTTCGTTCCATCCTCGGTGTCACTCTTGGCACGTGGCTGCTTGTCGGGCTCGGGTATCCCTTGGTGATGACGGGCATTAGCCAAGTGCTCTTTCCCTATCAGGCAAATGGCTCCCCTGTGAAGCTGGGGAACCGGATTGTGGCGTCTTTACACGTAGGACAGTACTATCATCAGCCGCAATATTTTTGGGGAAGGCCATCTGCCACGACCCCACCGTATAACCCGTACGCCTCAACCCCGAGTAATTTGGGGCCGACGAACAAATTGTTGCTGGAGCATGTGAAATCTCGTATTAAAACATTGCAACGCAGTATTCCCGGTCTCAGAGTTTCACAAATTCCCATCAGTTTGGTAGAAAGTTCAGGATCAGGCTTGGATCCGGACATTAGCGTTCAGTCGGCTCTGATTCAAATTCCCCGGGTTTCCCGCGCCACGGGACTTAGCCGTGGATTTTTGACACGATTGATCGATCAGCATGTGTCAGGACCACAGTTCGGCGTTATTGGACGTAGCCGGATTAACGTGATGGAATTGAACCTTGCCGTATACAAGGCATTACATCCTCACGCCTAAATAGACCCCTTTCCGGGGACAGGGAGAATTTTGAGGTCGAAAAACTTTAATGACAAAGAAACCGGCTAGATCCTCGCCTAACCGGTTTCTTTGTGTGGAGTTCCGAGGACTAGCTGGAACGGTAAGGTTTCGAATTTACGGCCGCTCTACAGGATGTCTCGCTCCAATCCAGAGGGACATGCCTCCAACAACGTTAGCCACATCAAATCCTTGTTGCGACATCCATGCTGCGACGGATGAACTGCGTGAACCCGACTGACAGATTATGGCATACTTGCGATTCTTATCGAGCTCGGCTGAACGATGTTGGATTTGCCCCATCGGAATGTGAAGAGCACCAGGCACTTTGCCCGAGCGCAACTCGTAAGCTTCACGCACATCGATAACAACGTATTGGTCGAGGTTTTGGCGTAATTCATCAACTGTAAGATCCACAACACGTTCTACCGGAAGTTTAGATTCTTGCCATGCTTGCAGTCCTTTATCCCACGTGAATACCACGGTTAATCCAGCTTGTTCCACGTTGACAACGGCGGCTTCGATGGTGGAGGGATCGTTGGCAAAAAGACCAACGGGGGGATTTTGTCCGTTTAAGGCCCGTTTGAGCTCATCACCCCACCCGCGCCGGTGAAAGGGGAAGTTATACGCCCCCGCAGGATGTCCCTTACTATAGACCTGAGGTGGGGTAATGTCGAGAAATAACGCAAGACCTTGCTGAACCTGAGATACGAATTCTTCTGCCGTCAAAATAGCCACAACTCATCAACTCCTCGACATGTTAGTGATTTATTGACCCTGGTGCGGCGTTTGGCGTTCAGTGACGCATCCGGAATCAATATACCGCATAGGGTATATTTTGAAGAAAATCGTGACATTGTCAACCGTATCCGGGAACAAATTGCTAGGAACATGCTCACATCTTGCGTTTATTTTTCCCACAAAGCCAATCCGATACCGTATGAAAGAAAGGGCAGCGTACAGATTTTCGTTAATGATGAGGGCAAGACGTCTCCAGGTCAAAAACCTGGTAAACAAATTGGGTAGGAATTCTCCAAATACTTCCTGTTATTCTGCGAATACCGCAGCGTGATAATGCGGACCTAAGGAGGACAAAGAGTGAAACAATGGTGGAAAAAGCAGGGACAAAAGTTCCTAGCCAAATGGAACGCTCGCGAGGGCAACGTCTTCATCGAGAACGGCATATGGACTATCATCGGCTGATCGCGTAAGGTAGAAGAGGCAGTTGTGTTTCTCGAAAATGGCGTTCCTGGCGGGCGATCCGAGCTTATTCCGTCGGAGACAGATTAATACCCACAATGGTATGTCTTGTGAAGAGACTCCTCAATTCGATGATAACACACCACGACCCAAACCGGCCACTTCCTGGCGGCTCCTGTGTTTTCCCGAGCGACCGTCCCTGATCATTGTCGCGTTGGTGGATTTCTTCGTGGCCGGGATTCTGGGTACGATGCGTCGGACCTCCTGTGGCCTTTCGCAGACGGCCCATTTGGAGTTCACTCGTGCCGTTAGGAGATCAGGCCGAAACGCTTGGTGGGTATGAATGGATACGGACTCCACCACCACGAACCCCAGCCGCGTTGCCCCCGCCCAAACATGGGTCTCTCCGAG
>PXYT01000008.1:86872-87957 GCA_003023725.1 Sulfobacillus benefaciens | reverse complement strand
CATTGAGGCAAGGCCACGACGCGACGGGAGGACGCCGTTTTCGGATCTTTGAACGTCCATTCTCCCCGCACTTTTTCCAGTGTCCACCGGACGTGTAAGGTGTTGGTGGTGGCATCCCAATCCGTCCACCGCAAGGCCACGGCTTCACTGGGCCGCAGACCCGTGACAAACAGTGTCACCAGAAAGGGACCATAATGCGGCCAGCTCTTGGCCACCGCCAAAAACCGCTCGCGTTCGGGCGGTGTGAGAACATAAAATTGCGGGGCTTTCTCACGAGGCAGATGGACCTCATCCAGTGGATTTTGATCTAGAATCCGGTCGCGGACGGCCCGTTGGAGAATCTGGCGCAACACCATACGGGTATATTGCGCCGTGCGGAGTCCTCGTTGCTCACGGAGATCAAACAAAAATTGTTCGAGACGGCTGGGCGTCAAGGCCGTGAGGCGATCTGATCCCCACGAAGGAATCAATAACTTGTCCACAATGTAGGTATAATGCTTTTGTGTCTGCCGGACGAGGTGGGGCCTATGCAAGGTCAGCCATTGTGTGGCATAGGGACCAAATTTCTCAGTGGCTTGGACAGGCAACGTGCCCATGTCCCGTTCACGCAACTTTTCGCGCACAAATTTTTCGGCATCCGCTTTCGTGCCGTGAATGGTTTTGGTCAACGTGCGCCGCTTGCCCGTGGAATCCGTACCCAAGGGAATGCGGACCAGGTACTTCTGCTGACCGCGCTTGAGAATATTACCGCTTGCCATGCGATCACCTCGTATTGAAGATGGCGTGATCACCTTGGTGATCAGCCGGGAATATATCGCTTACACGGGAATCCCTAAATCGTGGAAAGCCTTGGGGGATAAGGGTTTGAATGGTGGGCACGACAGGTATCGAACCTGTGACCTCTTGCGTGTGAAGCAAGCGCTCTACCACTGAGCTACGCGCCCTAATTGCAGAATTCTATTTTAATGCACCCTACATATTGCGTCAACTGGTGGGCCCAGAAGGATTCGAACCTCCGACCAACCGGTTATGAGCCGGCAGCTCTACCACTGAGCTATGGGCCCAAAAAAATGGCTCCCCGAGCA
>PXYT01000008.1:0-86751 GCA_003023725.1 Sulfobacillus benefaciens | reverse complement strand
GAAGGAGTTTTGGGAATCGATCTCGTATTATTATGCGAGGAGGACTTTTTGTGGCTGGATTTATACGCGTCATTACGGGTGGAATGTTTTCGGGAAAGTCGCAGGAATTGATTTGCCAAATCGATAAAGCCAGGGCGTCGGGAAACCCAGTGGATGTTTGTTACCCCAGGATAGCGGAACGACAGAGTCCGCGTGATATTCAAGGCCGAGTTATGGCGATGGATGACCAGAGCGGTGTGCAATTGTTTGCCTTGGGAACGGACGAATTTTCATTCGGTACTATTCGGCACAAACTGTTGTCTGAGATAATAGCCATCGACGAGGCCCAGTTTTTTTCTCCTCATATTGTGGACGTGGTAAAAAAATGGAGGCATGAAGGGCGATGTGTCTTGATTGCAGGGCTGGACATGGATTATCTGGAACAACCTTTTGGCTCTATGGGAGATTTGATGTGTCTCGCCGATGATGTGGTGAAACTCCATGCAACTTGCAGCTCCTGTCACGATAAACCGGCTTTCATCTCTCACCGTGTATCGCCCTCGCTACATCAAGTAGAAATCGGCGAGACGAATTATGTTGCTTTGTGCCTGGAATGCCATAGGAAGCTATGCTCCGGCGACCGGCAAAGAAAGGAGGAGTATGGCGCCCTTAGAGAAACGGCTCGCCATCCTTCTTGACTGGTGCCGGTCCTACCGCATAGTGGCCGATATTGGATCGGGGCAGGGTCGCTTGGCAAGAGCTTTGGCGCACCAAGGGCACCGGGTTCTGGCTACGGAAAAAACTGTGAGCGGATGGCAGGAACTTGTGCAGTATACGAAAACTTTTGAACAGATTGACCCGATTCTGGGCGACGGACTCAAACCGTTATTGGCCATGGACGTGGCCATTGACGTTGCCGTGGTGGCGGGAATGGGCCCGAGGGCTATCGAACGCATCGTCCAACAAGATTCCCAGTTTAGGCGCATTCCCGCATTTATTGTTCAGCCGATGCAGGGCTTGTTTCGTATGAGACGCTACTTGAAAAATGAGTCGTGGTTCGTTAGGCAGGCCGATTTGGTGCAAGAACACGGTAAATTATACGGGATGTGGTGGGTCGAGAGGAATGCCGACAACGGTGCAGGTCTGTTCTCCGAGTGGTTTCCCAGTGAATTTCTGGATTCTCCGTTGTACCCGCAATTGATTCGAAGCCGTCTCGCCCAATTGAATCAAAGTCTTGGGCATCATACTGCCCAATGCCCTATGTGGGATGATTGGCAACGGGAACGAAACGCTCTTCTTACTACGCTGAGGTGATGTGAATGCTGACACTTGAGCAGATCCAGGATTATTTGGGCCCCGATATTCAACACGTACCGCTTTCATTAGGGCCGGGAATTGATGACGTGCGCTTTTGTTTGGTTTACGACGCAATCAAGGATTCTGGGCAGGGTTTTTCCTTGCAAATTTGGGACAATTGTGAGGCGGCTCCGGCGCTAGGAACATTTGGCCGGTTGCGGGCTTTAAGGGCCTTAAACCTCGGAGAAGCGGCCGGACCGCTTTTTTTCATTACGCCTTTTTATAAATGCATTACTTACGTGCCGGTAACCCACTTGGAGCCATTACGCGAGGCGCTGTGGGAAGCCGGGGCAGGTCACGTGGGGCACTATTCCCGGTGCAGCTTTGCCGCTGCCGGAACGGGAACCTTTTGGCCCGAAGACGGGACGCATCCGTTTTTGGGAACAGTGGGAACATTAAATCAGGAGTCGGAAATGCGCTTAGAAGTGGTGGTGCCACGGTGGTACCAAGATGTGGTGGAAAAGGCCATTGTGGCGGCGCATCCATATGAAGAGCCTGCTTATGACTGGATTGCAATGGAAAATCGCTTAGGCATATCCCAAGCCTATTGCGACAAACAAGGAGAGTGGTGGTTCATCGAAGATCGCGCCGAACTGCTGGAGTCGGTTATTAAGAACCATCCGCCTACAGTTCATTGTGAGAAAATTTCCTGGACCTCACGCGTAGCTTTGGCCCGGAACCAGATTTCAGTCGATATAAAGCAACCTGGTGAGTTATTATACCCAGGATTGCAGAAATTATGGGGAGAAAGAAAAAAACCTTGGGAATGACCTATAGAGTCTACACAGATGGAGCGTGTGCGAACAACCAGGCGCCCGGGGGGCAACCAGGGGGTTGGGCTTGTCTTTTTGAAGGGGGTTCGGCCTATTCTGGGGCGGAACCGCACACGACCAACAACCGTATGGAAATGACGGCCGTTATCGAGGCCTTGCAACATACACCAAAAGGTGCGTGTGTGTCGGTTTACAGTGATTCCGCATATGTGATTAATGCTTTTAAACAAAACTGGTTTGGTGGATGGGAAAAACGGGGGTGGAGAAACGCTAAAGGCCAACCAGTGGAAAACCAAGATCTGTGGCGTCGTATGTTGGCTTTGGTATCGGAGCGAAAGGTCGACTGGTACAAAGTCAAGGGCCATAGCGGGAATCCATTGAATGAAATGGCGGACCGATTGGCAGTGGAGGCGATGGAGGAGCTTCGCCGCAAATTATGACATATTGCCCAATAACCAGTGCTTGACTGTCAGCGTCTTTGGGGTGATAATATATTTTCCAGGCGCGAGTTGGCAAGATGACCGCGGGTGTCAGGCCGAAAGGCGACATCTGAGGAAAGTCCGAGCTGCACAGAGCAGGGTGCTGGATAACGTCCAGTGGGGGCGACCCTAAGGAAAGTGCCACAGAAAACAAACCGCCAGGCGTAAACCTGGTAAGGATGAAACGGTGCGGCAAGAGCGCACCAGAAGCCAGGTGACTGGCTTGCTTGGTAAACCCCACCCGCAGCAAGACCGAATAGGGGCAGGATGAGGTTGCTCGCTGACTGTTCGGGTAGGTCGCTGGAGGCATCAGGCAACTGATGTCCAAGATAAATGGTCATCCACGACAGAACTCGGCTTATGGCGCAACTCGTACGTTTGGTTGGTGAACAGAGGCCGGGAATTCCCGGCCTCTGTTCACATGGGGGCTGAAGGTGCGTGAATCGCTCTTTTTCCTCTAGCGGGAGTTTCCTACTTACGGTGTTCATCGTCGAAATAGGGGATCCGAAGCTGTCGATAACAAGTCTGCGAATGCCGCGTGAGACGGGGATTAGGAGTCCTTGTCACGATCTCGAAGTCACTCGCCCAGTTCTCCTTGCAGGGCGGTAAGTTGTATAATACGTGAGAAACCCCCAAATCATTGCTCCTAGCGGGTTTCCCGTCGTGTGCCATCACTAACTAGGAAAGTTCCTCTAGTGCAATAAAGATAGTCCCACCGATTTTTATGGGCCTCGACATCATGGTAATCAAAGACCACGCCCCCATTCCCGCCTCACATTTGCACCTTACCATGACATCACCAAAGTCAAGAAGATAGTGGTGGGTCAGAATATACTCCACGGATGGACGTACAGTTGTGCGTTCCATTTCTTTGTTCTCTATAGATAGGTGTCCTCTATAGTTACCAAAAGTCAAGACGATAAAATGATCCTAGCCGACATATTTTCAATGATTTCTGGCATCGGCAATTTGTGAGGATCCCGTGTGCCGATGAGAGAAACTGTCATGCCTGTTCATCCTCAAATTTATGGTCTTTGTGTGATAAAGCGTTGTGAATGCGGCCGTTATAACTCGTGGGCAGCATATCCATCTCGAGACGCTGATATGGTAACATCCTTGAAGGCGAGTCATGACAAGGGTAAATACTCGCAAGGGCGTATGCCGAGAAATGATTTTTAAATCCGCTCGGAGCATTTCTTATGCTTCTCGCTTTGTTAGCACTTGAGAACGAGCCATTAGCGATACATGGTGGGCCATATCCTCGGCGAGCCGTCTAGCGTTCGAATGATCTGTAATCACTCGAACTTGCGTACGAATGGCTTTGAAACCCGTTATGCGGCGCGGCGATTTTTCCAAGCAAGAAGTCCGTCAGCACTCTGAACATTCGTATAGCATCTTGCGGGTCCAAATAAAGAGTGAGCTAGGAGTGGGTTCCAGATCATGGCCGGATGCCAACTGGACAATTCATTCACTGATCTTCATTTTACCTGTCCTTTTGGTTACCGGGTTCCCTTCGCGTTAAGACGTGTCCAGGCTGAGAGGGTAAGACCCCACAATATTTATTCCTGCGTGTTGCGAGGTTGACGGTTTCATCTCTTTGAGAGAAGGGGAAGAATCCGGCACATCTTAGGGATGTGTTGTAGCCTGAGATGCGAAAGGAAGCGCAGGCGTGAGATTGAGGGGAATTGGAAAAATCGTAATGTCTCGTCTATGGTTGATCAACCGGTAATTTGCGGGGCAGGAGAATTTGCGCAAATCGGACCTTTTGTGATCGGCACCGAATGGGTGGCAATGGAGGTGTGGCGTACCCCACTCAAAACACGGGGTGTATCCTGCGGTTGCGCTTATTGCCTGCCGACCGTAGTATGATAGGATTAAATATCAACTGAATAGGGAGACGATCCTATGGCGGTGAAAATATCGGGAGAGGCTCTGCGGCTAAGGATCTTTATCGGGGAAGACTCGCGTTGGCGTCACAAGCCGCTCTATCATGCTATCGTGTTGAAGGCTCGGGAAATGGGAATGGCCGGAGCCACCGTAATGCGTGCTCTGGAGGGTTTTGGCCCCACATCCCGAATTCATACTGTCAATTTGCTGGATCTGTCCAGCGACTTGCCGGTTGTGGTGGAAATCGTAGACAGTAAAGAGTATGTAGAGCAGTTTCTTCCGGTGCTGGATTCGATGGTGGATGCTGGTCTTATCACTATTGACCCCGTTAACGTTGTGAAATATACTCACAATCAGACAAACGATCCACATATCGATCACGACAGTTCTCAATAGAAATCTTATAGCCAAAGGGCGATGGATTCCGCCTTGAACCATTGGTTCAAAACCTCCGTAACTGACTGCGGATAATGATTCCTGCCGGATGTGTTATTCTGGCAGGAATCACTTTTGTCTGGTATTCCTGTCCCCACGGGGAGGACGATATTTTGGTCAACCAGTTCCTGGCGCAATTGATGCAGATTCTTTTTGTCCTATTTTTTTCGCCTCTGTTAAAAGGTCTCATGGATCGTTACAAAGCCAGGCTACAAGGGCGTTACGGCCCTCCTGTCTGGCAACCTTACCGTGATTTGAGAAAATGGATGAACAAAGAAACCATTCGTACCCGGGAAAGCTCATGGGTATCAGAATGGGCCCCCATTTTCTATTTTGTTGCCCCGCTTTTGGTGACGATGCTTATCCCCGTGCTCACAGCGTTTCCCTTACCCTTTGCCTGGATGGGGGATATGCTGGCCGGAGGCATGATTTTGAGCGGGGGAGGGGTAGCTTTACTGTTGGCTGCTATCGATAGCGGGAGTGTGTATCCGGTGCTCGGGGTGAGCCGGCTCCGGCTCATTGCCACCTTTACCGAGCCTTTAGCTCTGTTGCTGGTATTTATCGCGGCTCAGACAGCCCATGCCACTATACCATTCGTTGTAAACCAAACATTAGTTTCCAGTCGATGGTTGTTCAGTCCTGCCCATGTTCTCGTGGCTGCCGGATGGTTTATGTTTTTGATTGCCGAAAGCGGTCATATCCCTGTAGACAATCCCTCGACTGCTCAAGAACTGTCCATGATCGACCCGGGAAGGACATTCGAATCAAGCGGACCGGACCTGATGCTGTATGAATGGGGCGGATGGATGAAATTTACCGTACTTAACGTAATTTTGGTCAATGTTTTGGTTACGCCCTGGGGCCTGGCAACATCTTTGACCTGGACCTCGGTACTTTTGGCGGTGGTGTTGGTGATGATAAAGATCTTGGTGGCGGCTGGTTTTCTCGTGACCTTGGAAGTCAGTTTTGCCAAACTGCGCTTGATCCGTAATGTCGACTTTATTACCGCGGCGATCATCTTGGCCATTGTGGGCGCTGTCACGGCGGCATGGTCTCTTGGGTAAGAGCTGGCCGCCGATGGCGGCTGTCTTTGATATCAGATTTGGGAGCTCTGTATTCCTGAGAATTGCCGAAAATCAACAGCAGGCGTGGAAGGTGAGACGATGAGCGAGACTTTGGTATTGCGGGTTACGGTTTCTGCGATGTGGGTTTTTACCGTGATTATGATTCTCGTTAAGAATAACCGCTCAGCACGAATCTTGTATCGTTTGAATGCTCTCACGCAAGCCGTTTTGCTGGCTTTTTTGGCCTTGTTTCTGAACCAGAACGGTTTATGGGTCTCTGCGGGGTTGGTTTTGACTGTTAAAGCCTTTGGAGTTCCACGGGTGATGCGTTCCGGTTCTTATGTTGTGGAACGAGACTACAGTGCCCACAGCCCGGTCGGGATGGCGTTTGCTCTCATTATCACTGTGGCCGTCACCATTTTTGGATTCCTTGTCGGTCAACAGCTTCACGGCTATCAACCGGTGGTGCAAAGCATCTTGTGGGGTACTTGGTTGGTGGCGCTATTCCAAATGATCTTGCGTTATGAGATTTGGAGCGAGGCATGGGGACTGTTGAATTTCGAGATTGTCACCAGTTCGCTCGCCGTCCTATTGATAACGACCTTTCCTTTAGTTCCGGACATACTGGTCGATGCCGTAGCCATCGGCATGGCATTGCTTTTGACGGCATACATGGCCTTGATGCGTTCACAATATGATTCCGTCGACGTCAGAAAAGCAGGAGAACTCAAAGGATGACAGTTTTGGAAAATATTTGGCCGTTAAGTATTCCCATGGCGGCCATTATTGTGGCTTACTTTCTTCCGGTACGATATTTGCGCATCTTAAATGGCTTCGTAATCGTTTGCCTTCTCGGCTCCTTATTTCTCCCGTTATGGCATCTTTTTCACCCTGTCGATGCGCTGGCTTATTGGTTTGATATCACCGCCACCGTTTTTGGAGCCTTTGCGCTTTGGTTTTCCGGTCCCTATATTGAGCAGGAGAGCATCTGGCATCCCTGGGATTCGCGGCACTTGAAGCATTATTATGTGGCATTGTATGTGTTTGTGGGATCCCTTATGGCCATGGCTCTTTTGGCTAATTATTTGCTGCTTTGGGTCGCCTTGGAGGCCGCAACCTTATCCTCGGTTTATCTCGTCCAAAGTTCGAGAACTCGCACGGCGCTTGAAGCTGCTTGGCGGTATTTAATGGTGACCGAGACAGGAGGACTGGCAGGGCTTTTGGGGACGGTTCTGATCGTCCTGGGAACCGGGCGAAACTTGGGGGCATGGGCTCTCACTCCGCCTCGAGGCCACATTCCCCTGGATGCTCCGATGGTATTCACCGGCATCTTTCTGGCAGCGATTGGTTATGGTGCCAAGGCGGGGCTGGCTCCTTTTCACACTTGGCTTCCGGATGCTCACAGCGAGGCCCCGGCTCCCGTATCCGCTTTGCTTTCCGGTGTGAAGCTGGCGGGTGCCGTTTTAATCCTTGATCGGCTGTTTACCTTGTCATCTTTCGCGGTACCGGGTTTCTGGCCACATGATCTTCTGTTGCTGCTGGGGATCCTTTCCTTAGTGATTGCAGCCAGTTTCGTTGCGTTTCAGCAGGATCTCAAACGCTTGTGGGCTTACTCTAGCGTTGAGCATATCGGTTTGATTGCGTTGGGGCTGGGTTTCGGAGGAATTGGGGTTTTAGGGGCTCTTTTGCATGTGTGGACTCACGGCATCAACAAGACTCTTCTGTTTTACAATGCCGGAACAGTGCGCGCCTACCATCACGGACTGTCAAGTCTTCCGGCGACTTCGGGATTACTGGAAAGTACTCCCTATACCGGGGGATTACTCGCACTGGGTGCAACAAGTATTGTAGGCTTGCCGCCTTTCGCGCCCTTTTGGAGTGAGTGGCTTATTTTGATGGGCGGAATAGCCTCAGGGCACATCATTCTGACCATCGCCGCAATTCTGATGCTTTTGGCCATTTTTGGCGGGATTACGCTCAAAATGCCCCGTTGGTTGATGACACCGGGGGAAACCCGGAAAGCTGCCATCAAAGAACCGTGGTCTCTGATTCTTCCGTCTATGGTCTTGGGAGTCTTAGTGGTCGTTGGCGGATTGGCCCTACCAGGTCTTGTGCCTCACATGTTTCATCAAGCTGCTGCCATCTTGCACTACAAGACTTCATCGTAATTGGACTCGTGGTGCACCCCAGGCTTGGACCGGGTGTCAAGAACACCAGTGGCGGGACATATTGCTGCAAAGGAGCAGGAGGATGACAGAGGAAATATGGACCAATCAAGACAGTGACCAGTGGGTGGCCCGTATTCTTCAGCGCCGGCAGGAAGGAGTCGTACTGGTGCTGTTAACCCAGGGACCGGACGAGACATTGTGGGGTCTAGGCCGCCAGCCTGGGTCGTCGGAGTACGAATGGTGGGGCATCGCGCATCCTCGCCAGGTGCCCAGACCGGCCGCCATGGGAATCGGCGAGTGGATTCACATGCAGGAGGAGCTATCAGCCCACGGCGACACATCTTTAACATGGGTTCCCTCCTTGCGAACCGAACGGGTGGTGCGAGGCAAAGGCATCTTCACGTATCCTCTGGGGCCGGTACATGCGGATGTCAGTGAGAGCCTACGCTATGACTTGTCGGTTATGGGTGACGAGATTGTGCACTTGACATTGCGACACGGTTGGAAACCCCGTCATATTGCGAGATTATGTCGGGGGAAACCGGTTATGAAAGCATTAGAATTGGTGGAGCGGATGACGGCCACGTCTTCGTTTGCCCACCAGTGGGCATTTATGATGGCCGTGGAAAATGCTCAAGGTCGCGTGATGGACAAAGGGGTCAGGATTTACCGCTCGGTGGCGCTGGAAATGGAACGCTTGGCATCTCATCTGGGGGATTTGGCTATCTTGGCGTCATCCACCGGGTTGGTTGTTGCGCAAATGGATTATCTTCACTTAAAAGAAGAAATCTTGCGTTGGAACAACCGCTTATTCGGCGACCGCTATTTGCGGGGAGCTCTGGGGAATAACAGAATTCAGGTGGATACTCGGGCTGCTCCGGAGATTATCCAGGTAGGAGAGGAAGCCCAAAGAATCACGAACGGTTTATTGAAAACCCCGTCATTTTTGGATCGTCTTGTCGGTGCAGGACGGATTCCTAAATCCACTGTGGAGTTTGTTGCCCCGGTTGGACCGGTAGGACGGGCTTGTGGATGCAAGACCGATGTGCGGGCTGTGTGGGATTATGGGATCTATGACGACATCTCGTTTTCTATTCCCACCTCGGAGAGTGGGGATGCCTATGCCCGTTTTCTGGTTAAAGCGCGGGAAATTTCGGCCAGTATCAATATTGTCCGCCGGCTACTTCCGGTTGTTCCCCGCGATGCCCATCCTCTAACACATCACAGCCGAAAGGCAGAAGGGACGGGTGTTGGCGTCGGAATGGTTGAAGCCGCACGGGGAATGTTGGCCTATGCTGTTTGGCTTGATTCTTCCGGGGAGCATGTGCGTCACCTGGCGGTGGCCACCCCATCAGCCAGAAATTGGCATGTTGTGCCGCCAGCCATGGCCAATGGCAATATCCTTCAAGATTTTCCCATTATTGACGCGAGTTTTCTGTTAAGCGTATCGGGATGGGATCAATAAATTTTCGTGGGACGAGGAGGACATCATCATGTTTTACTGGCGCTGGTTGTCAGACTTGATACAGGGGCCCAAGACCACACGTTTTCCGGGCCATCCCGACCCGGATGTGATCATACGCGGAGAAAATCACCGAGTCGGAGAGGAAGGCCGCGATGCCGGACCGATTCGCCGCGCCATGGCGGTAAGACATCTTGATGCGGGATCATGTAACGGATGTGAATCAGAGCTTCAATTACTTTCCGGACCCGACTATGATTTTTCCCGTTTCGGCTTTTCTTTCACTCCGTCCCCCCGTCACGCCGATATCATGGTCGTGACGGGAGTCGTGACAGAATCCATGGCGGAGGTGATGCAACATGTTTTCCAAGCCATGCCATCACCTAAACGGGTGGTGGCACTCGGACAATGTGCGATTGACGGGCATGTTTTCGCCGGAGCTCCCGGCGTACTTGGGAGCGTACAAAACATTTTGCCGGTGACGGTGGAAATCACCGGATGTCCGCCCACCCCCGGTGATATTCTCCGGGGACTGCTTGAGGCCGTAGAGGCGTATCCGTTCGAACAGGGGGAGAGTGCGAATGAACGCCAGGTTTTGGGCTGAGGCGTGGATTGCCCTCGCTATTGCGGGACCGATGGTTGGCCTCTTGATCAGCCGGATGGGCCGGACAGCCGGGTTGATATGGCTCCGTTTTGAAGTGCTGGCGATGGCACTGGGATTGATGATTATGGGATGGGCAATCGCAGGGGGACGGCTTCATCCGTCTGTGCTGCCATTGCCCGCGCCTTTTCCGGGACTATATTTGTCGCCGCTGCCGATGGCCGATCTGTGGTGCCTTTTGAGTGGATTGCTGCTCATGGCCACATGGATGCTGATTTGGCACTCCCCGTGGGAACGGCGCATTTTGTGGGCATTGGGTCCGATGGCGGGGAGTATGGGATTCTTTCTTTTGGCTGGTGACGGATTGAGTCTCCTATTAGGATTGGAGTTCATTTCCCTCAGTTCCTATCTGGGACTGGTAACGACACGCCGGTCGCGTAAGGTATGGAACGCCGGATGGGTTCTGCTGGTATTGTCGGAAATGGGTGGATTGCTGCTATTATTGGCCATGGCCTTAATTATGGCGCGACACGGCATTGGCATACACTTCGTAACAGACAGTTTTCCCGTCCTGGCTCGTGAGGCGCTCGCCATGTCGTCTGGGGCAAAAGTGGCAGTCATGGTTTTGGTGCTGTTGGCGTTTGGCGTGAAAGCCGGGTTGTTCCCCGTGATGATTTGGATGCCGTTGGCGGAACCTGAAGCGCCGGGACCGGTGGCCGGTATTTTCTCGGGAATTTTTACCGCCTTGGCCGTGATGGGAATTTTAGCGGTGGAAAATGTGGTTCATCCGGGAATGGCATGGGGTGTGCTTCTTCTTGTGTTGGGAACGACAGGAGCCTTCGTGGCAGCCTTGTACAGCATAGTATCGCGTCACGTGAAACAAATTCTCGCCTATTCCACTTTGGAAATATTAGGACTGGTATTCGCGGCTCTGGGCATCTGGAACATTGCACAGCATGCGAATTTCTCCTCAAGCGTTGGAACACTGGCCTGGGACGCCGCCATGATTCTCTTGATTATGCATGCGGCTTCCAAGTTCGTCCTGTTTGCCATTACCGAAAAAACGGAAACAATTGCCCATACCATTGATGGAATCGGAGGATTGGCCAAAGAACACCGCCGCCTGAGCATGGTGGCGGCGGTAGCCGTCGCGACTTTGGCTGCCGTGCCTCCGTTAGGAGGTTTTGTGGGAGAGTGGTTGCTCCTCGAGTCGGTACTCAAACCACTCGGTACCACTGGCATCTTGCGGAATATACACCTGCTGTTTCTTCTCGCCGGAATTTTTCTAGCCATGGCCGCCGCGGTTGGGGTGGGAACCTACGTACGGTGGTTTGGATTTGTATTTCTCGGACCCAAACGGCGTGCATCCCGTCACAACGATTTCCCCCGGATGTCCGCCATTCAGATGACCGGGTATGTTCTTGCCCTCCTGCCGGTTTTGGCGGCTGGCCCTGGTGTGCCGTGGCTAATCCCTTGGCTGAACAGACAAGGTCATGCGATATTTGGAAACAACAGCCGGTACGTGGTTGCTCCGTTGTTCGCACATCCTCAAACGGTTCCTCTTCTAACGCATATCGGGGGAACGTTGATCAAAGCTCCGGGTGCACCGGGCACGATATTTTATCCCCAGGGTTTTTCGGTTAGCGACCCTTATGTTCTATTCTTAATGGGCATTGTATTGTTTCTCATCGTGACTGGTCTGAGAAAAATTCTGCGTCGACGTCACGGCCACGGTGTGCGAACTGTCGAGCCTTGGACTGGAGGGACCCCGGATTACACAGCGCAAAAAAGCTTCACCGCCGAAGGATTTGTGCATCCTTTGAGGCTGGCATTTCAAGGGTTTTTCGGACTGAAACGCCACCGATATGATAAAGGCGGAGTCAGATTTTATCGCCACACCGTCATTTACCGGTTGGAGGAACAGGGATATCTACCCTTGTTGAAAGCCGTCCGTTACGTGTCTTCCCAGATCCGGAAAACCCAGTCGGGATCGACCCCAGCCTACTTGAGTTGGATTGTTTTCGGAACCGTTGGCGTCCTGATGCTGACACTTTTTTACGCTGTGCGGTAATTCGCCTGACGGGACGGATCAGTCGGTAAGTGGGTCGAGGGTATTCGGGCTGTGAGAGTTGAACTCATGGGATGCACGGACCAGTTCTTTTATAAGGTCTTCCATGGCACTGCGTTCCTGGGGTTGAGGGCGCCGGATGAGATGAATTTGTCGGGTCAGTTCGATCCCGGCAATGCGCACAAAACTGACATCCGGGGTCTTTCTTGCTGTCATCCATGACATTACCGATAGCCCAATGTTATGGTGCACCAAATCCAAAATTGCCCTGATTGAGGATAACTCCGCCATGATGCGGAGATCTGTCACGTGCAGTCCGTGGCGGCTGAGGGCCTTGTCGAGAATGGCCCGGGTTCCGGATCCCTCTTCCCGAAGAATGAGATCAACACTTTGAAGATCTTTCACGGTGATTTCTGTGCGCTGTGCCCAAGGGTGCGTACGGGCAACGATTAGGCCCAGTTGATCCTGCCACAAATTCGTTACCTGTAAGTTCCGGTGTCCTACTCTACTACCCTCGGCAATGCCGAAATCGACCTGCCCCGTCTCCACATGGCTGATCACATCCTGGCTGTTGGACATAGTTAAGTGAATGTGAACCGCCGGGTGTGTGCGCCGGAATTGCCCTAAGGGGTCCGGGAGGAAAAATTCCGTAACGGTATGTGACGCGGCAACATGAACCCATTGCTCGCCCTCGGCCTTTTGTCGCACTTCTCGATATGCTGTTTGCCACAAGGCTTCAATTTGATTGGCATAAGTCAACAGGACCTGTCCAGCTGGAGTCAGGTGCATCCCTCGGTTTCCCCGCACGAAAAGAGGGGTGCCGAATTCCAGTTCCAATTGGGCAATTTGGTGCGATGCTGCCGAAACCGAAAGATTTAACAACCGGGCTGCTCCGGTTATATGTCCTTCCCGTGCCGTGGCCAAAAAAACCAACAAGCGATTATCCACACGTTTCCTCCTTGTCGGGTATCAAGCTAAACCCAGTGTCTTAATTTCCGTTCGACGCGGTACCATGCAGCGGACAAGGACGCCGGAGGATCCTTTATTGTGGTGTCCGACAGCACCCGGAAGAACTGCCGCCAATTTTTAGCATAGGCATAATGCAATGATCGCTCAATGTTGACGCCCGCCCAATATCGTCGTTGGTCCCACCGCGAAAAACCCAGTTTGGGAAACCATTCCTCTACGACACTGGCCTCGCTTTGCCGCATTTTCGGGATGTTCTGATGGGCGCCCCCATCGTGTTCCAGATAGGCCATTAACGTCAGCGGCACAAATATTCCGGGAAAACCATGACGGGTTAAGGACAGCCACAGCAACCAGTCGTCAGCCCCCGGAGTGCTAAGTTGCCCTGTCCAGTTCGTACGCCGGAAGTTGTTGAGGCGCATGAGCACCTGGGAAGGCGTCACAATATGGTTGAACATTTTGAGATCCTTCAGTCGCAAAGAAGGGACCTTGGTTTGATATAACTGGTATTTAGTTCCTTCTGGAAAGACGATATGGGCATTACTGACGGCAAACCCACTGCGAGGATGAGCCGTTAAAGCCTCGATCATGGTAGTGAGAAAGGTGGGATACCAATAATCGTCCTGGTCCAAAAAAGCAAGAAAGCCGTCATCGAATACAGAAAGGCTGGCCCCCAGCCGCCTGGCCTGGGCCACCCCCTGATTGTGCGTGATATAGTGATATTCTGCATGGTAATGGCTCGCAATATCTTCGCTGGAGTAAGGTTCTGGTGTTCCGTCCTCCAATGCGATGAGTTGGATAGGCAAGGGAACCTTTTCTTGCTGTCTGACACTTTCCAAACACCGCTTGAGATAATCTCTTCCGTAGTAGACCGGGACCACTATCGTTACCCCCGTCATGTATTCACCTGCCTGAATTTTGTCGGTCAATTCTTTAGTATACTGCTCTGATCGTAAAAGATTGGCGACAAAGGTTCAAGCTACGGCCGGAGTCTTGAGTGATTTTAACCCAGTGCGCTTTTTTTAGAAACCTGAACAGGATGTCTAGGTGATCCGGTCAGACCGAGATAGCCCGTGAGCACTCCATGCACTGTTTTTGCGGCAACAATGGCCCAAAACAGAACCAGCATGATGTAGAAGAGATGAGCCAGAGCGGCAATGAGTCCCACGTGAACTTGCCCGTAAAGCATATCGGTACCGCCGGTAAAGACTCCCAAGGGGAAGGTCAAACCCCACCAGCCCAAGTTAAAAGGCAGCCCGCGGTATGCATAGTGGATCGTGATGAGAATGCTCAGAACCAGCCACCATAGTCCAAAACCCCATAAGGCAAACGAACCCAATACTGCGGCGCCATCCATAGCATGCCCCAACGAACCGAAGAGGACAGGGAGGGATTTTCCCAATCCAATCAGTCCCATGATTCCGGTTCCCAATGTCCCGAGAGAAATCCACGTGGAGATCGCCATCTCCTTAGGGGGCAGTTTATGCACGGCGAGTCGCAGAAAAAGAAATCCGAGCATAAGAAAAGCTAAGGGGACACTTAATGCCCAGAGTCCCAGACTAATGACCATAAATGTTTTTTGCACGGCAATTCCGGCCAGATGAGGCAAGAGCAGGCCTCCGCTGGCGGCGGCAACCTCGGCCGGAACCACAGGCATCAACCAGATTCCTGTCAGTTTGTCGAGGCGGTGATCATGCGAAATAAACATCATGAAGGGTACCACAATACCCGAGCCAAGAGCCATAAGAATGTTGGCTGCCAGTAAAATCATGGCAATAGTCAGGGCGCTATGACCGATAAAAGGCTGACCCATGTCGATAAATCCGTTTATCACGGTGGTTAAGGCCATAGGAACCGCTCCTAAAAACATGGATTGTACCGGATCGTGCAGAATAGCGATGGAGCCCTTCCAGTTGAAAACCCACTTTAAGACCATCACGATCAACAGCAGTCCCACCAGGACGGTATTGAACATCCACAGTCCGGTACCCAGCTCTTTAAGCCACAGGGGACCGCCAGGATATAAATAGGCTCCCAACGCGGTAATACCTGTTCCCATACCGATTGTGAACCAATTCGGTGTGAAATGTTTCACAAATGTTAACATACGATCCCCTCCTCCGGGTGCAATATCATAAAAATTTATGTGAAAATCGTAACATGATGTCGTTGCGCCAGATTATGCGTTTCTGGCAGGCGGGTTCAGAAAGTTGAAAATCAAAACCACGATAGAAGGCATTATTGAATGAACAAATCGGGTCAGTACCACAATAGAGAACAAATATAGTCCGTACCACAGCGTCCCCAGTTGCTTATCGGTCGGGGATCACCCAGGGCGATTTGGTTGAGCAAGTCGCGGTATCGATTACAGGTCGACACCTACCTATACAAGACCACCCGCTTCTGAGGTTTCGCCATCACGCTGACATGCGCTAAATCGTGGTCATGCGTAATCCCGCCGTTACTGGGCTGCCTTTCCAATTTCAATCACTGGAGCGTCGCGACCGACTTTCCAATCACTGCGCCAAATTGTTTTGGAAGACTCATCTGCACCATGACCAGATGACACCAACTTTACCTAACCCACCAATAACAAACGGTTACAACAATTTTTTTGTTTTTAGCGTTCACAGTTTGAGCGGTATTATGGCCCTGAAAGCAGGATGAAAATCCCGAGGGTGAATTGTGGTGGGTGGCAGCGAAATCACAAGGTTCCGAATAAGGGTAAGAACAAACCGGGTTTATAATAGGGATATGTAATCGATTCGTGTTATCGTATCTCTACCCCGATTCCCGACTCGAGAAATCACGCGAGCTGCCGGGGGATCGCAACAGATTTGACAGCCGTCTTCCGATTTTGATTCCACAATTCGTTCCCATAATCCTGGTCAGGATTGTGGGCAATTGCCGACAAGGATCCGCAAAAGCATCATGGTGGGCGGTGGTAAATGACAAAAGATCGGCACCAACAAGTAACGATGAGAGCCTGCTTAGGCGGGTGGCTCGCCCGACTGGCCTTGCCGGCAGATAGTCTTTACGTTGTCATGTTTGGGAAACATCTGCGTTTGTTGCGAGGATAGAGGGGGTCGATTGTGCCGTGGCTTATGTCATCACCGGGCGGTGTGTGGGTAAGGCTCAAACGGGTGTAGAGGTGTGCCCTGTCGATGGAATTCATCCCGCTCAGTGGGCTCGATGGGAATGCGGACTTTAACGCAGTCTTGCAACTGTATATCAACGCGGAGCCTTGTATTATTGACTGCGGGGCCTGCGTTCCTGTTTGTCCTGTCGGCGCGATTTTTAAGGACGAAGATCTGGCGCCGGCCGATAAAAAATGTATTGCCGCGAATACGGACTAATTTCTTCGGATCGGGGAGGGCCTCAGTACCATGAGGCCCAGCTCGCTGCCTGGGTGAGGGGCTCTTCGGGTCGAACCTGAACTAGGCCAGTGCCGGCACACACGTGCGCGTCCGGATCACTCAAGGGAGGTGGAGAAAGGTCTTCCGCCTCCCCAACAGTCTGGTTTCATCAAAGTTCGTCAGCAGAAGACGATTTCAGCAACTGGCATAACGTAGTCGGGTCAATATTACCCCCACTGATAACAGCCACCGTTTTATGATGGCGAACTCTTTCAGGTTTTCGTAATACGTAGGCCAAGGTCGCGGCTCCGGATGGTTCAGCCAGCATTTTTTGGCGAGACAACAAGAGAAGCATGGCACGCCGGATCTCATCGTCGTCAACCAAGACGATGTCGTCGACGAGCCGCTCAACGATGGGATAGGTTTCCTCGCCTAGGGACAAAGTTTTGAGTCCGTCCGCGATAGTGTTGGTGGATTCCAGCACCACCAGGCGGCCGCGTTGCCGGGACTGATAGGCTTTGGGGGCACCTACCGGTTCGACTCCGATAACTCGGACATCCGGACGTTTCCCTTTGACCGCGGTGGCTATTCCGGATATGAGGCCGCCTCCGCCGACAGGGACCACTATGACCTCAACTTCCGGCAGCTGACGGAGGATTTCCAATCCAATTGTTCCCTGGCCCGCCATGACATCCGGGTCGTTAAAAGGGGCGATAAAGGATAGACCGGTGGCCCGGGAAATGTCCCGAGCTCGGTCTATCCGTTCCTGACTGGTGGTTCCCAAGAATTCGACTTCTGCGCCGTAACTCTTGGCAGCTTCCACTTTTTGGGGTGAGGCATTCTCAGGCACAACGATGTGGGATTTCAAGTGAAAATAATGTGCGGCCCATGCCACGGCTGCCCCATGATTGCCGGAAGAACCGGTCACTACCCCGGTTCCTGCGCTTTCATGCACCAATGCCGTTTTGTTAAAGGCTCCCCGAATCTTAAATGAACCCGTGCGCTGTAGATTTTCCGCTTTCAACACCAAATCGCAGTCAGCCATGTCCGCCAAACTCCGGTTTGCGACCAGCGGGGTAAGATGGACAATACCGTGAATTCGCTCGTAAGCTTCATCAATGGCAGACAGTTGGAGCGCACTCACGGAACGATCACCCACCAAACCGGATTGTCTCGATGAGGTTGTGGGATCTCCAGTTCGCTTATTCTGATCTTTTTTCGGCGGACCTTCTTGGCCAGCCCCACAGAAAAGGCTCGAGTATCGTACTCGGTTTTGGAGATTTGGTAATAGCGCATCGTTTCGACGATAAAGGTTTTAAGATCCTGTTGCGCGTGGGGCCATTCGTTGTCTGGCACATCCGTCCAGTAATATCCTTTCCACATGCTCAAACGGACGGTGATTTTGGTCAGCCATTGAACGGTTTGTGAGCGTTCACCCAGATTGGTTTGTTCCAAAAAAGCAACTAGGGGCTCTGTTTTGGTGTCTTTTGGCTCCCAAAATACGAGATCAACAAAAATACTTCCTGTGCCGGTCGACAACGCCGGTTTATTGTCATGAATGGTATTCATCGAAAAAGTTCCTTTCGTCTCTTTTGCAGTCACTTATTTCCCGTGACTGCTTTGACATCAATTTGGGGCTGGTTGATGACTCGGGAATTTTCTGGCACACTTTCCGTGAGCCAGACATTTCCTCCTATCACACTTCCTGCACCGATTTCGGTATTGCCCCCTAAAATCGTCGCGCCCGAATATATCACCACCCGGTCTCCAATGGTGGGATGTCTCTTCTGACCGCGTATGATTTGGCCCTGCACATCCCGGGGAAAATTCAGCGCGCCCAGGGTCACCCCTTGATATAGCGTGACTTGGTTTCCCACGCGGGCGGTCTCGCCAATGACGACGCCTGTGCCGTGATCGATAAAGAAACTGGATCCAATATGGGCTCCCGGATGAATGTCAATTCCGGTCTGGCTGTGAGCTATCTCCGTCATCAACCGGGGCAATAAAGGGACTTCTAGCAGAAAGAGCTCGTGCGCTAACCTGTATACCATGATCGCATAAAAGCCCGGATAAGTGGATATGACTTCTGAATGGTTTCTGGCAGCCGGGTCACCTTGATAGGTCGCCTCCACGTCCTTGTACAAGAGGGATTGCAAGGCGGGAAGACGGCGACTGAATTCCAGGGCCGTGGTAAAAGCCTGGCATAATATCTGGCACGGGTTTTCGGCGCAGTCGTGCGGCTGGCCGCGGTGAATCTGGTGGGCGAGATCCCATACGATTCGCCCCAATAATTCGATACGGGCCGCGGTACCCTGAGCTTCCACCGCTTCCTCCCATGGGTGTTCGAAGGGAAACAACAAGCTCTCCAGACGCCGAATAAGCTGTTCAGTGGCTCTCCGGGTGGTAGGGGTTGCCTGGACCAGATTCGCTGAAGCCGGAACATCAAAGTGAGACAGTTCGCGGACAATCTGGGACAGCTTCTCAATGTTGAATTCAGGAATTGACATCGGCGGTTCCTCCTTGTCCATCCATATTTTCCAACAGGCTCCAGAGAGTGGCAATGGTCCGCGCACCTTTATCGAAATTTTCCAAATGAAAGTGTTCGTTGGGAGCGTGAAAATTTTCGTCGGGCAAAGCAAATCCCAGCAGCAGGGTAGGAATGCCGAGCACCTGATCAAAAGTGACGACAACCGGAATGGATCCACCCATGCGGATAAAAGCGGCTTTCTGGTGATAAATGTCCTCAATCGCTTTAACCGCTGCTTGCGTTGCAAAGTGGTTTAAGGGCGTGAGGGTGCCGGGGTCGGCTTCTCCGCGCTCGATACGGAGTTCCACGGTGTCAGGGCAGCGGTTTCGGATAAACTGGATGACATTGTCTAAAACTGCGGACGGATTTTGATGGGGAACAAGTCGGCAGGATATCTTGGCATGCGCTTTGTGGGGGATAATCGTTTTTCTGCCTTCGCCAATGAAGCCTGACCACATTCCGTTGACCTCCAAAGTCGGCCGAGTCCAGACGCGTTCGAGTGTCGTATAGCCTTTTTCCCCAAATAACCGGGGAGACCCTGTTTGTTGCAAAAATTCCTGTTCATCAAACGGCAGTAACGAAAAGTTCCTGTGGTCCTCTTCACTTAAGGGGTCCACGCCATCATAAAATTCCGGGATGCTTACCCGGCCGTGTTCATCGTGCATGGCGGCGATTATTGAGGCCAGCACATGGGCGGGATTGGCCACGGCTCCTCCGAAGACACCGGAGTGGAGATCTTGGCGTGGGCCACTAATCTCGATATCAACAGTCGCCAACCCCCTTAGCCCGTAACACACTGCAGGAACACCTGCGGCGAACATGGGGGTGTCGGAAATGACTGCCAAATCGGCCTTGAGGTCTTGTTGATGGTCTGTGATGTATTGAGAGAGATGCACGCTGCCAATCTCTTCTTCACCTTCGAACAAAAATTTTAGGTTGATGGGAAGGCCTGCCGTCTTTAGCCAGGATTCGGCAGCAATGAGCTGCATGTAAAGCTGTCCCTTGTCGTCGCTCGCCCCTCGCGCATAGAGGATGTTGTCAATGACGGTGGGAGAAAATGGAGGGTGAGTCCACTGTTCCAGGGGGTCTACCGGTTGAACATCGTAGTGTCCATAAACTAAAACAGTGGGTTTTGTCCGGTCGGTGATCGCTTCCCCGAATACAATGGGATGGCCTTGTGTGTCATCGACTCGCACCCGCGGCACGCCGGCTTGTTTCAGTCTTTTGGCCAGCCATTCGGCAGCGCGGCGAACGTCGGCCTGATGGCTGGGTATGGCGGAGATACTGGGAATCTGTAAAAACTCTGTCAGCTCCCTGAGGTACTCTTGCTGATGGTCCTTGTAATAGGACAATGCCGTGTCCCGCTCGGTCGGTTCCATATCATCCTCTCCTGTCTTCGGTGTAAAATACCGACGTCGTCTCCATTATCATAGCGAAAAACGCTCCTTACGGAAATGAAGCGGGGACTGGGGAACCGGAAGGAGATTAGATGAGAAAGGTGCAACCCGCCAGCACTACAAAGATCAGAATCGCGAGTGCCAAAAGGTAGCGGCGACGGCGAATGACCATGGATCCCATGATGCGGCGATCTGAGGCGATCAGTCCGAGCATCGTTAAACTGACGGGCATCCAGAGCGCCCCCAAGGCTTGGGCCCACAAGGCCATGGCGGCGGAGGACAGATGGGGTAGCAGCACGATGAGAGCGGCCGCGGAGACACTCGTCGTATGCAGCCATGCTAATGGCCCTTGGGTGGGACTTTGGTGCCGGTCATGAATTTTCCCAAACGCTTCCTGCACCATCCAGGCAGAGGATACGGAAATGGTGGAGGCCGCGAGAAAGCCTGCGTCAAAAAGACCAATCGCAAAGAATCCGGCAGCCGTGACCCCTCCATTGGCTCTTAACCATAATAGCGGGTTGCGTCCGTGAATCACGGTATGGGCGGCCAGAGCCCCGATGAACATAACGATCGTGGCCATGACGATCTGCACGGCGACTCCCATTCGAATGTCCTTGCGGCCAAAGTCCAGAGTTTGTATATTCCCTGCCCATACTGCATTTTGTTGCCAGAAAATCATCCACGGAGCCACTGCGTTTCCCGCTAAAGACAATAATAAAAAGGGGATATGTCCGCTAAAGGAACCGGAAAACGCGCTACCCCATGTGTGAATATGGGGATGTATAGTAAGAAGGGAAGGGATGAAGGCCAGATTTGCTGTGGCCAGTACCAACAATAAGCGTTCCATTTGCTGGTAGCGATGAAACGAAGTGGCTCCCAAAACCAGGCTCAGAGAAAGGGCCAAAGCTAATGTCCAAGGAAAACCCAACAACGTCAAGGCGGATGTCATACCAATAAATTCGGTGACAAGAATGGTCGTGTTGAGCAGGTGGAGAATGACGGCGTTTAACCTGGCGATGGTTTGACCAAACTTTCGGGCCATAATTTGACTGTACGGAAGGCGTGTGACTACGGCCACCCGCAGCGCGACTTCCTGAATCAGATAGGTTAGAGGCGCCATAAACACGAGAGCCGGCAAAAACCACTGCAAATGGTTTTGTGACCCGGTAACAAGATAAGAAAGCATTCCTCCGGCATCGTTATCGGCGACCATGCCCAAAACGCCGGGACCGATAGCCAAAACCCACAACAGCAGGCGGCGAAGAATCCACGCGCGGCGGGGGGAATGGAAAGTCGTCAGATATGGCCTATGCATTCTATCACGCTCCTTGAGGAATCACGCTCATGATATGTGGCATGCGTTTAGAGGGTGTGAAGAGCGATAACCGTTAATGTTTTCCTAATGAAGCGAAAAATTTCGTAGAATAGACCCAAGGAGAGGTACAAGTTGCGGCCAGCTGTTATGGCGGAGTGGACGTTTGTGCGAGAGAGCGACGGTGTAAAGGGCTCGGAAAGAAATAAGCGGAAAAGAAGATCTTTACGGGTAGCTCGGAGCGACCATAGGCATGCTTGTTGAATAGGACAATGTCCGCGCGAGGGCTGGATGGCAAGCTCGTGGAGACAACAGCCGGGTGTGGCATCTACGGCTGTTGATGCATGGAGAGGGGAGGTGGACTATGAATGCTGGCTGGTTGGAGGTCATTCTTGGGGTTGTGGGCATCGGACTAGGTGCAGCCGGGAAAATGGCGCGTTCGTCCATGGTCATTGCACTCGGACTCATATTCATGGGAGTGGCGAACATTGTGGCGCAGGGATGGTCGAGGTTCTTGGGCGATGCTGGAGCCTTGCTGATATTACTGGGTCTCGGGATGTCGATTGCTGTGGCGATTCATCAGTGGAGAAAAAAATAAGGAACGGCAAGTGAGGGGAAGAAGGGTTCGCTTTCACTATGCGGGAGAAAGGGGGCCTTTGGGTGCTCAATGAGGAGAAGGTATTTAAAGATCCGGTACACGGCTATATCTACGTCAATGACTCATTGATATGGGATTTGATTAACACCAGGGAAATGCAGCGGTTAAGACGCATCCGGCAGCTGGGCACTTCGTATGTCACGTACCCGGGAGGGGAACACAGTCGCTTTTCTCATTCCCTCGGTGTGTACGAAGTCATCCGCCAAATTGTTCAAGCGTTTTCCCGCAATGCCTATGAATGGCCTCTTGAATATAACCAGCTCGTAATGGCCGCGGGGCTTTTACACGATATCGGGCATGCACCCTTTTCCCATGCGCTGGAAAAGGTTATTGGCCTACGGCACGAAGTATGGACCGAACGCATCATTCTCAACCCTTCGACAGAAGTTCATCAAGTGTTGAAACAATTTCAGCAACAGTTCCCTTTTGACGTTGCTGCGGTGATCAACAAGACACACCCTCAAAAGCTTGTGGTTTCCCTAGTTAGCGGTCAATTGGATGCCGACCGCCTGGACTATCTCATGCGAGACTCCGTGTCCACAGGTGTGGATTACGGAAAATTTGACT
The DNA here is from genome assembly GCA_003023725.1 of Sulfobacillus benefaciens. Lineage (GTDB taxonomy): Bacteria > Bacillota > Sulfobacillia > Sulfobacillales > Sulfobacillaceae > Sulfobacillus > Sulfobacillus benefaciens. The sequence goes on along the minus strand of PXYT01000008.1, from coordinate 63,696 downwards.
TGGCGCGCATCATTCGTGTCATGAGGCCCCTGGACGGAAGAATTGTTGTGAAACGCTCAGGCCTTCACACAGTTGAGGCCTATTTGTTGGCTCGATATTTCATGTACTGGCAAGTGTATTTTCATCCTGTTTCCCGTTCAGCAGAGGTAATTTTGAAGGCAATTCTCAAGCGCGTCAAGGATTTAGTGGCACAGGGCCAAGGCCCCGAAATGACGCATCCTGCTCTAAACGGGCTGTTCTTGGGAGCGCTCGATCTGGAAAGTTATTTTGCGCTGGACGACACTGTCTTATTTAATGCGTTCAATGTCTGGCAACATAGCCCGGATCCGATCTTGAGAGATCTGTGTTGCCGGTTTTTGGACCGTCGTCTGTTCACCTATATGGAGTATCCTGATCAAGATCCGGACTTCTATGAAAAAATGAGCGTGAAGGTCAAGAGCCAGGGTTATGACCCGGCATATTACCTAGCCGTCGACGAAACTGGTACAGTTTATTATGATTATTACTTAGGAGCCGAGGACGATAAAGACAAAGACAGTGCACTATTTTTATGGGATGATGACGGTAAACGGCTCATTGAGATGTCCAGGCTCTCCAAGCCAGTCAATGCGATCGCCAGAGAACGGCAGGCTGTCCGGCGGATTTACTTCCCCCGGGAGGTTCAATGGAACATATAAGGAGAACACATAAAGATGGTGATGCTGTGGAAAAAGTAATATGCTATGGGAGTGATGGGTCATCGAAGAGTTAGAGACAATTTCTGCCGATCAATTTTTCCAGGTGGGTTTATATGTAGGAACGATTCGTCGTGCCGTGCCCAATCCCAAAGCGAAAAAGCCTGCATATTTTATTACCGTTGATTTTGGCCCCTTCGGCATGAAGGACTCTTCTGCCCAATTGACGGAGCGTTATCAGCCGGATGACTTGATAGGAAGGCAAATCGTGGCAGTACTCAATCTTCCGCCCAAAAAAGTGGCTGGCGTCCGATCGGAGGTTTTGATTTTGGGAGCGATGATGAGTGAGACGGATGTGGTTCTCTTGAGCGTTGAGAGCCCGGTACCGAATGGGACGGCGATCGGGTAGCAGACAGGAAAGGACTGAGAGACGCGATGAAGGTTGTTTTGGTTGTGCCACCCGATACTCCAATCACGGGTGGAAATTTTGTTTCGGCAGAACGCCTCAAAACCGGTCTTTCCCGGCTGGGGATAGAAACGCACGTAGAGAAATTTCATTCCCGGATGCAGGGATATGATGTCTATCATGCATGGAATGCCGTTCACGTTGGGAAGCGGTTGCTAGAACACAATATCGATCCTCAGAAGATCGTAGTAACGTGGACCGGCACGGATTTATGGGGGGACTGGGCTAAAAATCCGCAACCCATCCGCCGTGCGCTGTCTCCTCTTCAGCATCAGGTGGTTTTTACGCCTAATGCCAAAAAACGTCTTCTGGCCGATGCCCCTGAATGGGACGATATCGTGGAGGTGATTGGACCGTCGGTCGATGAAACCCTATTCTATCCGGCCGATTCTCCTCACACGCGGGAGTGGCCGCCGCTGGTGGTGATCGCAGGAGGTGTTCGGCCTGTGAAACGCAGCGCATGGGCCATTGATCTAGTCGAGACGGCGCGAAGCCGTCTGGCATATGATTTTCAGTTAGCCGTCCTGGGCCCTGTTAGGGATTTTGAAGAATGGGAACGGGTGATTCAGGCATCCAAGGGTAAACCATGGGTTCACATTGTCGGAGAAATACCCAAGGATTCCATGAGGGAATGGTATCAGCGAGCGACCATTGTGCTCAACTCCAGCCGGATCGAAGGGGTATCCAATGCACTCATGGAGGCTATGAGCAGTCAGGCACTGGTCGTGGCCACCAATATCCATGGCAACCGGTATCTTATCGAGCATGGTAATACCGGTTTCTTGTTTGATGACACTGAGGGCTTGGTGGAGGCTTTTCGGTTCGTGATGGAAAATCCGGAGCAATCCGAGCGCATTCGTCGCAATGCTCGAATGCGGATTCTTTCCAGACATTTGCCAAGTCATGAGGCCCAGGCTTATGCAGCTATATACCGCCGGATGGCGTGGTCGCTCTGTTCACGGGGATGCGGGCTATGACGGTGTACGGGTTAATCCGTTTCGATATTGAAGATTTTGTCACTCAGGAGTCTGACGATGCTCTGGAATTCATTCTTGATGTCATGGATGAATTCCGCATTCCTGCCAGTTACGGCATTGTCGGAAAGAAAGCGCAAAGTTTGCATGATCGTCAACATCAGAAGATATTGCAGCGACTGGCGACAAAAAATTCTCTGGGCTTCCATTCTACCACTCACAGTGAACACCCCACACTGGCGGAAGAATTAGCGGAGATGGACTATGAACAAGGAGTGAAGCGGTTCATAGAACGAGAGAGTGTGGGCGTCGATGTGGTGGCAAAACTGATTAAAGCTCCCCGTTATTTTACTCAACCGGGTGGGAACTGGGTCCCTCAGGCGATAACAGCCCTGGTTCATCTGGATATGCCGGTTTTTTTCAGCGACAGCTGGAACAGTTATATTGCCACCTCGACGCAGCCTTTGTGGATTGAGGACATCGTACATTGGTCAGTTCCTGTGCTGAATCCCAGGCCTTTTGCCATGAAACTGCCGGATAACATGGATGACGCCGTGACCATGGTGGAGCAAGCATCTTCAAAACTGTCTACAGGGGATGCCTTCATGGTGATGGTTCATCCTACGGAGCTGGTGACAACAAAGTTTTGGGATGCGGTCAACTTTGAGTTCGGCGCCACCACGGCAACACTGCGCAAGGCTCCCTTGCGCAGTCGGCAAGATCGTAAGGAAGCGTTCGAGAGTTTCCGTAGCTATATTCGCCGGATTGCCAGCGTTCCCCATGTTGAGTGGGTGGATGTGGTCGAACTCAGTTCACGGCTAAAGCCCCTGAGTTCCCCCCATTTAGGGGACCCGTCCGAGTTGTTGGAAAATCTATCCCAAAATGGCTTGGGACCGACCACTATCCGTGGTGAAAATTTCAGTGCCGCGGACGAGGTGGTGGCGTTGGCGTTACTTTTGATCGGGACAACCCCAGGGCAAGAACTACCCCGGGTGAGAGCACCTCAGGGCTGGGGATATGGTCATCTGTTGCATGCCTATGCTGCTCATCCGGAGAGTATCGATACGGTGGAATCGGGGGCACGGGAAATTATCCGGCAGGTGCGTGCATCAGGATGTCTGCCTCGGGCTGTGGGAAGAGGGTCTGAGAGCATCGAAAACTGGGCTTTTTCGGCGATATTTCATTTAAGTCAGGCGCTGAAGAGGCCGGTGGACGAATTTCCTCCATTGCCGCTGACATTTTTGGACTATGTTAAAGAGCCCGACCAGCTGCACTGGGATTGGCCCATTTTTCCACCGAACTTTCAGCCGTATCGTTTGTGGCAGGAAACCCGGCGACTTGCGTGGTCGTTAAAACCGGCACAATACCGGTCGTAGCGTTGAGACATCCTGAGGGCAGATGACGGGCCAATCAAGGGATGATAGACAAATTGGGAGGATAATATCGTGCATGCTATACGAATTCATCAACCGGGGGACCCCTCGGTCCTCGTCTATGAAGAGGTTTCCAATCCCGAACCGGGACCAGGAGAAGTGCGGGTCCGCTTACGTGCTGCAGGAGTCAACCACCGGGATATCTGGGTTCGTCAAGGAGCCTTTGGTGCTTTTTCCGAGCCGCTAATTCCGGGTTCGGACGGAGCGGGAGAAATTGATGCTCTGGGTCCGGGCGCGCGAGACTACGCGGTGGGTCAAAAGGTTGTCATCAGTCCTGGGGTCAGTTGCGGACGTTGTGTCTTTTGTCTATCGGGTCAGCAAAACAGCTGTCCTCACTACCGCATTCTGGACGGAACGTATGCTGAACAGATTGTCGTACCTGTGCAAAACGTGGTACCCATGCCCAGTGGTCTGACCTTTATTGAGGCAGCTTCGATTGGTATCCCCTTCGTGACGGCGGAAGATTTCCTTACGCGTGCGCAGGCTGTGTCCGGACAAACGATAGTGGTGTGGGGCGCCAATGGAGGAGTGGGACTGGCAACAATTCAGCTGGCGCGGATTAGAGGGATGCGCATTTTGGCTATCGTCCGCTCAAACGCCTTTGTTGAACGGCTAAAGCAGGTTGGAGCATCGGATGTCATTGTCTGGGACGGTAAGGCTCTTCTGACTCCCGATATTCTGAACATGACCGGGTCAAAAGGCTGTGACATTGTCGTGGATTCTCTCGGACAGATAAGCTTTATGCAGTCTCTAGACATGGTGCGCCGGGGAGGCACCGTCATTTCTGTGGGCAGTACCGCCGGAGGAAAAATTCAAATGGAACTGGGCCAGTTCTTTCGCCGACGTTTGACCATGTTGGGAGCATACATGGGGTCATCGGCTATTTTGCCGAGAATTCTGACTTTGTTTGCTCGCGGGACCCTTGTTCCGGAAATCGACAAGACATTTCCCCTTCAAGAGGCCAGGGATGCGCACATTCACATGGAATCTCAGAGGTTGTTCGGCAAAATCGTTCTCGATATATAAAGGACCGGTCATGACAATTGGGGTCTCTAAAGCTCTTTCTTGCGTGAAGGGATTGTTACAAATATCAGACCTGCGTATGTGTTCAGTCCCTTCGTTGTGCGTCGTGAGAGTTGGGATGATCCCTTAAGAGAGGCGAAAAAGTGGGACCTCCTCGCGAGAGAGGAGGCCCGGAAGTAAACTACGAGGTCAGCCAACGCTTAACGGCGTCCAGCCATTTGCTGTTCGGCCATCTCAATCATTTTGCGCACCATATGACCACCTACCGCGCCACATTGCCGAGAGGGGACATCGCCCCAGTAACCGTCTTCGACTCCTTGCAAACCGAGTTCTCGAGCCACTTCGTATTTGAACTGGTCCAGCGCTCTTGCGGCTCCTTGTACAAGTGCGCGGTTACCGGTGTTGCTTCCACGTGCCATTTTTTCACCTCCGTCTCTCGTAACATGAAGGTATTATTGCCGTGTCTGGTTCGTTTTACCCGTCCTTCTCACTTTTAACGTATGCCAATTTTAGGCACTTATCATGACCGTCTGGCAATGATTGTTCATAACGCTGCTGACAACGGGACGATAAAAAAGACCTCGATAGCTATTCCGTGAGGGAGCTGCATTCGCAAGCTTTTTCTGCCCCTTGGATAAACGAGAAAACCGTGTAACAATGGGCATGGACGGGCTTTTTGGAGGATTGCGAACGGAAGTGGCGAGAGCATTTCCTGCAAACGCCAAGAGATGCCTATGGCGTGGAGGTGTTCTTTTTCATGCGGAGGATTGGTTTTGGGTTATTGGATAGAGCGGAGGAGAGAATTTCCGCTTCACTTTGCATCATGAACACGAGGTCATGGGAGACACGCCATTAGGCGGCCAGTAAAGAGGGCTGAAGTGAGAAATAAGAAATAGTCCAGAGCAACTAGATACAAACAGTGAAAAATTCAGTACAATGTTAATGATCGTTGTAAAGAGTAGGCAATGTGATGGACAAGCAGTAACCGAGGAACGGTCGTCGGGTCCAGGAAACACCAATGTTTTAGTTAAAAGTTGTTGGAAGGGGGGACAAGCTGATGCGGCAACATAGAGGACTCAGTACTTTGTTCGGGGGTTCAGCCGTTATTTATTTGATATTGGTTCTGACTTTTTTGGCCCGTGCCAATTCGTCGATGATGCAATCCAATAATCCACTTTACGCGCATTCTTTGGGTGCGCAGCTGACGCAAGTCGGTTTGACGACATCCGTCTATGCGATGGTCACGATGATTGTGCGCTTTGGTTACAGTGCACGGGTTAATTTGCACAATGTTCCACGCGTTATGACCGTGGGTTTTGTCTTGTTGACGCTGTCGATAGTAGGGACGCTGCTTAGTCAAAATTTCGCGGAATTCCTGTTTGCCATTGCGTTGGCAGGTGTGTCCACGGCGTTGGTAATGCCGCATTTGCTGTCTCTGATGGGAGCGTTGTCACCTGCCGAAGACCGTGAAAAGAATCTGAGTTACTATTCTCTGGCACTTTCAACGAGTCTGGTTGTGGCTCCTGTGTTGGGAACTCTGATTTTGACCCATTTGAATCTGAGGGGGCTTTACGGCTTACTGTTGGTCTTCTCTTTGATGGGTTTGGGAGTGATGCTGAGCAACTACCGCCGCTTTCAGCAACGGCTCCTGCATGACAAAAAACCCAAAAACCTAAACTTGCGGACGGCCATCTCGGATCTTGTTCGTAATAAGACATATACCCGCAGTTTCGCATCATTGTTTCTCTTTAATCTTTCTTTTGCCTCGGCGATGTCTTTTGGAGGACTTGATGTGAAAAACCGCTTTGGACTGGCTTACAGCGGAGTGGAACTGGTTTTGACCAGCTTTTTTGTGGCGTCCTTAATGGGGCGTTTGGTGGTCTCCCGGTTTGTGAGGAAAAAAAGGCTCGAAAACAAGGCTACTTGGATGCTATGGAGTTTGGGTATCGGCGGTGTCGGCTTGGGGCTGATGGGATGGGCTCCTTCTCTGATCATGTTCCTCGTAGGGTTTTGGATGTTGGCATGGCCACATGCCGTGTTGTTTCCTTTGGTTTCCATGCGTATTGCGGGTAGTGTTGACCGTCACTTGTTGGTGGCCGCCAACACCATTGCGCAATCATCGTTTGATTTGTCCGGAACCTTTGGCCCCCTTGCCATCAGCTTAGTGATCAGCCAGGGGAACCTGGGTTGGGGATTTTGGATCATCGGGTTGCTGCAGTTTGTAGGGATGGCGATTATGGCCTCCGAGGCACGTCAGGAACTGTTAAGAAGGAGGCGTCTGGACAAACCCGAAAGTTTTGCGAGATGAACAAGGCGGAGATGTGCCAGGAGAAGCGTCGACTTTTTACGAGTTTCTCCTGGCTTTTTAATCCGTCTTCTTCGGATGTTCTCCGGTTTGTGTGCTCCGCGGACAGGGAATGAGATTTGGAAGAATGTGAATGACGGCACGATGCTCTTTGGGAATCAAGTGTATGAGAACTTGGGATCTTGGGGGTAAATCGCGTAGGGATTGAAGGGTTTCGGAATGGAGACCCCGGATTTTTATATCTATCCCGTTTAAATTCACGGTTTGGTTGCCCCAAACGGTCTTAAGCTGCAATTGGCCGGCGCTTGCCTTTACCACTTGGCCAAATGTGTTATGGCACAAGAGTTGTACCGAACGCATGCGATAGCCGGGAAGATAGACACTGAGAACGTTCCGGGTGAGGGGGTTAAGAAGTAGCATGAGCGGAGTACCGGGTGTTAGACCTTGCAGCCACTGAGAGGGGCGGGCACTCGGATGGTAGACCAAAGCCCCATACTTTGATGTGTCTAATGTGAGAGCGCCAGCGTTATAAGAGCGAAGGTGCGCCGACACTCGCATGGGTAGTGGTGCTAGCGCGGTAGGGTGAATGGTGGGGCCATCAAATGTACCAAACACCTCAATATTTTGATTTGTATCCAATGGAAGACGACCTAGGCGCGGAAGGTCCGCTGACAGAGGCCATGATCTACGACTCGTCGAGATCTTGGATTCTAAATCCGAACTAAGGGCCCACTGATTTCGGTTTTTTGTCAGCTTTCCAAAGGCCGCCGGTTGTATTGTCATAAATAGGCGATTCGAACTCTTGATGAACCGCACCCATTCACCCGGTCGCAAAATGTTTGGCGCTAGTGCTGTTGGAGTAGGGTACCACCCGGCACGCAATGTGAGATTTTGCAATGGCAGGCGCCAGGTATGGTGTCCTCGCGGCACGGATACGGTAACGGATGCATTGGAGGTTGCGAGAACTTCGCCGAAACCACTACGAACCAAGTGTTTATGCGTGGCCACGAAGACGGGGTTATTGCGAAGAGAGCCGCCATAGAGGGGAACGGCGGTCCCGGAGAGTTGAGTGCCGGACAGCGTCATCGCCAAGAGGGCAAAAGCCAGTTGTGGTGGTGTTCCAAGAATCATAACGAACAGGCCTTCCTTCCTTCCCAGTTCAAGCCAAGGGATTTATTTATTCGTGGAAAGTATGGGCAAAAGGGCATTGTTTCATCCGCCGATTAACTGAACAATGGCTGAAAAATAGCAAAACGTCAGAGTGGCTCTTTAGGGTGCACAGCTCCAAAACCGTCAGCCCGCCATAATCGTTAATGGCGGGTGGTGCCCAGTGCAGGGAAAGATAATAATCCGCGTTGCGGCAAAATATGTCTGAAGTGCGGATTGATAATTGTTTAAGCGCTCTGAAAGCAAACTGGATAGCTTAGGGTAGAACTTGAGTCACAGGGAGTTTAATCACAAAAATGGCGCCATGTTGTGGCGGTTGACGGTTGTACACTTCGACTACGCCGTTCATGGCCTGGGCTAGCGCTTGCACAATACTGAGGCCAAGGCCGCTGCCCCCGGATTTTGACGTGCGGGATCGATCACCGCGGAAAAACCGATCAAAAATGTGCGGTAAGTCCTCTTCCTTGATTCCCGGGCCATCGTCCATCACCTGGATCAGGCCATATGAACCTTCCTGTTTGATTTCCACGGTAATGGCAGAACCCCAAGGAGTATAGCGCGTGGCGTTATCGACAAGGTTTAGCAGCATTTCTGTGAGGCGGTCTTTGTCCGCAGTTACTGTAACCGGTTCAGACGAAATGGAGAGAGAGTGGTTGCGGGTAATGGGTTCAAGGAGTGGGACCGAGTCATTGAGCCATTCATCCAATGACACAGGAGAAATTTGCACAGCAGCTTCCAGCGCCGTGTCTAGACGAGAAAGGGTCAGCAACTGGTTGACGAGTCGGGCCATGCGTCGCGCTTCTTGACGCATAGCCTGAAATCCACGTTGAATTTCTTCTTCCGTGAGGTTGTCCTCAGACATGAGAGTCAGAAAGCCATTGAGCGCCGTAAGCGGCGTTCTTAATTCATGGGAGGCGTCAGCCACAAACCGGCGCATTTGCTCCGACAGCATTCTCTCATGGTCCAGCAAGTCCTTGATCGATAACGACATCGCATTGATTGCGTCACCGAGTTCACCGAGTTCCTTGGGGGGATTTTTGAGCATGGTCGTGTGTCCAATCTCACCTTCGGCGATGCGGACTGTGCTGTCCCGAATTTGTTTCAACGGCACCAAGCTGTTTTTCACCGACAGCGATCCCAGCCATCCGGTGACGACGAGCGATAAAAAACCCAGAAAGGTGAATAATTCAATGTCTCTCGCTAAAATACGACTGGACGAGGCGGTGCTGGTCAAGAGCCAGACATACCCCGAAGGATGACCGGCAGAACCCAAAGGTGCATCGACAACGAGATAATGGTGCCAAAGAAAATAGCTATGGGAGAAGTCGAGCGGCGGAATTTTGGTCAAAGGCGAGGAACTGGCCACAAGTAATCCAAAGCGGTTGGTGATAACCACATCGACGCCCGGTGCCTGAAGCCTTGCAACCAGCAGATTGGCCAGGGCATGGAAATGCAAGGCCTCGTGTTTCACCATGGCATGGTGAATAATGGGAGCGAGAACGGCAATCTCCTGGTGCAGTGACTGAGATTCCGAATGAAAGAGAACAAAACGCAATGTCAAATATTGACTGATACCGATAATGACCAATAAAATTGCCAGGAGCAGAATTTGGCGGCCAATGAGTTCGTCTGTGAGAGTTTTTTGTGCCATGGCTATCTAACTTCCTAACCTGTAACCAAATCCACGGACGGTTTGAATAAGTTTTTTGGTGCGGTCCTGTATTTTTTCCCGAAGACTCGACACGTGCACCTCCACCAGGTTATCGTCACCAGGGTAATCATATCCCCAAACATGCTGCAAAATCTGGACTTTGGACAAAACAATGCCCGGGTTTAATAGCAAGTACCGCAGTAATTCATATTCCTTGGCTGTTAACGTTATCGGTTCCCCGTCGGCAAACACTTTGTGGCTGGCGTCATCCATGATTAAAGAGCCAAATTGAAGATTATGATTTTGATCTTGGCCAACACGCCGCAGTCCGGCCCTAAGCCGGGCCACCAATTCGTCAAAGTCAAAAGGTTTAATGACGTAATCGTCGGCTCCACCCTCCAGACCCGTGACACGGTCAGCTACCGCATCTCGGGCGGTAAGAAGGAGAATGAACAGATGGGGGTCCTGGCGCAATTTACGACTGAGCTGGAATCCGTCTTCACCGGGCATCATGACGTCGATAACGGCAGCATGAGGTTTAAAGGTTCCCACAGCCTGTAAGGCTTCTTCGCTGTCCTGACAAGTAAGAACCTGAAACCCGCGATGGGACAAACCGATTTCCAAAACGTCGCGAATAACCTCCTCGTCATCAACAACCAAAATCCGATGTTTATCCATCAATTTCGTGGCGCGAGGACTCCGCCCTTGGGGGCACAGAGGAGCGCCTTCCCCCCTTCCTAGGCATTAACAGGCCGCTTTCTCGACTGCCACCCGCCTCCTCAGTGGAGGACGGGGCAGTGTTTGTCGCTTGTCTCCGGGTTGAACGACCTCGCGTTTTCGGCGAGGATTTCGGTTCCGGTCGGGTCACGACCTACCCGCTTGCTTCCACGGTGGCACGATCTGTCTAGATGACCGCGGACGTTTCTGACGGAATGACGGCCGTAAACCCAAGATCATTCTGCCGCAACAAGGGTCGAATTGGGAACTATCAGTCCCCGCGACAGCGTTGATAGCGGCCTCGGATCTCCCGAATTTTTGTGACGTGTACCGATGTATTTAGGCCGACGCACAGGGAATCGTCGTTGTGTTCTGTTGAAAATTTGTGACCCCTTCGTCGCGCTTGCGGCCGCCTCGCGATGTGCCTTCAACGGCAATTGGTTGACTTTTAACTGGCTGAGCCGCCACTGGCTGGCATTCGTTAGGACCAAATCTTTCAACGGCTTCTTGGGCTGCAGTCGAATCCCGGGCGAGCTGCATTTTGCCTCTCTGCGATTATTCTTCCGGAGATTGCCGGGGGCGCACACCAAAACCAGGTTGTCGATTCGATTGGTGCGGACCCGCCCAAACGCCCTGCGAGTATCCGATTGCCCTTTGATTTTTGCCTTGTGGACACTCTCTTCGAAGATGATGCCTTTGGGATCGTGAGGTGGTTCCCAGATGATAGTGATACCTGTCACCTTGCTCCCGGTATCGAAGTGGGTCTCAAAGGGCTGAAGGGCCGAGTCTTCCACTGTACGAGCCTTAAGACGGATAGTAAAGAAAGCCCTCTTGTGACTGACAGCCAGGCCGTATTCGAGCAACTTGTGGGCTCGCTGTTCGGTACAGGACATCAGAAGTCTCTTGGGCCAGCCCAAAACGAAAACCATCGAAATTTTCCTCCTCAGCCGCTCATCGTAGAAATCCGTGAGGGATTCTTTCGATCTCTTGGCTCGCCAAAATTCCGTCCGGTCGCCTACGGACACCTCACCTTGTGCACTACCCCCAAGACGCCAACGGCTAAGGCTTGTCAACCGACGGAGTGTACGGTTTCCCGCTAGTTCTGGCACCTACCGCCACCGGGCTTCCCGCCACGGAGCCTGGTCGGGGGCTCAGGCCAGGGGGTGATAGTGTGCGGCCTTCTCAGTCACCCGGATTCGGATGAGCTGCCTTGATCTCCTTTCAGACAATGCGTCAGTGAAATCCTGCCGGTGACTGGAACGCGGCAGAGCACTCCTGCGGGTGTCTTGCGCCGGAACCTCACCAAAGTAAACTCAAAAGCAGTTACTCCGGGACACAGCTATGACACACATCCTATATTATATCAGCCGAAGAACGAAGCACAGAGCTTGAGGGTGTTCTCCTCAAGCTCTGTGGTGTGCAGTAATAATAATGATGATGAAAGTCTGCGTTAAACTTTATCAAGGGGATGAGGCGACAGAAAATATTCTCCGGTATCCCAGCCCGCTCGGGCAATCACTCGATCCAACAACGTCCTATCCGCGTTGAGCCATTTGGTTTCCTCGGCGAAGCTCGGAGGCGGCGAAGGAAGTGTGTCACGAAAATGGGTGTGAAGAGCAATGCGCACATTGAGATGAGCGGCTATTTTGTTGGCTTCTTCCACCGTGAGTTCACTGAATGGAACTGCCCGGCCAATAACAGCCTCAGTCACATCCAATTCATCGACAAAATTCTTATGCTGCACTTCATGATACTGATCTAGTAAATCGTTGAGACGTTGTTCTTGATATGATGTCAGTGGTCGATCTTTAGCGTATCCCCAAGAACGTAGGAATGACATTGTTCCTCACCCTTTTTCTTAAACTTCTTCTTGAAGTCAAGATATTCTTTTACTGTTATTGTGCCTTGTCGGAAGAAAAGTGTCTAGATTTCATTCTTGAAATTTCCTTTCTGACTGACAGTGGTACTACAATTAATTGTAGCATGGGCATTTTGGTGTGTGAAAACCAGGAGGAGGCATTACCTTGGAACCCCTTCAGAGCTGGCGATCCATTGGTGTCTCGTTGGTGGAACAAATTGAATCGCTGGCCCCCTACGAAGTTGACGAATGGATTGCAAATTGGCGAATTCATAATCTTCCATTGACCGAATTATCACGTGCTTTGTGGTATTTTATAATCTGTCCGAGAGTCAGGGAGAACGCGGATTTAGTTTACCAACGGGTCGATATGGGAAGATCGTTGTTGAGTATCCACAACAGCACACCCGTAACGGGGTGGGCCGTGGTTTCGCATCTCATCAAACGGTCTTTGACGATTTTTAGCGGCGAACGGATTCGCAATCTGTTGCGATCAGGCGGGGAGGGCGATCTACGTACAGCTTGGCAGGCGGGATCCCTGCGTTCGGCCGAATGGCATACGGACCGTCAAATTCGGCTCTTTGGGATTCACTCTGTGCTTGCTTCGACTTTGCCGCCGGCAATGCCTCAGCCAGTGCCGACTTTTTTGCCGTCGTTATGGACCGTGAGTGCACGTTTGGGCCAATGGTGGCCCCCCATTGGCGAGACACCCGATTTTCGTCTCGCCACCCGATCGCATGCTCAATGGATGACGTCTCCGTATCGGGTCACTGTGTTGCCGCCGCCCTCTGAATCAGCGAGTATACGCGCATGGGAACCGGTTCAGTACGTTATTGACACGATTCAGGAATTTCCCAGAACCCCTGAAATGTCTGGCAATCTTTTGGCCTGTTACGGACCGGATTCGGCGGGTTTGCTCATGAGCCGCATTGCCCATTGTACCTCTGAACTTAGCAACAGACGGTTAACGGCCCTTTTGTTGGAGGTTATGGCGCATCTTCTGCAAGTCAGCCCCGTTATCCGTGATATGGACCAGTTATCTAAACATCTCGTGGCGGTGAGCGACTGGCTGTGGATGTCACGGTTGGCAGGTTCGGCTCATGACGAGCGCGCAGCCATTTGGGGAGCCTGGGGATGGTTTCTGGCGGCGGCCCTCGCATTCTTGGCGCCGGGTTCCGGTGCCGTCATCCGCCTGTCCCCCGGCCTGGCCGAGGATGGTGACGAGCAGGAATTATGGCAGGCCTATACTGAAGGCAATCAACAGTCTGCCATTACCCTGGCCAACAAAATCGGCGATGTGGACCAGTTGTGGCAAGATGTCGAGGACGAGGCTCTGGTCAGTTCGTCTCCCGCACCGCTGCGCTGTGTCTGGACATTTAAACCATGGCTCGTTGAAAAGCCGTTTGCCAGTCCTTGGGTTCCTGCACCCGTGAGGATTATGGTTGAGGAGTCGCGGAGGATGGCTCGTGATGGCGCCGAATAAGTTCTTGGTCTAGGGTATCCAGTGATATACCGGATCGCATCAAAAGCACGCTCAAATGATACAGTAAATCGGTGGTTTCCCACACTAAATCCGCCCCCGGGGTTTGGGAATCGGTTGCCGCTGCTACAATAACCTCAATTGCTTCTTCGCCAATCTTTTTCAGGAGTTTTTCCAACGGATCGTTTAACAGGCGAGCCGTATACGATTCGGCCGGATTCGCATGCTCTCGCTCCTGGATATAACGCCGGAGCCGGCCCAGGGGATTGGGGTCCTGGGCGAGTTGAGGGGTATTGTCAAAACAGGACGGGCTTCCCCGGTGACACGCCGGCTTGTCACTAGTGACCAAATAAAGAAAGCTATCGCCGTCGCAGTCGGGAAGAACCTGGGAAACTGTCAGGTAATTCCCGGAGGTTCGTCCCTTTTCCCAGAGTTCTTGACGTGAACGACTGTAAAAATGGGCACGATGGGTTTGCTTCGTCAAGGTTAAGGCTTCATCGTCCGCAAAGGCACACATTAAAATCTGAAGTGTGGAAGCGTGTTGCACGACCACGGGATACAAAATTCGACCTGCCTCTTTTACAACGGCCACCGAATATCCAGTCCTTTCTCAAACAATTGTTTCTTAATCTGTCCAATGGTTAGGTGCTGCTCGTGCAACAGGGAAGCCAGCAAGACAGCCTGCTGGCCTTCTTGAATGGCCGAGGCAAGATGGTCGACATTGCCCGCTCCGCCCGAGGCAATAACGGGACGGTGCACTACTTGACGCGCATAGCGAAGCATGGGCAAATCATATCCCTGTTGTGTGCCGTCCGTGTCAATGCTGGTCAAAAGAAATTCACCGGCTCCTAAATCTTGGGCTTCTCTGAGCCACTCGTCCAAGTGACGGGGTGTGCGAGTCCGCCCGCCATGGCTGTAGACTTGGTAATGATCGCCCTCGCGTTTCGCATCTACGGCGACAACAAGACACTGTTCCCCCCACCTTTGAGCAACCTGGGCGAGGATGGCGGGGTTTTCGAGGCCATAGGTGTTGATGGACACTTTATCCGCACCGTGTTCCAGCAATTGTTCCACGTGACGGACGGAACGAATGCCTCCGCCTACGGTCAAGGGTATCGACAAGGCATCGCGTGCTCTTTGAATGAGATCCAGACTAATTTCCTCGTCTTCGACGGTGGCGACGATGTCGAGCCAGACGATTTCATCAGCGCCATCGTCGCAGTATTTTACCGCCATTTCCACGGGATCCCCGGAATCCCGGAGGTCATTGAAGTTTACTCCTTTGACCACGCGACCGTGCTTCACGTCGAGGCAGGGAATAATGCGGGGCTTCACCATCTTAAAAAACTCCTTCCCATTGGGACAAGTCGATTGACTCGTTTAACCAAGCCTTGCCGATAACGACGCGGTGAATTCCTAATTGTTGCAGAGTCTCCAAATCATGGGCCGAGCGGATTCCTCCGCCCGCCCCGATATTCCCAGGATAATGGGAAACGATCTCTTGCCAGAACGGCGCGTTAATTCCATCCAATGTGCCGTCGCGCGAAATGTCCGTGACATTACACAGCAGGTAACCCATCTTGTATAAGGAACGCCACAATTCTGCGGCATTCCCTCCTTCTTCGGTCCAGCCACGGACTCTGGCCCGTCCTTGGACAATGTCAATACCCGGAACCAATTGATCGGATTGAAAGCGGCTTAACAGTTCAGCAGCCCACTTTGGGTCTTGCAGGATCCGAGTGCCCAGCACCACCCTTTTGGCTCCAAGATTTAACGCGCGTTCAATAGAGTTCTTGTCACGGAAGCCACCCCCCGCCTCCACGTCGATGCCTTCACTGTGCAGGCGGGATAATAGCGACCAGGCTGTAAAACAGCCGGAGCGAGCCCCGTTCAGGTCCACAAGATGTATCCTTTTGGGTACCCGACCGTAACGGGTCTTAAAAACCTCTACAGGGTTCGTGCCGTACCGGGTAACGGCGTCATATTGCCCTCGTTCCAAGCGCACCATATAACCGTCAAGCCAGTCAACCGCTGGCCAAATTTCCATGAGGATCCTCCACTATTTCCAAAAAATTATTTAATAACTGCGCTCCACTTGTTCCGCTCAACTCAGGATGAAACTGAACGCCGTAAAGAGGAGGAGCGTACAAAGCGGCTGGAAATGTCTCGTAATACTGTGTAAGACCACGTACGATCCCGGGATCGGCGGGCTGAACGCGGTAGGTGTGCACAAAATAGAACGTGTAAGGTTCTGTCAAATTGCGCCACAAGAAGGAATCGGGCGTGGCATCGACGGTATTCCAGCCAATGTGGGGAAGAATCGGAGCATCAATTTGCGTCACGTTTCCCGGCAGCCAGTGGAGTCCCTCCCCGCCTTCGGCGCTCTCATCGAAAAACAGTTGCATCCCCAGACATATCCCCAGAATCGGCACGCCGGCGGAACGCATTTCGTTGAGCCATCCGAAAAGCCCATGGTCTTTCAAGCGGGGCAAAACCGAATTCATGGAACCCACGCCGGGGAAAATCAAGGTATCCGTGTGGCGTATGTCCTTTGCTGTCCGAACCACGTGGGGACGTTGCCCGAGACGCCGCAGGGCGGCCAAGAGACTGCCTAAATTGCCGTTTCCGTAGTCAATGACAGCGATCTCCATATTACAACACTCCTTTAGTGGAGGGTACGTCGGTCGAGGGACCGACTTGGACCGCTTCATAAAGAGCCTGTCCCAACGCCTTAAAAGCCGCCTCGTAAGTGTGATGGGCATTTTCTCCGGCCTGACAGACGAGGTGAAGCGTGATTCCGGCATGTGAAGCAAAGGCCCGGAAAAATTCCGGCCAGACCTCGGCATTGACTCCGTTAATCGGACGATCAGGAAACGAACCGGACCAATATAATTGGCCTCGGCCAGAAATGTCTAATGCACAGAGAATCAAGGCGTCATCCATCGGCAAAAGGCGCTGACCGAAACGGTGAATTCCGCGCATGTCGGCTAACGCTCCCCGGAGGGCTTGCCCCATGACAATGCCGGTGTCCTCAATTAAGTGATGCGGATCGACTTCAATGTCACCTTGACCGGAAATCTGCCAGGAAAGGTGGCTGTGTTTGGCCAACGCTGCCAGAAAATGTGTGAACAGGGGCAATTGGGTGTATACGGCTACTGGCTCGGGGACGTCCAGATTAAGGGCTGTTCGGATTTCGGTTTCGTGAGTTTTTCGGTGGATTTCGTGTTGTCTCATCACGGCTGATACCTCGGGGAAGATTTTTGTTGCAGGCGTGTCTTAAGGGACTGTTCATGAAATTTGAGCCCTTCCAAAGACGCTAGAACTTTACCGGCATTCAGATATTCGTCGGGCAGTCGGTCGTCGGCTGCGATGACGGACATTCGGCGCATAAATGTCCGTGTCGCCAATCCACCCGAAAACCGTCCCGTTCCTCCTGTCGGCAGAACATGACTGGGACCGGCGGCATAATCCCCCAGTGCCTGGCCTGCAAGTCGTCCGACAAACAAGGCTCCGGCGGATTTTATGCGCGGCGCCAGTTCTTCCGCCTCCGGCCCCGTTAAACTCAGGTGTTCCGGCGCAATGCGGTGAGCCACCTTGAGCGCCTCCTCGGGTCCGGATACGAAAATCCAGTCAATTTGTCCCAGAATCCCGTCATAGTCTTTTACCCATTGTTGAACCCGGTTCTGCACCATTGAAACTGACTTTTGACTCCAGGAAACAAAGTAGGCGTGGGTGTCGGCGGCGTGTTCGGCTTGGGCCAGTAAATCCAAAGCGGCAGTCTCTATTTCCGGAGAGGTTAAATCGCCGGCTATAACAAGAACCTCGGAAGGTCCGGCGATTACATCGATACCGACGATACCCCGACGAAATAATTCATTTTTGGCTTCGGCCACGAATTGGTTGCCGGGACCGGCAATCAATTCCACCGGATCAAATCCCTCAAAACCATAAGCCATAGCGGCGACGCCTTGGGCGCCCCCTACTCGCAGAACGGTTTTAACGTTCGTCGCTTTTAACGCGTAGATCCATAACGGATCCAGATCCAGAGGCATCTTGGGTGCAATCGCAACACTCAGATTCTCGACCCCGGCAACTGTGGCAGGAATAGCCGTCATCAGCAGACTGGATATGAGGGGATACTGACCGTTTGGCACATATAATCCCACCCGTTGCAGAGGAATTAAGCGTTCCTCCAGATGAAGACCGGGAACCGGGTCAACGGAGATAACGGTCTCCGGCTTTGTCGCCTGGTGGAACATGCGGATTTGTTCACAGGCAAAATCGACGGCCTCTTTCGCGGCAGGCGGAACTGCCGGAACCGGGAGGCTGTCCACACTGACAAGGATTTGCCCGGGATCGAGCTCGACCCCGTCAAACTGTCTTGTATAAGACAGGATTTTGGCTACGCCCTCACGCTCGACGCCGTCAAGAATCTGCTTTACGGTTTCTTGAACGAAATTCATACTTTTCATCCTTTCGTGTCGTGGTTCGGAGCTTCGCCCGGATGACTCTATTCACTTTGCAGTACTTGGCGCACCTGTGCGAGTTCTGGCTTGGTGCGCCAGTGAGATGCATTAGCGATGAGGCGCGCGCTGGATTCCAAGATTGTCGCGATTTCGGTCAGATGGTGCTGACGCAACGTATTGCCGGTATCGACAATGTCGACAATGTAGGGAGCGAGTCCAATCACCGGTGCCAGCTCGAGACTTCCCGACAACGGAACCATTTCAACGGGATGACGGTGTACGCTGAAGTAGGTCTGTGCGATTCGCTGATATTTGGTGGCAATGCGGGTCGGCCCTTCCGGCCACTGGTTTTTTTGACCAGCCAGCACGACCCGGCAGTGCGCAAAACTTAAATCGGCAACCTGCAATACATGGGTATTGGGATATTCTTCGAGAATGTCGAGACCGACAATTCCCAAATCGGCAATTCCCATTCCCACTAAGGTGGGAATGTCCCTGGCTCGCGCTATCAGCATTCCTGGGCGTTCTTTTTGGGGTGCAAACCATAATTGCCGGCTGTCGTTATCCACGGGCCAGGGTAGTCCGCTTTTGCGCCACAAGTTTTGGGCACCTTCCAGAATTCGTCCTTTGGCAATCGCTATTGTTACGTTATTAAAACTCATGGAATCAAGGACCCCATTTCTTGGCGAACCGCTTGATATAAGGGGTCCAGGTACAGGGTGAAGCCAACACCCTGCCATGCCCGTCCATGAATATCCTGGATGAAGCGGCCACCATTTAAAACGGGTTGTCCCACATCTTTCAAATATAGCGAGAACACTAAATCCGTATAGTAGGACCAGTTGCCGGTCAAGGACAAATCCCATCGGGTTTCAACGTGCTGGTGAACCACTTTTT
Source organism: Sulfobacillus benefaciens (assembly GCA_003023725.1). Lineage (GTDB taxonomy): Bacteria > Bacillota > Sulfobacillia > Sulfobacillales > Sulfobacillaceae > Sulfobacillus > Sulfobacillus benefaciens. The sequence continues at coordinate 44,585 of PXYT01000008.1, read as the reverse complement.
CGAGACGCGAGAGGTGCTCAAAATCCGCTTCCGGAAGAATTTTCCTGAAAATTTCCAGAAACTCGGCAAAAGGTTGGGACATCAACAGCCGGCGGCTGGCCGGTGCCATGTGCGTCATGAGAGTTTCGGCGGTCACCAGGTTTCCGGAGCGCAAGGCCGCCAAGATTTGAGCGGCAGTGACGTCGGGAACGGATTCCGTGGCTAGTACTTGGTTTAACAAACCCAAATGTCCCAATACCATGAGGGTGCCCGAGGCGAGGTTTGGCCAAGTGGCAATGAGCCGCATAATCAATTCCAAAGCAAGGACTTCATGCTGCGCTCCCCCGGCTCCCAATATTTCGACGTCAATGGTTTCCGCCCAGCGTCCGTAACCTGGATCATACACCGGTCCCAGCGAAAAAACCTGCAAGGGAAACTGAATGTGACTCTCCGGAAACGATGACAGCAACTCCAAGATCGACTGGGTGTGATCTTCGCGGTAATGTCCCGCTTGGGCGGGAGCAGTCGGAACCGGATAAAATCCTTGGGCCAGGAATTGATTGATGACCATCATCATCAATTCATACTCCCGACGGTTTTGGTTGAGCCATTCGTCCATGAACGCACCTCACTACATTAGCGATTCAGTGTACTAAAGAATGTGACAACAGTACCGCACCTGTTCGAGATTGTCAATCACTTTACCTCGTCATCCCGCTAATATGATCCAGGGCGCGGAAAAATCCTTCCAAGACGGGAATGGGAGCCACTGTCACGCGCAGGTGCCGGGGAAGTCCGAAGTTGGCGGCAGGACGTGTGACATAGCCTTCGGCCTCCAGTTTTTCCGCGACAGCCTGGGCTTCGGACTCCAGCTCAATGGTGACAAAATTCGCCTGGGAAGGCCAAAAACGGTAACCCCGTCTTCGAAACTCGGACATCATGTATTCTCTGGCTTCTAAAGTGGCCTCACGGACCCGGGCAATATAGTGTTGGTCCAGCAGTGCAGCTTCGGCTGCGGCCGAAGCCGTCCGGCTGACAGAAAATGGGGGGCGCATCGTTCTTAAAACTGAAATAAGCGATACTGGACCGGCTGCCCAGCCAATTCGAAGGGCTGCTAAACCATAGATTTTCGAAAGCGTTCGGACCATAATGACCGGACGGTCTGCTAAAATGTCCTGAGTCAGTTCAGCATAGGAAGGATCCTCCACAAATTCGTAATAGGCCTGGTCAACAACCACCAGAACCGATTCTGGGAGTGTCCGGAGAAAAGATTGCCATTCTTCTTGGTGCAGGATCCCGCCGGTTGGATTATTGGGACTGCATAGAAAGATAAGACGGGTTTTCGGGGTGATTTTGGCTTGAACCTCCTGTAAGTTGGGCGCTCCTTCCGAGTTGAGCCCGACTTCCACCGGATTGGCACCGGTTAGGAGAGTCCCATGGCGATAGGCCGAAAAGCTGGGAACGGGATAAATCACCTCGTCGCCGGGACTCGCATAAGTCAGGGCTATGACTTGAAGCAGTTCGTCTGCACCATTGCCGGCGATTATATGGTCTGCCGAGAATCCGTGGAGAGAACCTAAAAGCTCATACAGGGGAGCAAAGTGAGCCTCCGGGTAGGTTGCTAATTGATCCAAGGATTGTTTCGCGGATTCGATTGCCCGTGGTGAAGGGCCCCATAGACTTTCATTGGAGGCCAGCTTTATGGCATGGATCCCTTTTTCCTGATAGACGGATTCCAGCGAACGGCCGGGAACATAAGGGGTTAGGGATTTCAGACTTGATTTCGGCGCTATCACGTGACATACCACCTCGTCGTGTAGTGGGCGTTATCTTCAACGTCAGCATAGGCTGTTTTGGCTGTTTAGAGCAACATCAAGTTCTGTTATACTAAAAATGGTAAGAATGGCCTAGACCCTATTGGTTTTTGGTTTCTGAGGGTAGGCCAGACCCCAGCAGGTAAGACAAGTGGATTTCAATTTAAGACAGGAGGATGTTTAATGGCGGAACAGCGTGCAATTCGTGAACTCAAGGAAAGCTGCTTAACGATGGACGGGATTAGCAAAGAAGAAATCGAGCAGCATTATGGCATTCTCTACAAGGGTTACGTCAACAAACTCAATGAAATCCGGGGCAAAATGGAGAATGTGGATCTGTCCCAGGCCAATCAGTCCTACAGCGAACTGCGAGGATTAAAGACAGAGGAAACCTTTTGCCTAAACGGTGCCAAACTTCACGAATGGTACTTTGACAATCTTGGGGGTAAAGGGGGCGAGCCCCACGGACGCGCTCTGGAGCTGATTAACCGCGATTTCGGCTCATATCAAAAATTTGAGGCGGAATTTAAGGCTACGGGTTTGGCGGTTCGTGGCTGGGTCGTTCTCGCTTATGACATGGATGACGAGAAACTGCATATTTTTGGGCAGGACGCACACAATGTAGGTGTTCCCTGGGGCGCTTATCCCCTCTTTGTGTTGGACGTTTACGAGCACGCGTATGGTATCGATTATGGCGTGAAGCGGGCTCCCTACATAGAGGCGTTCATGAAGAATGTCGACTGGGCCGAAGTCAATCAGCGTCTGGCCAAATACCATATCTAACGCGAAAGCTCTAAAGGCTCCAGTAAATAAGAACAGCTCAGGACATTCCTGGGCTGTTTTGTTGCACCTCAGGCATGGATGGTTTCTCTATGGTGAAAGTCCGGAACGGAGTAGGCGACGCACCTATCATTACCCAACAGCCAGGATGTTCGCCGCGAGGCGGGATTTGGAGGAATCGCGGCGAATTCTTGATCCCAGGAACACGAAGTGCACATGACATCTCTTGAGGGACGCGTCGCCGGCACAGCGGAAACGTCCCAAAAGCTCAGGGGCAAATGTGGCAGGGACATGACAGAAAAGAAATTGCTCTTAGCCGGGGAGATTTGCTCGAGATGCCATCCAGAAGGGCAACTGTTGCTATCAGGTGGCGATGAACGGGCACGAATCAGCCGAGGCCATATAAAGTCGGAGCGGCAGCGTCCGTTGGAGGGAGGAGTGCACGTGAGGGATTTCCGGAGGGAGTATCGGGAACCAGCTTCGAAACTCCCGGTTAACCGGGAGAAGAGCGGCAGACAGAAGGCAAAAGCAGAGTTTTCCGGGATTTAACTGCCTATTTGATTCAGAGGCTCATATCTGGCTGGTGGCCAAGACTGTGACGTCTCGATGCCTGGGTAGGGAATATTCACGGAACTTGCGGAGTCTGCCGCTGGCCAGCCGCATTTCCTTCACTTTCCTCAAACACTTACCTCACGGGATGGACGTCCTTTTTTCCGCCGGCTCGGAAAGGCCCCCTGTGAATGCATCGATGGCTGAAGACGGCGGTGACACCGCCTCTGCTAGTGATGCTAGTGAAAGGAGGGGAAATGTATAGGCACACACGCTGTCGGCAGCCTCGGGTCGCACAGGTGCCCGGGAATTAGGGACATATTGTGGCAAACGCAGGGCGAGGACCGTGGGAAAGGACTCGAAACCCCAAAGCGCTTTCGATACGGAAAATTTTCACACGCCGGGTCCAAGAGTGTACTGCGAAGGGATATCACTGTCTGCGTCAACCTTTGTGGGCTGCCTTATAGGGATCTGCTTGTAGGGAGGTGTGAGCGAACGACGGCGAGACGCCCCTTTCTATTCGATAAATACCTTATCAGCATCAGTGTGAGATTTTGTTGAAAAGCTTACAAGCCATATTGACATTGTGATAGATTTGTTCATATACTTAACATCGTATTGGCGTATTTTTCGTCAAAGCGTACGCTGTTCGTAAACTTATGAGGAGGATTTAATGGTGAAAGCTGAGGACGTGTTACGGACAATCAGGGAACAGAATATCGAAATGATTGATGTGCACATCATTGATTTGCCGGGAACCTGGCAGCATGTGAGTGTTCCCGTCAGCGAAGTGGATGAGGACACTTTTTCCCATGGCATCCCTTTTGATGGGTCAAGCCTTCGCGGATTTCGTGGGATTGAAGAAAGTGACATGTTGATGATTCCGGATCCGGAAACGGCTGTGATGGATCCTTTTGCTGCTGTTCCGACCCTAAGTTTAGTGGCGGATATTACCGATCCCCAACACGTTCCTTACCAACGAGACCCCAGACGCATTGCCCGAAATGCTGAGGAGTTTCTTCGAGCCACCGGAATTGCCGACACATCATACTGGGGACCAGAGCTCGAGTTTTTCATTTTCGATTCGGTCCGTTACATTAATCAAGGCCACTATGCGTCATATCTTGTGGAATCTCAGGAGGGATTCTGGAACTCTAACGAGCCGGGAAGCCTGGGCCACACTATTCGGAATAAGGAGGGATACTTCCCGGTCCCCCCACTGGACAGCACTGCGGCATTGCGCACAGAAATGGTCAAGGCTTTGCAAAATGCGGGCATCCGCGTAGAAATGCATCATCATGAGGTTGCGACTGCCGGTCAGGGGGAAATCGACCTGCGGTTTAACACTCTGACCAAACAGGCCGATACCGTTATGATGTATAAATACATCTTGCGGAATGTGGCTCATCAGCATGGCAAAACCGTGACATTTATGCCTAAGCCGATATTTGGCGACAATGGGAACGGAATGCATGTTCACCAATCTTTGTGGAAAGATGGTAAACCGTTGTTTTATGCAGAAGACGGGTATGGTCGTATGTCACCTACGGCATTGAGTTACATCGCAGGGATTCTTAAGCATGCCCGTGCCATTTTGGCGTTTAGCAATCCTTCTACGAACAGTTACAGACGCTTAGTACCGGGCTTTGAGGCACCGGTGAATATTGTGTTTTCTCATGGCAATCGTTCCGCTGCGGTGCGAATCCCCGTGACAAACCGTCCCCAAGCCAGCCGCATTGAATTCCGGACACCCGACTCCACGTCAAACCCCTATCTGGCTTTTGCGGCGATGTTAATGGCTGGTCTTGATGGTGTTCGCCAAGGACTGGATCCCGTAAAAGAAGGGTTTGGCCCTTTGGACAAGAACATTTACACTCTGAGCGAGTCAGAGCAGGCCGAGATTCAAAGTGTTCCGGGTTCTCTGGCAGAATCTTTAGAGGCTTTGGAGCAGGATCAGGCGTTCTTGCTGGAAGGCGGTGTGTTTTCCAAGGATCTTATTGAAACCTGGATTGAGTACAAGCGTATTAACGAAGTGAACGCGGTCAATTTAAGACCACATCCGATGGAGTTCGAATTGTATTTCAACAGTTAAGACATTTGGACCAGGAACGGTACGCCAGCCCGTGCGGGAATTTTCGCGTGTCGTGACGGCATCGGTGCGGACATACCGTTCCTGGGGCGTTGTGAAGAGAGCGTGGTGGCTGAAAGACATCCTTCCGGTCCGGTATGGGGGTCCGCAAAATGGCCGAACGGTTCCGGTTTTTAGGTGACGTTAAAAAATTGTCCGTGGCTTGAGCTCGCCCAAGGTCTGTGCTATAATCAATTTGCTGTTGCCGGAGTGGCGGAATTGGCAGACGCGTACGACTCAAAATCGTATGAGGTTACCCTCGTGCCGGTTCAAGTCCGGCCTTCGGCACCAAATTTTAAGCGGCCTGTGGGCCGCTTTTTTATTATTGGCGTTCCCGTGGTTTGCCAGTGGCCCCAGGGATCTGTTCAGCGATAGTTAAGAGAGTCTGATTGAATAATTCCGGCTGTTCCAGCATGACCATATGCCCGCTGTGGGGAATCGTATAAATCGGCATATTCGGTCTAATAGAAAGAAACTCATCCGATAGGACTTGTGGAGTCATCCGGTCTTCGGCACCGCGGATGAGAAAGAGCGGACCCGTATAGCGGGACAGCAGAGACCGGCTGTCAAACAGGCTGCAAGCGGTCAATTCGTGTAGAATGCGATCTGCAGATATTTTTTGCAACACTGCAAGACTCGCTTCGTATAACGCAGAGTCGTAGTGTCTGGCCAATGACCAGCGTGCAATATTTTCAACCGCTTGCTCGGGATTTTTGACCAATTGTTCCAGCAAATCGGGATTGACGGGAAGTCGCGGTCCTGTGCCCACCAATATCAAGGCTTTGACGGCATTGGGATTCAGAATAGCCATGATCTGCGCAATGGCTCCGCCCATGGAGTGCCCTACCACCACGGCGGGCTCGGAGACCAAATCGAGGCACCATTCGGCCAATGAGACGATGAGGTGGTTGGGCAAGATTTGCGGTCGCGATGGCAAGTCACAAAATTGCAAAGCGAAAGGCAGTCGGTGTTGCTTTGACCATGTTTGGCTGGTTGAGCCAACTCCGTGAATGAACAACCAGGGCACAGGATTCACTCCTCGCAGTCCGTATTGGGGTAAAATGTTTGTGACCCTAGTATATCTCAGAGAAGGAGTTATCAGTGCGGATGCCGACCCAACTTTTAATTGATGGCCATAGTTTGTTGTTCCGGGCATACCATGCATTACGGCAACAAAACCTGCAAACCAAAGACGGGAAGCCCACGGGAGCCATTCATGGATTGCTTTCCATGGTGATTAAAGTCATAACGGGTGAACGTCCGGACCGGGTTATTCTGGCCTATGACGGATCGCAAAAGACCTTCCGCCACAATCAATATCTCGATTATAAGGCCAATCGCGCCGAAAGCCCCGATGAATTCCGACAACAAGTGCCGGTGGCACTCGACATTATACGCCACTTGGGTATTCCGACCGTGATGGTGGAAGGATTTGAAGCCGACGATGTTATTGGTACACTGACCATGATGGGCAAGGATCATGCTTACCGAACCTTCATTGTGACGGGAGACCGGGATTTACTGCAACTCGTCGATGACGACGTGACGGTGCTCTTGACGACACGAACCGGGATCAGTGATTTGGATCGCATGGACGCTGCCAAAGTCACGGAAAAGATGGGTGTCGGACCGTCACAGGTTCCGGATTTTAAAGGACTCATGGGGGACAGTTCCGACAACATCCCAGGTGTCCGGGGAATCGGCGAACAATCAGCCAAAGACCTTTTACGCTGTTACGGGACAATCGAAGAGATCATCAGGCATCTTCCGGAAATGGACAACAAACGGTGGGTCAAAGCATTGTCGGGCCATGAGGAAGACGCACGGACCTTTCGAGATTTGGCTACCATTGTTCGCAATGTTCCTCTCGAGTGGCCTGTCGTGGAAGAACCGTTTTCCTTTCGGGTCGACGGAGAGTTAATTGAGCTGCTTGACGAATGGGAATTGCAGGCGATTAAGCGCCGGCTTGTAAAAACAACGAACCACAGTGTCGATGAGAGTAGCAGAGGTATCGACTCTTCGTCATCTTCAACGGAACTAGCCCGGGAACACTGGGTTGTTCGGTGGGACCAGCTTTCCCAGGACTCTCCTTACTTGACTGTCTGGTTGGACGAACGCGAGCGCGAGTTATGGGCAATGGATCATGAAGGACGGATTGCGCGCTATGTAGGGGGAGCGTGGCCGAAGTCTCCGCTATGGACATGGGATAGTAAGCGACTCTATCATTTTTGGCTGAAAGAGGGGACCCGCGAGATGGTCCACGCGGAAGACGGGAAACTCCAGTCCTATCTGTTAGACGCTGAAAATGGGAAGTATGATTTGAATTCGGTGGCATCACGCCATAATTTTCGCACTCCCGTGACTCCTCCTGAATGTCTCATTACCATTGAGCACTTAATAAAACAACAAGCCGTGGAAATCGAGAAGTGGGGCCTCGATCGGCTGTACCGCGATGTAGAACTGCCCCTTAGCCTGGTATTGGCCGAAATGGAAGAAGCGGGAATGTACGTTGACCGTGGTCAATTGCAGGCTCTCGGAAAAGAATTGGATGTATCCATTCTGACGGTACAGAGGGAAATTTACGAACTGGCGGAAATGGAATTTAACATTAATTCGCCACAGCAACTGGGCGATGTGCTGTTCGTTAAATTGAATCTGCCCAGTGCCAAAAAAACTAAGACAGGCGGGTATTCGACCGATGCCGAGACCCTGGAAAAAATAGCGCCTTTGCACCCGATTGTCGAGAAAATTTTGTTTTACCGTCAACTCATGAAAATTAAGGGCACTTACGTGGACGGGGTCCTCCCTTTGATTGAATCCGATAACCGGGTTCATACGACCTTCCATCAAACGGGAACGGCGACCGGGCGATTGTCGTCCAGTGATCCCAATTTGCAAAATATTCCCGTACGCCTTCCTCTTGGTCGCCACGTCCGGAGCGTGTTCGTGCCCAGCCGAGGACGAACTTTTCTTGCTGCGGACTACTCACAGATTGAACTGCGGATTTTGGCCCATCTGTCGGGCGACGAGCATCTGATTGAAGCTTTTTGGCATGGAGAGGATATTCATAGGCGCACAGCCGCAGAAATTTTTAATATTCCCATGGACCAGGTTGACAGCACCTGGCGCAATCGGGCCAAAGCTGTGAATTTTGGTATTGTGTACGGCATCTCCGATTTTGGGCTGGCTCGAGATACCGGAGTCAGTCAACATGAGGCCAAGGAGTACATTGCCCGCTATTTTAGCCGTTATCCGAGACTCAAGGAATATTTTGACGACATCATCGAACGAGCACGCCGTGAAGGCATTGTGCGAACTGTTATGGGCCGAATTCGCCCCCTTGGAGATATCCACTCCCGAAATCGCGCACGTCGCCAGTATGCCGAGAGGATGGCGATGAATACAGCCATTCAGGGCAGTGCAGCCGACCTGATAAAAATTGCCATGGTGACAGTTTACGAGGCCTGCAGACGAGAGCGATTTCAAAGCCAGTTAGTGCTTCAGGTTCATGATGAGCTGATCTGGGACGCTGTGGATGGCGAATTGGGCGAGTTGGCGGAAGTGGCGGAAAGGTCCATGACTCAGGCCATGTCCCTAAAGGTTCCTCTCATCGTCGAATTTAAAAAGGGCCATACTTGGGAAGACCTGGCGCCTTGGAAAAGGACAGTGTAATGCCAGAGCTACCCGAAGTCGAAACCATTCGCCAGTATTTGAATGACGTCCTTCCGGGGCTTCAAGTGCGCCAAGTGCTGCATCTTGATTCCAGAATGGTGAAAAATGGGCGCCTATCATCCGAAGAAATCGCTCGCCGATTACCGGGCCACATGGTAAAATCCTTAAAGCGACGTGGCAAGTTTCTTTTTTTGGAGTGGGACACAAAAGACCATCTCCTGTTACATTTAGGTATGTCGGGACGCCTTATCTGGGTACCCGAGAATGTGCCATGGGTCGTTCATACACACATGGTACTGGATTTTGGCGGACATCATTTGCGTCTGATTGATCCTAGGCGGTTTGGACGTATTGGCTGGATGGCAAGTGGGGAGGATCTTGTGCCGCATTTGGGGATTGAGCCGTTGAGCCACGATCTGACGGCTCCCAGGCTGATCCAACGTTTAGCGGGTCGGACGGCCCCTATCAAGAGTCTTTTGTTGAATCAGGGCATCGTAGCCGGCCTGGGCAACATTTATGTTGACGAAGCGTTGTTTCGGGCCAAGATTCGTCCGGATCGCCCGGGAGGCTCTTTGACGGAGACCGATGCCAAAAGGCTCACGCGGGCCATCCGTGCCGTTTTAAAGCAAGCCATTGAGCATCGGGGAACGTCATTTTCCGACTATGTCGATGCATTAGGGCATCCCGGCCAAAACCAGGATTATTTGCGGGTATACGGCCGAAATCAAGGCCCGTGTTCCGTGTGCGGGGAAGTTATTGTGACGCAGGTTATTCAGGGAAGAACTGCTCACTATTGCGAACATTGCCAGAGATGAATAGCTTGGCAGAGATCAAGTTCTGATTGAATTTCGTGAAAACCAAGGTTTTTGACGGCATGACAGAGAGGCAGGGAATCCGTGCAACATCTCACATTTTCCGTGGATTCACGGGATGCGGCTATAGCGCTGAAGGACATGATATGGGACCAGTTCGGAGTACGTGGCGAAGTGGAGTTGATTCCCCAAGAACATGAGAAATATCGCGTGAATGTCATATCGGAAAAAACGTTAAGTACGTCACAACTGGAAAAATTACCGGGGAAGTTGGTCTGATGCCAGCAAAACTATGGCCATGGCTCTTGTTGGTATTGGCCTTTTTGCCGGCGCTTCTTATTCATCAGCCCGAAGTATCGATGCAGCCGGTCGTCAGCCATGTTTTCACTGAAGCGATTTTCCAGAATCCGGGTAATCTGGATCCGGCTTTAGCGTCGAATGCGGCAGATGAGGAAGTGAGTGCCAACATCTTTCAAACCTTGGTGAATGTTTCTCCTTCAGGGGCTATCGTACCGGGGTTGGCTAGTTCCGTCACGTATCACGGTAATGTGGTAACCATTCAGTTGCGCAGGGCGCGCCTCCCAGGTGGGCAGCCTCTAACCCCGGATATGGTGGCTCGGGCCCTGGTTCGGCCACTTATTGCCCCGGTTGATTCGACGAAAGCTCGAACTTTGCTTTCTCAAGTGGTCGGCGTCCGGCGGTTTGAACAGGGGAAGACCAAGTATTTGCAAGGTGTGCAGGTCACAGGGACTAATACTTTGCAGTTGACGTTGAAAAAGGCCGTCGGCCCCGGATTTATAAAGAATCTAGCCAACCTGGCACTAGCCATTGTTCCGGTTTCGGATCAAACCCAAGGAGGAACCAACTGGCAATTTACCAATCTTATAGGAACCGGCGGATATAAGCTGACGGGATGGACTCTTGACTCCTCGTTGAGTTTCAAGAAGGTATCGGGTTCCGGCCCGCAGTCTGTTGATTTGCTCAGGTACCCAACCTTGCGGGAGGCACTTCTGGCCTACCAAAATCATCTGGTCAACGCGGTACCTTTGCAGCCGGGACAACTCAAGCAGTTGAATGGAACGGAACTCTCTGGGGTCGAAGCCCTTCCCTTGCCGGGTAATGTATCGCTTTACATCAATGGCGCCATTACCAAAAAAATTCCCAAAGTGTCGTTGAGTCAGTGGGTTCGTGCGGCTTTTCGGGGAACCTTGGCACCTTTATCCGCCCGATATCCTTCGACGTTGCATCAGGTGACAGGGAAGAGGGCGGCTCTGAGCGTTTGGGTGAACAGTAGCGACGGAGAGGCAATGCAGCTTGCTCAGAGCCTTCACGCCATAGACCCGCACGGTATCACGGTATCCCCGACGTCGGCCGCAAATCTTAGCCGGCTGGCGCGATCGGGAAGGATTGCGGCCTATCTGGGAACAGCCAACCGCTTTGCCCGCGGAATTTCGGTTCGTGTTGTCCCTAATGTTAGCTTCTGGTTGTTTTCATTTCGCGCTCCTCATGCCATGGTTATGGATCATCAAATTCTGTCATGGCATTCTGTTCCCTAGCCGGGATTCATATAATAGCCGGGACACCTTTTGGGTCGCATTTAAGGGAGGATTTCCGATTTGCGCTTGATAGGACTGACGGGAAGTATTGGAACCGGGAAATCCGAGGTTAGTGCCATCTTGCGGGGGCTGGGGGCTCCCGTGATTGATGCCGATAGGCTGACCCACACTCTTCAAAACCGGGGACAGCCTCTGTGGCGGGCAATCTGGTCCCGTTACGGATGGAGTGTGTTGGGCCCCGATGGGCAGTTGTTGCGGAGGAAGTTGGGACATCGAATTTTTCAGGACCCCGAAGAGCGCCAGAAATTAAACGCGCTGGTTCATCCTTTGGTTCGGCAGTCTATTATGCAGCAAATTGTAGAAATGTCCCAACAGGGCTATGCTGCCGTCGTTCTCGATATTCCTTTGTTGATAGAAAGCGATTGGCGTCGGAGTGTCGATCAAATTTGGTTGGTGTATGCGCCTTTAGAGGTGCAACTTGAACGGATTATGCGCCGGGATCATTTAGGAAGAGAAGAGGCATTCCGCCGAATTCAGGCGCAAATACCGGTCGATGAGAAAATTCGTTATGCGGACTGCATTATTGACAACCAAGGATCTTTGGATGGATTGAGAGAACAGGTGACGCGTTTATGGCACAACCAAAGCACCGCTACCGAATAAGAGCCCGCAAAGCCGTGGTTTTGTGGCTGGGTTTGTGCGTAGTGGTCCTTTTCATTTTGTACCGGTATGTTGCGCCCATGCCTTACCGCCCTGTCATTTGGCAGGAGGCGCAAATGAACCATCTGAGCCCCTACCTAATCGCAGCGGTTATTCGCGTGGAAAGCAGTTACCGTCCCGACGTAGTGAGCGACAAAGGGGCGGTGGGTCTCATGCAATTAATCCCCTCAACGGCCGAATGGGCCAGCTTGAAAGCCGATAAAAAGGTTTTAAAGAAAGGGGGGCTCTTGAATCCCGCGACCAATATTCATTTGGGTAGCTGGTATCTGAGTCAGTTGCTGAAGAGCTATCGGGGGAATGAAGTCCTGGGTCTGGCCGCTTATAATGCCGGAGCGCGGAATGTTCAATCATGGATGACGCACGGATTGTTAACACCCTCAGCAAAATCCGCCGCGAGGGTTCCCTTTCCTGAAACAAAAAACTTTGTGCATCGAGTCTTGTTTTTAAAGACTCTGTATCGGATCTTGTATGGATTTCTTCCGCTTTTCGCGGTCCAATCCCGCTCCATTCCGTGATTGGAGAGCACATGCTCCAGGCCGAAAAGGACATAATAAGGGGCGGGGGTGGTATCTTGGCAAAAATCCTGTCAGAGGCCACAAAAATGAAGCTAGGTGAGCGCTTAGGAGTGGATGATATCGTCCGCCGGGAAGGATGGGGCGGCGTTCCTGCCAGAGAATGTGGCAACCTTGTACGAGAAGCCATTCGATTGGCCGAGGAAGAACTCCGGCACCAGGTATAAACCCCAAAGTAAGGGCGGCCGCGGCCGCCCTTACTGAATTCTGAACCGATATTGCACCAGTCCGGTTTCGGGCGGCAAGGCATGGGGCGAGACAAGATATCCTGCTCCCTTTTGCAGGGAATCGGGGATGTCGGGAAGCGGTTGATAGGGATCCTCCGTGAAAATCAAGTAAGAGTCATCGATGTCGGCCGCAGGGAAATCCTCAAAGAAAAGAGGCTCGCGATCGGGAATGCTAAACCGAATGCGCTGGATGTCGGCGATGATACTGCTGGCCGTGGCAATTCCCCCGGCTCCTGGACCCTCGATCCATGTGGTGCCTGCTTCCGAAAAAATTCCAATGGCATTTTGCGATCCGGCCAGTTTAAGATACCGGTGACCCCGGGGGTAAACGGTTGGAGCCACCACAAAGCCTATGGACGACGGTTGGCGTTGCGCACGGGCTACGAGCCGCAGCCCAAAGCCCATCTCGTGTAATCGGCGCAAATGACAGGATTTCACGTGCGTTATTCCCAAGACGTGTTCCTTTTCGGCATGAATCCAGGAACTAAATGCGAGTCCCGCTAGAATCGACAGCTTGCGTGCGCTGTCCCACCCTTCCACATCCGCAGAAGGGTTTTGCTCGGCCAGACCCAGCGCTTGAGCCCGTTGCAAGGCAGCAGAAAATTCCATGCCTTGTTCCATTTGATTCAGTATGAAATTGGTGGTGCCGTTGACGACCCCCTCAACGGCATGAATAGGCGTTGCACGAAGATGCCATGTCAAGGCATCAAGTATAGGAATGCCACCTCCTACGCTGGCTTCGAACAAGAATCCCTGACGATTTTGACGGGCTAGTTCCATCAATTCCGGTCCATAACGAGCCACCACTTCTTTGTTGGCTGTCACCACGGATTTCCCGGAATGAAGTGCAGAGCTTAGGTACTCATAGGCAGGATCAACGCCGCCCATGACTTCGACCACGATATCGATATCAGGATCTTCAATAATTTCCCACACGTTGGTGGTCAAAGGCAGATCGCTGTTATAACGATAGGGTTCGCGGACCAAAATTTTGTCTATTACTACGGTGTTTTGGCGCCCCAAGGCCTCGACGACACCCTTGCCCACCGTGCCAAGCCCTAAAATTCCGATACGTGTTGTCTTCATCCTGTCACCTGACTTAAATCCCTTTACATTTTCGGGAATAATACCAATCGTTTCTAGTTTGCCACAGATTGGCCGCACTTGCACGTTTTTAAGATTTCGAGACGGTTTTGTATCGTACTAGTGTAAGTTCTGTTTCGCTCCGAGTGGTTTCCTGCAGGGTGACAGCGATGTGAAGCGAAACGGAACACGGCCAGTCAAGAAAAAATAATCCAGGCGAGAGATGTTTCCCGGTAGCTCCCAAACCTCTCACTCTCAAGCGGTGACATTTTTAAAGGGTGGCCGAGATTGTTGGCAAAGGAGGTGGATCCGCTCCAGCTTTTACTGCACTAACATTCCCGTTTGTTCATGATTAGCGTGATGAAGTTTTACGTGAGAAGAGGCAAACACGATGTTTCAACTGCGCCCCGACAAACAGTGTGAACGACAGCAATGGCTGAATTGCCTCCTCGGGCGCTCTTGCTGGCTTCAATAATCCCCTTTAATGACAAAGAATGAACCACGAATAGTGCCGGCCAGTTTAGACTTTTGCTTAGCAAATTTAAACTTCCCCTCCAGTTCTTTGGGTACCTCCATCCCCTCAGACAGTTTAAACCCTACCGCTCGCTTCTTCGGCTCGTCCACTGCATACATGACATTGACCGCAAGACCGTCCTCATAAAGAACGTAGGCAAATTTGAGGTTTTTCACTTGAAACCGAGACGTTTCTAAAGCTTTGGCGGCCAACTCAATACCGCGCTCTTCTTTCAAAATGCGGCGGACGTAATCCAATGTCTCCTGGCTTTCGTTGGCGGGTACAACGGTAAATGTATGCTGATATTTGTTCATAAAGTAACGGGCTTCATTCGCACGCAAACCTGCCAGGGCTTCTGCTACCGGTGACGACGCTAACCCAACCGTTGACACCTTGCTAAAATCAACGACATACGACATTTCCACGCCTCCTTCTTGTTTCTGTATTTCGCGCACAGAAGAAATTCTGTTACTTGGAATACCCTGGAACCCCGATCCAACAGCTGTTCGAGAGTGTTCCCCTCGGTAGAATACAAGCCCGATCGGAGGCGTTGTTAAACAACCCGATCTGCCGGGCAATTTGGGAGGCGTTGCCTGCAGTTCTGCCCCGGGGCTCAGCGTTGACTCGCCATGGCTTGACGTCGACCATCACTGAACCATGGGTTTCGGGGCCCGTCTCATACCTCGTTCGCATTGTTTGAGGGTGTGAGCAGATCCCTCAATTGGTTCAGTTGATGCGTCCAGCCGTACTTGGCGCCGTCGATCTCCTGCTTAGTTTCGCGGTCGAATCCCCTCTGCTCCAAATGAATCTGGGTCATGCCGTTGTCGGAGGCCGTCAGCGTCCAGCTGACGGTGGTCCGGTGTTGGCCTAACTGTCCCTCGGTCACCCAGGTGTAGGACAGCCGATGTGGCTCGTCGACTATCAGTACCTTACAATCGACAATCCCGGTCCAGCCTGTGGCCTCCTTGCCGCGAAATTGAAAGTGATGTCCGACGACGGGCTGAAAGTCGTCCGTTTCAAAAAACATCCACTTGGCAAGGGTGGTTGGATCTGTCAGGGCATGCCACACGCGCTCGATGGGGCTCTTTATCTCGAAATCCAACGAAACTGTTTCACTCATGTGTTGTCTTCCTCCAGCAGGTCCTTCAAACGATCAATCCGTTGGGTCCAGAACCGCTCATAGAACGATACCCACTCCTGAACCTCGTGCAGGCGAGCGGCGTTCAGGTGGTACCTTGATTCCCGTCCCACTTTGCGGTCCTCTACAAGCCCGGCCTCTTTAAGGATGGCCAGATGCTTGGACACTCCCGTACGACCCATGTGGAACTTGGCGGTCATCTCGTAGAGAGGCAACTCATCGACTTGCGCCAGAACGTCGAGCATCTGGCGGCGAGTGGGATCGGCAATCGCGCTAAAGACATCTCTCGTGGGAAGATCCCCCCTCTCGCTAAAAGACACTATTCAGTGGCCTATTTGGATAATATGGCACTGAATGGTGTCGTGTCAAGCGGAGGTTTTTCCGTATGCCCGTCCGCAAACCCAGAGAGTCCCCAGCGAGAGTCGAGAACCTTTAATAAACTCGGGGACGCGAATCACCATGACTAACCGCGCAACGGTGCGGCCCCGGGCCAGGGAGACCACATGGTGCTTAACGTTACTAATCATGAACTATTCGACGCGTTAGTACCTTAAGACTGCCGATTCCAGAGCGCGTTAATACGTGTCCCAGGTGTTTTCCGCGGCGGAAAACTTCCTTCATGGGAATTCCGATCCATCACACAATCCGGTTTTGCCTTCAGATGATAGGCATCGTAACAATGGCCCGACCCATCATAAAATCTGCATACCCTTAAAGGAACGACGCCTGGGGTGGATCAGAGGGCTTAGGAGTCAAAAAGCTTGGTGTGGGGAATGATAGGAGCGTTCACAACGTGAGACTTTCATTGTTCATCAAATTAAGGCGAAACGGGAAAGGATGCGACGGATCGATGAAGCTTCTATGGTTTGTGAGTACGGTTTTAGGACTCTTTCTCCACCCTATTCTCCATCGCGCTCCTGCCACTTTGTCTGAAAGGGAACATCACGAATTAGCGCCGATAGTCGTGAGCCTAACCACACGTAATTGGGAGACGCAAGTCGGGGATTTGAAATTGCCGTACGTTCTCGGCAAACAAACCACAAATTACTCTCATGCCAGCGCAAGCCAGGCGGAAAATATTGAATTGGCGGCACGGAGGCTCAATGGCACGGTTGTGGGTCCAGGAAAAATGTTTTCCTACTATGCTGTTGTGGGGCCTTATACCGAAGAAAATGGATATGGATGGGGCCGGGCCTTTATGGGCGACCGTATTGTTCCGTCTGTGGGAGGAGGCGTCTGTCAGGGCTCTTCTACCCTCTATTCCGCGATTTTGAGAACAGGGCTTACGGTTGTCGAACGGCACCAGCACGGGTTGACCGTACCCTATTTGCCGCCAGGAGAAGATGCCACGGTTGCGGGAGACTATCTCGACTTCCGGTTTCGAAACAACCGCAAGACCCCGGTTCTGATAGTGGCTGACGCTCAAAAGCGGCATATGGTGGTAAAAATTATGGGAACCAGTGCGGGACCCGATATTTCGGTTCATCACAAAATTTTGGCAATTTATCCCTTTAAGACTATCGTCCGTTATCGCAGCGACTTAAAACCCGGTGAGGAGAAAATTCTGGCTCCTGGACAAGATGGAGTTCGAGTGCAGAACTGGCTGGAAATCAAAGAGAATAAGGGCGGGGTCATCAAGCAGCTGGGAATTGACCGGTACCGTCCAAGCCCGCGTATAATGGAACGTAGTAGGGCCTCGATGCAGAGACCGGACGGGGTGCCCGGGCATCCGTAATGACGGCGGCTTTTTCCGCGGGATTTAACTTTACGGAGCACATGAAAAGTTATCCACACCCTCAGAGCCCGCTGGATATGGGGGGCTCTCCTTGATTTGTGGTGGTGAAGCTGTAGGCTCGGGATATTGGGTTTGTCTTTTCCGAAACCGTGCGTTCTCGTAAAATAGAGACGAAGGGCAGTGGTTGGACTGTCGCCGGAGGCGTGTTGCGATATGTTTTCGGGGATAGGGTTCTTATGCCTTTCGTGCTAATCTGGATTCAAAGAATCCACATTGCAACGGGGGTACAGGATGAAAATTTATACGAAAACCGGGGACGGCGGAATGACAAGTTTATGGGGACATGGCGACGTCAAACGGGTTTCTAAAAATGATCCGCGCGTGGATGTTTATGGGACCATTGACGAAGCGAATGCTGTTGTTGGCATAGCCCTGTCTTTTCTAAAATCGGAAGACAGCAGCATCACGGGGATGTTAATTCTTATACAAAACACGCTGTTTGCTTTGGGGGCGGATTTGTCCAATGTGAGCCCGGACAGAGCGAATCGGCTACCTGACGACTCAGTCGAGGTACTCGAGAAATGGATAGATCAGCTGGAAGAACATTTACCGCCGTTAAGACAATTTATTTTACCAGGGGGCGATCCGGCAGCAGCAATTCTCCATCAGGCCAGAACCGTCGTCAGGAGGGCTGAAAGACGAATGGTGGCGCTTGTGAACGTGGATGCGTCATTCGCGCTCCATCTCAAATATTTAAACCGTCTTTCCGATTTTCTCTTCGTTGCAGCTAGAGAGGCGAACCGCCTAAAAGGTGTGTCGGATATCAAAGCGGAATTCTGAGGGTGAGGGAGGATGTATGACTCGACAATTTACACTGAAAGAAGCAAACCATTTGTTGCCAGCACTTCGTGAACACTTATTAGGTCTGCGTTCTCTGCAGGATCAAGCCCGGAAGAAATATGAGGAAATGCGTGATATTCGGGAAGTCGGTTATCGAAAAGATGGCAATTTGATAATGTTAACGGATTATCAGATTGCCAAAAAAGAATTTGATCAGGTCGTGAATGAAGCCAATCAATTGCTGGCTGTCATCAACCAGCTTGGTTGCCGGGTAACCGACGTGGAACTCGGGCTGATTGACTTCCCGGCCGAAATCGACGGGCGTCCTGTTTACCTATGCTGGCGCATTGATGAGGAATCCGTCCAATACTACCATGGACTGGAAGAAGGGTATGCGGGCCGGAAACCCATAGGAAAGATCAATCCGTAACGGCGACAGAATTTCCCTCCGTCGCCGTTACGGATTGAGATCAAGAACATGGGCGTGGGGTATAAGGGCCTGGACAATAAATTCAATGAGCTCATCGAGCTCCATGTCCAGTCCTATGGCGCCGCGATAAACATCATCGCGATTAACGCCCTTGGCAAAACTTTTGTCTTTAAGTTTTTTCTTCACAGATTTTGGAGTCACTTCACTTAAACTTTTTGCGGGACGAACCAAAGTGACCGCCACGATGAACCCAGTTAACTCGTCGGCTGCGTAAATAGACTTTTTCAGCCATGTGTCTCGGGGAATGTTATTTTCCGTCACATGGGACTGAATGGCTTCAATGATGACATCCGGAAATCCCTCAGCTGTGAGAATTTTTGCTCCTTCCACGGTATGGGCGCCGATTTCAGGAAAAGCTTCATAATCGAAATCGTGGAGAAGCCCTACATGGCCGTACAATTTGGGATCCTCGTGATAGCGTTCGGCGAAAGCCTTCATCACTGCTTCGACGGCTAATGCGTGTTTGATAAGGGACGGGTTTTTCGTATAACGGTTTAGTAATTGCCATGAGTGGTCCCGCGTGGGCCACATCGTCTCAGACATTCCACCAACCACCTTGACAAAACTTTTCCCAAGACCATACCGCGAAATCGAAATTTTGGCAACCGACATGTTCGCACCAAATCTACTATAGCTGCCCGCATTTCTTAGCCTCTTTGCGACGAATTAGCCCGCGATTGCTTGCCGCATGTGGTGAACACACACTCTGCTTCAGGGAATCGGTGTTCCCATCCACTCCGTGAACCGGGTGCGGGCCTCTTCGGCGGCTAGAGGGTCTGTAACAAAGCGCCATCTGTCGGGAAGCGGGGAATCGGGGGTTAGGGTGAAAGTGTGCAACTCGTGATGACGGAAAATTGTTATTGTAATAGGTTCATCAGCTGAACAGGCGGATAGCCGGGCCTCAATGGCATCAAACGGGATACGGTAATTGTTGAGGGCAATCCATTCGTCGCCTGGTGCCAATCCCGCTGACTCGGCCGGACTGCCTTTAAGCACATGCTTGATGACAACCGAATGGGCGGCCGATTGTTCCGCCACGATTCCGGTATAGGGAACTTTTTGACTGAGATTTTTGAACTCTCTAAGCAGTTTTAATCCCACAGTGTCAAAAACGTCGTCTGGGATGTCTTCCGTGCCGTACACCCACTGGTCCAGAAGTTGACGCATAAAGGGCCCGCCGATTTGCACCAGGGCGGAATCGACGGCGGTATCCGGATATCCCTGATCGCCGTAGGAAGTCCATAAAACCCGTAAGACCGAGTCCAGGCTTTCTCGTCCTCCGGTTGCCCGGCGCAGGGACAAATCAAGAGCCAACGCAACCAGTGCGCCCTTGTGATAATAACTGATAGTATTGTTGGGCGTATTCCCGTCAGGACGGTACAATTTTATCCATGTGTCGAACGAGGCTTGCGTCAGGCTTTGCTGGTGCCGGGCCGGAATCAGATCGAGTTGTCGAAAAGCTTCGGCAAAATAATCCAGAACTCGCCCGGATTCTACCACTCCCGACCGAGCCAGCAGGATCCAGGCGTAGTAGTCCGTCCATCCTTCCAGCACCCATAACAAGGGTGTGTAGACCTCGTGTTGATAATCAAAGGGACCCAGATAAGTCGGTCGCAGACGCTTGACGTTCCATAAGTGGAAATATTCGTGGGCAAATAAGCCCAATATCCTCGAATATTTTTCCGGATCGTGCAGCATAAAAGGGTCAAACATAATACTGGCGGAATTGCGGTGTTCCAACCCGCCCCCTGACTGGACCTGTCCATGAACCAGAAAAACATATCGTGTATAAGGCAAGGGCGATTGAAAGATGGATTGGGCAGCTTCGACAATTCTGGGAATGTCGTGGACCAAGGCCGACAGATCCACGTCTTCAAAGCCCGTGAAAATGAGTTCATGTCTTACGTCACAGGCTTCAAAAATGTAGCGTTGGAAATGGCCTGCTTCAACGGGGCTGTCGACCAAGGTGTCGTAATCAGACGCTATAAAGCAGTACCCCGGTTTATCGAGGCGTGGCAGAGCCGTGGCGACGTCCCATCCGGTATCTGGAATTACCTCCAGTTCGATGGCGGCGGCAATATCGGTGTCGGGATAAAGAAAAACATTGGCTCCGTTGAAATATCCGCGGCTGGTGTCCAGATAACTGGTTCGCACGGAAAGGTCATAAGCAAAGACTTCATACGTCAGGGTTAGCAGGGAAGTGTTTTCCGGGCACTGAACTTCAAAGGTGGCTTTATCAATTTTGTGTATCGGTAAAAGCTCTGTTCCGGACGAGGCCTGTATCCATTCGATGTGGCGCGAAAATTCTCTGATAAGATAGGAACCGGGAGTCCAAACTGGCAACCGCCACATCATATGTTTCGGGGTGTCGCCGCGCCACTCTATTCGGATTTGGAAGCGGTGCGTGTTGGGCTTTTGCATGGAAATTTGGTAGTGTATAAGCGGCTGATTCGTTAGACACCCTCCTCAAGGTAGGTACTGTGGACTTAATGGTAGTGGTTACAGTCACTATCTTACCCGAAAAGTCCTGATTGCCCAAGAAAAGACCCTGGATTTTGGGCCAAGGCTGGGGGGACGGCTTCGCTTCCACAGAAGGCTTTGGTATCATTGTGACCAGATGGCAGTAATTGTTGAAGAAGGGAAAGGGATGAAGGAGTGACTATGGCTAACCAGGAAATTCGTGCGCATCTTGATCAACTGAATCTCAGCACGGGTAAGAAAGCTCGTTTGTACCGTTTACTCTATGGTACAGGCCCCGGCAATGGCACTCTCATGATCTTACCCATTGATCAAGGGTTGGAGCATGGACCGCGAGACTTTTTGGAGGCTCCCGAAA
This sequence comes from Sulfobacillus benefaciens, assembly GCA_003023725.1. GTDB lineage: Bacteria > Bacillota > Sulfobacillia > Sulfobacillales > Sulfobacillaceae > Sulfobacillus > Sulfobacillus benefaciens. The sequence continues at coordinate 23,140 of PXYT01000008.1, read as the reverse complement.
GCCAGGATCCTTCATTCCAGTTTCGTATTGCCTTGGATGGCCATTTTTCGGCCATTGCCTGTCAGATTGGGTTGGCTCAAAAATATTATGGGGATTATGCCGGTCAAGTCCCGCTTATCTTAAAACTCAACGGGAAGACCGAAATCCCATCGGACGACGAACCTATATCTCCGCTGATTGCCACAGTGGAAGACGCAGTGCGGCTAGGAGCCGATGCAGTAGGATATACGCTGTACGTTGGATCTCCCCGTCAGAATGAAGACTTTGAGCAATTTCGCCAAATTCGGGAGGAGGCCGATCGTTACGGCTTGCCTGTGGTGGTATGGAGCTACCCCCGAGGAGCGGCAATCGAGCAAAAGGGAGGACGGGATTCTGTCTATGCGATTGATTACGCAGCACGCGTGGCTCAAGAACTGGGAGCCGACGTCGTGAAAGTCAATGTGCCCAAGATTGATGCCGAGAAGTTGTCGCGTGCACCTAAGCCGTATCAGCGGGAATGGACATTGGAATCCGCTCTTCAGCAGATTATCCGATCCGCTGGCCGCTCGCTGGTCATTTTTGCCGGAGGGGAAAAAGGCTCCTTGGAAAGCACATTGGAAAAAGGGCGTTTATGCATGGATGTTGGGGCGACAGGCTTGATTTTTGGGCGCAACGTATGGCAGCAGTCTTACCACGACGCGATGATCCTGAGCGAAAAAATTCATCAGCTGTTGGCTAATTATCCGGGTTAATTCAGGCTTGCCTGGGCGGCGAAGTCTCCCGTTAACAATCGTTGGCCAAAACTGTCTAATTCCGTGACGGTGCAATAATCGGCCAGGGACTTACCGTTTTCGTTTTGGATAATAGAGGGATCCCGACTAAATTCTTGACGGCATGGTAAAAAGTTAAGCCAAAACCGGAGTGTCTCTCGTCTCGTCACCGTCATACCTTAAGGGATGGATGACAAGAGTGATGGAGGAGAGACACGATGGCTGATAATCCAATTCATCGCGACGGATATCCCGACGACGGCACTGGCACATGGATTGAAAAACCGGTCATGGAGATCGGAAACAAACGTTACTTGCGCTACGTAATCCGGACTCATTTGGTGAAGCCGGGCGAGAATTTGACTCGAACTCTTCTTCCTTATTGTCAGAATAGGGTTACGACTAAAGATATCGTCGTAATAGGGGAAAAGGTTGTAGCCATTTCGGAAGGGCGGACAGTGCCATTGAGTCATGTCAAACCGGGGTGGAGTGCGCGGTTCCTGTCCCGCTACGTCCGCCAGCTCGGTTACGGCTTGGGCCTAAGACGTCCCGAAACCATGGAAATGGCTATTCGCGAGGCGGGATTGCCACGAATAATTTTGGCTGCCGGAATTGGCGCCTGTGGACGGATTCTTCACCGTTCGGGGGATTTTTACCGGATAGCCGGGAGGCGTGTGGCTTCAATTGACGGTCCCGGGCCGACGACGATACCACCTTACGACGAGTATATCGTGCTAGCCCCTTGTTCTGGGGACAGGGTGGCGAATCAGTTGTCTAAGGCGCTAAAGGCCGGCGTGGCCATTGTTGATGTTAATGACATCGGTGCTGAAGTTCTTGCCGCGTCCAAAAATGTGGACAAAAATTTGGTGGTGAATCTGCTGCACGATAACCCTATGGGCCAGGGCGCCCAAAGAACTCCTATGGCTGTGTTGCGGCCCACCCATTGGGCAACCGGGCAATGAAGCTGAGCCAGAGAATATGGACACTTTAGAGGGGGTGGGTACGGTCCCCGGAGAGGGTAATAATTTGCCCGGTTGGACCGGGGGAGAAGAGAGACCCCCCCTTAAAATTTCTAAGATCTTCCAGTCGCATGGATTGCAAATGATGGCTCGTGTCGCTAAAGTCTAACTAACGGTGCGCGGATCCTAGACGGGGCACTACGGTGCCTTTTATCTTGCCGTGTCTGGGAATGTCATCGGGATGAGGGATGCGGCCAGGGGGTGAATTCCGTGGAAATATTCAAAGAGATGGCCCGACGGGGGCACGAGCAGCTGATTTTCAACTTTGATAAAGCCACTGGGTTAAAAGCGATTATAGCGATTCACAATACCACTTTAGGGCCGGCATTGGGCGGGTGCCGCATGTTGCCCTATGGTTCAGAGGATCAAGCCATTGAGGATGCATTGCGTTTGTCCGAAGGGATGACCTACAAGGCCGCAGCAGCGGGACTGGATTTCGGCGGAGGAAAGGCGATCATTATCGGTGATCCTGCCAACGACAAATCTGAGGCTTTGTTTCGGGCCTTTGGGCGGTTTTTGGAAGCCATGAAAGGCCGCTATCTTGCCGGGGAGGATGTGGGCACAAACGAAGAGGATCTCGTCCAATGTGCCAGGGAAACGTCTTATGTCGTGGGATTGCCACAGGATTGCGGTGGCTCGGGTGACACGGGAGAGATAACGGCTATTGGAGTCTTGGCTGCCATCCGTGCCGCTCTGACTTACCTGTATGGGTCTGCCTCGCTGAACAGACGTCACATCGCAATTCAGGGTCTGGGAAAAGTCGGATATCAACTGGCTCGTCATGCCCGGGACGAAGGCGCCTATGTCACGGCCGCGGACATCAACCCGCATGTTGTTGGCGAGGCTGCCAGTGAATTGGATATTGAACCTGCTGATCCGTGGACCATTTTGGAAACGCCTTGTGATGTGTTGTCGCCATGTGCTCTCGGTAATGTTGTGAATCATGAGACCATAGACAAATTGAACTGCCGAATTATTGCGGGGCCAGCTAACAACCAACTCGAGGACCCCAGCTTGGGGGATGTGCTGCAGCATCGAAACATTTTGTATGCGCCTGATTTCATCACGAGCGCCGGCGGTTTGATCCAAGTGGCCAATGAACGGAGCCACTATCAAGAAGAGCGTGTGCGCAAGCAAGTCAATGGAATCTACGAATTGCTACTCGCTATTTTTCACAGGGCCGGAGAGAATCACCGGTCAACGGTGTCTGTTGCCTTGGACATGGTTGACGAACGGATGAAGCTCCTTGACGCGGTGCACAGAATTTACAGTTCGAGTGGCGAAAAGTAAAGAAGGCCATATCCTCTTTGTCACGGAATTTTTCGGTCGGCGGGAGCATATGGTGTGATGGAAGGGTGGGAACGCAAAGATGGTCACCGTGTGGGCAATAACGTCTCTCGTCCGGACATCAAAGGAAAGTCAGGAGTTTGGGGTGCCAGACATTAAGACATTAACGAGAGACAAGGTCTGGAACCGGAAATTTCTGTAATGTTCATTGGGCAAATCGGATAATCGGCTTGCCTTGCCGTCGTGGATCCATATCTTGTCCCGGAATGAGTATTTTACGGCTGGCATTGCCTAAATTCCATTCTGGGGACGGAAATCAGGAAGGACTGAGGGCGGGTGGGTGTGGCCGCTTGTTCTGTCCCGGCAGACCGCCGTCTTGAAGGGTGTATGGCCCCAGTGTATGATGAAGTTGGTATAAAATAGCCGCGACGGAGAAGTAGCCGCGGAACATAAGAGGACTGTGACTGATGATTGAGTTTGTCAGCCGGAAAGGAGTTCAGCATGGCCATAGAAGCTTCTCATCACTCCGCGTCCTTGCGACCGGCTCCTAGCGGCGACCCTTATCAAGGACGAAGGGATTTTCGAACGATATCGGGAATACCGATAAAAGAGGTCTATACCGAAAAGGACCTCCCTGATCCCAGTACGATGGGGTTGCCTGGACAGTATCCATTCACTCGGGGAATCCATTCCACGATGTACCGGCAAAGATATTGGACGATGCGGCAATTCGCTGGCTTTGGTACGGCCCGTGAGACCAATCAGCGGTTTAAGTATTTATTGGAACAAGGTCAGACCGGATTATCCGTGGCTTTCGATATGCCCACGCTCATGGGCTATGATTCCGACGATCCGCATTCCTTAGGTGAAGTGGGACGGGAGGGCGTGGCGATTGACCATATAGGGGATATGGAACGGCTGTTTTCGGAGATTCCACTGGGGAAAGTTTCCACCTCAATGACGATCAATGGCCCTGCTCCCATAATCTGGGCTATGTATTTAGTTGCTGCGGAACGCCAAGGGGTTGATTGGTCCCAGCTCCGCGGAACGTTGCAGGCCGATATTCTTAAAGAATACATTGCCCAAAAAGAATGGATTTTTCCTCCTAAACCGTCCATGCGTCTCATCGTGGACATGATGGCGTATGCTACCCGGTATGTGCCTCAATGGAACTCTATCAGCATCAGCGGCTACCATATTCGGGAAGCTGGGTCGACAGCGGCACAGGAACTGGCGTTTACCTTGGCCGATGGATTTGCTTACGTCGAGGCTGGCATAAAGGCCGGACTGGACGTGGACGATTTTGCTCCCAGGCTCTCGTTCTTTTTTAATGCGCACATCGATTTTTTTGAAGAGATTGCGAAATTTCGCGCGGCTCGGCGGATTTGGGCCCGACATATGAAAAAAATTTATGGTGCCAAGAACCCCAAGTCGTGGATGATGCGGTTTCACACTCAAACCGCAGGATGTTCTCTAACGGCCCAGCAACCGGAAAACAATATTGTTCGAACCGCTTATGAGGCACTATCGGCCGTCTTGGGAGGGACCCAGTCGCTGCACACGAATTCGATGGACGAAGTTCTATCGCTGCCCACCGAAAAGGCGGTGAAAATTGCCCTGAGAACTCAACAGATTCTGGCCTATGAGACTGGAGTGGCGAACACCGTGGATCCGTTGGCCGGATCGTATTTCGTGGAAGCTCTGACTGCAAAGATGGAGGAAGAAGCGGAAAACTATTTTGCGCGTATAGAAGAACAGGGTGGTGTGCTGGAATGCATCGAAAATGGTTTTCTGCAGAGGGAAATTGCTGATGCGGCATACCGCTACCAAAAAGAACTGGAAAATCATGAACAAATCGTCGTAGGTGTTAATGCGTTTGTCGATTCCGGGGATGACGAGCCGATTCCTTTGCTGCGTATTGATCCGTCTGTGGAGCGCAATCAGGTCGAGTCGCTTGTCCAGTGGCGTAAAAACCGGCAAGAAGCTCCGGTACAGAATGCGCTGAATGCTTTGAAACAGGCTTGTCAGACATCGGACGCACCCATGATGCCGCACATTATTGAAGCGGTCCGGCAAGGAGCAACCAAAGGAGAAATTGTCGCGGTTATGAAATCGGTTTTCGGGACTTGGCGTGAACGCCCCGTATTTTAGGGGCGATCGATGCAAGGTATTCGGCGTTTCCTTCGAGAGATCGTTTTTTTTCTGATTTCGCGGGTGTTTCCGAAAAGGTTCACCCAGTTTTTAATGTACGTTACCCAGCCAAAGTTCGTGGTTGCCGTGGTAGTGGTTCTTTATCATGGCAACCAAATTCTTTTGTTACGGCATAGCTACCGTCCTCGTCATCCATGGGGTCTGGTGACGGGGTGGGTAAAAGCTGGAGAAAGTCCTCCCAGAGCTGCCTTGCGCGAGGTTTGGGAGGAAATCGGCGTCAGGGTTTCGGAGCTGCATTGTTTTTACGCCGAAGTTGTGGGAATGCGCCATCTTGAAGTAGGATTTTGGGCAAGGATTGAGGGGGAGAATGCGTTTCATCCGTCACCGGATGGCGAGATCCTGGAAAGCTCGTGGTTTTCTGCAGACGATCTTCCCCAAGGACTGTTACCGGCCCAAATACCGATTATTCAAAAGGCCCAGGCCCACAGGCAGCGAGGGTTTTCGTAGCAACTTGCGATTTTCTATGGGATAGCGGACAATGTTTTGTGGTGATTAGTTTTGTTGGCCAAACGGTGGCAAATGCTCTTCGCAGGGTTTCTGTTTTTCACTTTGTCGGGATGTGGAGTGAAGCCGGGATCCCAGCCTTCAGGTATTTCGTCTTTGAACGTGGCTCAACCCAAAACCTTTCCGGGAGTCACGGCGGTTTCTCTCGTGAGCGTCAGCCCCGAGCTTCAAGGTGCGGTGACATCGTTGTCGTTGGGATCTGGCTATCACTTGTCTGCCGCCGTGAACTGGAGTAATGTTCCAGGTTCCGCGTCCTTGTTGTCTTGGCCGGTCAATCGTGGAGACATTTGGCTCACACCCTATTACCACGTTTCAGCCGAAACCCTTTCCTCTGCGGGAATGATCGTAGGGGGAGACACGAACGCGCGCAATTTCCTCACGATAAGACGGCTACGCTTTACCTGGCCGGCATCCGAAACCAGTTCACCCCGGCGATTGGCCATGGCGCTCGGAGGTGGGGCCTATGCTGCCGCCCTGGATGCGGGCGGCGGATGGGCCCTTGTTCATGTCTCCCCCGGAAAGACACCGTCGGTAAAACGTTTAGATCTTCCCGAGTCATCACAGCTCACAGGCATACACAGGGATCCGGAGGGCGGCGTGTGGCTAGCTACGAAACACCCTGACCGGATTCTTCTATGGCACCATGGAAAAATTATCCGTTGGTACACCCTTCCGGGCGTCCCTGTCATGCTGGCCGGAGCAGATTTTTCACAGACATCATCGTCCCCAGCAAACGGTGTAGTGGTTTTGGTGTCTTCCCCCGACGCAATCCCTGGGACAGCGGATACGGTTATGCAAGTTTCCCGCAAGAGCGACTCCTGGCACAAACTGCCTCTGACTTGGACTATTCCATCCACGAATCTTCCCTTTATGGCCGGTGCTACGGGTGTCGACTGGGTGAGTTCACGATACGTGTTATTGACACTGTGGGACAGCGGATTGCAGCAGGTCGCGATTGCCAAGTTTAATCTTGTCACCGGTCGTGCAAAAATTTTGCCTCACAGCAATTTCCGCCCTCAACTCTTGAGAGCTCAGCCACCGCGGTTTCCATTGGCGGCGACTAAGATGCAAAACCTGATTGTCGTCGGCCAAGGCTATGGGTTGGCATTTTACTTCCGCTCGAGTTTAATGTGGAATCGATTCATCAAATGAAGGATGGTCGCATACTGGTGAAGTAGCGATTTCGATTTTCACCAGGAGGCGAAACCCGTGGAAAAAATTTTTTCGTCGGCTAGGGCGATTGTCACAGGAGGCAGTCGCGGCATCGGCCGGGCGGTGGCCGAACTATTAGTGACTCAGGGGGCACGGGTGTTGCTGGTCGGGCGTGATACCGAAAGACTGCAGCAACGGATTCGAGAACTTAATGGCCTGTTTCCGGAACACGCTTTTGCCTTTGCTTGCGATATGGCCGATCAACCGGCTTCGGCAGATAGGGTTGTCGACTACGCTGTGAAGACTATCGGAAAACCTACGCTTCTCCTCAACGGAGCAGGGGGCGCGTCGATCGTCCGTGCTATGGATGCTCCCTGGTCGTTATGGGTAGAAGACTTTCAGGTCAAGTTCTTTGGCTATTTGGCCATGGCCCGGGCCATATTGCCTATCATGACCGAGCAACGGCGCGGCGTCATCATCAATATTGTCGGCATAGCCGGAAAAGACCCCAATCCTGCCTTACCCATCGCCAGCGCAGTCAACGGGGCCCTCAATGGGGTCATGAAAGTTCTGGCGGACGATGCCAGTGCTTATGGTGTCCGTATCCTCAATGTGAATCCCGGGGCTACCCAAACGGATTTGCTCACGGCAATGGCTAAGAGTGCGGCCAAAGAATCAGGGCAGAATGTTGCGGACGTCATTGATCAAATGCGTGCCAGGTCTCCTCTGAAACGTCTGCCGGGACCTATGGACATAGCCCGGATTGTTGTTTTTCTCATGTCTTCTCAGGCCGATTTTGTTACCGGCACAAGCATTGACGTGGATGGCGGTATACATCGGGGAGTTTAGATCAAACCGCTGCAATCTTTTCCGACTGACAGAAATGTTTCGGCAAGAAGTATTTATCCACGGGCCTGATTTCCCGTCGACAATTTTCTCGGTGCATGCTACCGGGAATAAAAGGTCCCATCCTTATTCATGTCGAAAGTTGTGGATATTATGGGGATAAAGTTGTGTAAAAATTGTGGATAAATTGCTATCTCAAGCAGGTATCGGTGTGGAAAGCAGAGTACAGATAATGTGTGGACAAGTAGTAATACATAACGATTTGGACGGGAGGGTTTAATATGGGTGAGCGATGTTCAGTTTGTGGTTCGGAGGATATTGTGAAGACGGGGCCATTGACGGTGGAGGGTGAACGCGCCTGCATCACGGTGGTGAGCGGATCTCAATGTACATTATGCGGAAATCTCCAGGTTATGGTCCCGCAGGCTGTTCTCGTGCGTTTATATCCTCCAGGTCTTCGTATTTTGACTCCTTCTCGGCGAAGCAGAATTTCTGCCAAAAGGCGAATGCGCAAAAACGCGGAATTCACACACTAATCGGTCGATTCGCCACGTTAAATGTCCTTGAACATAGCGGGTGCTCTCTGTCGCGTGAGGCTTCTCGTTATCAGAGTTTTTAATTATCTTATGACGTCACAAGTTAACGCCGGGTGGCACCGTTAAGGCTGGTTCCCAAACGCTCAAGGCGAGAATATGAAGGCATCCGCCGCGGGCGAATGGCAAGGTCCAAGCGATACACGGAAGGATCAGAAACTCCTTAAGTAGCTTCCAGTAATTTCATAAAAGTGAGCCCACTTTGCGGTTTGTTCGTCTCGGCCAGGTGAACAATTTCGAACGGGAAAAGGTAACTTATCCTAGCCGACAGCAGAGTGGGGCGGACCATGGCAAAGGCACCTCTTCCAGAGTATAGTGAAGTGCTCAGGAAAGAGGTGCCTTTTATTTTCAGAACATTTCTTACAATAATTGCGCGTGACTCTGTGATGGAGACCGTCACTGACGGGGATCAAGAGGACGCTGCTGGCTGGATGAGGGGATAAACCACACACCGGTAAGAAGATACGCCCGGATTCCTCACTCGCCAGAATGAGAAAAGATCAGCCGAACAATCGTTATCCATGTTTGAACGTGCTTTTGGAGAACTGTTAACGCCACTGTTATAATCGTTGTAGGTTTAAGCGACAAGAAGTGGAGAAGGGCACTGTCCTTTTCAGCGTGATCTAATCGAAGGGGAGACGCCAATGGATGTGAAAGCCGAAGATCTCTTCAAAATCACACTCTGGGGACAAGCGGTCAGTACGCCAGAAGGCCGGGTATTATTTGTGGAGTCGACGCTAAACCGGAAGACAAACAAAACAGAACATCGGATTATGCAAGCTGAATGGAAAAACGATACATGGACACCTGTTCAACCTTTTACCCAAGGCGAGGATGACAGATTGCCGCAAGTATCCCCGAATGGGAAGTCCCTGGCTTTTATATCAGGCCGTTCAGGGAGTTTGCAACTGTGGATGATGCCTTTGGCAGGGGGTGAGGCAAGGCCCATCACGCATCTCAAGGGTGGGATCAAAGATTTTGTGTGGCATCCGAATTCGAAGCAATTCGTGGTGGTAGCGAAATTGTTCCGGGGACTTATCGAGGACGAAAGATCGAACAATGCAAACATGACAAGCTCTGACGGGAATTTGGCCTATCATTTTACACGGGATGTCAAAGTCATTACCAGGCAATATTATAAATACGACGGGGAAGGCTACCTAAGCGACAGCATTGATACGCTCGTCCAGGTGGATATGGCGGGAGAAGATTACCAGGTTATGACACCGGGACTCCAGGATTCCGGAAACCCGGTATTTTCGCCAGACGCTCGCACCTTATTTTATTTGCAACGTCCCCGTAAGCATGCTGACAGTAATCCGCAGATTCGTGAAATCTTCTCATGCCATGATAAGGAAATTCAACAAATAACAGAACTGGGATTAGCCATCACCCGTTTGGTTGTCCATCCTGATGGAAAGCATTTGCTGTTTACGGCCAGTGATCCGGCGGACTCTGGTTACGGTAACGAAACATTGTGGCGATATGATCTGGAAACGGGGGAGGCCGTGTGCTTGAGCGCCTCCTTGGATCGGCCGGTGGGAGACCATTCGGTGGGGGATGTGGCGGGAGTCGCCTTGGACAAACCCCTTATTAGTGCCGACGGGCGATGGGTGATTATGTCGGTGACGGATCGGGGACGAGTGAACCTATGGAGATTTTCTTTGAATGGCGAACAACAGATTATTCTCACACGCAATGACTGGACTGTCTATAGTTACGCCCCGCACCCGGAAGGTTTCGTGATTTTGGTCTCGGATCCTTTATGTCCGTCCACCTTGCTGGTAATCAACCCTGAGGGTAATGCGCTTAGCCGTCCTGTGGAGGTGGCCTTGCCGTGGCCCAAGAAAGAATTGGTCCAGCCCAAAGCCTATGAGGTTTGCAGTGATGACGGAACTAAGATTGAAGCCTGGATATTGATGCCATCTCGCTTGGAGAAACAAGTTCCTGCAATTCTTCAAATCCATGGCGGACCCATGGCTATGTACGGCTACCGATTTATGTTCGAAATGCAATTTCTGTGTTCTCGGGGCTATGCGGTGTTGTACGGCAATCCTCGCGGTTCTCAGGGCTACGGACAAAATTTTTGCCGGGCTATTCGCGGTAAATGGGGAGACAAAGATTATGCCGATGTCATGGCTATTGTTGACGACGGCTATAAAGGGCCGTGGGCGAAAAACCTGGAACCGGACAATGTCGCTGTGATGGGGGGAAGCTACGGCGGATTTATGGTCAACTGGGCCATTTCTCATACCAACCGGTTTCGCTGCGCTGTAACCATGCGCTCTGTTGTCAACCGCTTCAGTGCCATGGGCACCAGCGATCTAGGCTGGCTTCGGGTTCCCCAATACGGGAATAAACCGTGGTGGGACGAACCTGAACCGTACTGGCAGCAATCTCCCTTGCGGTATGCGTCATCAATTCACACACCGGTGTTAATTGAGCACCAGATGAACGACTACCGTCTTCCCCTTGAACAAGGGGAGCAACTGTACCATGCTTTAAAATATCTAGGCCGAGAAGTCAAAATGATTGTCTATCCTCATGAATCGCATGGTATGGTGCGTAGCGGGGCTCCCTGGCACCGGGTGTATCGTCTGGAACAGATTGCCGTATGGCTGGACGAGCATATGACGGAAGATTCTTAGGCAATTTAACGGGAAACACACCGAAGGAGAGGGAAAGGGAAAGCCCTGAAAACGACTTCAGGGCCCTTCTAAGAATGAGGCCGGAAAAATATCGTGGCCGTCTGTCTTATTTTTCTGTTTGTGGGTCTTCTTGAATGGTTACATGGATCATGTGGTCGCCCTGGCGGATTTTGTCGAGCACATCGAATCCTTCAACCACTCGGCCGAAAACCGTATGCACTCCGTCCAAGTGCGGCTGGGGACCATGACAAATGAAAAACTGGCTCCCGCCTGTGTCGCGGCCCCTGTGAGCCATGGACAAGGATCCTCTTAAATGCTTATGGGGGTTGCCTTCTGTTTCGCATTTTATGGTGTAACCGGGACCTCCGGTTCCGTCACCGTTCGGGTCTCCTCCCTGAATAACGAAATTCGGAATAACCCGGTGAAACGTTAGGCCATCATAAAATCCCGAGCCAGCGAGTTTCGCAAAATTAGCGACCGTACCGGGCGCCTCATTGGGATAGAGTTCCAAAATCATGGTTCCTTTATCGGTTTCAATCGTGGTGTGCATCAAATTCCCTCCATGTTGTTCGTAGCTGAGTGCATCCTGAATCAAGGACAGTGAGAAATAAGCGCTTAAGGGGCGCCTTCGGCAATTCGTTGGACGGTTCTGGCGCTGATGCGGCGCATCGGCTCCAGGTCGCGGGCTTCCGCCCACTCTCCGGCCGAAAACGGATTCGGGTCCAGATCAAAATGGCGGCTAAACCCGACCGTTAGAGCATCACGCACGTCTTCGGTAGTGACATTTCTGAGCCGCGGATAGCGGTTTAAGGCTGTCACCACGTCCGCTTTCAGCACCTGGGGACTCCCTGCTCTCCGGAAAAATTCTTGGATGAACCCTGTGGTCGTAATGGGGTCCTGTTGGACCAAAATCATGCCGGACACCAATGCGGTACCGCCGCGAATGGCCTGGGCAATTCCAGCAATTTTTCGGCCATCTTGAGTGACGAGGTCAAAAGGCCCCTCGCAATAAGATCCTGCGGCTCGTCCGAACGCCGCGTTAACGCCTAAGGTTCGGAGCCCATCAATGACTGGCTGCCCCATTTCCCGAAAATTGCGTTCCCACTGAGTGAGATCCCGGCAAGGGCGAGATACCGCGAAACTTAGGCAACTTGCGTCCAGAAGCACGGCCGACCCTCCCCCAATGCGCATGTAAACGGGATATCCCTGGGTTTGGGCCCATTGGACGGCGTCATCAAGAAAGGGAAGACGCCGGTCTTTGGGCCCCAGTAGAAGATACGGATTGTGCTCACGAATCAGCACGCCCCAGGACCTGGTCCTGGCTGATGAGCGAGCCAGGACTTCTGCCGCGACCGGGGAAAGAAACAAACTTTCCCTATTCTGGGCGGCGGTGAGAGTAACAAAGCGTGCCTTGGGCAATGTCATCACGGCTTATGTCCTTTCTGGCATTTGGCAGACGACAAATTTTGAACCACATCGCTCATGATCTGCCGAAATCAAACCGCAAATGTGTTCTTTGGTAATGGTACGCAAAATAGGACCGGTCGGCAACTCTGTGGCCGATTCCTCTTCTCTGTGGCATGACAAAAGGTGGTCATGAGGAAGAGGGAGGTTTTAGGAGGACATGGCGGAGGGAAGCATGTTTTTTATTCAGTCAGGTCTGATTTGTGCGGAACGTAATATTCTTCTTACTGAATGGACGGGAACCAAATTCGAAGTTGGGGTGATAAAATGGCGGTCGTGCTGGGGCGCTTTCTCTGGAGAGTCGGCAGCGGTATCTGGCTGGGAACAATTTTATTTTTTTCATTGGTGGTAACGCCAGCAATTTTTTTGGAACTGCCTCTCCCGGAGGCCAGCCATCTCCTGCTCCGGATTTTTCCGGCCTACTACGGAGTGGGATTATGGAGCGGAGGCCTGGCTCTCGTTGGCTCGGTATTACATGGCTGGTACGCTAGCGGGCGGAGAGCCTGGCTTCTGTTCATAGAGTCCCTTTTGGCGTGGATTCTGGTGGTGTATGTCGAGCGGTTGTTAAGTATCATGAAACGCCTCAGCACAACTTCCAGCCGCTTTGCTCATCTTCATGGCGAATCCGTTATGATTAACACGGTCATTGGTGTTATTCTTTTAGCGGGGTTTATCCTTGAGAGTTGGCTTCTTAATCCCTACCCAGGGTGGGGCGATGCAAAAAAACCCCCAGTATAAAAAAGTCACCGGAGTTTACAATGACCTGACCACAGGGCGGTCCCGTTAAAGGGGCGAGTATTTCGACACCCTAGCCGTTGTTCGTTGGCTTTTGGGGTGCCAAGAATTCAGGTGATCGGCATGCGTTTGAGAACCGTTTGGAAGGGTGTCCCGCATCTTGCGGTCATTGTGGAAAACGAGCCGTTGGCATTGCCCAGGCCTCTTCAGCAACAAGTTGATGACCACTGGAATGAACTCTTGGCAACAGGCGCTGGTTTTTTCCGAGGACCCGTTCTCAGTGCCAAAGAGGTGCACTCCATGCCGGCATCCGTCGTGATTGAGGCAGTTATGACCGATTATGCTCATTATTTATACAGTCGGCTACTGCCTGAGGCTAGTCCTTATCGGGTGCGCGTAATTTTTGCCGCTGCGTGTTTGATCACGACGGACCAGATTTTGCTTGCGGGCGTTATGAGTCCTAACACATCCAGACCGGGATGGATTCAGGCTGTCGGAGGATCCCCAGCGTGGGAAGATATTGATGGCAGGTATTTTAATCCGGTTATTTCGGCTTGTCGTGAGACGGAAGAGGAAGTGGGGATGGCAGTAAGCCCCCAGAACTGCCGCGTGATGGGATTTACCCAGGATGAAATGGGTCGCATTGCCGTTGCGGTCCATATGCCTGTGAAACACACGGCCCGCGATATCATTCCCCGGATTAGAGGATATTTGGAAACCCAGAAAGAGCCGGAACTGCAAGACGTGTTAGGCATCCCCTTAGGCCCTTTGGGGCTCAAAATGCTGGATAGCCAAACACGTCCCGTCGTGCGGTATCTAAAAGCTATAGTTCAAGGCCTTTACGCGGGAGGATGATCGCGCAAGGCGCGGGCCATACGATCCAGTCCCTCCTGCAGACGGAGGGTGTCTATTGTCAGAGAAATCCGCAGCCATCCCTCTCCGTGTTTTCCATAGGCTTCTCCCGGCGTGAGCACCACATCGGCATGATGAACAAAATAGTTGGTCGCTTCTTGCGATGTCATGCCAAAAGGTGCCTGAAACCACAAATAAAACGTAGAACGGGGCGGCGATATTGCTATCCCCATGTTATTGAGCGCCTGAACGGCCAGATCTCGCCGGTCTTGATAGAGCTGGTTCATGGACTGGATAAATGGCCAGGGATTGGACTCCAATGTGGCACGGGCAGCGTCCTGAATAGCGGTAAAAGGTCCCGAATCCAGATTGCTCTTCAGTGTTCCCAGAAGGCCAATGGCCTGTGGATTACCTACGGCGGCAGCAATACGCCATCCAGTCATATTGAAGGGTTTTGACAACGAATAAAATTCAATTGCGATCTCTTTTGCGCCCGGTATCTCTAGCAAGGAAGGTGCCCGGTAGCCGTCAAAGCCTATGTCGAGATAGGCCCCGTCACTTGCCAATAGCACATCATGCAAAAGACACAATCGAACGGCTTCCTGGTAGAACTCCCGGGTAGCGACAGCACCGGTGGGATTATTGGGATAGTTGAGCCACAGTATTTTAGCTCGGTTCCAGATGTCTTCGGGAATCGCGTTCAGGTCAGGAAGAAATTGGTTCTCCGCGGTGAGGGGGAGCGGATAGGACTGGGCTCCGGCTAAAATGGATTGGGTATGGTAGACCGGGTAAGCAGGATCGGGGACAAGAACGATGTCGCCAGGCCCTGCCATGGCCCAGATGAGATGTGCAATCCCTTCTTTTGATCCGATCAGACCTATAACTTCGGATGCTGGATCCAGATCCACGCCGAAGCGCTGGTGATACCAGTGACTGATCGACTGCCGAAACGCCTCGCTTCCCAGATAATTGGGGTAGCGATGGGTATCGGGATTGTCCACCGCCAATTTCAATGCGTCGACGGCCACGGGGATCGTGGGGCGATCAGGATCACCAATGCCCAGTGAAATGACATCGCGCCCCAGTTGCCGCTGTTTGGCAACCAGTTTGTCCAGTTCGAGAAATAAATAAGGGGGGATTTGGTTCATTCGCGATGCCGGCTGCATACCAACCTAAACCTCCTAGACGTGAAATCGTGATAATTCGCGCGGATTTTTAAACATCTCAGTTATGACACAAGTCTCTATAAAGTGCAACGCATTTTATTGAGGAGCCGATGCATTTTTATTTGACGCGTGAAAGGCATCATGATATAGTAAATCCAGAAAATAAGAATTAAGCAGTCACTTAGCCACAGAAGGGAGAGACAGGGAAATGGGCGATATGTTTCAATTAAGCGCCTGTCAAGCTGTCTGTGTATGCTCTGAGTCTCTTCTGGGTTTGGCCTCTGCGAAGTCGTGGAAGAAGCCTGGCGTTAAGACCGGGCCGGTTCGTGCGTAATTTGCGTGCGTTCCGGCTTCTGAAGGCTTGATAGATTTCCACAACTTTGACAGGAGGTTTTTTTATGCAATTACCGCGTATTTTTACTGCAATGGTTACCCCGTTTAACGAGTCTGGTGAAATGGATTATGATCAAGCAGGTCGGTTAGCCGAATGGCTTATGGCCCACGGCAGTGAGGGACTTATTTTGTCGGGCACCACTGGAGAATCGCCCGCGCTTACGGATTCGGAGCGCATGAGATTGTTGCGGGCCGTTCGTGAACGCTTGGGTCCCGATGTTCCCTTATGGATGGGAACCGGAACCAATAACACCGTCCACAGCCGTGAATTGTCTTGGGAGGCGGCAGACAATGGTGCCGATGGAGTCTTGCTGGTCTGCCCGTACTACAATAAACCCCCGCAAGAAGGTCTTATCCGTCACTTTACTCAGATTGCCACAGGGTTACCCATTCCGGTTATGCTTTACAATATCCCCAGCCGCACCGGCGTCAATTTGCTCCCTGCTTCTGTGCGCACCATCACGCAAGAATGTGACAACGTTGTGGCCATTAAAGAAGCTGGGGGATCTCTACCGCAATTGCAGGAACTTATTGGTGTGCTGCCTCCCCGGGTACGGGTGTATTCCGGTGATGATGCCATGTATTTTACCGCACTGACCTTAGGAGCGTACGGTGTAGTGAGTGTAGCCGCTCATCTGGTTGGAAACGAACTGGGCACCATGACCCAAAGTGTCCTCGAGGGTAACTTGGAGCGCGCCCGGCGGATTCATGCAACCCTGACACCTCTCTTTCAAGAGCTCTTCCGTTACACCAACCCCATCAGTGTGAAATGGGCCCTGAATTATCTCGGTATCCCGGTGGGGGATGTGAGGTTGCCGTTAGTGACGCCTCATCATGAACAGGCGTTTGAGTCGCTGCGGCAGTTGATAATACGGCTGGTTTCGGCAGGGTTATACTCCGAGGCAGAGGCATGAAGGCCGGAGAGACCGGCCTTCCGGATTACATGAGCTGGATGTGGTAATCTGTATACCAATAATGGGCCTGGATGAGAAAAGCAAACAACTGGGCGTTGCCCATTAGTTGTCCGAACCAGGGAATTTGTTCAGCCATCGGTCCTTTGTCCATTAATCCCCTTAGTCGCCCAGCATCGATGATGCGGTGGAGAATCGATTGCGAATCCTCAAGGATTCTAAGAAGCTCGTTGCGCATGCTTAAAAAATATGAGGGGTTCGGAGTTGACGGATAGGGGCTTTTCTGACGCCACAACACGTCGTCCGGCAGCAAGCCCTCCAAGGCCTGGCGGAGGATAACCTTACGATGTGCCCCTTGGGTTTTCATGGACCAGGGAATATTCCAGACATATTCCACTAGCCTATGGTCACAAAAGGGTACCCGAATTTCAAGACCTGCGGCCATTGCCATGCGATCCTTCCGATCCAGCAAGGTTGGAAGAAATCTCGTCAAAGTCAAGTAACCGATTTCCCGGATGCGTTCGGCGTGCCGAGACTCACCAACCAGACGGGGAACTTCGTCGAGAGCTTCTTCATATCGCCGGCGCACATATTCCAAGGGCCTAATATAGTTAATAAAGTCGTTAGTGAAAATGCTGACGCGGTCCTCGAGGCGTCGGGCCCAAGGGAAAGTCTGCGATTGAATGGCATCAGGGTGATGAAACCATGGGTATCCGCCAAAAATCTCATCGGCAGCCTCGCCTGAAAGGCCGACGGCAGCTTGTTGTTTAATGGCTTCGGAGAATACCAGTAAAGACGTGTCGACATCCGCCATCCCCGGAAGGTCCCGCGCATGGAGTGACCGTACCAGATTATTTGTAAGATCCGGGGTGTCCAGAACAATGCGGGAATGTAAGGTTCCCAAATATGAGGAAACGCGTTCAACCCAGGGGGCGTCCAAATTTGTCTGAAAAGCTGTGGGTTTGAAATGCTTCTGCATGTCGGCAAAGTCGACCGAGAAGGTTTTTAGGGGCCCTTTGTGTTCCTCATTGGACGATTTTACGGCCAGCGCGGTCACGGCGCTGGAGTCAAGACCCCCCGACAAGAGAGTGACAACCGGGACATCGGAGACCAGCTGGTGTTGGACGGTATCTTCCAGCAAATCTCTGATGGTTTGGCGGGTTGTCAGTAAATTGTCCGGGTGCTCATGAGATAAAAGATTCCAGTAGCGGAAACTTTGAAGGCGCCCGCGCCGATATTGTAAATATTCACCCGGACGCAACTCGTGAAGGCCGGAAAATACACCATGACCGGGAGTTCGTGCGGGCCCTAAGGCAAACACCTCGGCTAGGCCTTCCGCGCTAACCTGATGCGGCATTTCGGGATGAGCCAGAATGGCTTTGATTTCCGAACCAAAGAGCATCCCGTGCTTGAGGGGAGCGTAGAATAACGGTTTAACCCCTAGACGGTCCCGAGCCAGAAACAGCGTTTGTTCTCTCGCGTTCCAGAGTGCGAAGGCAAAAATCCCGTTAAGCCGGGATAAGCACTCATGATTCCACGCCATATAGGCACTGAGCAACACTTCAGTGTCGGACTTTGTAGAAAATGTGTATCCGAGGCTGATCAGTTCCTCACGTAACTCGCGGTAATTGTATAATTCACCGTTATAAACGATCGTATAGATTCCCTGGCCATTTCGCCTTGACATCGGCTGCATGCCGCCCTCCCGATCTATGACGACTAAACGGCGATGCCCCATTGCACAATGGGCCGTAACCCAGGTTCCGCTGCCATCCGGACCACGACAGGTTAGGGGGCTGATCATGTTTTCCAAGGCGGACTGACGTTGCCGAAGGTCCTGTTGCCAGTCTATCCATCCTGCTATGCCGCACATCGTATAACCTCCTCATTCTACAGATCCGGATGGATCTGTTGCGTGAATCAGTGGTTACGTTATGCACGGACGAAAACGGGAGTGAGGGGCTGCAAGCAGGGAATTTCTTCAAGTCATCCTTTCTGTAGGTTCAACCGCCGATGTGTGACATCTCCACTTTGGGCTGGGAGGGTGTCATTTGAGTTCTCAAAAGTGAGTATTGATCGCGGCGTTCTGTCCAAAGCGCCGTCAAGGTCTCAATAATGTGCTGGTCGTCGACGTTCTCATCGCGTAATAGCTGTCTAAGGTCGAATCCTTCTGACCCAAACAGGCAGGTATAGATCTGGCCTTCCGGCGACATGCGGATGCGCGAACAGTGCCGACAGAAGGGCTGTGTGACTGAGGCAATAATGCCGATCTCTCCTCCGCCATCGCGGTAGCGGAACCGTCTGGCTACTTCGCCCGGATGGCTGGGTGCCACGGGCTCCAAGTCCCATTCTTCTTGCAGCGTTGAGAGAATTTCGGAGGCTTGGACGACATCTTCCAGGCGCCACCCGTTCGTGTTGCCGACATCCATGTATTCGATAAATCTTAGAGTCACACCAGTATGACGGAAATGCCGGGCCATGGGAATGACTTGTTGGTCATTGACGTCCCGTTTAACCACCATGTTGACTTTGACGGGTTTTAAACCCGCCGTCAATGCGGCATCCACTGCGGACAAAATCCGAGACACAGGAACGCCCACGTCGTTAACAGTTTTGAAAATATTATCGGTCAAGGCATCAAGGCTGACGGTGATCCGTTTAAGACCGGCATTTTTGAGTGCCGTGGCCTTCTCGGGTGTAAGAAAATATCCGTTGGTGGTCATGGCCATATCCTGGATGGCCTCGACTTCGGACAACTGGCGGATCAAGACATCCAAGTCCTGACGCATTAAGGGTTCTCCCCCGGTAATGCGAACTTTGCTCACTCCCAATTGTCCAAATATCCGCACCGTGCGTTGCAGTTCGTCAAATGTCAATAATTCCTTTTTGGGAAGAAAATGAAATTTGGCACCGAAGACCTCTTTGGGCATGCAGTATACGCAACGAAAATTGCACCGGTCAGTAACGGATATTCTAAGATCACGCAAGGGGCGCTGATGTTTATCAAGAATCGCTGGCAACGGATTTCTCACCCTTTCCATGGAGGCGGCACACTTTGTCATATAATGTATTTTACCTTTTTTCGCAGAGACTAAGAAGCCCTTTTCGATGCCGTGAAGAGGTAATGGGGGATTAGCGCCAACAGACGGCGCGGCGCAGTGGTGACAATAGGATGTCCTGGTCGCATGACCGCAATTTGGCGGCACGTCATCCCCGTTTTTGTTTGTGCCTGTACCAATTGATGTTGAGATCGTTATCACAGGGAGGCGGTAGAATTCGTATAGGGCCCTGCCGCACCGCTATACAGTCTATGATGGAGATTTATCGTCATCAACTATTCTACAAGTAAGTGTTCATTGAAACCTATCCTTGTGATTAAGATAAAGCCGTTATGAAGAGGCTTGCGGTAAGGGGAGGTGTACCCGGTGCCGAGATTCTGGGGCTTGATGCTCCGTGCGCCTTTAACAAAGTTGCAGACTACGCGCATGAAACCCGCACAAGGCTTGACATGATCGCAGCTTCATCCATCGTGATTTGCATAGTTATTGGACAGTCTCCAACATTCATTGGGTATTGCTCCCGCTGGTCGAGGAGCTGTGGGCCAGGTCATGGTGCAGTTTATGAAGCGTCTAAGCGATCGTCCACCGATCCTTGACTAAGAGATCTCTCAGAAAAACGCCCGTCGACCCTGGAAGACTATGCCGAGTGCTAAATGAGGGAAGGCTATCGAGATTTTCACACAACTGTTTGCGCAGTGACTGGCTTTGTACATTACGATCTAGGGCCCCCGTGAGATTTTCCGGCACTTCAAAAATATGGAGTGTTTCCAGTGATCCGAGCGACACGCAATATGATAAGCTACGAGAAGAAAAAATCACGAAACACTCCTTGGGGAGTGTGACCTCAATGCCTTTGCCAGCGTTTTATAATTGTAATAGCTAAAAGCCTCGGGAGTGACCTTTGATGCGCGCCAAGTTGGCAGCGGTGATAGCAATGGCGCTGGTAGCCACCTTCGCATGGGTGCGGTATCATATTCCTTTTGTGCACGTCCCCGCAGCTCCAGTGATTACGTCCCGGATTTCTCCGGCCGTCAGCCTGAAAAAACTGGGAAAACTCCCTGCCGTCTCCTCAAAGGAATTGCAGTTGCTCATTGATCAAGGTCTCGTGTACGGCATGCACATTCACGGGACGAATAAGACCGTTCTTTTTTTAGCCAGAACACCTAACGCTCCCGCCACCCTCATTGTCCGTCATTGGCCTCCGGAACGTTTCGCACCCATCCGCATCATGTCACATCCGTACCCCGATGTGGCCTCCACGTGGCATCAAGACCAAAAACGGATCCACTGGTTGCGCTTGTCCTCTCAAAATTTTCGCTGAAGATCACCCCTTTTAAAATTGGTATAATAGAAACAGTTTGTCTGACGAGGAGGAAAAAAGGTGAAAGTTGCCGTCATCATGGGGAGTCAGTCGGACTGGCCCGTGATGAAAGATGCCGTGGATTTCTTGCGGGACGTTGGTGTGGAGGTGGATGTACGAATTGTGTCGGCTCACCGCACCCCGGAAGGGATGGCGGAATTTGCACGCATGGCGGAAACCCGGGGCTATGGTGTTATTATAGCGGGAGCGGGCGGTGCTGCTCATCTGCCAGGGATGACGGCCGCCTATACGACCGTTCCGGTCGTTGGCGTTCCCGTTCCTTCCCGGCACTTACAAGGCCTTGATTCGCTTCTCTCCATCGTGCAAATGCCTTCTGGCGTGCCCGTTGCAACCGTGGCTATTGGGCAGGCAAAAAATGCCGCTATTTTGGCCGCTGAAATTCTGGCTTTGTCGGACAGCGACTTACGCCAACGCCTGCACCAGTATCGGGACATCATGAAACAAGAGGTCTTGGCGACTGACCAGGCCCTTGACCGTTCCGAATCATAAAAACCAAGGAGTCGACGCAAATTATGATCAGACTGGATCCCGGCGATTATATCGGCGTAATCGGAGGAGGCCAGCTTGGCCGCATGATGGCATATTCCGCTTATGAACTGGGGTATCGTGTAGCGGTTTTGGATCCCGATTCCGATTCTCCGTTGGCCCAAATCGCACACAGGAAAATTACGGCTCCGTATGGAGATCGAGAGGCGGTCGAAGAATTGGCCGCGTTATCGTCGGTGATTACCTACGAATTTGAAAACGTCAGCGTTCCCGAACTCGAGTCGATTTCCCGCCAGCGCCCTGTTTTTCCTAACCCGCGTCTATTGTCGATTTCGCAGAACCGGATTAATGAAAAGAATATGTGCCGCCGGCTCGGGTTAAAAACCGCGAACTTTCTGTGGGCCGAAACCTATGACCAACGCCCCTCGCTGTTGGAGTTCGGACGTTTCCCTGCCATTGTGAAAACAGCACGGGGAGGCTATGACGGGAAGGGGCAGTCACGAGTCGAAAACCGGGTGGAACTGGAAGAGGTCCTGGGCAGGTGGCCGGACATGCCCTTGATTATTGAAGAATTTGTTCCCTACGATGTGGAGATTTCGGTAGTGCTGACTCGCGACCAACAGCAGGACATTGTGGACTTTGGCGTGATGGAAAATTATCACCGCCAAGGGATTCTGGATGTGTCTATTTCACCAGCCCGAATTTCGGAACACATCAGAGAGCGGGCCATTTCCTATGCCCGGCAAATCGCCTCGGATTTGGACTTGGTGGGCACGATGACCGTGGAGTTCTTTGTGGTGGGCAACGAGGTTTTAGTGAACGAACTGGCCCCGCGCCCCCACAATTCGGGGCATTTAACTATTGAGGCTTTTGACTATTCACAATTTGACCAGCACATTCGCGCTATTACAGGCTTGCCTTTGGGGCTCTCGGGTCAAGGACGGCCTGCGGCTATGGCCAACTTGTTGGGAGACTTGTGGCTTCACGAGTCTTTAAATTGGAAAAAGGCTATGGACATCACTCACACCTATTTGCACCTCTATGGAAAAGCCGAACCTCGGTCGGGAAGAAAGATGGGACACATAACCGCTTTAGCAGAAACCCCGGAAGCCGCTGCCCGGAAAGTGCGTCAGGCTCGGGAAGCATTAACGGTCAACCCGCCGCTCTGAGATAAGTCTCAGAGCGGTTTTGCTTTCACTGTTCATCCGCGACTGTCACACTCTGCCTTCGAAAATATAACTAGACCTTGTTAATTTATTATACTTTAGTAAAAACCTTGTGCTTTTACAAAAAATGTGGGATCGCTTTTGTTCAAAAAGTGCTACAATCACCTAGGAATCCCGAAGAGTAGTAAAATCTTAAGGAATAACTAGCTATCCAGGGCCATGTTGGTTAAGTAATAACGGGGTTTTGAAAGCGATATTCTTGGTGATTGGTTAACTTTTTATAACCCCGGTGGACACCGCTCAAAAACATATACCTGATGCGGGTCAAATCTTCATCAGGTCATGTGAAGGAGGAAAAGGCGTGGAAAAGAATCCCGCCAAAGAAGAGAATATTCTAAATGGCGAAAATGTTGAAGAAAACCAATGGAGTCGCCGTCAGTTTCTCGTGGGTACGACGGCTTTAGGGGTTGCCGGTGCCGTGACTCTCTTTGGGCGGCAGAGCCTGGTGGATGCGGCCC
>PXYT01000079.1 GCA_003023725.1 Sulfobacillus benefaciens | reverse complement strand
ACCACACCCCATGATATTGGCACGAATAGACGATATGGTGATTCAATGTGTAGTTCATATAATTATTATACCACGATGCGGAGTCTAACTATCATCGGGAGCGCAAATATTGGCCCTGTCGGGCCATGGGCTTCTATCCCCACGGCTGAAGCCGGGGGCTTTACGCCCTGTTTTGGTAAGGGACCGGATTCGAGCGAGTACCGGGATGTACGGTATTTTAGGGGGAGGCCTCGAACGACAGGCTGTCATTACCGGGCCGGAGCTGTACGAGATTTCTCTGCGAGATGGATGTGACATAAAAGAAAATAGGTGGGCAAATGTTATCAATTTCAGTCGTTCTTTTCTTTAATAATGGCAAAAGTTGGTGAACTTGCCTCCGCCCCTTATGTCATTAACCAAGCCCCCTCAAGCAGCAGGTCCAGTCTCAATTTCACCGCTATATGCGGTGTGTTGGGAAAGATTTTGACTTTGGTGAGTCCGTGGATGGGGAGATCCGCGCAGACTCGAAAATCCTGCTTGTGCCTGTGGTGACCCATGATGCGCTCATGTCAAGGGGTGTGACTTTGATTTTGAAAAATGATGTCTATCCACTCGCCACGTCATATTATTGGGTACACAGTAATAAGCGTAGGCGCAGAAGGGAATTTGGAGGGCCTGAGAACACCAAAACTCGTACGCACAAGATCCCTCACGGTGAAACACCTCAACAGCGCTGCCAGACTTACCACCCCCAGAGCCACCGTGCCGTCAAAGAACTGACAACGGCTCCCCTTGAAGCCGGCCACAGCACTGAGAATCCTCCGGCTTTTCGCTGGAGTCGTTGTCCACTTTCCATTCTCTTGTCACCGAATCGTGAATCAGCCAGGGGATGACTTTCCCCACACGAAATACTCCTGATCATTCGGTGCGTATCTTGCCCCTGGGGGAAAATCACGATGATGCCGCCATGTTACACTCTGGGAGATGGCCGGGTTAGAGCCGCGTGTTGAGCTGTGAATGAAGACTCCCATCATGTGCCCCCGCCCGTCCATTTTCCCCGGGGAGAGCCGATCCGCGGGACCGGCTCCATGACATTTCCGGGGAAACGATTGGCCGACGGCGACGTCGTCTGGACACCCAGGGAATCATCCGTGCGGTGTTGCGGAATTCGAGCCGGTTTACACGCTTTCGCTGCCTTGCCTGAGATTTCCGGGTTCTCCTCACCTCGCTCTGTGCCATTTTCTTGCGTGACAGCAATCCAGAATGTTCTGATTTAAGTCGGCCCACTCCGCATTTATCACTTGGCAAAAGTGCCATTCATCGCCTCCTGTCCCGCCATGATACGGCTAGTTCCTCTGAGCGAAGTCTTCCGGCTTAGGTCCTACCTTACTCGTCTTCCGCACTTTGACAATCGTTCATTCCGGTGACAATCTGTCCCCTCGCTCGTCATATTTTCGTCGTATGTTTCCGTTTTCTCCACTCCGTCTTGACAATGCTGTGAAAATTCTAGAAGATGTAAAGCACACGAAAACTCTTCGATCATCCGCTGTAATCAGGACTGGCAAGGAAATTTTTGATCCGGTCAGTCGTGGGGTATTGCTGCCGACATGCTGTCCTCTCGCGAGATATGTGACACGATACCACTCAATGTCCGGGATCACACGGTGATGTCCTGATGACCTCTCATCCCGCTGTCTTAAACCGTGCACGTTTCAGACTGATCGAACGTAGACCGAAGGTTTGTGCCTGGGTTACTCCTGTTTAAATCCGTGCGGAGGGACGAGTCTGAAGGCGAATCAGAGAAAGATGTGAAGGATCATGAGATTACGCAGAGCCATGGTGATCGGTACGGTGGTTTTGGGCGCTGTGGTTTTCACGGCGGTGTGGACAGGGATACAGTCCGGCCGCTGGCAGGTGGTCCATCATCAGGGTGAGAGCATTACCATACCACCGAGCTGGCATCGCGACGGTGGAGCAGGGGCCTATGTGGAAACCTCATCTAGGTGGGGGCTATGGTTCTTGCCTTCATTTACCGCGAAAAATGTGCCGGCCAAAGCCCGAATGCTGCCGAATGTCGGACGGAATTTGCGGGAATGGCAAGTTCAAAACGGTCGCCAATTCATCTATTACGGGGTGTGGAGCCTGGCGGATCACACGCGCTCGATTAAGATTTGTGTGCCGCGTACTCAAGTGAACTTGGCGCTTGCTATCTTAGGCAGTTGGCGGCCTCGGTCGCGTTAAGAATCCGCACGCTGCGAGGCAGACGGAGTAGGAGGCGGCCCTACGGCAGATAGTGCGGGGCGAGCACAAATGTGTTGCGTGTGGAATTGTTAGGGCATGTCCCGAGAGCTTCCGGTGACCAGACAAGAGTGGTGCTTTGCCGCAAAACTTATCAAGAGGAGTGAGAACCATGCGAGTAGGGGCCAAGTGGACGGGAGTGGCTGTGATTGGGGCATTATCGCTTGTGTTGGCGGGATGCGGTTCTCCGAACCTCACGGCGGCGAAGTGGATGACGATTCATCCGTCCTCGAAAACGATTGATTTGAAGGTGGAGAGCACCTATTCCAGCTCTCAGCAAAGTTCCGTATTGGACGGATTCACGCGCGGGGGGATGGTTGTCACCATCCCCGAAGGTTATCACGTGAAGATGGACTTTATCAATCACGGGCCGATACCGGAATCTATAGGTGTTTATCGGCGTCACCATCTCGCCTTTCCGGGAGCCGGTGAGTCCTATCGTCAAATTGCCGTAAAGCCAACAGCGGGAATATTGCCCGGCCAGCACCGACTTTATAAGTTTACGGCTACGAAAGTGGGCACTTATATGTTGGCGGACTGGTTAAATGGTGGTAAAACCACACCCACCAGTGACATCTGGGACACAGTCAAAGTGGTATCCGGGGGAAATCCTTCTGTATCTCCATCATCATAAAGGTCGTCATCTGTTTCATGGATATCGCTACGAGGCAATGCCGGCCGATGATGACGATGCAGACAGCGGAACCCAGCGAACGGCTGTTTTCTGGATAGTCGGCGTTCCGCTGCGGTTCACGTCAAATGAGCATGGAAGGGCCGGCTTTAATTCAAATATTTTTTCGTCGGAATACAGGCGTAAAACCCCGGCCTGACAGTCGGAGAGCTTTACGCCTGTATTCCTTGATGGGAAGATCCGCGTGATGGCGGCAGTCGGCCAGTATTGCATGGGAAATTTAAAGACCTCTTGCCCATCGGTTTTATCCCCGATTTGTGGCATGGTGAATATATTGGGGATGACCCTTTGGCTCTGTGGGATGTGTCCGACTGGCACGTCTTCGTCCTAGAAAAGAGCGTTGGGCCCTGAGAGCAGAGATGAAGGCACTGGGGAAAACACTGAACCAGGGATTCCGGGAGCCACTGACCCTCAAGGGATTACGAGTTGAGATCAATTCCCTGGAACTTCCAAAGCTTAACGCATTTTGTGTTACGTCTTAAGGACTCAGTACAAGGGCTTGGAAAATGTTAAGATTGTGTTAAGATTACGTTATGCCCACGTTAAGATCCCGGTTCATGATCTCTTGGAACAACTATGACCGGGTGAGATAAGGAAAGTCGGTGGCCCCTGTGGATTCTATTTATATCGGCATTTTTGTATTAATTGCCCTGTTCAGTGTGTTGGCCGGTTTTAACGATGGCGGTAATCTGATGGCCACATTCCTGCGCGGGGGAGTGATCGCACCGGCCCTCATTTTTCCTGTGCTTGTGGGCAGCGTCGCCTTAGGTCCTGTCTTGTTTGGCACCGCGGTGTCCCGGACCATTACCGTAGCCATCATCAATTTTCACCAAGCCAATCCCGATGTACTGGCTGTCGCCGTGGGATCTGCGGTGTTAAGCGTATTTGTCACTTGGCGCATGCGGATGCCTACCAGTATGACCATGGCCTTGGGCGGAGGAATGGTCGGGGCTGCGATAGCGTCTGGGGATACCCGGTTTATTCACTGGGCAGGGCTTCTCACAGTGCTTGTGGGGATGGGCCTGTCGGTTGTGTTAGGGTTTGTCGCAGCATTTTTGTTGACGCGGCTGCTATGGGATGTTTTGAGCTTGACGTCTTTGTCCGGATACCGCTCTCTGAAACGTTTGCAATACGGGAGTGCAGTGTGGCAGGGCTTAGCCTACGGGGCCAACGATCAAGAAAAGGCCATTGGACTGATGGCGCTGACCCTGATGCTATGGGGTCATCATGTCCATTATCACGTGTCCTGGATTTCCGTGGTTGTCCCCTTGGGTTTTTGGGCTCTAGGATTTTGGGGAGGCGGAGTGCGTATCGCCAAAACCGTGGGAGGGCATATCATTCGCTTGGACCCCATGAATGCGCTGAGCACTCAAAGCGCGGCAGCCCTAACAGTCAGTCTGGCGGCCCTGTTGGGGATGCCGGTGAGTACAACGCAAACAACGGATGGAGCATTATTGGGGACGGGCACCGCATTAAATCCACTGAAGGTGAAATGGGTGGTGGTGCGCACTATGTTCATGGTGTGGGGCATAGCCCTGCCTTTGGGGATGGTTACGGGTCTCATGGCTATGGCGGCGATCCGGTGGGGATAGACAACTCAGCCACGCCGTCCTAAAGGACAGGACTTGTGAAAGCTCCTGGGTTGACCAGCTTTCGTGCCTAGGGTACTTTAGTTATTTCGGTTAGGGCAGCGGGGAATGCTTCTCCGGTTTCCCACTCTGCCGCCCGTCATTAAACAGCCGGCTAGAGGTGCGAGGGTATGACGGGCCAAACCAGCTGGGATAACTTTGGCGAGGAGAGAGGGTCGTCAGAACGTGTCACCGGGCCCGTAAGGGCAAAGGAGTTTTTAACATGGCCGTATTCGTGTTGGATAAACATCAAAGACCGTGGATGCCGTGCTCGGAAAAACCCGTGCGATTGCTCTTGGAACGCGGTCGAGCCGGAATCCATAAGCGGTACTCATTCCCTATGCGACTGGTGGATCGCGTGCAACAAGGGTCGGTATTGCAAGATATACCACTCAAGTTCGATCCGGGGACCAAAATAACCGGTGTAGCCGTGACCCTGCAAGGGACGCCCAGTACAAAGGCGGTTTTTCTGAGCGACAGGTTTGCCAAGGCCCATATTAAAGACAAACTCGACAGTCGGAGTGGCCTGCGGCGAGCGCGACGCAATCGGAAAACTCGTTATCGTCAATCAAGGTTTCTCCATCGCAAGCGTCGAACAGGTTGGCTACCACCAAGTTTACAAACGCGCGTAAATAAAACGGTTAATGCGGCAGTGAAACTCCGAAAATTCCTGCCCATTGCGGCCCTCAGCGCCGAACACGTTAAATGTGATACGCACAAGCTCGAAACCCCCGAAACTTCAGGGGCGGAATATCAGCAAAGCGTGCCACGATTGTAATCAGGATGAAGATCGCAAAACCGGCGCGGAATTTGGACATCCGGATATCCAAACACGAACCAAAAAAATCGCTGCGAGGAGCAGGGTTCATGAATGCGGCCTGGTAGAAGCTGTAGACCCAACGGCAAGCCACGGGACTCCCCGTGGGAGGCGGGGCCGGAGGGCTTTCTACCAAAATGCAACGGGTTCAGCATAACCGGCCTAAAGAACATAATTACGATGCTCTTTGCGTGGCAGCGAGCACTGCCCATGACTGTATGCGCCTCTTCGCCTATTGTCCAGGTGGGAACCGTGAAGGGCCGAGGGCTACGACAAATATGCCGAAGCGATCAATACGGGTTTTCTATTCGCTATGCGTCGCGCCGTAAAAGAAACAGCGGTTGGGCTTTCAGGCCGGGGATCTGGTCTACGCCGGCATTATTCGCGGAAAGTATGCCGGGGTGTGAAAGGGGCGGGCGCCTCGTCATCGCCGCTGACTCCGATCAGCGTCCCAAAACATTCGGGAAACCCGGACACGTTCTGCAACTGAGTGACGGCCGGCAGTATATCCAACAACCGATCGCATCATGAGAAAAGGAGAGACACGGCGCTCCTCTCCCTCTTCCTGAAGGACGGAGTAGTCCCCGTACCACCGCTGATTTGATGCAGACGGGACGATCCTATATTCGGCATCCTTTAGTAAGGTAGGAGTAAGATCACGAATGGGCAAAAAGTGAACACAAATAGGCCCAAGACGCTGGCTCACCGCCGGATTTGATGGCTGTACTCACAGGATCACATCTTCGGGTTTGGATGTCGGCACTGTAAAGGGGACGCTATTTCGTCGTGTCTGGATTGATGGATGAAAAAGCAAAACCCAGGAAATAGCACTAAACAGGCTCTGTTCTGGCATTTTGTGGAAGTCTGTCAAACATAAGGCTGGGGGTTGTGATCCATGCCTGCAGAGTGTGCTCAAGACGGATTCCAACGACCGGCACAGTTTCAGAAATTCTTTGAGGATGTTTTCAAGAAGCTCTGCCTTTGCCCACTATGGCGCTGTGTGGAAGGTGATGCGTAATGTCTGAACTGGTGGCGGGCTTGGTCTTGGCCTCGGCGCTCCTGCATCTGACTTGGAACCTTTTGGTGCGCCATGAGCCGGGAAGTCTCAAGTTTGTGTGGTATCTTACTCTGGCTGGGGGGCTGCTCGCCACCGTTGCCGCTTTGGCGCTGGGTTTTTCACCGGACTTTCATCGTGTGTGGCCGTGGCTGTCAGGAACAATCATCGCACATGCTTTCTATTTTTCGGGGTTGGCTCACGCCTATAAGGAGGGCGATCTGGGTGACATCTATCCAGCTACGCGGGGCGGAGGCATTCTGGGCACGGTGCTTTTGGCTGGACTGCTTTTGCAGCAGCCGATTCCTCTTGTGACACTGTGCGGGATACTTGTGGTTGCCTTGGCGGTGATGGTGCCGGCTTTTCGTGCTCGTTGGACGCTTTCCCGGATGTCGTGGACGCTTTTAGTGATGGCCAGCATTGCGGTGTATTCAACGACCGACAGCCACGGTGTTCACCTCCTGTCGCCAATTCCCTATATAGCATGCCAGTTCTTGGGAACGGCAGTGGTGTTGACTCCATGGGCACTCAAAGATCGTACAGTGGTACGAGTTCATGTGGCTGCTGGAGCAGGGCTGATGAGTATGATCTCATATCTCCTTATTCTCTACGCGTACCAGCGAACTGCAGCGGCTCCCGTTTTGGCACTGCGACAGATTGGCATCGCTCTGTCTCCTTGGATGGGATGGCTCTTTTTGCGGGAGCGCATGCGGCGTGACGCTCTGTGGATATCCATTGCAATTGCTATTGGCGCTGCGTTAATCGTCATGGGTTGAGTGTGAAGCGCCAGACAGGTTATAGAGTTTTGAAAACGATATTGTGAGACGGCGCGGCCTCCAGAGGTTCAAAACCGGGTGCGACGTGAAAACCCGGGATGCCGCAGCACTTTCGGGGAACCGGATCTTGATCGCCCCTGCGGTTGTTCCCCAAATTTCTCTCAGGGGCGGGTTCGCGATATTGGGACTGGAAGATGACGATAATGTCCTTTATTTAGGGACATCCGGATTCGGAATCGATCCCGTGTCGCGTTCGACGTCCTTGCTGTTCTTTCGCCGCAACGGATCCGGTAATGGATCCGGGCCTCATAGTGGGTGGCAGAATGCTCATGAATGATGGGCAACCTTTTCACGAGAGCCTGCACTCGTCGACACAGGCGTACACATTGATCGCTTTCGCCTAGCCGTCACCGCCTCGCCTGCAGATGTTTTCTGTTTTCGTGACAATCGTGGGGGTGAGAAAAAAGCCTCCGCGGATATTCAGACAACAAAAGGGAATTCGCCAAAACACGTTAAGGGTATAAGCCTCTTGCGCAACGCATGCCGATTTAGAACGATGATAAACAACGTGACAGAGCCGAGCATCATTTGACGGCCATTGCTAGAGAGTGTAATCGTCGATCTTCTCTATTAACCTTCAACAGCTATGATCATCGGTTCGTTCAACGTTAACACTCGAGGCAGTATGATTGTCACTATGCCCGTGTTCGGATCCCACTTCCAAGCAGTAAGCCGACCGTCTACACGTGCTGCTTGGGGAGCAGTAGTGAAATATCCTATGAGTACTCTAAAGCGGCCAAGCGGCAAGGGTGCATCTAAGGATCCGTTCACCATGCTAAGATGTACGACCGTGGATTTCTCAATGGATTGTACGCGTACATATATTCTGCGCCAATGTCCACGTTGATACAAGAATGTCGTGCCATCGTCGGTGTACGCAGTAAAATGTCCGGTGCCTGATACAATAAATAAGCTCTCGATATTACCGGTTCCTTCCCGGCCAAGTTCTTCCAGGTGTTTGGTTGACGTCACGGGAGGTCCCAGTGGGATAATAGCTCCTGATCGCACGAAGACAGGAATGCGGTTTAATGGAGCGTCTGCCATGATGTGAGTCGGTCCACCGTGACGGTGGCCGGTCCAGAAATCATACCACACTCCGTTCGGCAGATAGACGGGGCGCTGACGAGCATTCGGACGTGTAACTGGCGCAATAAGAAGCATATCCCCGACAAGAAATTGATCATCTACGGCATACGCCAGGGGATCATCAGGATTGGCCCAAAACAATGGTCGCATGATTGGTGCACCTGTTTGATTAGACTCTGCAAACAAACTTTCGAGGTAGGGCAGAAGACGGTAGCGATACCCAATGAACTGGCGAGCAATCGACTCGGCTTCCGAACCAAAGCACCAAGGTTCATTGGGAGAAGCATCTTTATCCGTGTGAGCACGGAGAAACGGGAAAAAAACTCCTGCTTCCATCCAGCGAATAAAGAGTTCTGGTTGGGGATTGCCAAAAAATCCACCCAGGTCTGGTCCTACGAACGGTATGCCAGACATTCCCATGTTCAAGCACATCGGGATAGCCATAGACAAATGCTCCCATGAACTATTATTGTCGCCCGTCCAGACCGCTGAAAATTGTTGGATACCGCTAAAACCTGACCGACTAAGAATAAACGGCCGAGACCGTGAAGGATCGGTTTCCATCCCCCCCAATCCCTGGTAGGTAGCTATCGCTTCCAAAAGGGCGTACACGTTGTGAACTCCGGCATGAGGAAGCAAGGTGCCCGCATCCGTTCGATGGACCAATCCTTCATCATTACTCTGTCCCGTTCTTGTGGGGTCCCCCAACTCGTTTCCCCACAAGGCAGGTTCGTTCATGTCGTTCCAGATGCCTGAAAGTCCCATCTCCATCAATTGACGATTTTTCTCTGCCCACCATGTGCGTACATGCGTTTGCAAAAAATCTGGGAACACGCATAATCCTGGCCACACGTGGCTTCTAAACAAAGTGTCGTCGGTGTAGCGTACAAACGCGTCTTGAGATAATCCTTCATCATAGACGCGGTATCCGGTTTCCGCCTTTACTCCGGGGTCGATGATGGCCACGATGTGAATTCCCATGCTGTTGAGTTCTTTAATCATTTTCCCCGGATTCGGAAAGGTGGTGGGATTCCATGTAAACACGCGAAATCCATCCATGTAATCGATGTCTAAATAGAGCACGTCCAAAGGAATATCACGGGCTCGAAATTCTCGGGCAATATCTAATACTTCGTTTGCACTCAAGTAGCTGTAACGACTCTGCTGATATCCTAGAGCCCAGCGTGGGGGTAGAAGAGGGTGTCCGGTAACGGCAGTATATTGTTCCAGAACAGCCTGGGGAGTAGGTCCCGTAAACAGATATAACGAGAGGGGGCCATCGTCAGCCGCAATAGTCAGACTGTCGCTCGCACGGCTATCAAAAAATGTTCTGAAAGTGTTCGCCAAGAAAATTCCGCGAGAACCATTTGGGCTTCCCAATAAGGTCATCGGTAAAGCTTGATACATGGCGTCCACGTCGGCGGTATGCGGATGAACGTCGGTGGTCCATTGGGTCGAACACTGACCGCGCTTATTCAGCGAGCCTGTTTTTTCGCCCATTCCATACACGTGCTCTTCAGAGTTTAGGCGGCATTCACAAGAGAGTTTTGTTCCTTCACGTCGCCATTTTTCCAGGACAAATACCGTTTCCCCCGCACATTGAACCCGAAATTGACCGCTTCTTTCAATTCGGATAGTGAGACTGTCACCTTTGATGTTCCATGCGTTTGAACCCAAGGTCATCAACGTCAACGGCGAGGGCTGTGGCCCTCCCCCCAAGAGCGGCAAGATCTGGTCGTGAAAGGTATCCACTCCATTTCGGAGATGCACATGAACAATTCCGCTCATAATGGCAATGGACCAAGTCTCCGTAGGGCTTTCCAATGTGACGGAGCGCCGATTCGCCGACAGGCGTGCAGTCCTAATCTCTTGGACATCAAAATTCTTGGAAAGTGAGGCATCAACTCTATCAGCCATAATTGAACTCCTTTAGATAATCATGTTAACCTTTGACAGCTCCTTGAGTGAGTCCGGACACTACCGATCGCCGGAAAACCAGCACTAAAATGCCAATTGGCACAACAGCCGCAGTGGATGCGGCAAAAATGGTGCCATAGGGGATGACGAATTGAGCGCCAAAGAGAGCAATCCCTACTGGGATGGTTCGAAATTCAGGGCTGGAATTAAATGTTAGGGCCATGAGAAATTCCGTCCATGCCGCGGTAAACGTAAACACTCCCGCGGTAAAAAGTCCGGGAGTAGCTTGCGGCAAAATTATCTGAACCAACGTTCTAAGAGCTGAGGCTCCGTCGATCCTTGCGACTTCCTCCATTTCTCGCGGAATGACTAAAAAGTAATTCCGGAGGATCCAAATGGCAAACGGTAAATTGAAGGCGGTATACGGGATAATCAGCGCTTGATATGAATTAAGCCAGCCCAGTGTTCGCATCAGCATAAACAATGGGGAAATTACGGCGATTTCCGGGAACACTGAAATCATTAAGAGTGCCACCAAGATGCTGTGTTTCCCGCGCACCGGAAGACGCCCTAGACTGTATCCCGCCATGGAACCAAGAGCCAAAACCAAGATCGTCGCTCCCACTGACACAATCACACTGTTACGCATGTAAACTTGAAAATGGTAATAGGTAAATGCCCGAGCGTAATTGTGCAGACTAACGGGGTTTGGTACCACAGTAGGAGGTGAAGCGCCGATCTCGGACGGTGTTTTGAATGACGTAGTAACGAGCCAATATAGAGGAGCCAGCATAAACAGTGCAATGACAATAGACCATAAAGTGGCTATCATTTGCGTGCGTCTGGCACGGCGTCGCATCTTCATCCCAGGTCCTCCTCTCCGACTTGAGCGCGAAATGCTCGTAAGACTAATAGTGAAGCGCCCAAGACAATAAGCGTTGTACTGGCGGCGATAGCCGCGCCCCGACCCATGTTCAAATCTTGAAACATAACTTGCCATCCCAGCAAAGCCAACGATTCGGTAGCGTGACCGGGTCCTCCTTGAGTGAGTACAAACGGCAAGTCAAAAATACCAAAGGCTTGCAACACTCGAAAAAGGACGGATAGCGCAATAGTCGGCCGCAATAACGGAAACGTAATGCGCCAAAAACGCGCCGATCCACTGGCGCCGTCCATCTCAGCGGCTTCATACAGTTCATGAGGAATCATCTGCAGTCCGGCCAATAAGATAATGGCAACGAAGGGTGTCGTTTTCCAGATATCCGCGAACATCATAGAAACGATTGCAATGAATGGTTTCCCTAGCCACACTACCGGCGTGTGCAAGATACCGATTCCTATCAACAGCGCATTGAGCACACCATATACGCCGTTATAGATGTAATTCCACATTTCAGCCGAAATAACGGTAATCAAGGACCAGGGCAGAAGCAGCACAGCCAGCATCAGTCCCCGTCCCGCAATCAATTTATCCAGAACCAGCGCAATGAGCAGGCCTACGACTAATTCAACAAACACGGTGACGATCGTATAAATCACTGTAAAAATCAATGAGTATCGATATAGCGGATTTGAAAAAATCACCGAATAATTATGTAGGCCTACCCATTGAAAATGGTAACCTTGCGATGTAAAGGTAATATGATTCAAGCTGACTATGACAGAGTACAAGATCGGGAAAATGGTAATTGCTGCAATCATTACCAAGGCAGGCAAGGCGAACGCCCAACCTTGTCGAGCTAGACGACGGCTTAACCCTGGTGATCTCTTTTCAGGACGAGGGGATGGGTTTGTCAATTGAGGTTCTAAGAGCTTAGGTGTACCCATAAATAACTCCTTTTAGGACACTAGGTAGGATAGGATAGGCATAAAGCCTTTTATCGGTCTCTTACAGTGAATTCTTGCTGACCGCCCGATCTATCTGTGCCTGGGCTTTTTTGAGGGCTGCGCTCGGTGAAAGCGATCCTGTTAGTGCGCTGTTGATGTTCGTATAGATGGCCTGACTAATCTTAGGATAGGATGGAGTTCCCGAAGGCCGCGGAACCAGCCTTACTTTACTGACGATGTTCAGTACCGGATTCACTCGTTTGACGGTGGGGTTCTTCTGCACCGAATAGTTGGTAGGGATTTCCGAATATTTCGTGGCCAATACCGTTTGCGCTTGAGTGCCAGTCATCCAACGAATAAAGCTTAAGTCTTGTGAGACGTGCTGGCTGTGGGGATTGACGTAAATATCCCATCCACCGATGTTTGAGTACCCCGGGTATTGCGATTGAGAGAATGTCGGGAGAGGGGCAACACCCACATGGCCCACGACCTTGGAGACTTTCGGGTCATTAGAGTTAGACCATGCATAATCCCAGTTGCGCAAAAATGCACTTTGACCAGCGTCAAAAACAGCCATCGCTTGTGGTTCTTCAAAGGTTGTTACGGATGAAGGGCTAACTCCGCTGGTAATTAACTTGCGCATAAAGGTCAGGGCTTTGAGTGATGCCGCAGAGTCAATGACGGAATGGGTTAACGACGCGTTGCTGAAAATTTTGCCACCGGCATCGGTCATAAATTCCATCCAGTCGCAGGTGAGACCTTCGTAGGAATTTCCTTCCCAAACATATCCATAACGCACCAGTTTTTTCTGTTGAAGGATTCGTGAATCTTGATATAGCTGATTC
>PXYT01000078.1 GCA_003023725.1 Sulfobacillus benefaciens | reverse complement strand
CTCGGCGCAGCGATCAAGGAGCCAGGAAGCTGTGGGGGCGACCCCGAAACCCCCACCTCAACCCCATCGGGGTTAGGTGGCGGGAGAGTTCATGATAGCAGTCATGTATGGAGCCGGTGTAACAACTGGCTTCTACGGTCTATGTTCCCCGGGAATCTTGCTTTCTTGGAATGTCGCGGGGAGTGAAGACATCGGGGGTGTCGTGTCAAAATTAATCGTCCGCCGTCCAACCTGGCGCAGCGCCGCTTTCATTAACTTTGCGGTACTGGGTGTTTGGCAACTTGTTCAACAAAGGTAATGGATTTGCGAATCTTATAGGCAGGAAGATGTTCCCTGGCGAACGCGACGGTTTCTTCGCTAGTGAGGCCAGGATTCCCTTTGACCACTACTGCATGAATTCGTTCCCCCCAATAACGATCGGGACCCGAACTACATCTTCCTGCATGATGCCACCCTCTGATAGGTTAAAAGAATCGATGTGTTCCATCCTTTGGGTCGTCATGTGAGGGCGAAAGGAATTAGCGATTCTTTCAAAACTGTTGGTAGTCCAACAGGCGGTGTAAAGACCTGGGGATTTTAATATATGGTTCAGCATGTAAGGTGCCGTGGCTTTGCCGTTGGTCCCGATCACGCCGTGGGTGCTTCGGGGGGAAGCCATAAAGACGGGCTGCCAGTTCGGAAAGAAGGTGCCGAGGACGGATAGCGGTAATCCAGGCAACATCATTTAACCTGGAGCGAATAGGGTTTGGGAACGTATCTGATGTTAAAAACAGAGCCTCTTCTGATCTGCATCCGTCGCGAGTAGGGATTCCCTGCGTGCATTGACCGAAAAGAGCAACAAACAAAGAACCGGGCTCTGCTTCGCCTGGAGCGGTGACAACAGACCGAATTATTATGGGCTCATGCTCGCATTTCAGTCCGGAGCACTTCATTCCAGCAAAGAGGCCAACCAAAGTGATAGGCATCTTCTTGACACCTCCGTCATCGTATTTGTCCTATGATACGACACGTCCAAGGCAGTAGTGCTTGGCCGGACGCAGTGGGTCCGGGCAATTTACCGGTCTTTGTGTTCCTGGAATTCAGAGATTGGCGGGTACAGATCTCAAGAGGAAAATGGATTGTTCTTCTCAATAGAACCGTTAAAAGACGGCATTCGAAAGAAAATGAAATCCGGCAGATATCCTTGGGAATTATAGAAGCAATTTAGGCAACAAACATCTCAAGCGTGTAAGATGTCCTGATCTGACGCGATAATAATGTGAGAAATAGGGGAGATAAATATGTGAGATATATTGCCTTCTAAGAAAATTTTGTGTAATATTACAATGATTTTTGTTACGGAACCCGATTTTCGAATACTACACCATCGGTCCCGGCCGAGAGGAGTCAGGCAATGTACATTCCATCTCCATCATATTTGAACACAGGCGACAATTCGTGGCAGTTAACCGCAGCTACCTTTGTGGGATTGCAGACGGTTCCGGGAATTGCCCTGTTATACGGCGGCATTGTCAAAAAAAAGTGGGCAATAAATTCCGCATTCATGGTGGTTTACGCTTTTGCCATCGTTTTAATTACGTGGGTGCTGTTTGGCTACAGTATGGGCTTCGGTTCACCCCTAAAGCTGGGACCCGGTATTTTAGGTGACATCGTCGGCGTGCCACATCCCATTTTGGGTAGCTTGTATGAGCAGGGGCGCGCCTCGGTGCCTTTGGTGAAAGGGATGATGCCTGCATTTCGCATTCCGGGTTCAACGTTGGTCTATTTTCAGTTTGCCTTTGCCGCGATTACTCCCGCCATTCTTGCGGGTGCGGTGCTGGGCCGGATCAATTTCAAGGCCTGGATGCTCTTTGTTCCCCTTTGGTCGACCCTCGTGTACAGCGTGAATGCGTTTATGCTTTGGGGCGGGGGGTGGCTCGCTCAATTAGGCGCAGTAGATTATAGTGGAGGCTATGTCATTCACGTGGGAGCGGGAATATCCGGATTTGTAGCGGCGGCCGTAATAGGACCCCGGATGGTGAAAGATAGGAAGAATTTCAGCCCGAATAACTTATTGATGGCCCTTGCTGGGGCTGGCATTTTGTGGTTAGGGTGGAATGGATTTAATGGTGGCGACCCATACTTTGCCAATGTCGATGCCTCCGCCGCGGTGTTAAACACGAATTTGGCTACCGGGGCGGCTTTGGTGGCGTGGACGATGATGGATATGTGGGCGCAGTCCAAACCGTCTTTGGCTGGTGCGATTAATGGCATGATTTGCGGGCTGGTGGCGATTACGCCGGCCGCTGGATATGTAAACGGCTATGGGGCTCTGGCTATTGGTGTGGCGGCGGGATTTATTCCCTGGCTGAGTATGAATAAGCTGGGGCGAACCAAACTGTTCCGCAAGGTTGACGACACTCTGGGTGTTTTTCACACCCACGCTGTTGCAGGTGCGTTAGGAGGTATCCTGACAGGGGTTTTCGCCGATCCAAAAATGTTTGAATACTTGTCGAAAAAAGCCGGACGTGGTCTCTCTGTTACCGG
This sequence comes from Sulfobacillus benefaciens, assembly GCA_003023725.1. Lineage (GTDB taxonomy): Bacteria > Bacillota > Sulfobacillia > Sulfobacillales > Sulfobacillaceae > Sulfobacillus > Sulfobacillus benefaciens. The sequence continues at coordinate 10,793 of PXYT01000078.1, read as the reverse complement.
CTGGATCTACGGCAACCCGCACCAGGTCATTGTGCAAATTGAGGCGTTATTGGTAATTGTCCTGTACGACGGACTGATGACCTGGGGAATCTTAAAACTTGTCGGTTTGGTGGTTCCGCTTCGCGCCTCGGAATGGCAAATGACGGAAGGAGACATGGCTATTCACGGAGAAACGCTCGAAGAAGGTGACAGAGAGAAGGAGGGAGATGAGGAAGAGGAACGACGAGAGCCTCAAATTCTGGAAACTTACTGAGGCACTATTGCAACCGGTACGATGGCCACCGGTTCTCCGACATTGCGGGGGGCACGCCGCCTGTTGTGCTATAATAGCTTGAATTCGCCAGGTTGCAAGGAGGAAAGGCCAGGGTGAGTGGCTCAAGCCGATTTATTGAGGCCTGCTGGGGGAAAGCGCACGATGTTGTTCCGGTTTGGTTTATGCGTCAGGCAGGACGTTATCAGCCGGCTTACCGCCAGTTGCGTGAACGTTATTCCTTTCTCGAAATGGCTCGTTCGGAAGAAATTATTACCGAAGTGACCTGCCGTCCCGTTGAGGAGTTGGGAGTGGACGCAGCCATTTTGTTTTCTGACATTATGATGCCGATGGGGCCCATGGGCATCGACTTTGATATTGAGGAACATAAGGGGCCGGTCATTGCCCACCCCATTCGTTCTGCCCAGGATCTGAAACATATCAAGCCGTTGCGGCCCGAAGAAAATTTACCGGAAATATTTCGCAGCATCGAGAAAATTTGCAGGCGGATAGACCCTGTCCCTCTCATCGGGTTTGCTGGGGCCCCGTTTACTCTCGCCAGTTATATCATTGAGGGAGGACCGTCGAGGAATTACCAAGAGACCAAGAAGATGATGTGGGAGCAGCCGGCGTTGTGGGACGAACTCATGATGACACTGGCTGATGCAGTACTCAGTCATTTGACTGCTCAAATTCGTCACGGAGCTCGAGCAGTGCAAATTTTTGACAGCTGGATCGGAGTCCTTTCCGTTGAAGATTTCGAACACGCGGTGCTTCCAACTATGCGAGAGATTTTTTCGCGGCTCAATACCTTTCATGTACCCACCATTTATTTTGGCACGGAAACCGCAGCTTTGCTGCCTTTGATGAAAGAAACCGGCGCCACTGTTCTTAGCATCGATTGGAGAATTCCTGTTGCAAGTGCGCGAAGACAACTGGGAGCGAATGTGGCTGTGCAGGGTAATCTTGACCCGGTACTGCTGTTGTCATCTTGGGAGGTTTTGGCGGGCCATGCCAGGCGGATCTTGGACGAAATGGCTGGCGATCCCCGATATATCTTTAACCTGGGCCATGGTGTACCGCCGGGCACCGAGCCGGAGCATCTTAAACGGTTGGTTGATTTGGTTCATGGGTATGCCCTTCCTGGCGAGGTGTAAATGGAAATTTGGAGTGAGCGGGGAGATGATGGCGCATGATCGGGGTACTGCTTATGGCATACGGCTCCCCCCAGGGCCCAGATGACTTGGTGCGCTATTACACACATATTCGTCACGGTCGAGCTCCTAGTGCCGAGGAACTGGACAATCTGCGTATGCGATATGACGCCATAGGCGGATTTTCGCCGTTAACGGCCATGACTCAGGGCCAGGGCAAGGGCTTGCAGGAGGCTCTAGACTCTTCTGAACCGGGAAGATTTCGCGTGTTTCTGGGTCTCAAACACTCGCCCCCGTTTATTTCCACTGCGATACGGCAAATGGCCTCGGACGGCGTGGATCACTTTATTGCATTGGTTCTGGCACCCCATTATTCTTCCATGAGTGTCGGTGAATATTTTGACGAGATCGGCCGGTCGCTGGAAAAAGGGAACCGGCCCATGACGTGGCACGGCATTCACTCGTGGTATCATTTTCCTAGCTTCATCGATTTGGTTTCGGAGCGTCTAAGACGTGCTCACAAATTTTTCTTTACGGAGGCAGAACAAAGGGATTTGGTCACGGTGTTCACGGCACATAGCCTTCCTCAGAGAATTTACCGCATGGGAGACCCTTACCCTGCACAACTGCGGGAAACCGGGGAACTCGTTGCCGAATCTCTTGGCCTGACGCGGTACCGATTTTCCTGGCAAAGTGCGGGAAGAACACGCGAACCCTGGATGCGGCCGGACATTGTGGAGACAATCCGGGCGCTGGGCGCCGAAGGCCATAAGCATGTCCTGGTCTGTCCAGTGGGTTTTGTTTCGGACCATCTCGAGATTTTGTACGATTTGGACATTGAGTGTCGGCGTGCTGCTCAAGCAGCTGGGGTGCACATGGAACGCACGTCGTCCTTTAATGATGATTCCCAATTTACCCGGGTGTTGGCCGAAATTGTGCGTAAAACGGCAGAATGTGGCTATGGAGTGACGAAAGAATGATACGTGTTGCCTTGATCGGGGGAGGAATCACGGGATTATCGGCAGCATATTATCTGGAGCGCGATTATCCCGGGGTGGAGATTGATCTGTTTGAAGCGGACAAGGAGCTTGGCGGACGAATTCGCACCGATACCAGCCATAACTTGATTATTGAAGGAGGGCCGGACTCGTTTCTTGCCACCAAGCCGGAACTGGTGGAATTGTGCGAACAAGTGGGGCTGGGGCCCCATTTGATTGGCACCAACCCCCAAGTGAGGGGGGCGTACATCTTTTGGAAGAACCAGCATTACCAGATTCCCGAAGGCATTCAGACAGGGGTGCCCACTAAGGCCAAACCGGTATTAACCAGCCCACTGCTGTCAGTGGCGGGGAAGACCGCTCTGCTTAAAGATTTTCTGGTGCGAAAGGGGCCGGATGGGGACCAGTCTCTCGGATATTTTCTGCGTCGCCATTTCGGCAACGAGATAGTGGATAGGTTGGCGGCACCTATGTTGTCCGGCATTTTTGCCGGAGATATCGACCAAATGAGTTTAAAAGCAACATTTCCCCATCTTTTGACGGCGGAGCAGCGGGCACGTTCTGTCTATCTCGGCTCCAAAAGACGGAAGCCTCCGGCTCCTAATGTCTTCGTTCAACGCTATCATAGTGTCTTTGTGAGTGTGGACCGCGGCTTGCAAGAAATGATTGTCCAAATCGCTAAAAATTTGCATCACACTCGTTTTTTTCTGTCGACCGCAGTGGAACGTATCGAGCCGGAGACTGAAGGGCGGTGGGCGGTGAGTTCATCTTCCCATTCGGGAGTCTATGATGCTGTACTTGTCACCACGCCGGCCTATGTGAGCGCTCGCATATTGCCCTTTTTATCTTTGCAAGCTCGAGATATTCTGCAACACATCCCATACGCTGATTTGGCTGTTGTTGGCGCTGCCTATGATCCTGCCGATATTCCGATTAAGACGGATAAGACAGGATTTTTGGTGCCCAAGCATTCTGGCCTGCACATGACCGCTGTTACCTGGGTATCGTCCAAATGGCACTATCCGCATGTGGATCCGTTATTCGTCTTGCGAGCTTTTTATGGCCGTTTTGGGGAAAATATCTTGGAATACGATGACGACGCGCTCATTAGCTTATTTCGGAAAGAACTGGAACAGACCATGTATGTTAAGGCCAGCCCCAAATATTTGCGCGTGTTTCGGATACCTCAGGGCATGCCGCAGTACGTTGTCGGGCATTTAGACCGTATTGCCAAACTCGAGCGAGAGCTTGAACCCTTCCGTCATCTGTTTGTGGCGGGGGCATTTGAAGGGGGTGTGGGGATGCCCGATCGGGTGAAACAAGCCCGGAAGACGGTGCAACGAATGGCCCAGGAACTAGAGCTGACCCGGAGTGAAGTTCGCTCCGAGACATTTACATAGGAAGTCGACTTTATTTTCAACGTTTTGGTTTTGCAGGACTTGACAATGTCTTGAAAATCTGTCCATCATGAAACCAAGCTATATTGCGAAGAGGTTGGCCATGCGGCGCCGTGAAGCAAATAGTGAAAAAATATCTTGTTCTTGTCGCTAGGGGTGTCCATGGTCTGGACTGAGAACGGCGTGAGCCGTACCCTTCGAACCTGAAATGGCTAGCACCATCGTAGGGAAGCGAGTGATTTTATCCGCTCGCTTGCGGATTTTTTTATTGGGAGCGGGTTGGAAATGGTGATTGGATTAGTTGATGTACCACGGTTTCCTGAGCACGCATGGTCAATATTGCCTGATTTGCAAGGCGTTCTTGATGGTGTTATCGTGCGTGACAAACAGGATCAGGCTCCTTCAGTGTGGAGTGCGGCCAACAAGATCCGTGCCACGGCTCCTGATCTTCCCCTGTGGATTAATTCCTACCTTTCGGTGGCGGTTTTGCTGTCGGCAGAAGGATTGGCTCTTCCGGCCAATTTTGTGTCCGCTTCTTTTATCCAATCCGTCTGGACTAAGCCTATTATGGCGTCAGTGCACAATTTAGAAGATCTGAGATATCACCGGCAAGCGGACTTTTATCTCTGGGGCCATGCCTTTCCGTCAACCTCCAAACCTGGACTCAGGCCCAGAGCCTGGTCGGAATTGAAGCGTATCGTTCAACTAGCCGACGTCCCCGTTCTGGCGATTGGCGGCGTCAGTGTTCATAACATTGGGCAGCTGGCCGGAACGGGAATCGAAGGTGTGTGTTTGTCAGACGGTTTGTGGCTTGAGAGTGACCCTTTGGAAGCCGCCCGGCAGATTCGCCAGTATGTTCTGTCATCGGATTGGAAACGGTCAGGAGGTGTGCAATGCGATTGATAATCAATGGCGAACCCCGTGTACTGCCGGGAACGGGTAACGTGAAAGACATGCTGGACCGCCTGGGCGTGGATCACCAGACGGTTGCCGTGATGGTGAACGGCGAAATTGTTGTGCGGACGAATTTCGAAACCCATCCTGTTCGTGATAACGATACGGTGGAAATTGTAAGGTTTGTTGGAGGGGGCTAAATCATGTCGAATGTTTTGCAAATCGGGGACTATACTTTTCGATCGCGTCTGATTGTGGGAACGGGAAAGTATGAGACCCATGCAATGATGCGTGAAGCCATCGATGCGTCGGGAACGGAATTGGTGACGGTGGCACTTCGCCGCGTTAATTTGAATAATCCCGACGAACCTTCGCTTCTCGACTTTATTCCCGAAAATGTCCGAATCTTGCCTAATACTGCCGGATGTTACACGGTTGACGAGGCATTGACCGTCGCCCGCCTGGCCAGAGCGGCAGGGATTGGCACCCTGGTTAAACTGGAAATAATTGGCGATAAAAATCTGTTGTGGCCTGACCCCATCGCCACTCTCGAAGCGACAAAAATTCTGGTGCGGGAAGGTTTTACCGTGATGGTTTATACGACACCGGATCCGGTACTGGCTAAATATCTTGATCAAGCCGGGGCTCACGCCATCATGCCGTTGGGATCACCGATTGGCTCAGGGCAGGGTGTACTCGATGTGGAGGCTATCCACCGTTTTAAACACCGGGTGTCGGTGCCGGTTATTGTGGATGCCGGTATTGGCAGTCCGCAAGATGCGTGTCTGGCTATGGAAAGCGGTGCTGACGCCGTGTTAATCAACACGGCCATAGCTCAGGCAAAGAATCCGGTGTTGATGGCCCGCGCCATGAAACTGGCGGTAGAAGCCGGACGTTTAGGATTTGAGGCCGGACGCATGCCAAGACTAGCCCAGGCAGCGGCTTCCTCTCCAACTTCGGGCATGATGGCTTTAGGGCAGTAACCGATGGTTATCACGGAAAAAGAACGGGTAAGAAGGTTGGTCTCCCTGCCGGAAGCTAAACCCGGGTGGATTCGGCGCCTACGCCAAAGCCGGGTGGCGATTGTCGGGATTGGGGGGCTCGGCAATGCCTCTGCTTTGTATCTTGCCGCCCAGGGTGTCGGGCATCTTACCTTGATCGACCCGGATGAAGTAGAACCTCACAATTTGGGCCGGCAGATTTTATTCGGTCCGCCGGATGTGGGCAGACCCAAAGTGGAGGCGGCCTGTCGAACTTTAAGATTCATTGCCCCCGACATCTCCCTGGCGGCGGAGGCGGCGGCCTTAACGGATGAGAAGCAGGAAACACTCTTGGCAGGTCATGATGTGATTGTGGACGGGCTGGATAATTGGGAAGCCAGGCTTATACTCAACCGGTTCAGTGTTCATCACCGCGTGCCCGTTGTTTTTGCCGGAGCGATCGGCTATGAGGCGCAAGTGTATGTGGTCAACGGTGGAAAACCGTGTATGCAGTGTTTGTTCGGAGATGACGGGTTTGTGGAACAAAGCTGTGCCCTGCTGGGCGTGTTGGGCCCCGTGGCCGGCATGGCTGGAACAGTTCAGGCCCAGGAAGTGTTGAAACTTTTATTGAATACGGGCGACGGGTTGCAAGGCCGCATCTGGACCTACGACGCTTTCCGAAACGTCTCTCGCGTGGTCGGATTCACGCCTCGCGCCCAGTGTCCGGTCTGCGGGGGGAAGGAGCATGAATATGGCAGGTGATGTTTCACAGTCTCAGGATTTTATCATTGTCGGTGCCGGTATTGTTGGTGCTATGGCAGCCTATCGCTTGGCTTCACAGGGTTATTCGGTATTGTTGGTGGACAAGGGGCCACCCGGCGGGCAGGCATCGCGGGCTGCCGCCGGGATACTTTCCCCTTCGGCGGAATCCGGTCCGTCTTTGCCGTTTTTTGAACTGCTGCAGAGAAGTTTTTTGCGGTATCCCGCATTAACGCAAGAGATTGAAGAGGCCAGTCATATGAGTGTCGACCTGGATCGGTGTGGCGTCATTCAGGCGGCTTTGGACGAAACAGAGGAGACACGCCTTCAGTCTCTTTACGAGTGGCAAAAAGATCGGATTGAGTTGCAATGGGTGACTCACGCCGAAATGTCCGAGCTCGAGCCGGACATGAAACATGCACGTGCAGCTGTCTATGCTCCCAAGGAAATGCAGGTGCATGCCCCCAAATTGGTTCAAGCCTTGGTCAGGGCATGCCATGCAATCGGGGTGACCAGCCGATTCGGGGTATTGGTTCAACGCCTAATGGTGCAGGATCACCGTGTTTGGGGCGTGGAAACCAACCAAGGCCGGTACTTTGCCGAGAAGGCTGTTATCATTGCAGCAGGCTCATGGGCCCCGTCTCTTGTGGCCGATTTGGGCGATGATCTCAGCCTGCCGATAAAACCGGTGCGGGGACAGGTGCTATCTTTGACGGCGGATACGATGCCCATGCGCCATATTGTGTTTGCCCACCATAGGTATGTGGTTCCTAAACCCGATGGCCGTTTAATAGTGGGAGCGACCGAGGATGATTCGGGATTCGATGACCGCGTGAGTGCAGACGGAGTGGCTACACTCGCAGGATCTTTAAACTATTTCGGACCACGAATCAGGCAAATGCACTGGGACACGGTTTGGGCCGGTCTCAGGCCAATGGCGCCGGACGGCTTGCCTGTGCTGGGCCCATGGGCGGGATGGGAAGGTCTCTTTATTGCCGGTGGTCATTTCCGTAACGGGATATTATTGGCTGCCGCAACGGCGGATATCGTAGTCGACTGGGCGCAAGACGGCACCATGCCCCCGGAGGCGTTTCGGCCAGAGCGGTTTGCGAGATCGTAAGTATTGACGTGGACAGCAAAATTCGCGTGAGATGACTTCCTAGACCCGAGAAGAAAGATCGAGAAGAACTGCCAACCATCCTGATCTGCTCTCTCGACAAGCCTCTATTGCACGAAGGTCGACGGAGGTGAGCGCCGAATCTTGCGGGAAACCGTACGCTCTCTCAAAGGACCAGCCTTAGCCGCCCAGAGCTGTTCAGCAGTGCACATCGCTGGGGATACTTCTTCAGTTCTGCCCTCTGGAGGCAACCGTTTAGAGCCAGTTAGGAGGGCAATGAAAGCGGTGCGGTGGCCGTATGCAACCCGACGCAACTGTGGCGATCCGGGAGATTCGAACGAACCATCATGAATTCTTTTACGAGAAGTGGCTGAGGAGGACAGTTTCGATAGTTTTTGTTTTGGATCGGTCCAAGAGTTCGGTTGGAGGGGTCCGCGGGTATTTTGGTGGATCGTGCCACGGTAAAAGCGAGCGAGTGGATTGTGATTCCGATGAGAACAGGAATTCCTACCAAAGACGCGAGGATGTTCAACCTGGGAAGAAGCGAGCCGGCAGGGGAGGAAGCAGTCTGCGAATCCTTAAGGAAAGGGAACTGGCGTTCCTCTGCGCCCCGAAGGACGGAGAGGAACGCCGTAAATTAGGATGACATCACGGATGGCATCTTGGTGGCGAAGACTTACGTTGGATTTGACGGGTCAGCGAGAGAATTTCTGAGATCGCGCTTTAAAATTTTCCCGGTAGGATTCTTGGGTAAGTGAGGTACAAACACGACGTCTTTCGGAATTTTGTAAGGTGCCAGATGCTGACGACAAAATGCGATGACGTCGGATGGGGTAAGGTTTCCCGGTTCTTTAAGTACAACAACAGCCACAACCTTTTCTACCCAATACGGGTCCGGTAGCCCAATCACAGCCACTTCGGAGATGTCGGGGATTTGGTAAATGATTTCTTCCACTTCACGGCTGGCGACATTTTCCCCTCCCGTCTTGATCATATCCTTTTTTCTGTCTACCACAGTGAGATATCCTTCTTCATCCATGACACCCAAATCGCCACTGTGAAACCATCCGCCCTGAAAAGCCTCTGCCGTCTTTTCGTCGTCGTGGTAGTAGCCCTGCATGATATGGGAGCTGCGGTGGCAAATTTCCCCGATCTGGCCCGCTGAGACCGGTCTATTCTCTTCATCGAGCAAGACAGTCTCGACATTGAGGGCGGCTTTACCGCAAGACCCTAGTTTGCGCATTTGGTCCTCCGGTCCTAGCACGGTCGCTAAGGGAGCCATCTCCGTTTGACCGTAAAAATTCCAGAAATCGGTGTGGGGTAATCGCTTTGTCAGTTCCTGAAGAATTTCCCGGGGCATAATCGCGGCCCCGTAGTGACCTTTTGTCAGGGAGGACAAATCATATTGGTCGAATTCTGGAAAACGTAATAGGCTAATCCATATGGTGGGAGGCGCAAAGAACTCCGTGACGTGTTCCTTGGAGATCATGGACAAGACATTCTCCGGACTCGGTGCGGAAATGATGACGTGGGTTGCACCCAGGTAGGTATAAGGGCCTAAAAACACATGCTGTTGCGCGCTGTGGTAAAAGGGAAGAGCGTGGAGAACCACATCTTCAGGCGAGAATCCGCCGCCGGCAATGACACTGACATATTCGTGGATTAGATTGTCGTGGGTGAGCATGACGCCTTTGGGACGCGACTCCGTGCCCGATGTATAAAGAATTTGAGCCAAGTCGGATCCCCCAGGGCCCAAGAGATCTAGATCAGAACCGGAAACTTCCTTCAAAAGGGGTGGAAACGATGTCCAACCAGTTGGAGCGTCTCCTGGTTCGAGCGGAAACAGAGAAATGCGACGGGTTTGCAAGAGGAGTTTTTGGGGTGGATCCAGAAAATTCAGGGCTTGGTCGATAGAAGAGAAGAGATCGGGATCAGCCAGAATTCCGCTAGCTTCACTATGCTGAAGAATGAATGCAATTTCTTGAGCGGAAAGCATGAAGTTCACTGGAACAAGCACAACACCTAAAGAGGCCGCAGCAAATATGAGGGTGGCATATTGTGCGGAATTTCGGGCATAGACAGCGATTTTTTCGCCGTGTTGAAATCCCTGCCGGTGTAGATGCAGAGCCATGTTGCGAATGGCCCGTTCCCAGTCTAGATAAGTCCAGCGTATATCATGGGTAATTACGGCGGATTTGGACGGATTACGGACTCGAGCGCGGTGAATGAGATCAAATAAATTTTGACGATGAATGAGAGGATGGTGCATGAGGACGCCTCCTTTTTGTTTTCAGTATAGAAGATATTGGTAGAAAATTCTGTTGTAAGTATGCGTAGGTGACAATATTTGGCTGGACTGGATGCCCGTGTCACAACGGCAACGAGATCGATGCCGCGAAAGAGGAACAAAAGTGACATGCCAAGAAGTTATGACATGGACGTTTTCATGGTTCGAGACAAAGTTTTACGAACTGACAACAATACATGGGGAAGAGGATGCTTCAAAGTTCTAGGGCCCTTCGGAATTTCTCGGCCAGACGGTGATTGTTGGCGTGAAGGTTGCAGGGTCAGCTCTGGGACGTTAAAATGAGTCGAGGGGATTTGATGCAATATTTTATTGACATATTGTATCAAAGAGACGTGAAAGCCGAGTTAATTCTATTCGGCTATGAAGAATATCGTTTAAATCCGCGATGATGAAAAATTAGGATTAATGAATCTGGGATGGCATCCAGAGGAGTAATCCGAACGAATCACGAGAATTATTCTGATTTTGTTGAGAATTGCTGGGATGTTAAAGCAATCCTTCCCTTTTTAGATTCCTGTTGATTATGAAGTGTTGCCGGGAGAGCGATCAGGCATGATCTCTGTGGTCAAGCGATTGCCGTGATTTTGCTGTCATTTCATTATGGTTTGTTGTACGTTGTATTATCTATGCGGGTTTACGAACATATCCAGGGCAAGCGCACGGTTATTCGTTAGCCGTCTCGCTGGGTAGCCAATGCACTTCGGAGTGTGAAACTCTAAAGGCCAGATCCCTTTTTACGAATAATATTTGTGCGCGAATACCGGCTGAATTCAGCCGAAGGAGGTACAAAGATTGCGAGTAAAGACATGGTTGGGCGTGGCTGCGATGGGAGTAGCCGTGGGCACGCTCGCTGCGGGGTGCGGGACAGCATCCGCCAGTGCGCCTACGCTGCTGCGACAAGTGAAAACCAGTCATCAATTGGTGCTGGCGGTGTCG
>PXYT01000077.1 GCA_003023725.1 Sulfobacillus benefaciens | reverse complement strand
TTTCATGTTCACCGCGAGCGATGGTGCATGACGGCAAATACGATAGGAGTAAATGCCAAAATGAAAGGTCTGGTCCGCAACTTAGTCACCAATTTAGTGGATGTGATTGTAGTAGGTTCGGGATTTGCGTTCTTTTAGACGGTTGGTCGTCTAATAGTACTCTCAGGAAAAGAGTGATGATTAATGGCTTACCCAGTAAAATTGAGATACTTTATGGGGGTTATCATAGTCGCGGGCATGGGTTTAATGGCGACTCATATTCGTTTTCTCTATGCTCTTAATATTTCCGACGTCTTGTTTTTACTGGCAATTGTGGCAGCATCGCTGTTCAGTGTTCCTCTTCCACGGGGCAACGGGGCGGTGTCCGTTCAGCTCCCCGTGATATTTTCGGCAGCTATTATTTTGGGTCCTGGAGCCGGATTATGGCTCGGGGGCCTGGGCAGTGCAATGGGGCCTGAGTATCTTGGCAAAGTGCGATGGCCATCGGTAATGTTTAACCGGGCGCAATTTGGCATATCCGGGTGGGCGGCGGGTGAAATATTTTACCTGCTGGTCGGCACAGGCAAAAATCTTGGATTGGCCCATGTTAGCTTGTCTTTGGTGGTGGCGGCTCTCACTGCATTTGTCCTCAATTTGGCCTTTGTCAGTTTTGCTATCGCACTTCGTACTAATCGCGGGCTCATTGAGACACTTCGTGTTCATTTCAAATGGGCACTACCCAGTGTTCTCTTGATGATTCCTATTGCGTATTCCATGGCTGCGGTTTACAAAGGCCTCGGCCCATACGGGGAATTAATGTTTATTATTCCCTTGGCCTCTATAAGGTATATTCTTGCTTTATTGCGCCGGGCCTACCTGACTTATTTCAACAACATCGATATTCTGTTGACCGCGCTCAATTTCCGAGACGCCTATACTTACGGCCATTCCATTCGAGTGGGGCACTACGCGGGAAAATTAGCGGAGCAGTTTGGCATGCCACAGGACCGGGTTCAGCTGGTAAAAGAGGCAGGGTTACTCCATGATGTGGGTAAACTGGCCACCCCTGATGTAATTTTAAGCAAAGTGGGGCGGTTAAACCACGAGGAAGGGACTGTGATGAAAGACCATCCCATTATTGGCAGTCACATATTGGAGGAACTGCGGGTAGGGGGGTGTGCCAGGCATTTTGTCCGCCAGCATCACGAGCGCTGGGACGGGTTTGGATACCCAGACAGGCTGACACGAGAAGAAATTGCCTTGGAAACCCGTATCGTCTCGGTGGTTGACGCCTATGATGCCATGACCACCGATCGGCCATATCGCCGAAGCTTGCCGCATTCCGTAGCTCTTAAGGAAATTGAGCGAGGATCGGACAATCAGTTCGATCCTGAAGTGGTGCAAAAATTCGTCGAAATGTGCGGTGACAAGAACTTGGTCGCGGAGGAAACTGTTGCCCAGGGCTGGAATCATGTCGGACTGAGAAAGGGTCCGGACAACGAGCACGGACAGTCAAGTTGAAGGGATAGTCTCTTCATGGTAAAATTCATAATTAGGTATCGACGTGGGAACCGTTACCGGTTCCTTTTACGTTGAATGGAGGCAATTATTCGATGCTAAAAATGTTGTCCAACATCGTTAACCGATTCAGTGAGCGTGAAGTTCGTCGGTATCGAGGTGTGGTAACTAAAATCAATGCACTGGAACCTGAAATTCAGGTCCTGTCGGACGAACAGCTGCGTCAGAAAACGGACGAGTTCCGGGAACGGGTGGCTAACGGTGAGGCCTTAGACAAGATTCTGCCGGAGGCCTTTGCGGTGGTGCGTGAGGGATCTAAACGCGTCTTGAAGATGAGACATTTTGATGTGCAGCTGGTTGGAGGGATGGTGCTGCATGATGGTCGTATCGCCGAGATGCGCACGGGCGAAGGTAAGACGATTGTGGCGACCTTGGCGGGTTATCTTAACGCGTTAACGGGAAAAGGGGTCCACGTGGTCACCGTCAACGATTATCTGGCTCGACGTGATGCACAGTGGATGGGCCAACTATACGAATTTTTAGGATTAAGTGTTGGGCTTATCCAACATGACATGGAGTCAGATGCAAGGCGACAGGCGTATGCTGCCGATATTACGTATGGAACCAATAACGAGTTCGGGTTCGATTACTTGCGCGACAATATGGTGGCGACTATCGACGAAATGGTGCAGCGCGAATTGCACTATGCTATTGTCGACGAGGTTGACAGCATTTTGATTGATGAAGCCAGGACGCCACTCATCATTTCCGGTCAGGCCGACAAATCGCCGGATTTGTACTACCAGTTTGCGCGGATTGCTTCAAATCTGCGGCAAGAGGCCGATTACACCATAGACGAAAAACTGAAGACCGTAGCTCCAACCGAAGCGGGAATAGCGAAGGTGGAACGGATGCTTGGGGTGAATAACCTATATGATGATGTGAATATCGACCTGTCTCACTATCTCAACCAGGCTCTTCGCGCTAAGGCGTTGATGAAACGCGACCGGGATTATGTGGTCAAGGACGGAGAAGTGATCATTGTCGACGAGTTTACCGGTCGGCTCATGTTTGGCCGGAGGTATTCCGATGGCCTGCATCAGGCTATCGAAGCCAAAGAGGGCGTGAAGATTCAGGATGAGACTCAGACGCTGGCGACGATCACCTTTCAGAATTACTTCCGTATGTACCACAAACTCGCAGGAATGACGGGAACGGCTATTACCGAGGAGGAGGAGTTCCGGAAAATTTATGGTCTCGACGTCATTGTCGTGCCCACCAATAAACCCATGATCCGCAAGGACTACCCTGATGTGGTGTATAAGACGGAAGCAGCCAAATTCCGTGCCGTGGTCCGTGAAATTGAGGAGTTGTACAAACAAAGGCGGCCGGCGTTGGTTGGTACCGTATCAATTGAAAAGTCGGAAAGGCTTAGTGGCATGCTGAAGGAAAAAGGTATTCCTCATACCGTGCTCAATGCCAAATACCATGAACAGGAAGCGGAGATCATTGCCCAGGCAGGTCAGGCCGGCTCGGTCACGATAGCCACCAACATGGCTGGCCGGGGTACTGACATCGTATTGGGTGAAGGTGTGACGGAAATGGGCGGACTGCACATTATTGGCACGGAGCGTCATGAAAGTCGGCGCATCGATAATCAGTTGCGAGGACGGGCTGGCCGTCAAGGAGATCCGGGGTCTTCCCGTTTCTATCTTTCACTCGAAGACGATTTTCTGCGGTTGTTTGCGGCTCAGACTCTGTCCAACCTCATGGACCGCCTTGGTGTAGAGGAAGACGAGCCCATTGAAAGCCCGATGCTTTCGCGGGCGATTGAATCCGCACAAAAGAAAGTGGAAGCGCGGAACTTTGACATGAGGAAACAGGTTTTGCAGTATGATGACGTGATGAATCTTCAGCGCGAAGTGGTATACAAACAACGTAAGGATATTCTGACGAAGGAAAACCTGAGCGAGGATATTCTGCATATGCTTTCTGAACTGATTGATGACGCCTTGACAGTGCATTGTCCGGCAAACCTTCACCCCGAGGAATGGGAAATGCAGCCTCTCTTAGACAGTCTCGAGGAAATCTTTTTGCCTCATGGCACTCTTGCGCCGGCAGACCTTGAAGGTCTGGGCCGCGAGGCCTTGCACGAGGTGATTCTGGAGGCTGGCACCAAAGTTTACGCAGCGAAAGAAGAGGAATTCGGCTCCGAGGCCATGCGGGAGTTAGAACGCATGATTCTCCTGCGGGTTGTGGATTCAAAATGGATGGAGCATCTTGATGCCATGGACGACTTGCGGGAAGGTGTCGGACTCAGAGCTTATGGACAACAGGATCCGCTCGTAGAATACAAAAAAGAAGCCTACGAGATGTACCAAAACATGTTGGGCGCAATTCGAGAAGAAGTAATTCGCATGATGTTCCACCTGCAAATTGCGCCGGAACAACCCATGCCGGTTGCAGAACCGGTGGCCACGATTACCGAGGACAACGCGCCATCGCGTCGGCCATTTCAGGTCATTCAGGGAGGACAGGGACATCCAACCAACAAAGACGATGGACATCATTTAGGGCGCAACGATCCCTGCTGGTGCGGGAGTGGCAAAAAATACAAACGATGTCATGGTGCTAACCAGGAATTACAATGAGCGGAGGATGATGATTTCGTGTTACAGGATGATTTAGACGCATTACGCAGCCATATTCACCAGACAATAGACCGTATAAGGGGGTCTCTTTGACCTCGGAGAACGTGAGGCAGAAAGCCAACGATTAGAGAATGTCATGGTGTCTCCCGATTTCTGGAATGATCCTGCGCGGGCTGAAAGTGTGGCCAAGCAGCTAACACGGGTCAAAGGGCCGCTCGAAAAATATCATGCGTTATCCCAGCGGATCCGTGACTGGGATGAGCTGGTTGATTTGGCGCTTGAAGAAAATGACCTCGAAATTCTGAAGGGGCAGCAGCGGGAGGCAGAAGATTTGCTGAAAGCTCTGCGGGAATTCGAGCTAACCCTGATTCTTCGGGGACCGTATGACCACGAGGACGCCATCATTTCCTTGCACGCTGGAGCCGGAGGCACAGAGGCCCAAGATTGGGTCGCCATGCTGTTGCGAATGTATCTCAGGTGGACAGAAAAGCATGGGTTTAGGGCGGACATCATTGATTCATTGGAAGGCGAGGAAGCCGGCTATAAAAGCGTCACGGTGGAAATTCATGGCGAGAACGCCTTCGGGTTTTTGCGTCCGGAACGTGGAGTACACCGGCTAATTCGGATTTCGCCTTTCGATGCATCTGGGAGGCGACATACATCGTTTGCGTCAGTCGAAGTGATGCCGGATTTACAAAATGATGAAACCATTCAAATCCGTCCGGAGGATCTCAAAGTGGATACATTCCGGGCGTCGGGAGCTGGAGGACAGCACATTAACAAGACGGAATCGGCGGTACGGATTACCCATTTGCCAACGGGGATCGTTGTCGGGTGCCAGTCGGAACGTTCTCAGCATTCCAACCGGGAAACGGCCATGCGTATGCTGCGGGGAAAACTCGCGGAATTGCAACAGCAACAGTGGGAAAAACACATGGCGGAATTACGAGGAGAACAGGCTGAAATCGGATGGGGATCTCAGATCCGGACCTATGTGTTTCAACCATACAGTGTGGTGCGAGACCACCGAACGCGATACGAAGTGCCTAATGCCCCAGTGGTCATGGACGGAGAACTGGACGGATTTATTGAGGCATTCTTGCAACAAGAGGCTAGGGGAGCGCTGCAACCAGAGGAAAATGGTTCATGAGTCGGTTCATTCTCATGATAATCGGGGCGGTTGTGGTGTTGGCCGGACTGCAGTGGATCGTGCCCAAATGGGCGGCCGGGCAGGTAGCGAGCCAAATCGCGAGTCGGGACGGGGGGGTAAAACCTCAAGTAGAAATTGCTGCTCTGCCTTTTTGGATTTTGGCACAGGGGCAGTTTCAAGATCTTTATATTAAGGCCAGCGGTTTGCGTGTGGATGGGATAACGCTGTCACAAGCTCAGGTAAACTGGCAAAATGGGCAAGTTTCCTTGTCGGCCTTGTCGCGAAAGAAGCTCGATGTGCAAAAAACCGGTCACGTCAGGGCCCACATCGTGTTGGATGGAGCGGCGCTCAGTGCCTTTTTAGCACAACAAGGGGCCGTGAAGGATCCCAGCGTCAGTCTGACGCCGGGGGTTGTGAGCATTCGCGGACGTCTGACATTGGGACAATTGAACGTGCCCCTCAATGCCCGGGGCACTCTGTCCGTGTCCAGCGACAAGAAGGCTATACTCTTTCATGCCACTTCTTTTGACGGAATCCAGCTTCCTTTGCTGGCCGATTTACAAATTTTCCAAATTGATTCGTTGAACCTGCCGGTCCCCATGGTTATCCAGTCCGTGGACATCCGGCAAAACCAGTTAGTCGTCGAGGCTTCGACACCATGACCAAACTTCAGCAAGCCGTTCGGGATTATGCCCTGATTACCGTGGGGACAGCCATTACTGCTATCGGAATCAATGGTTTTTATGTCCCGGCCCGAATTTCGGATGGCGGGGTGTCCGGCATCGGGATTATCTTGCTTTATGTGTTGCACGTGCCGCTTTGGGTTAGTTTGACCGTCCTCAACGTCCCTCTGCTCTGGTTGAGCCAGAGGATGTGGGGTACTCGGGTCGGCTTACGGACGGTGTACGGCACTCTTATGTTATCGGTAATGGTTGGGATCATTCGGATCGGTGCCATTACTCACAACGTTCTATTGGCCACGGTCTATGGCGGTTTGTTGTCGGGAGTGGGCATAGGGATTGTATTTCGCGCCCGTGGGACAACCGGGGGAAGCGATGTGGTCGCTAGACTGCTATTGCGTTTGCTTCCGGTAACGATGGGACAGGGTATGATGATTGTGGACTTTTTTGTCATCAGCGCGTTTGGCGTGGTGTTTAACCCGACCCTGGCGATGTATTCGCTCATCGCGTTGTTTATTTCTTCCCGGGCTGTCGATCTCGTTCAGGAGGGAGTCAGCTATGCCCGCGCCTTTACGATCGTGAGTCAAGAACCGGACCTCATTGCTGCCAAGGTCATGGAAGTGATGGATCGCGGAGTGACTCGTATCGGTGCTTACGGCGAATATACGAAAGAACCCCGCGAAATCTTATATGTGGTGATCACTCGCTCGGAAGTCAGCACATTGAAGGAACTGGTTTACAGCATCGATAGGACAGCGTTTGTGGTGGTGGCCACAGTGCACGAAGTAGTGGGAGAAGGATTTCGTAAGCCTCCCATCGAATTTTAGCCCCATCTGCTTGTGAAACTAAGGTTCCGGGCTCAAGAGCTGCCTTGGCTCGAAGGGGAACTTTTTCAGAAGAACAGCGAGATTAGCCGTCCGGGGAACCTGACTCGAGACCATCTAGCAACTGGGCAGCTTCTTCGACGGTGATGATTCCTCTTTGGAGTTTTTCCAGAATGGTGCCGCGGGGATCCTCCGTGTGGAAGGATGACGGAGCCGAGGGCACGAGGTTGGGCGGTAAGGCCGGATATTGGGAAAGACTGATGTTTCCCTTTCGTGTCCGCAGATGGATCACCCCATGTGTCCCATTGCCGATTTGCCCAACCAGGCGATGGCCGCGCGCTGGCCCGGGATTATTCACTTCGACCAGATCTAAATGGGACACAATGCGGCCCAGGTCGGTGCTTGCCTCGATCCGGCAAGACAGATCGTCGGGAATTTCAATGTTGATGTCTCCGCGGGTCTCTACTGTGGCACTCAAAGACTCGGCCCTGGCGTGGACGTCAATTTGCCCGATGGCCGTCTCGAGTTGCGAGCGCCTGTAGTGGCCGTCGCGCAGTGAAATGGATCCCATTCCGGATTCCAGTTCACACTCCACATCCTCACAGTTTGTCAAGACAATCTTTCCAAGTCCTGCTTGGACTTTGATCTGGCCCCGGACAGTGTCCAAATTGACGTCACCTTTGCCTGCGTTAATGTCAAAGGTTCCTTGCGAATGTTCCAGCAATACCGGACCCAATCCGGCATGGACGTTAGCCGTGGTGTTGTGCAGCGAGTGCAAATGGATAGAGCCGAGGCCCGCGTTTAGATCAAAGGAGCCGTTTCCACCATTGAGGGCGAGATCACCACGCCCAATGTTAACGTCCCAGTGACCCGAGATGTCGTCGGCGAGAATAGCCCCATTGCCGACGTGAGCGTCAGCGGTTTCTACACGCACTCCCGTGATCTGGACCGTGCCCGATTCGCAGTTGAGGTTGATGTGACGAATGGTGGAAGGAATAGCCACATCCAAATCCAGACTTTGACGGGTGGTAGCCTCTAGACGAAGCAGAGAACCTTCTACTCTCTGGATCAAAGGTCCTGTGCAGTGAATCACAGGTTCTTCAAGCGCCTCGTCCATTCGGAGGTGAATTGGTCCCCGCTTAATGGATACGTCCAAATTTTCCATAATCTGTCCCTCTTCCTAGTGGAATTTATTGCTCGGAATCGTCCGCTTGGGAGACTGGTAATTTTCTGCGATTGCTTTGAGATAAGCGGTCTAGGATGTCGAGTCCCTCCGAAATGGACAATTCTTTTCTGGCGATGCGCTGGAGGACGTCGTTACGGGATAACGGGCGAGACTGCTCTTCTGCGCTGTTTCCCTGAAAGGCTTCGACGAGCTGGTCGAGCTTATTGCGTACGGTGGGGTAGGAGATGCCCAGGATGCGTTCAATTTCCTTTAAATTGCCACGACTTAAAACAAACACCTTGAGAAAGGCCATCTGATCCTCTGGCAATGATAGAGCCGGTGAGTTTTGAAAACGCCCCTGGATAACAATGTCGCAATGAGGACAATGGAGTGCCGTAATTTCCAACGGATGCCGGCAACTCGGACACGTGTTCAGCACATTGGCCAAACCCTTTCACCTCCTGTATTAAGTATAAAGGGAAATGGGCAAATATATCAATGGTGAAGTTGATAAACTCAATGTTTCAATTAATAAAATGAGGATTGGCACGGAAGGTTGGATGGTGTTGATCAAATCGCCAATATCCTTTCACTGCGATTAGCGTAACATGCCAGTGCTAATGAGTTACCATTGGGGATTTTGGACGAGGAGCAAGTCTCCGAATATGGGCTCTAGAGCCGCTGCCATGCAGCCCGCTACGCTGAATATCGTGATGTAGCTTGCCGTAAGCGCTCCGCGCCTTTCTCCGCGATCCGCGCAGAGCCAGCCAAATTTGATAAAGTCCTCACCGAACGTAACGATGAAGACGGCAAGCGCGAATATGCTATGGAAGCGGTCTGAGACAATGGGAAAAAGAATCCCATGAGACTTAAGACGAGAACTAGCATCCATGGACTGTGCGCCGGCTCCGGTTTAACGGTTTCTAAAGACGTATGTAAACGAGCGGTTAGCTAAATCGTCATAGGGAAAAACCAAAGAGTCGCTCATGAGGTTAAAAAATCGGCTGGTCAACAAAACATAATATATACGCGGTATCTCGGGAGTCATCTTCCGACCGGTCCGTGCCTGAAACATAAGAGGTACGTCCTTTGTCTGGAGCTTTTTACGTATGATGCCTTTTTAGAGCTAATTTCAAATTGTAGCATAATGGGCAAATATTCCTGTATGAAGTTGCGCCGCATGCCACCGCAACTTCTCATCGGGAATTGCTTTTCTTAGGATACAATAAGAGTGGGTGGGTAGCGACGAAGATTGATGTTACTTCACATCCTAGGGTCGGGAAGCCAGGGTTGCGAGGGAGGGGAAGAGAGGTATGTATGCCAGGGAACTCATGACCACGGAGGTCATTAAGATTGATGCGACAGCCACGATTGGGCAGGCGGTGCAACTTCTGAAGAAACACATGATTAGCGGGCTGCCCGTGACGGATCCGCAGGGACGGCTTATTGGGGTGATAACAGGTGGCGATGTTCTCCGGGCAATCCAACAACGGGCCCAAAAGATTTATCATTCGCTTTTCGGTCCTACCCAGGTCATTATTGACGAGAACGTTTGGAGGGAAGACAGTAATCGGTTGCTCAATTTACCCGTGGAAAAAATGATGAGCCGTTCTCCGTTTACGGTTCATCCGGCAACCCCCGTCGGCGAAATTGCAGACCTCATGATACGACAAAATATTCGACGCGTGTTTGTGCTGGAACACGACAAATTGATCGGCATTATTACCCGGAACGATATTGTGCGCTGGCTCGTGAGCCATGTCGGTTAGCGAAGAACCCGAGTTAAATGGCTGCCTATGCGTCTAGTATTCGTTAACAAAGTAGGATATGGAGCTCCTTCCGACAAAATCGCTGCAATGTAATTTATCTGGGGCGAATAAACAATACCCACGTCGTGACAGGCCTCGGATAAAGATCCGGTTTTGTGAGCGATGAGGACGTCATTTTTACCGACAAAGGGCGGGTCGGCAGGAGCTTTGGCGATACTGACAGGCCCCTGGCAGCGCGATAACAAAGAGACCATCTCTTCTGAGACGGCCAGGGAAGTCGCAGTCCCCGTCGCCAGTTTTTCCATCAAGAGGGCCATGTCATACGCACAGGTGTGATTGACGCGGGAGTGTTGTTCGGCCGGAACTCGCTGCAATTTGCGGATTAGTTCGGTGTTCTGGGCTCCCAGATGACGGATTGTGGCGTTAATGTTGTCCACCCCTAAATAGTCAATCAGTAAGTTGGTGGCTGTGTTATCGGACACCGTAATCATCAGTGTGGCCAAATCGCGCAAGGAATACTCGGTGGCGGGAGTTAGATCTTTCAGGACTCCGGATCCTCCCACTTGATCTTCCTTTCCCATCAAGAGCAAGTGGTCTAAAGACAAGTGGCTTTCTTCCACCCTCCGGTACAATTCCATTAAAATTGGGATCTTGATCACACTAGCTGACGGAAATGTCTCATTGGCATGATAATCAAATGTCTTGTTGTTAACGAGGTTTTTGGCAAAAACGGCGTAACGTCCAGGCAAACTGTCGATTAATTCTTGAAGTGCCACAACAGATGTCCTCCTATATCCCATCGTCTCCATTTCGTCACCATCACATGATACCATGGAACCCAGGTTCAAGAGGAATAGAGGGGATCAGCCAAGAGACTTGGCCAATGAACAATGACGCAGCTCAGCCAAAAGATGGGGACATTTTATCACAAACCAGCCAACCGGGCGGGCAAAGGCACAGGCGTCAGCGACCCGTGCGACAAACCTTTACAAAAAGGATCGATATAAATTATGAGCGTAGTAGTATTAGGCAGCATTAATCTGGACTTGATTGCCCAAATCGATAAGATTCCTGTAGCCGGAGAAACCCGCCTGGCACAAGAACTTCTGACGGCTCCGGGTGGAAAGGGGGCCAACCAGGCGCTGGCAGCTCGGCGTATGGGAGCCGAGGCCATCTTAATCGGCATGGTGGGAGATGATGTTTTTGCGACGCAGGCCTTGCGCCTATTGCGCCAAGACGGCGTTGATCTGAGCCACGTTGGCGTGAGCCACCGATCATCCACGGGAATGGCCCTAATAACGGTAGAGAACAGTGGGCAAAATGCTATTACCGTTGTCCCTGGTGCTAACTATGAGCTGGGTTCCGAAGCTCTGGCGCGTTTAGAGCGGTTGCTAACGGCAGAGGATTTCTTGGTAATGCAGGCAGAAATTCCGTTTGAGGTGATTGAACGGGCAGTGATTATTGCTAGGCGGGCCGAAAGCCAGATATTGTGGGACCCGGCCCCCGCCTCACCTCATTTTCCCCGTTCCTTATTCCATGTCGACGTGATTGCGCCTAATCAGGCGGAAGCTGGCTTGTTGTTGGGGACCACTATTGATGATGTTCGTTCCGCCAAGGCGGCAGCCAGGCAGTTACGAACACTGGGGGCCCACATTGCCATTGTCAAATTGGGCGCACAGGGTCTTGTTTGGGCAACATCGCGGGGAGTGTTTTACGAACCGGGTATAGAGGTTAATGCAGTGGATGCAGTGGGGGCTGGCGATGTCTTTTTGGGGGCGTTGGCTGCGCGGTTGGCCGCGAAGGACAGCTGGACTCAAGCCATAAAAATGGCCAATCGAGCCGCAGCCTTGTCCACAACCCAGAAAGGAGCCCAGCCATCTTTTCCTTGGCTTGGAGACGTGCGCAAGATGAAATAAAAGGCGTCACAGTCCGTCAAAAAAATTTTTGCGAGCACGTGTAACCGTAACCTGTCCACCCTCTTTGACGTTAATAACATTAAAGACGCCATTAGGGAGGGAAATCATGAAATCACCGCTGGATCAAAAGCGTGCTGACTACTACTTGTATACGTGGCAAATTCGCGAAGTGCAAAAACTTTCGCGTGAATTGCGCCGTCCTCCGTCTGAAATTATGCGATCCTTATTAACGGATGCCCTGGCAAAAGAGACGTCGACGGAATCTTAAAGCGATTCTTTATTCACAGGAAATAGCCCTCTACGGGGCTATTTCCTTATATGGCGCTGTGATAGGTTGTACAATGGGGCTAATCAAGAAAAAAGGAGCAGGATAAGGATGGAGGACTACCGTTTAAGTCACGATTCGCTGGGAGAAGTTCGTGTGCCCAAGGATGCGTACTGGGGGCCACAGACCCAACGTGCTGTCGAGAATTTTCCCATTAGCGGATTGCGTTTGCCCGGACGCTTTATCCGAGCCCAAGGAATCATCAAATGGGCTGCAGCCAAGGCAAACCAAGAGGTCGCTGCTTTGGCGGCCAACAAGGCCGAGGCCATTATCAAGGCGGCGGAGGAAGTAATAGAGGGTCAGTGGGATTCGCAGTTCGTGGTGGACGTTTATCAAGCCGGGGCCGGCACCTCTCAAAATATGAATGCGAACGAGGTTATAGCGCACCGCGCACAACAGATTCTTGGAGGGAAGATTGGGGATGTTCATCTTGTCCATCCTAACGACGATGTGAACATGGCGCAGTCCACAAATGATACCATCCATGTAGCCATACAAATCGCCGGTGCCGAAGCTATTGTTCATGATCTGATTCCCGCTATTAGCCGTGCGGAAGATACTCTGCGGACGAAACAAAATGCGTGGATGCGTATCGTCAAAACAGGGCGCACCCATCTTCAAGATGCAGTGCCGATGCGATTAGGGCAGGAAATCAGCGGATACGTCGGAGCTTTGTCTTACTGGCGCACCGCCCTTCTAGGAGGGGTTGAAAAATTATATGCCATAGGTCTGGGAGGAAATGCGGTCGGTACCGGGATTAATGCTCATCCGCAATATAAATCCAAAGCCACTCAATATGTGGCGGAGAAAACCGGTCTGCCCTTTCGTCAGCCGGAAAATATGTTTACCTTTATTCAGAACCTCGATGCGGTTCTTGAAGTGTCGGGACTTGTGCGCGGACTGGCGACGGCCGTAGGAAAAATAGCCAATGATTTGCGATTGTTGAGTTCGGGGCCCAGGACGGGGATTGGTGAACTGAAGTTACCGCCGGTACAGCCGGGTTCGTCGATTATGCCTGGCAAAGTGAATCCGGTCATGGCTGAAATGATGAATATGATTTGTTATCAGGTTATTGGTTATGATACGACGGTACAACAGGCAGTTTCCGCTGCCCAAATGGAACTGAATGTGATGATGCCGGTTATTGCTTATAATTTTCTAAGTGCTGTCAGCATTATGAGCAATGGACTGGATGCCTTTACCGCGAGAGCGTTAACGGACCTCGATGCCGACGTAGAAAGGATAACCGGATTTGTTGAAATGAATACGGCCTTGGCCACGGCGTTGAATCCCTATATTGGATACGATAAGGCAGCAGAAGTCGCCAAGACGGCATTCCGAGAAGGGAAAACCGTACGGGAAGTGGTTCTAGAGCAGAAGCTTTTGACTGAAGAGCAGGTTAATCAGGCCCTAGATTTGGAACGGATCACACAGCCGCAAAATGGTGGCTAGAAGAGTCACGGATTTGCCACAAAAACTATTGCTTTTTGACGGGGATGGTGATAATATAATCAAGCCGTTTCGCAAGAACGACAGGCAAGAAGAGGGAACTTCACCTTGGAGTAGCGCAGGTGGGGAACAATTCTTGGTCTTCGGTCCTTGAAAACTATATCGTCATGGTGAACGTCAACGTAAGACGTAAGAAGTTGAGCAAGACCAAATGAGTCATGGAGAGTTTGATCCTGGCTCAG
>PXYT01000076.1 GCA_003023725.1 Sulfobacillus benefaciens | reverse complement strand
ATTTTACCAAAGAGTGGCCCGTTTTTGTTGTCCTGGCGCCATTTTTTTGCGATCGTTGACGGTCTGGGGTCAATTTTGCGGATCCCGGTCAATCCGTGCCCACAAAACCGCATCCCGTCGTGGATTATTGGGGGAAAATTATTTTTCCGCTGTCCTTAAACCTTTGTCCCTCAAGGCTTCCAGGACAGCGCAAAAGGCTCGTCAATGATTGGACGGATGCTAATGCATGAATAATCTACTATTTGCAAAGACACACACATCTCTCCCGATGTTTCCTATGGCGAATTTTGTCCTAGGCGCCGCAGAACCGGATCGTCTCCCGCTTAAGTCGAACCTTGCCTGATTCTCTTCTGGATAACCGAAGCCTCTTGGGCTTATTAGTACAACCGGTTGCAGCACTGAACTCGTCTCTGCCTCTTCTGCAATTTGAAACAAGCCTCAAATTTCTCGTACCGTTAATCTTCTAACCCCCTCACCCATTTTGCGATGTTCCTCTGTTGTCATCGCTCGCGAAACAAAGTATGCCGAGGCTTTAACACTGACGGCCCGGTCCTCCAGCTGTGGTTCCAAGCAGCAATGAAAGAGGCTTTGGACACTTTTTCTCCATGGATTATTAATGTAAAGGTAATGGGGACTGTAGCCCACAATGATCACGGCATGTTCAAGCGGTGCCGCATGCACCGGCCCTGGGGGACTGTTCCAGACAACCCAATCGTTTGCGGGTTTAAACGTCAATGTCATCCCAACTTCTCCCGGAACATCCCCGGACACGTGGGCCAACATAGCGGAAAAGGGTTGATGGGTCAAATTGACAGCGTGTCCCGGGAAGACTTCATTTGATAACTTCAGCATTGGTCCGTAATCAATCCCATATCCATACCCAGATTTATAGACATTGCCCACAAATCCGACGTTCGGATTCCCCCAAGACACCACCTTGTTTACCGTCTTGCCCGGGGCAATGGTCGTTTGTGTGAGTTTTAGAGGGGCCTGAGCCCTGGGGCTCCTACCCCGGCATTGAGCCACACTACACGCTAGTCAGATAAATTCCCCGTCTCTTGCAGGAAATCAGCGCTAACGGCCCGATCCATCCCGGTTTTTCATCACATTTCAGAGACCCGAGAAAGTTTCTGCCTTCCATGGGTTTCTCGCATACGCACAATCAAAATTATGGCCATGGCCCAGACTATGCCCACCACCACGAGAATCGTGCCCAATGCTCCAACAAATGATAATATAGCGCCCACGACGACGCCCCCCACGAAATAGCCGCCATCCCGCCACAGACGATAAACGCCTAATATACTCCCCCGGCGATCGGGAGGAGCCATGTCGCTGACCGTAGAATTCAAATTGGGATACAAAAGAGCCATGCCCACTCCCGCCAGCACAGCCAAAAGAATCCAGGGCCACAGCCCTCGCACCCAGAGAAGTCCCATGAATCCCGCCCCTAACAGAATAAATCCCGTGACAATCGGAATCTTGCGGCCAATATGATCCGATAAAGAACCCGTGCCAAATTGACTCATCCCCCATGCTCCGGTATAGCTGCCGCTAATCCAGGCAATGTCCATCACTGGCACGTGGCGCGCAGCCAAATATAGCGGCAGGACACCCCAAGCCACGGTATCCGCCAATTTATTTACCAGGCCTGCCCACGAAGCCGCCGAGAGGGTGGGTTCCTGAAAACTCGTGTGGACAAATGATCGCCACGCGGACTGCTTGCGAACCTGCTGGTCGTACGGACGATCAGCAGTCAGTCGCGTTTCCGAAGCAACCCAGGCACGCGTGTCTCGAATGAATAACAAGCTGGTAAAAAATCCTATTCCCACCACCACTGCCGCGAATATGAAGGGACTGGTTGATCCCGCAACCCCGGCAAGATATCCACTAAACCAGGTCGCAATAGCCACGCCCAAATAGCCAGTGGCCTCATTGATGCCCATGGCCAGTCCGCGCTGACTGGGACCGACCAAGTCGAGCTGGGCACTAATGGTCATAGTCCAGGCAAAAGCTTGGTTGGCTCCGAGAAAGACGTTGGCCACCACCACAGCCCACCAAGCATGAACTCCCAATAAGAGAACTACCATGGGAACGCCCAAAATCCAACCCCCAATGAGTATGCGCCGGCGACCCACGCGATCCGACCAGCGGCCCGCCACCAAATTCAAAGGAGCTTTCGCGAGTCCGAAGGAGGCTATAAATGCCAACGTGTCAAATGCCCCCACATGATACACCTGGTGCCCTAACAGAGGCACGATGGCCCGTTCTGTGCCTACCGTGAGTCCCACCAAAACCGTATTGGCTACCAACCACAAAAATTGTCCGAGGTTCGGCCCAATCCCGTGTTGTTTAGGCATAAGGCATCGCCGCGCATAATACGTTGGCCCAGTCCCGTTTCCGCACCTTCCGGTCCACTTCAAACCGCATGCCCTGAAACGTCGCCTCCGGGTTCCCCCCCATGGTGCCGCCCCCTGCGACAAGGAGGCCATCCCCATAACTCGGAGTCTTACCTCCTGCCATATCTCGTGGAATCCTCTTCGGTAATTCTGCCACGGTCTCCCATCTCCTTTGTTCGTTATACCGAAATCCCCACTAATTCGCATATCCGCCTATGCGGGTATGCTGGTCAAGCCAAAAATTTCTGCTACCACAAATCTAGAGGGGAAAGAACATGACGGGAGGAGGAGCCGCTATGAATACCGACGCTGTGTATAAGGCTTTGTCTGATCCCATAAGGCGGCGGATTCACGAAGTGCTCCATGACCCCCCGGTATTTCTGCGGGAATAGGGAGGATCCCATATACGGCATTTGTGTACAAGACCTCGCGCGGTATCTAAAATTACCGCAGTCCACCGTTTCCCGCCATTTAGCGATTTTGACTCAGGCCCCGTTAATCGCCCAGGCCCGCCAGGCATTATTACTCCGTCAATAACAGAACTCTCTGCGAGGTCAGACAATGGCTTCAGAGTGTGAGAGCTCCCCATGACAATTTCCCTCTTACCCTCCTCCCACAGCATTTTGCCGACGAATGGCCGCAAAATCCTCGGGACGGGGCGGAAGACTCCTCAAAATGAAGGATTGGAAGTCCTCACGGAGCACCATGCGACAGGCCTCGTTATACCGTCGCTCAAATCCGATGGTGGAAACGACCTTTCCACTGAGATCGCGACCTCACGTAGACCCGGCAAACGCTCCCGGGTAAATCTCCACATAATCCGGTAAAGTCAAAAGCCTTTCAAAAAGACTCGTGTAAAGCATTGAAGCCCCCTCCTCGGCGATGAGGTCAGGACGCCCCGCATCTCCTATGAGCAGCGTATGGCCCGTGAGAACACACCATGGCTCCTCTCCCCGCTTTTTGTCTGTTACCAGCACACTCACATGCTCCGGGGTATGCCCCGGTGTGTGCCAAAACTCCATGACCACATTGCCGAGAGTTAACCGTGAACCGTCCTCAACAGGAAAAAACGACACAGCCAACGGGCTGGAATGATGCATGACGACCTCCGCTCCCGTTGCCTGAGCCAAACGGCAAGCACCCGAAAGATGATCGGCATGCAGATGCGTATCAATCACATAGCGCAGGGACAAGCCGCGTTTTTGGAGAGTTTCCCAATACGGGGTTATATCAGGAAGTGGGTCCACCACGGCAGCCAAACCATGAGTGCCGCACCCGATCAGGTAGCTGGCGGCTATGACGGGGGAGTCGTGGAGGAATTGTCGAAAAAACATATATCATCCTCCCATCCATGTATTCGGATATAGTATAACATAGGACTTTTGATATGCGGCAAAATCTGACGTAACGACTCAGGTAGATTTTTCAACCCACGTCAAAAAGGTGGCCCCCGAGATACTCATGACGAGATCACCGGAGATCGTTTATGGGGGTCAAGACGGAAGATACGGATCCCCTTCCCAGGCCCGGTTCCAACACTCGAGCATGGAGGAGCCCCGGTTTCTTCAAGGTCGCGTTAGTCACCCCAGTGAGATATCGTGCCGATCTCCAACAAACGAGCAGCACCGTCTATCGGTACATCAAGGATTTGTCCATATCCCAGTTGCACAGCTGCGCTCTTTGTGCGGGAAATTCGACGGGTTCAAAGCACAAATAACACGGTATAATAGTGAAAATAGCGAATGAAACTGTGACAGTGGACCATATCGCAAAAGGCACGGAAACCGGTGTCAGTGTTTCACGTACAACCACTGATATGACAGCTAACACGGCAATTGCCAGCATGAGTACAGGAGATTGTCCTATAGTTGGTTCGTTGCATCGACGCCCCATATCTACGCAGCAAATTATTGGTGGGGTCAATCAACGATTTTGAACGAACACGACACCGCGATATGGAAGACGCATTCTGGATGTTAGTTAATGGAGCGACCGTGGCTTTTGCCTCCACAACAAAGTTGTCGTTTATTCCTGATTCGCCACAGTGATACTTTGTTGTACTGTTGAAGCGGGATGGATGCAAAAAGCCGATAACGATTTTGGGATGCACTTAAAATTCGTCATGGAGCGGTATTCCCTGGGGGATTTACGGTAATATACCGTGAGGCCAATGATATCATAAGGAGGCGGTGTTGTGCTTTGGGGAAATTTTGTCGCAATGATTGGGTTTGCCATGTTGATCCCGATGGCCAAGAAACCCTTTCCTCACTCATCGAAAAAATATCCCGATCCGGCATGGGCTACTCTCTTGTGGCAGAAAATGCCATGGATTTTGGTGGTCTTTTCGGTCATTAACGGGATACTTTGGATCCTACAAATGGTTAAAGCCTAAAGAAGAGCTTCTATCGTTACAGCTTGTGCAGAATTTGTACACGCTGTTTTTTTCACCGGGAGTGCAAAGTTGACAAAGGGTGTCCATCCGGTGGCAGCCTACCGCCTGTGCCGGTGCCAACGCCAGGTTCGGCAAAGGCCCCATACCCCCTCTCCCAATCCAGAACCGCTCCGTGAAAATGGACGAATCCCACCCCGCAGAGCATCTCACCGTTCTCCTTTCGACGCCTTTTGCAGGGTCGTCACACTGACCCCGGCCTGTTTGGCCGCTTGACGGCAGCTGAGTTGGTGGGTCTGGACCGCGGTCACCCCTTCCCGGAGCACTTGCGCCCGCACGGGATCGGCCCAAATCGTGGGACGGCCAATGGCTTTGCCTTCCTTTTTGACACGGTCTATGTCGACTGACCCAGTCCCGAATGAGGTCGAGCCCCAGCCCGTAGGGCTGTTTTCTACTTGATACCAAGCCCCGTGATCGTTCTGCGGCAGCGCCAATGATTGGGCAGCCCATCTTCCGGAACATACTAAGAGTTCATAGCAGGGAATCGCGAGAACCACGGCGAATTCTAGTATGCTTAGTCGACCCCGCATACGACAGGGCCGATGAATTCCCGTACAATATACGAGAGGTTTGCACGTGAAGATCGGTTCACACACATAATTCTCGTTATGGCTGAGAATGGTACCCACCTTAACGCAGTAAGAGGGTAAGCCAAACGACGCCACTATAGATCGCTCCGAACCCGACAACCCATGGGACAACCTTCCATCCTTTGGCGGTCCATGTGTTTGGGTACTTCGTTCGAATGCGGGGATATTCTTTAATGGTCATAGGAAGTAACACTCCACCCAGCAGCATCATCGCGCCAAAGTTTGCCCAAAGCAATGCCTTGCCCCCTGTCTCTCTCACTCGTTGGGGTCTCATCTAGGCGTATTGCCACAAATACCTAGAGAAACCTCAGCCCACAATTTATTAAAATAGTCACCATACCAGTTGTCAGCTGCTTGCATGGCACCGGCCTCAATTGTAAAACATGCTGGCAATTGGCATGTTATCGATAAATCACATACCCTCCTAAGCCCCGTTAAGCTGGGAGAAAGAAAGGAATTTTAGCCGGGTTCCGTTGTATGAATCCACGGGGGATCGGATTTCGTGGCTCCGTTTTTATACGCTTCAAAAGCTTCCGTTTGTCCCACAAGTCGTTCATCCATATGGGTCAATAGCATTATCACAAAGGCAGACATATTTTCACGAGTGGTATGGGTAGCGAGATAAAAAACTCCACGTCGCCTCGGGGGTTCAGCCGATAGGGGCAGTCTCGTCCCGGGAACCTGTCATCGACGATAGTTAACCACCATCGATCGCGTGTGCCCTGAATGGTCCATCGCCACTCACCCCGATCAAATGGCCAATCAGGATGATCACGTTGTAGTTGTTTCACGTCGATATGTTGGTCGGCCGGATGAGGAGAAGAAGAAATCACACCATTTTGAGCCAGTGGTATGAGATGATCGTACAAGGTTATGAGAAATTGATCTTCACTCAAAGCTCACACTCCTTTTTTCCGCCAATACGTACGGGGCGTTGCAGCAAAGCGGCATTGCGTGCGGCCACGGTTGTAGTCTCCGAACGAGTGGGGGCCGGCTCGGTGCCCCGTTTACGCGTGATGTCGGACCCAAGGGTTCTGGCGGCCTGTCGGTGGCATTGTTGCGGCCCTTGGGGCACTTCGCAGGGGTTATTCCCGGTTAACGAACGCTGAAGCCGTCATAATTTTCGGTTTCTTGATGCCGGAATCCAGAATGTCTTTGTCGCCTGTAATCAGGATGTCGGCTTGAGCTTTGAGCTTTAACCGCGGCGCGGAGAATGAGGTGGCCGGACACATCCCGAATGAAACTTTCATCGGATATGTCGGCGGGGGGAGTTTGATGATCACTTCAACCCCCGTGAGAGGGAACGTCCAAAAACGCTCTAATGCCAAGATTTTATCCGGAAATTTTCGGTTATAAACCCGTCGCAGTTCGTCAATGTTTTGGTCACTCACTAAACCTTGATAGGGATCGGTAACCGCTTTGATATACGCTTGGTAGGGAATTCCGGTACGACTTAAAGAAGCGGAAATGAGGATGTTGGTGTCGATCAACACCCTCATGGAGATTCCCCTTCGGCACGCACGTCTTTCACCCAATTCATCACATCATCGTCGGATCGAATGCCACCCTTCTCTGTTTCTCCCGCCATGTCGCTTTGGAGTCTCTGCATGGCGTAGACAGCCGAGTTCATGAGGATGACGCGATCTTCTTCGCAGATGAGCGTAACACGGTCCCCCGGGACCAACCGCAACTGTGATCGAATATCCTTAGGTAACGTGATTTGTCCGTTGGACATCACCTGGGCGTTGTCAATGATCGGATGCGTCATAGGAGAACCCTCCTCTCGGAGATTTTAACTCAGACCAGTCCCGACTACTTTATCTACTTTCTGGGATACGGCAGGAACGTAATGCCTTGCATGGCCCAGTGCGTAAAACAATACGGGTATGCGGATTTTATGATGGATCGTGCCATCATATGAAGGCAAAACCGGATTACGTGAGGGATCGGAATTCCCATGAAGGAAATTTTCGGCCCCGGCAGACCGCTGAGACGCGTATTGACAGACTCTGGCATCGGCAGTCTTAAGGCACTAACTGACCAGAAAGTTCCCTAAGAAACTCACTCGCGGAGCACGTTGCGCAGGAACCCGGAACCTTTCCTATGACCACTCGTCAGTCTAGCGCAAGCGTGGTCGTTAAGCGTCAATTCCTGAACACGGAACTTGCTGTCCCCAAGTTCCCCCGACTTAAGGCCTCTCAGCGACCCGAATCAAGTGGTAGCGCACTGAAAATCACCGGGTTACGTGCTTGACACGAACGGACCTATTGCTCAAGATCTTTGGCGACATCGCACCACCGTTCATATCGACGAATGGTCGTAATGTGTGCCGCCTTCATCAATTCCGGCAACTCGGAAACCGGGTTCTCACCTTCCGGTGGTAGTCCTCCCGCGTGCTGGATGTTGTCCAGGATGTCCCATGGCGAGTCCGCCAAAACGCGGAATCAGACTCCGGGTGGATCCAACGCCGAAACATGACGCATTTGTTCGAGCCGTCGCGGCACATCCCAACCTCCAGAGGGTTGGCATCAACCCAGAAAATTTGACCAAGGGGACAGACCGTTTCCGATGAGGCTGTCCCAAGCTTCGTGGAATTTCGCTAGCGCATCCTTTCTCGTCATTTGATCGATTTGCTCCGTTTTTTGTTCCGGTATTTTCGGTAACGTGGCTTTTAAAGCCTGTTGCAACACGGGCATCTCGCGATAGCCGGGGATCCGCGTGAAGGTATCTCCGATGAAAAAGCTGGCCGACGCTATCCACCGTAAGACTTGTTGTCCCTTTTCCACCCTCTAATAAAACATGACACCTGCGGCCTTTGTTTGATAGGGTAAAAATGACTCCCCTATTCTATGAAGGAGGTCGTGATGAGTACTCCACCCTATTTGTCCGAATGTAAAGACCCGGTCGTTCGCAAGGTACAAGAGACCCCAAATGCCACATTGGTGGCGCGGCGCCGTCCGGAGATCTAATCTAGCCGACCCGCAAATTCTCTCGGAACCCCACTGAATAACGTGGAGAACTTTCGTCATCATCGGCCAGGTGACGAAAAACTGAGTCCGGAGAAGAGAGAGACCGCACTTGCTCAAATAACGGAGGTTAGACCGCACCCGTGAAGATTTGAACCTCAGACCTCCTGATTCGTAGTAGATTTGGGGGTAAGGTCCAATAGGCGTCCTTAAGGAGAATTAAAGTGTTGTAAGAGTTTCCGGGATCGTGGGTCGGGTTGTTTGTGGCGGTTTGATGTTTTATCGGACACTTTCTGTTAGCGATTTGTTAGCACGTGTCACCGCCGAGTACGCCACCGTGAGAAAGGTCCTCCGGCGCGGTGGCGATAAGAGACCAGCAAAGTTTACGGTCCTGGCGGTACCCGGCTCAATCCATACTGTACCGGGGCTCTATAGCGATAATTCAATACCCAATCTGGCAAGAGCGTGTCGAACGACGTCCGTACCAATATATCGTGAGTTCTTGTGGTGAATACTAAAGAATGAAGTCTTTCGCGTTTTCGGGTGAGAACCCTCTAGCCTCGACAAACTGGCAAATGAGCTCAACCCCCCAAATGAGGGGGACGCCTTGACTCTCGCATTCACGCCGTAAAGGTCGATCATTGGTGACACAAATCCAATGCTGTTCTTTGGCCAGCAGCACACACAAGTGGTCCTGCATCGACAATGGCCCTCTCGCCTCCGTGGCGTGAATTACTTGTTCGATGTCGGGCTCCACGAGAGTGATTCCGAGTTCGCCGCAATCACCTTCCGTGATTTCCTTCACTTCACGGAATACGGGTGTGGCCACATGAATTCGTCCAACATGGGTCGAAATTAACGGAATAATGGAGCTGTCACAGTGAACATAGTCCACCAGAACGTCTGCGTCCATTATCAGCGACGGCAGTGGCTTCCTACTCACTCATCTGTTCCCCACAATGAAACCCTATCTCGCATCTCGTCAAGGTTCAGGCGCAGGATCTCTGCCCCTCGGCTAATGGTGATCTCCTCCTGTTCGATGGCGAGACGCACTAGCATGGATAGCCGGTCTTCTATGAAATCCGATGGCGACAAGGAATCCGGTTCTTGGGAGCGCAACACCTCGGACATGGAATGTTGGAACGAACTAGGTCGCAGTGCCGCAGGTTCATCCACGCCGCTTAAGCTCTTTCCCGTACGCCTCTTGAAGCTTGCCTGGAACCGCGCCCAAACGGAACTAGTTTGACCTTCCGACAACCGATAGAGCACAGTCTTATAGCTTACCAGGAAAATTCTCTTCACTTTCAGCACCCGATCGACGAACCCCAATCCGTACGTTCTATGCCACTCCAACCAGAACGCGTCATCCGGCATTAGAAAGTAGGAAGCGAAAATATTCGCCTCATTCTCCTGAACCTCATCCTCTTGCGTTTCATCCACCCGATAGGCTTCGAGGTGCAACAACAAATGGCCTAACTCGTGGGCCGCACTAAAAATCCATCGCTCGACCGATATCCGCTCCCACACATTTACTACGATGGCTGGACCGCCATCTTGTGGAGAGACCGACAATCCGAAAAAGTTATTGGATACCAGACTTATCGGATAGAGTTTGACGCCACAGGACTCGAGCAGGCCGGCAATGTCCCGGATTGGTCCTTTGAGCGCGAGTCCGAGCTCGTCCCTTACGTATCTTGCAGCCTGTTTGGCGCGGGATTCCCCTGCCGGAACCGAAGCAAGTTGACGAGCAAGCCGGCTTAACCGATAGGGCACTCTTTTATCCAGCAGGTCTTCGAGATAATTGAAATCTTCCAACCATCGCGCAACCTCAGTTAGAACTTGCTCCCGACTCTTCATTCGCTTGAGGGCTCGAAAACGCACCTGTTCCAAGGTGCGTACGGGGCTTACGAGATCTTCCAATCGCACTCCCAAGCCTGCTGCAATGTCTTGGAGCGTGGACACCTTGGGCATGGAATCTCCCGTTTCAATGTTGCGGTACGCGGGACGTGATAAACCACTCAGCTCTGCCGCGCGTTCTTGCGTTAGACCTTGAGCTTCGCGAAGGCGGCGAAGATTGCTGCCGATCACATTGGGAGTCATAAACACCACCTGTCTTGTGTGTTTTGTTTTATTGTAACCAAAAAAACATATTTTGTTACTATGACAAGTACTCTTTACAAAAATTAACGCAACTCAGATGGGAGGAACCAACGAAAGGTGCGATCATCGAGGATAGGCAAAACAAAAAACGTCTACGCGAGTGGAGGATTGGTTTCCTATGAACAAGGATACCGATCAGCACCTGAACCAGTCGGCTTCTGTGGACAAAGACCACGCACACGAGCACGATCCCGCACACGACATGGTCACTATCTACATCAACGACACCCCATTCGAAGTCCATCAAGGATATCTGGAAGTAGCTACCATCCGAAAGCTTGATGACATTCCTAGTACCGATGTCATCTATAAGTTGCCCGAATACGAGTTGTTGCCCAATAATGGCTTCGTGGTGGTACATGGCGGCGAGCGCTTCAAATCCGGCGGCTCATCTGGCCATCGGAACACTTATTTCAGCAAGGTGGGTCACAGACAAATGATCAATAACAGAGCCGGGACTATAACCTTGTCTTTTGCAAGGAAAATGGAACGCCGCTTTATCCCGACTTTCCGACCAAACATTTGAAGATACTACTAAAAAATGCCGGATTATCGGAAGACACGACACTTCACGCCCTTCGCCACACCGCTGCAACGCTCATGTTTGAAGGAAACACCCATCCAAAAGTCGTGAACGAACAACTTGGCCACCGTTCCGTTTCTATCGCGTTGGATCTATACTAGCCATATGATTCCAGAACTGAAGGACGCTGGTGCGCAGACCGCCCAGGCAGGATGTCGTCGAAAATGCCATCAAGGCTAACGCGACGCAAAATAATAACCGGCTCGTACCTCGAATACGATCCGGAGTAACAAGACCCGTTAGGTGTAGTTGGTTGCTCTAGCAAAGTTCTGTTAGCAATCTGTTAGCAAAGCGCCTGTTTCTATGTTTTCTGCCCATCTGCGAAACCCCGGAAAACCTTCCGTGCCTAAAAATTAATGGTGCGCCCGTGAGAATTTGAACCTCAGAGGGGGCTTTCGGATGAACCCAGGGAGGATGCTCAGAGATTGCCCCAGCACGATAGGCGCGAATCGCTTCAATTTGGCCGAACCCCTTTTCATTATATGAGATGCTAACGATTGCCCTAGCTTGAAGCCGAGGCTTTTTGTGGTGAGCCATGATCACCGCATTGGAGTCATGCCGCCCTGGCTCTGGCTGTTTGGAGACCTTAGAAGCCATAAAATATTAACCTACGAGCATGGCCGTTTGAGAATTGATAGGAGGTCGAATGGTGTGGTTCCATTGTTCGGAAATGCGGCGCGATGATGGACTTACGCATCAGAATCCAGACCCAATCGCAAAAACTCCGCCTCGGCATCTTTCAAAAATCGTTGTATGTGGGAAAATTCTCGTCGTAAAACAGTTATAGCCTGAGTCGTAGAGGCATTCCCGATCGGTAACCAAATAATTTTTGGCCGCACTCCTCGCAGAATACTACGTTGATAGAAGTCGATGTCTTTGGAAGTAATAACCAGGTGATGCCGAACAGCGTAAACTCAAACCGCCTCATCGGTAGCGCCCATTAAGCCTACGTCCCGCACATGAACGCTATGGGGATAAATGTCCGATAGCGCTACCACGAGGCGATAAGACAGATTTTCGTCAAAGAGCAACATCATGAGTACGAAAATAGTCGCCGTTCGCGTTCCGCCGCAAAAGCGAACGCTGCTCGAATATCGGGTTCCGGTACCTGGACGAACGCTCTTCCGGGAAGTGTTTAGCTCAAATCCCTACATCCCGGTTCCCGTATCCGTTTTCGAAAGTCTGCAACACAGCGAGACCATGGTGTAAAATCCCAACAGAACCATTTGTGTCGACGAATCCCCCCTCTCAACCGAGACGAGGGATTCTTTCTGTACATTCGGCATCCCTTCCCAATCCGTATTTCCCCACGGTCGCATTTCCTGTTCCGAAAGATTTGTGGATAACCTGTGACTGGATTGTCTGACGTTCTGGTGACAACCGGCAGAAAGGAGGCTGATTGCGCAAGCGGGGGACGCCCTAGGATAGCAGAATCTGTGTCTACCCACCCATCCGGAAGCGGGTCGCGCTCACTTTCTGCGCTTTTATGCCACAGTCCACTGGCGCGCACAGCACTACCAGCACACTCATCTGCCTGTCCCGGCAACCTTGGAGACTCTGGGGAAGCCGGATTCGCCATCCGTGACGAACTCGGTGGAGACGTTATAATTACCCCAGATGCCGCCACGTCACGCAAGGCTCCAAACGCTGTCTGCTTTGAGAACCCGAAAATGTGGTGGGGGTTATGCTAATTTGACAACGTACCTCTCCCCCCGCATACTTTAATCCACCACACGGGGAATAAACTCGCCTGCTGGCGTATCATTTCTCTCGGCCCGGATGGTATAGAGGAGAAATCGATGAAATCAAAAGCCGTTCCTGCAGAATTGATAGCGGTCCGAAACACCATACGAGACATCGCTGCGAAACACGGCACAGTGCGCATCGCATTATTCGGATCCATGGCCCGAGGCGACGCGGGACCGGATAGTGATGTCGACTTTTTAGTTCAAATGGAGCCCGGCCGGAGCTTAGTGGATATGGCCGGGTTAAAATGGGATCTCGAAGAGTTGCTACAACGACCTGTGGATATTGTGTCCGAAAAGAGCCTGGTCGGCGTACTGCGCGATCATATCTTAGCCGAGGCGGTGAGTTTATGACAAAAATGCCGGAGGTCTATCTTCATCACATTCTGCTCAATATTCGGCCTATCGAACAATTTACGCAGTCTGACCTGGAAACATTTTGGGAATCGTCACACATTCAACTGGCCGTCAGGAAAACCTGAGAAAATATTGGGGAAATGGTCAAACGACTACCCCAAGAACTGCTTGCGACGGAGCCTGGCATCCCGTGGCGAGATATTACCGGATTACGCGATATCATTGCACATCAATACCTGGATATCGACCTGGAGGCAGTGTGGAGCGTAGTCAGAAAAGATTTACCACCGCTTAAAGAGGCTATCGAACGGATAATCAGCGTACGTGCCACCCAGCCACCGGAAAACTGAACGATCTCCGGGGCGGAGCCGCCTCTTAGGTTATTGCGGGCCGTTAGACACATTAACCAGCCCGATGTCACGTTGGAGACCCTTAAAACCTTGATCAAGCAGCAGAACATAACCTGAGGTAATCCCTTTTCCAGGCGATTTGTGAACTGTCTAAAGGGGCTGTCTCAAAAGGCTTCAGTCCTAAAATTTTCTCCCACTTGACCCCTAAAAATGAGGATGAAAATGACCAACTTCCTCCACTACGTGGGGTAAAAGGAACACATTTTAGGGACGGCATCACGGCCGACATACCTTTTGAGACAGCCCCCTTTTCTTTTTTGCCAGGATTCACCCCCCATACAAGCGGGAGGCATGATAGTGAGGCGGTCGTTCGCTTAAGGTGGACCCCATTGTCCAGACAATTTTTTGGGCCCTAAAGTGTGGGTATCCGGAGGAGCCGGACGCCGTGTATTTGTGGGATAACAATAGTTTCAGTACCATATACATATAAAGACTAAGAGGGAGTAAAGTGGCAATGTGGTCATGGACACGGTACAGCCTCGGACTACTAATAGTCTGGACTGTCGCGGCGATAATGATTATTTGGGGACGGTCTGACATCAAG
>PXYT01000075.1 GCA_003023725.1 Sulfobacillus benefaciens | reverse complement strand
GGTCTCTTAACAACCGGCCCCGAGACAGGAAAGATTGTCCTGATCTCGGGGCCGGAATGCCTGTGGGTCTTATAGGATTTGGCGCATGAAATGAAATGGGTCGGACCAGGAAAATTCACGGAAAAGAAAGAAGGATAATGTCGAACTCCGTCGAATAAAGATGACAAGAAAGCAAGACGCAAGAGATTATAAGGTCTGCTTTCCTATTATACCCAACTGGGGAGGTCACTCTTTTGATATCGTATCGACGTGCATGGCTGGGGGCGGTTTTAACCGGCGGTCTAGCCACGCTTTCTTTTGTGCCCCGCATCTATGCCGCATCCAACATCCCGGCTGTGCCTCAATACTCACTGGCTTTGGTGCATTCCGGCCAGATCGGCAGTGGGAACACCGTGCAATTTCAGGTGTCGTCAGTCGGGCAAACGGCTCATGACATGCTCTATCAATTCTGGCTGCAAACTCAAAAAGGCTGGTCGATGATTCAGGATTATTCTCCGGACAGCGTGGTTCATGTGCCTCTGAGCCCGGGCAGTTATATTATGGCCGTATACAGCCTGACCCCAAGTCAATTGAAACAGGGCCAGTGGAACCAGGCCGAGGTCACGACCTCGGTGGTGAATGTCGAAAGCCAGGTGCATTTAACGGCTTCCGGCACCGGCACCCAGGAGCAGGGGATGACTGTCAAGGCGAGCGCAACCAATCTGATTGACCCGGTGTACCAGTTCTGGATCGAGAGTCCCACCGGACACTGGACCTCCAGTGGCGGATACCAGTCCCTGAACACTTTTCGCTATGTGCCGCCCATGGCGGGCACATACCGTGTCATTGCATACGCCAAGGACATGGGGGCTCCCAATAACGGCAAGGACAGTGTCTGGACCCAGGTGCACCAAATACAGATAGCTCCGGCCCAGGCTCCGGTGGCAGCCGTCACCACGCATCTCATGAATCCTTTGCCCGCGCTTAACAATTCCCATGCCTTGCTATTGGGGCAGACCGCTTTTGTGAGTGCCAGTGTGGAAGACGCCCAAGGCAATCCCGTAGCCGATGTGCCGGTGGAATTTACGCTGACGAATGATTCCAATCCCGCAGATCATGTCAGTCTGCCCGAGGGATTAAATGGCCGCGCCACCACCAATGCCGAGGGAACGGCTGATAGCGTGCTGACCCTGACCAATCCCGAGAACGGGCACGCAGCCACTCTGGCTGCGAACTCCGGAGCCATTGCCCGGATTACCTATCAGGTGACGGTGCCGTCGGCACCGGGTGTGGTGGCGACGAATGACGTTCTTTTTGCCGCCGTCAACGAGTCGGGAACGGTCGTGACCAACGCCACCGGTCCGGTAGAGGGAACCGAGTCCCTGGGCCGTCAAATCTATCACTTGCAATATGCCTTCTCCGAAAATATTGACCTCTTGGGAGGAAAGCCGCTGTCACTGGCGATGCCGTCCACATTTATTTTGCCGGCCGCAAGCAGCGGCACTTCCACCACACTCACACTGGATGACACTTCTCAGGCCTTTGGGCCCTTGGAAACATGGACACCCGGCCCCATCACCATACCTGAGGGATTCAGCCGGGCTACACTGAAACTGGATCAGCTGGATTTGTCCCGGGGCAGTGTCTTTCAGCTGACTTATACTCCCCGCAACGGGGGAACCCCTTACGTTCGTACTATTTCCGGTCCTGTTGCCGAGTCTTCCGCAGGTATTCAGATTCCAGCGCAAATGACGGGAGGCACATTGTCTTTTCGGTTGTCGGCCCCATCCCTGGTCAATCCCCGGACG
Organism: Sulfobacillus benefaciens; assembly: GCA_003023725.1. GTDB lineage: Bacteria > Bacillota > Sulfobacillia > Sulfobacillales > Sulfobacillaceae > Sulfobacillus > Sulfobacillus benefaciens. The sequence goes on along the minus strand of PXYT01000075.1, from coordinate 13,083 downwards.
GCATTGGGGGTCAAAATCGCCTCGTTGAGCTGGCAGACTCTTTCAGGCAGTGTCGTGCGAATTCCCGTGCCTTCGTCCGACGTGCTGTGGCAAGATGAGCCGGTGACATACACCGCTCCCGAAGCCTTGTCCACAACCCAGGCCCAAAATTATCTCGGCTCCTATTACCGGACCGGGGCTTCCTACGACGTTACCCTGCCCCTTTATCCCCAGGTGGGAGACGCCCTCATTTCCGAAGTGATGAATGATCATACCGTCAGCGATTTTCTGGTCCCCAGCATGAATAACGGCAATAACCAAAATGTGCTGGCGTACCCAGGGACCGTGGTGCCGGTGGCACCCGCGGCCATGAATAACCTGCCGCCGGTTCATTTTGGTTCGGGACAGAGCGTCAGCGCCACCAGAACCGGCAGCGCGGAATTTGTGGGACACCTTCATATACCGGGGACAGACATCGCCTGGCCGTTAATGCACTCCTACGCCGCATTTGTTCCCCAGGCCTCGGGCCAGTCCTCCAGTCCCTCGTCTTGGGCGTTAAGCGGGCAAAGAATTGTGGTCACAGCTCAGGTGAAAGACTCCTTCGGCAATCCGGCTCCTTTGGGGACCCCGGTTCACTGGTCTCTCCCCTCGGCTCCGGTTGAGGTGCTGAGTCAAGACAATTCTACCAACGGACAAGGCCAAGCCCAACTCGTGCTGGTAGCCAATACTTCCGCGGACGGCACACTGAGTGCTCAAAGCGCGGGGTATCAGGTGACGTTGGCGGACAAAACCGCGCAAGGGACCAGCCTGTCCCTGAAGTGGCTGCCCCTGCACTTCGCCTTTCAATCAGGAGCGGGGCAGACTTATTCTACCTCCTCCGCCCAGGCTATCATGCCGGTACCGACACAAATCCTCAATCCCTCGCAGTCCTATGATTTAGGGATCCGGGTCATGGCCGGAACGCACCCGCTGTCAGGATATGCCGTGGAAATGGACAATGGCCAAGGGGTTAAGAAGTCTGTCTCCGCCAATTCCCAAGGAATTGCCGCCTGGGGGATTACGGCTGCTCAAAATCCTTCGCAAACCTGGACCGTGAAGAGCGTCTCTTCGGCAAATACCCAGGATGCCTCGCTGATGATGGACGGCAGCTTGGATGCGGGGTCAGGGTCTGTGGCCGGATTGCCTGAACTGAAGATTCCTCTTTTGTGGCAGCAGCAGACTGAACCGACTCTCGGCTGGAATCCTTTGCCGCCGCAAATGGCGGCAGTGGGAGCACACGCCCCCTTCACCGTTCTGGCCCTAGACAGCAATGGCAATCCTTTGGCCAATGATCCTGTCAGCTTTTCTTTGCTGGGACAAGAGACCGCATCTTTAAGCACCGGAACCGTCACCACCAACGCCCAGGGTTTGGCTCAAGTCTGGGTATCGGGGGGTCAAGGCGGGGAAACGGATACCCTGGAGGTGCAGAGTCCCAAGACTTCCAGTGTGCTCAGCACACCACTGACTTGGATCACGCCGCCAGGCCCCTCCGAGATGGTCCCTTTGGCGGTGACCCTCAATGCACTCGCCCAGCCCAATGTCTTAACGCTCACGTTCTCCCGTAATGTGGATCCCCAATCGGTTCTGGCGGACGGCTCGCAGTTTTTGGTCACGAGTCCTCAAAAGGGGATAGCCTATCAGATCACCTCGGCACAGGTGAAAGGCACCCAAGTGGCCCTGACACTAGCCGCGTCCAATCCCGATATTCCTGGGGAGAACGGAGTTCAAGTGTCGGTGTCTTCCGTGACGCAAGACGGCATTAAGAGTGCTGTGAGCGACAACTATCAGCAGACGGCGCAAACCAATCCGGTGACGGTATTTGCTCCTTCCGCTCCCCAAATTGCCGCGTCCGCCCAAAATGGGACTCTCGACATTCAGGTGTCGAATCATGGATCACCCATTCCTTCCGGGCAGTCGGTGGTAATTATGCCCTCGCAAGCTTCGGGCTCGGTTGCCGGGCTTGCCGGCGGCGCACCCGATGTGTTGAGCACGTCCACAGTCGAGACATCGGACAGTTGGAAGATTCCTTACAAAGACCAAGGGTCGGCCAGTGTGACGTATACCGTGTCTTTTGACGGCAAAACCATTTCCGTTCTCGGGTAAATAAGGCGATGAGAAGGGGAAAGACGGTGGGAACGCCATAGAACGCAGTTATTCTAAAGCGTCTTCATTGATGGGGAGGGATGAACCAAAACCCGGTTGATTGGAACGGATTCCCGTCATGTGATGAAGAGAGGGCATGGGGTTGATAAAGAAAAAAGATCTGTCATCGGCCTTTATCAATGTTCGCCAATCAACAGCCAAATTCGACATAAACATTATGTAAACTATTGAAAGCGGAAGAGGAACTCTCTTCCGCTTTCTGTCGGCTGGATGGCAATTCCCATGGACCCAATTCATTCTTTTTCTATAAATTTGCCCGAAAAACGACCTTAAATTTCCCCATTCTTGGCGAATATTGGTGTATACTTTTCAGCGTGGTTGGTATCACCCAAGCATGATAACATTCTAGAGATCTTCCAACCACATACCTGCAGCGCGATGAGGGTTTTGTTGGCATGCAACTGTTCATAGGAACGGGGGCGATGAGAGGTGATAAGCTATGGGCAATTTTCATGGGAGGTCCCGAGCTTATGTGGCATTTCAAGCCCGCTTGACGCCAGAACTGAAAGATCGCCTGGCCAGGATGTCCTATGAGGGCGGATTTAGCCAGGTCGCTATCGTCAATGCGGCTTTGGAATATTACTTAGACCATGTTGAGACGGGAGCCGTCTCCCTTGAAGAGGATCTGGAATCGTTTTCCGGATCGTTGCCGGGAACTCCGCGTCCCAAGAAGGAAGATCCCGGTGATGTTGAGTGATGCAAGACTGACGCGTTATGAATATTGAATTCCGGTTTGAGGAGGTTTATGGATTGATGACCAGTAAATTCGGCAAAAAGGCATCCAGTTTGGCACTGGGATCCTCGATGCTAGTTCTTTCAATGCTGCCGGCGGCTTCCGCTTTTGCGGCATCCGCTCCCACAGTGAGTCTCAGTGAAAACGGCTACACGATTGCCGCCCAGCTAACCCCGGGACAGAGTGTGAGTTTTACCGCGGGCTCCCAGAACGTGAGCAACCCCCGCTACCAGTTTTGGGTGGAAAAACCCAACGGGCAGTGGGTTGTTGGTCAAAATTATTCGACAAGCAATACATTTAAGTTAAGTAACGTGAGTTCCGGGGACTATCTGGTTACAGCCTATGTGCTGAGCGCAGCGCAGCTGAGTACGGGCGACTATTCTGCCGCCACCAATATCGGCACCAACGGACTGCAGCAGGTGGACGGGGTTTTCGTCGACAGTGCCGTCAGCTTAAGCGCCCAGAGCGCTACGGTCACGGCTGGAAGCCAGGTGACCGTGACGGCTACCGCTTCCAATATTTACGACCCCTTATACCAGTTCTGGTATGAAACGCCGTCGGGAGTCTGGAATCAAAGCGGCAGTTATACCGCGTCGGGCACATATTCTTTCAAAGCCGCGACCACAGGAACTTATAACATCATCGCGTATGCAAAATCTCCATTGGCTCTCAATGACCCCGAAGGAGCGCTTTTCAGCAAGACGGTCACCGAGAAATCCGTGAACGCCGTTTCTTCCGTGACGGTGACGGGTACCAGTGATATTGCCGCCGGCAATTCCACGACCCTGACCGCGACCGCCACCGCCAACGGGGTGCCTGTCACCAGCCCCAGCACTGTCAGCTGGACGGTGACATCCAGCAATGGAACCGCATCCGATGTGGCTTTCACTCATCCCAACAGCCCGGTCACGTCCTTCAACGTGCCCTCCACAGATCCCGGCACCTATATGGTGACGGCGAGCATCGACGGAGTGAGCTCGGCGCCTTATAAGGTGGTGGCTTACGGACAAGCCTCCATGGTCTCGGAGAGTGCCGCGCATACCCATCTTGTGGCCGACGGCCAAGAACTCGACACCATCACTGCGGCAGTGACCGACGCCAACGGCAACACTGTGGCCAACTACAGCGGAACCGCCACCATTGGCCTTTCTGGCACGGCTGTCACGCTCGCGACCGGATCCTCCCAGGCTTCGGATGTCTCGGGAAGCCAAGTCACCTTTTCGGGCGGGGTTGCCACCTTTGTGGTGCAGGCCACCAAGACACCGGGAGTATCCTCGAGTGTGACTCTGTCCGGCTTGACTGCGGCCAGTGGGTCGACCCAGTCGTCCACTATCACCTACGGCTCGGGACTCAGTATTGCCACTGTGCCCCAGACGGCCACCAGCATTAGCGTGAAGCCGAAGTCCAAGACTCTGTCCGTCAACACCAATGACCAGCCTGACACCGTCAATGTCACCGTGGATGACCAGGCCGGCTATCCCATGCTGGGCGGAACCTATACCCTTAATGCCAGTGTCTCCGGCGGCGCCACCTTTACCGGTTCGACCACAACCGACACCGTCTATGCTTCCGGCGACCCGGCCACGACGGCCTTGACCGTTTACGGAGCTGAAGGCGTGACTGGCACTTATGTGGTTACGGTCAGCGGCACTGGTCTTATCACCGGCAGTGCCGGAATCTCTGCAGTGATCACCGGGGTGGCCAAGGATCTGACAGCCACGGACAGCACACCGACCTTTACGGAAGGCTCGCCAACCGGAACCACTGTGACTTTGGGAGCGACGGATGCCAGCGGCAACACGGTCACCCTGCCTTCCACTGTAAGCCCGGAAGTCACCATTACCAATGCCTCGGGTGCGGTAGTTACCAATCTGTCCGTCGCCCCCGGCTCAGCGAGCGCTGTGACTCCGACGGCTTCCGGCATCTACGATCTGCCAGTGGGCACGACCACCTTTACCGTCACCGACACCAGCGGCAAGCCGGATGCCGGCACTTACACCGTCACCGTGAAAGACGGCGAAAGCACTGCACCGTTGGCATCCACCAGCCTAACCATCACGGAGAAGGCGGCCAGTGCCAGTACCTTTAGCTTGACTCCGGCGACAAACGTGCTGACTGCATCGAACTTATCGACAACGCTTAACATGCAGGTAACGGATGCCTACGGCAATCCGGTGACGGATGCGGGTGTGCCTATAACGCTGAGCGCAACCGGCACGTCCGGTTCCGCGTCCTTTAACAGCGGGAGCTACAGTACTTCTCCTTCCGTCACAGTCGACACCAATGCCGCGGGTTCGGCCAGTGTCACCTTCCATGCTGAAGATTACACCGGAACATGGACTGTCTCGGCCGCAGCCAGTAAAGCTAGCGGTCTCAGTGCGCCGTCATCCGTAAAGCTCTATGTGCAAAACCATCCGGTGGCCAGCTATTCCTTCAAGCTGGAAGACACCAGCACCGGAACCTATAGCGGCAACACGACCTATGCCCAGGCCGGCAATACCGTCATTCTCACCCCCGCGTTGGCCAATGCGGGCCTGGATGCCAACAGCAATCCGGTTAGTTCTTCAGTGGACGGTACCGACAACGTGACCGTGACCATTGATCATGCGTCGGGTCTGATGGGATTGCCGACATCGTCGGCTAGCAGTGTCACCGTGACGACGAATAGCGCCACCAACACCGAAACCTTGAGCGGCACCTTGAGCAATGTGAGTGCTTTGTTGTCCTCAGCCACACTAACAGCCGGAAAAGCCGGAGAGGTTACGGTGTCGATTACAGACAACAGCACCGGAGCTACCGGAGCGGCTTCGATTGACATTGTAGCCAGCACCACGCCGGCGGCATTGTCCATTTCGGGATTGACCAACAACGAGACCCTGACAACCGGAACCGTGTATCCGGTGAGCGTGACCTTGGTGGATGCGGGCGGCAACCCCATTATCACCAGCTCCAGCGCCACCGTGACCTTGACTACTACCACAGGACTCACTGCCGAAACCACTTCGGGTGTGCCCATTACCTCGGTGACGATTGCTGGGGGTCAGTCGACAGTATCCTTTAATGTCGCCACCAGCCAAAGCACCTTCACCGGTGGCTCGGTAAGTGCCAGCACCACGATTTCCAAACAGCCCTATTCGGGTGATGTTACTGGACTTAGTGATTAATCTCCCGCGCTTGCGGTAGCACGATAAGCCGGTTATCTGTTACTATAGCCTGGGGTTGGGGAGGACGGGTTCTTCCGTCCTCCCCCTTTAATAAAGGGGACCCGGATGCTCACTATGGATGGCGGCCTGGAAATTTTAGTGCCGGCTTCTATGGAGATTTTTGTATGTTTGGAATAGGAAGGGGTATAAATCGTATGGCACCTGCGACAACACCGGTTACGGTCGAAACCATGCAGGAAATTACCAACATGCTGCGCCAGGAACAATATCCCCGGGTGCAGGAAACGGTTGTGTCGTTACTGGAGGAAAACCCCGCCATTGCGCAACTGTGGGTGTTTTTGGCGGAAGCTTTAGAGCATTTAAACAAGAAATCGGAGGCTTGGGCCTGCTATGAAAGGGCCTGGATTCTGGATCCGGCGGCCGCCTGGGCGCCGGCCACTAAAGAGCGGCTGAAGTCTCACCTTAATGGACGCATTCCCAAATGGCTAAACTCTTTATTGGCAGTTCCGGCCGTCTCGGTCTCAGCGGCCATGATTGTGAAAAATGAGGCGGCAACTATTGCCGACGCGGTCAAGCAACTGCTTAAGGCTACGGATGAAGTGGTAGTCGTCGACACCGGCAGCGACGACGATACCGTGGCGTTAGCCCGGGAAGCCGGAGCCAAAGTCTTTTTCCATACCTGGCAAGACGATTTTGGTGCCGCCCGCAATGAGGCTTTGTCCCACGTCACCGGCGACTGGGTCCTGTTCGTCGATGGGGACGAAGTGCTGGACGACGAAGATGTCTATGTTCCCCGTGTCATATCCGGACTCTTTAGCCACCAGGATCCTCCCTTTATCTTCCGCATTGTGCAAGTCAACCACATGGGTGACACGATTGAGCCCAACTACGATATGTCCCGCCTCTTTCCCACCCGTTTCGGGCTCAGGTGGTGGGGACGCATCCACGAACAGATTGGGCCGCCCGAAGGCGGAGTCTTCGCCACGGTGTATAACCGTCCGGTGGTCCGCATCCGCCTTCATCACTCCGGCTACGAGCCCGAGGTGATGCTGCAAAAAAAGAAATTGGACCGCAACATTGAGCTTTTGCGCAAGACCGTGGAGGAGGACCCGGGCGATGTGGCTTCGTGGGGTTTCTTAGGCCGGGAATATTACCTGGTCGGCAAACTGGAGGAAGCGGTCCGCGCCCTCTATCAGGCGGAAAGCCTGGCTGCGGGCAATCCCAATTACGGACGGGTTCCGGAGGTGCGCTCCTATCTGACCGAAGCCTTGATTAAGCTGGACCGGATGGAAGAGGCGTTGCAGGTTACCAAGCGTATGGTCAAAGACATGCCGCAGTTCCCGGGAGGCTGGTATCTCAAGGGCCGGGTGGAACTGACGATTGCTGTGAAAATGCTGGACGAGGCCAAAGTCTCGTTTGCCCAGTCGCGGGACCAGGCTCCTTCTTACCGGGGCATCGTCTCTTACGACAGTGCCATCCCGGGGTTCCGCTCGATTGTGGGACTGGCGGACGTGGCCAAACTGCAGGGCAGGCTCAACGACGCCGTCACCTTATACAAAAAGGCTTTGGAGGCCAATCCCGGAGCCAAGGAAGTGGAGGCCCAGATCAAATATCTGGAGGCTCAGTCGAGGCAAATTCTTCAGCGTTCCTAATTCTTTCTCCATGAATGGGAGTGCCCCCTCAGGGGCACGGGTGTCTTTCTGAGTCATTCCCCCCAAATTCATTAAATTGCAGTCAAAAGGCGGGACATTTGTGTCCCGCCTTATTAATAATATGGGTTATTTATGATTCATTATTCGACATTCATACTACATACGGTATCAGTGTCTTTATCAGTCTACATGAATCGATGTCGAAAGCGGGCGTATGATTCTAACCAACAAATGGTTGCCTGTACAGGATTTTCTATGTAAAAAGTTGTATTATTACCACGGTTGGTATGTTGCATTCATCGAACATTGCAATTCCTTAGAAATAGATAAGCGAATCGCATACCACGCCATCGACGTCTCACAAGCGTACCTCACACGGCCGTCGACCTCCGTGGAGGGGAAGGTAGGTTTCAGGAGGTGAGGGGTGGTCAGTTGTGGCGAATTACTATGGGCGATCCCGAGCCTATGTATCATTCCAGGTTAGGCTTACGCCCGAAATGAAGGCGCGTTTGGAACAACGTTCCTATGAGACGGGTCTCAGCCAAGTCGCGATTATCAATGCAGCCCTGGAATATTATCTGGCTCATGTGCCCAGTAGTAAGAAGGATTCGGACAATATTGCACCGGATCACAATGATGACGGATCGGGTTAAAGCCGTTGCAAGACCTTCAGCAAAGTATGGCATTGAACCGCAAATTCTGGGGTTTGATGGGAAATAACTCGCTACAAACATAGTGAGAGCACGATCGAGGAGGTTTTGTTGAATCAGATGAACTCACGAACTATGAAAAAAATCAGCAGCTTAGCTATGGGATCATCGATGATGATTTTGTCGATGCTTCCTGCTGCCAGCGCGTTTGCGCAAACGGCGCCGACAGTGACCTTGACAGAAGTGGGTCACAACACCGTCGCAGCTCAGGTATCCGTCGGATCACCTGTGGTGTTCACGGCATCCAGCACCGTCAGTAATGCGGAATATCAATTCTGGGTAGAGAGCCCGAACGGCACGTGGACTTCTACCGGAGCTTATTCGAGTAACAACAGCTATACCTTAACTCCGAGCCAGTCCGGAGACTACCTCGTTACGGCTTATGCCCTGAGCTCGTCCCAGCTGGCCACCGGCGACTACGCTGCAGCCACCAACATTGGCACGGACGGCAATCAGCAAGTGGACGGAGTCTTTGTCAACAGCAGTGTCACGTTGAGCACTCCCAGCGCATCAGTGGTAGCCGGCCACGCCTTTACGGTATCGGCCACGGCGACCAACATCTATGACGCCCAATACCAGTTCTGGTACAAGAACCCGTCGGGCACCTGGAAACAAAGCGGGAATTACTCCAGCTCGAACAGCTTCACCTTCACACCCTCGCAATCGGGAACGTACACCTTCATTGCCTATGCGAAATCCCCGTTGGCCATCAATGACCCCGAGGGTGCACTCTACAGCAATGTAGCGTCGGGAACGGTGCTCCCGGTGGTTCACATCGGGCTTACGGACTCAGCTTCATCGCTGACCAATAACGGCAAGAGCACAGACACTTTCACGGCAGCGGTGACAGACGCAAACGGCAATCCGATGTCGGGAGTTGCGGTTACCTTCACTTCTAGCGCGTCCGGTGTGGTGTCCTTTGCCAGTGGCACTGCGACCACCGCCACAACCAATGCGAGCGGTATTGCTACAGCAACAGGAACGGCTGGCATTACAGTAGGAACTGCACTGGTTACAGCAGAAGCGGACATGCAGACTTCGCATGCGGTGACGGTTACAACAGTTCAAGGCGCGGCCACTGGCATAAGCGGAGTAACTGTTAGCCCCAGCATTGCAACCGTGACAGCATCTCAATCAGGATCTACAGCATACAACGACACAGTAACTATCGGAACTGCGGGTACTGCCGAGACAATTAGCGCTGAAATTGTTGATGCGCAAGGCAATCCTGTTCCGAATCAAATGGTGGTTCTGCAAGGGAACCATGTAGATCAAAATGCGTCTGTGAGCCCATTCCGTCAAAACAGCGTACAAGTGCCGGGATCCACGACATTCACGCCATTTAGTGCCAGTGAATTTGGTCAGGCCACGACTACGGCATCCGGGATGGTGTCCTTTACAGTAGAGAACTCAGCTAATACCACCTATAACACCATGACCGCTACCTCAAGTAACACGATTCTCTTTGCCTCTGGCACGAGCAGTTACTCGCTGCCGTTCAATACTTATACTGTTGATGCAGTGCCGGCAAGTGCGACTGCTAGCGTGAAAGAAGGATCCGCGCTTCCGTCGTCAGTCACATCGAACGCTATTGGCGCGGCTTACATTGGCTGGTGGCCGTCTCAGTCCCCTCAGATGGCTCTTGCTATCGAACCGCAAGGAACCAGTCTGCCTGCAACGTTTCAATCACAGGACAGTTCAACGACTGTCACCGTGGGAACCTCAGGAACATTCAGCGTAGCACCGTACTTTTCAGATTACGCATCTAACCAACCAAATCCAGACACGACCAATGGCAATCAACCTGTCCAATTTGAAACTGGAGCGTTTGGATTCTTGGAACCGGGCCAGTCGATTACTTACAATCTATCCACCAATGGGAATGGAGCCATTCAGAGTATCTTTGGTGTTCCCCTTTCCGGGTCCGGCTACGGCTGGTCGTATGATAAGGCCACGGGTTTATGGTATGAAGCTACTTCCGGTAGTCCTGGGACCAACTACGAATCTGCGAACGTGACGGTGACGATTTCAATCCAAGAGGTTAGCGGGTTCCCTGCATACACTGTATCCGTAACCACACCCAACGCAACAACGCCTTTACCGTTGACCGGTGGTGACTTGGTGCTCGGAGCAACTTCAAGCGTTCCAAATCCTTCAATGAGTAGTCCGCTTACGCCGAGCCTGACTTTCACCACGAATGACGGCGTGCCACAGACAAACACCGTTGATGTGTCAGCCACATTTGACAACCTATGGGAAGGTGCAGCAGGCAGTGCATCGTTGGTTTCGGGGACACAGGCTATCAATTCTGCTTCGGCCAGTGTCACGTACACCGCGGCTCATACTCCGACAACTGCGACGTTTAGCCCGTCTTACATCCAAGATGCCACGAGTATTAACAATCAACCGTTCACAGACACCATTACGGTAGATGGTGTGAACGGGAATCCTGTGCCAAACGCTCAGGTGGCCTTGGACGGTGCTATTTCCGGAAATACCTTCTCCGGCTACTACAAGAATTCTTCTAACAATAACGCTTTGTGGGTAACGAAGGTTGACGGAAATGGGCTCGCCGCTGGTAGTATGAGTGACGCGTTCCCTCTGGTACAACCTAACTCTGGATTGCTGAGCAATTCAGATTACGTCACTCCTAACGCGGTGCCTGGTCTGTATTCGTTTAATCACAGCACACTCGACGTGTACACCAACTCTCAGGGACAGATTAATGTGACTCTCCAAGGCGGTGGCGCAGGATTCGTGGCGAATTCTACGGGAAGCAATGCCGAATACAACAGTCAACCCGTAACGAACAACCAGTACTGGCTGGGCGTGTGGAATCCAGCAAATCAAACGTTCCTCGGCAAGATGAATATCGGTACCGGAACACCAGTGACGGCACCCATTCCCATTTCCACAAAATACTCCACCGTAAAAGAATCTGCCACCAAAATATTCGCTGGGGGTAACTTTACGGTGAGTGGCACCGTGTTTCAAGCCGGAACGGGGGGTTCAACACCGGTTTCAGGTGCAACGGTTAATGTGAGTGTTGACGGGGTAACCGGCTCTACGACGACCAACTCAGCCGGCTTTTATAGTGTTACCGTAACACCGACGGCAGCGGCGACCAACGCGCCAGTTATGGTTACCGCCAATGGCACGACCATTTCCAACAGTTCGGACATCTTAACCGTGAATTCGGATGTGAGTTCTGCTCCTACGGTAACGGGTTCAGCGACAGCGACAGGTTTTAACTTGACGTGGAATTCTGTTTCGAACGCCGCTTCGTACAATGTCTACAAGCAGAACATTACAACGGGCACTAAGCCGGTACTGGTGGAGAATACCACTAAGACGGCTACGAGCATTACAGGGTTGACACCGGGTGACACCTATGAATTCTTCGTAACAGGGGTCGACCAGTACGGTAACGCGGGACCTCAAAGCTCGCCGGCTACGAATAGTGACTCGCATGACGTTCCCTCGAAAGGCACGTATTTTGAGTATGGTCTCCTCGTAAAGAGTGTTGCTGGTGATAGCACCGCCTTTAGTGCTGCTACCTCATCTAGACCGGGCACTGCGTACGTGTACGTGACATATGACAACAATGCCCACGTTCCAGTCACTGGGGACTTCACGGTCACCGACACAACTACCGGCACTTCTTTGACGGTTAGTGCGGCAGCGATATCGACGAGTAAGACCGGAGAGGTCAAACTGACCTTGAGTATTCCTGCAGGGGATACGTCGGTTGGAGCAAGCGATGCGTTTAGCGTAACCGGAAAAACAGGGACGGCCACGAATTACTATGGCCAACCCGCTGCCGGGTTTACCATGGGTGGAACAGGGCTGTAAGATCGACGGCTCGATCCAAATTCGTCACCATGGTTGATAATTGCATTGAGGACAGGCGGTCCAAAACGGAGCGCCTGTCCTCTTTAGTGTAAAGGCGGAAATTCAATGACCAATCGTTCCAAAAAAAAGGAAAATATGTGTCCAGTTAAAAGGGAAATAGTGTATTCATGGCGAAATAATCACAACGTCAAACCAATATCAAAAGACTATGAGGTGACTGGATGAAAAGATTGTGGAAAATCTTAAGCATTGGTGCGGGGGCCTTGGGCCTAACTGCGATTAACTTGATTTCGCCGACAGGATTTATCGCCACCGGTGTAAGAATTCCTTTGAAAGGAACATGGGCAGGTGCTCAGGGATTAGGATGGAACAGTCTAAACTGGTCAGGTTATGCTCTCGCTAGCCAGAATGCAAACGCCTTTCACAATATTAGTGGAACCTGGCAAGTGCCTAGCGTGAGTGCTTCGAGCAGCGCTTCGTCGTCGTTCGGATCCAATTGGATTGGGATTGACGGATTCAATAATCCGGATCTCATCCAGACCGGAACGGGGGAGCAAGTGATTAATGGGGTTGCTCAATATGTTGCGTGGTGGGAGATTTTACCACAGTATGAAACACCAATAAACAATATGATCGTCAATCCCGGCAACATCATGCATGCATCGATTGTGAACTTAAACAACGGTTTATGGCGGATTACGATTCAAAACGTATCATTACACGAATCATTCACGACCGAACAATCATATTCGGGTCCCGCGCAGTCTGCCGAGTGGATACAAGAAAGGCCG
>PXYT01000074.1 GCA_003023725.1 Sulfobacillus benefaciens | reverse complement strand
TGGATCCCATAATGTGAACGGTTCGTGGGCAATAAAAAAACCGCAAACGCTTGCGGTATAAGAGTTTCGACTGGAGCTGGCGAAAGGACTTGAACCTTCAACCTACTGATTACAAATTGGTTAGTCTGCTGTTTCTACGGTTATCTAGCGTACACCGAAGTTTAAGATATCGTTGTCATTCCGCCATTTTTGCGATGGCTCCTGTGACTCGCGTATCCTCCGATAAGCACGTTTTTCACACTTCGTGTTGATGAAGTGTTGATGATTTTTCCGGCCCACTGACCAGCTGATTCTCCATTTCATAGGCGGCCTGTACTTCGTCATGGGGCAACACATGCCCATAAACTTGCAAGGTAAAGCCAACGTTGGAATGACCCAAGCGTTCGCTGACCATCTTCGGACTCTTCCCTCCCGATAGCCATTGCGTCGCCATGCCGTGTCGCAAGTCATGAATCCGGATGTCACTGGGTAATCCGGCCTGTTCCAGGGCTTGCTTAAAAGCGCGGTCAATATTCCGTTTGGACAAGAGCTTGCCTTGATACGTCGTAAAGACATAATCCTCATCGTTCCACGCACTCCCGGCCTGTTCCCCCCAGTTAGCTTGGTCTTCTTGCAACTGTCGCAGCGTCGCTTGAATTTTCGGTCCCAGGCTAAAAGTCCGCATGCCGCTGGCGGATTTGGGCGTTTTGATGACCCGGTGAGCCGCATCCCCGCTGAGTGCTCGTCGAATCGTCACCTGCCCTTTCTCCCAATCGATATCACCCCATCGCAACGCCAGGGCTTCTCCCAGTCGGGTCCCAGTGGTGGCGAACCAGAGCCACAACGGATACCAGCGCGTGTCCCGGGTGGCTTCCAGCAGTTGATGCATTTCTTCCGGAGTCGGAATCCGCAGGGGCTTTTCTGGTCGACCCAGCGGAGCTTTAGCTTTGTCTGCGGGATTTTTTACCAGCAAGCCCCACTCGACGGCATCTTTGAGGGCCATTTTCAACACCGTATGCACATAATTAACGGTGCGGCGACTTTTCTTTTGTTCGGACAATTTCGCATAGAATTGCTGGATGTCCAACAAGGTCAAACTTTTTAACGGCTTGGTCCCTAGTTCTCGAATGGGATGGGCGGCCATTTGCCGATAGTCGCGCTTCGTCTTCTCTTCCAACGGCAGCGTGTCTTCAATGGTCAGCCACCTTTGCAGGTATTCGTCGACCGTTTCGTCACTGGGGGGTTTGTGATGGGGGTTGTCCCGGAACTGCATTTCGGTCTTGCGGGCCCAGGTCTCCGCGTCCCGTTTGGTGGCAAACGTTTGGGCCGTCTGTCGCCGTTGTCCGGTTTCGCTGTCATAGTAAATGACAATGCCTTGCCATCGCTTGCCGTGTTTGCTTTGCCGCTCATAGTACTTGCTATGGGGTTCTTTGGGTCGGTTCCTTATCTTATCACCTGAAAAGGCATTCGCCATTGTTCGGGGAAATTCCTGCTTCCTGCTGCCTGTCTCCCCTGAGGGGATGAGAGGCATCGGCTCATCACGTGCCGTTGTAGTTGGGATAAATGTCTCACCGTTATTCGGGCTCGCAAGGGGTGTATGAGAAGAGATTCTTACGAGGGGGTGAGGCGATGGTGACGTGGCAGGGTCTCACATTTGCCGTAACATTGGCAACACTCGTGGCGATCATCACGTTAAACCACAAGAACCGCCCCTGATTGGCAGTTGGGATGGCGATTCTTGGGCATTTTGATTGAACTACCCGGGACGAACTGCCCGACTGGGCCCTGTACCGGAGAGGCGAGCGGACAACCTCGGCTCTTTTGTTAGTCTGATCATACCATGCCGGGAATATGCCAGCAAGATGGTGATTGTGGCGGCATAACGAGGTTGGACACACCCGGACCAAGAACGATCTACAAATTCAGGCGGCGCTGGATACCAACGCCGCTGCGACAGATAAAAAGGCCTTAGGTGCGATGAACAGTGAACGACGTGACGATCAAAGTTCACAGGGGAACGATATGATTCGGCCCTATCTCAATGCCGATCGCTCTGATGTCTTAAGTTGAAATGTCATGGATTTTCTAATGAAGAAACATTGCAGTTTTCACCCCTCTCCGGTGAACCTGGTATCTTGCATCATTTAATCTCAATATTTGTTGACCAATACGGCGGAGTCTTGAGCCCACTCTACCCGCTCTATCCTGCCCGGCCGAAAGGTTTTCTCTGTGCTTTATAGTCTGCGGTACGACCTGCGGACGCGATGCGTGTTCGGCGCTGGAGTTCATTAAAGAACACGGCCACGATGACCATAACTCCGACTGCGACAAGTTGCCAAAAGCTTGCTAGTCCTATCATGACGAATCCATTTTGCAAGACACTAATAATCAACGCGCCAATAACAGTTCCCCAAATAGTGCCTTCTCCTCCTTGAAGTGTTGTGCCACCAATTACTGCTGCCGCTACCGCTATTAGCAAGTATTGACTTCCCGCTACTGGAGAAGCCGTCTCAAAGTGAGCTGCAGATAGATATCCCGCCAACCCTGCGGCTAGACCCGCCAACCCATATAACCATGTTGCATGAATTGTTGTATTAACCCCCGCTCGCACTACGGCATCTTTGCTGGCCCCATATGCGTAGATATACCTTCCAAAGCGCGTTTTGGCCAGCAATAAACCATAAAATAACACGGCCGCAATTGTGAACCACAGAAGCCACGGAATTCCCCAACCCCCATTTCCCAACACAAAGAGAAACGGAGGGAAATTACTGATTGGAAGTCCGTTGGAGATCAGTTCTGCAATTCCCTCGAAAATTCCCATAGTTCCCAACGTTACGATTAACGGATTGAGGCGAAGTTTGGCTATTACCACCCCATTGAGCATGCCTCCTATCAATCCGACCACTAGGGCGATGATTAAACCTAGTAGTGCAATCGTTGTCCCTGAACCATTATTGTAATATCGGGACATGAACACGCCTGACACCATACCGGACATCGCCAACATAGAGCCAATAGACAGATCTATCCCGCCGGAGATGATTACGAAGGTTTCGCCGAGTGCTAACAACAGAAATAACGCGGTGCTAACCAATATGCTTTGCAGGCTCGCGACGCTAATAAATCCGGGAGCTAGGACCCCAAAACCAATGACCAACAACACGAGGATCCCTAAAATCCGGATGTTCGATATAAAGTACGGCGATTGCAACAATGAAAATTTACTTTCGGCCAACGTTGCCGTTGGTCTAAGGTCTTTGAGACGAACCATTCATCTTCCCCCTCGTACTGAGATCCCATTCAGGATGCTAAGGTTAGTCTGTTATCAGAGTCCGAGATCCCACCATGAAGGCCATAACGTCCTCCTGCGTGACATCTTGGGGGCGTACCTCCGCCACAATATTTCCCGCTCGCATGATAATAACCCGGTTGGCCATATCCATCATCTGTGGGATATTATGGGTCACCATGATAACGGTCTTGCCTCCTTGAACCAGCCCCATAATGATGCGATTAAACGAATCTGTTTCCTTTGGCCCCAAAGCTGCAGTCGGCTCATCCAGTAACAACACGGAGGCATTAAAATGAATCGCCCGAGCCAGAGCTACTGCTTGACGCTGCCCGCCAGATAAATTACGCACCATGGTATGCACTGAAGGTATATTAATCCGGACTTGCTCTAAAGTTTCTGCCGCCAATCGAGCCATACGCCGTTCGTCCAACAATGGGACACCAGCTATACGACGCACTAACTCTCTGCCCAGGAACATATTGGCGTACACATTCAGTGTGTCAGCCAAAGCTAAGTCCTGGTATAGTGATTCAATCCCTAGTCTTCGCGCCTCCACTGGAGATGTTATATGCACTGGTTGTCCTTTCAAAAAGAACTTTCCGTCGTCCGGCTTTGTTACCCCGGATAATATTTTCATGAACGTTGACTTTCCCGCCCCATTGTCTCCGATGATGGCCGTGAGCCCTTCTCCAAATATCGCTGAAACGTGATTTAAAGCGTGGATCCCGCCGTACGATTTTGTTACGTTCTCGACTTGGAAGATAGCATTCCCTTCCATGACGAACCTCCTCCAGGCAACTCTTGATTACTTCCGAATTGAGCTAAGGATGCCATGTCTGGTACACTACTTTGCTCATCTGGCTTAAATTTTGTGGCGTGACGATTATGGGGGAAGGAGCGACATTGCGTTTTATGAGAGATTTGTGCCCTGTGATTGCGTCGACAGCATATTTCATGGCTAAAGCTCCCATATTATAGGGTTGTTGAGCGATGAGTTCCTGGATAATGCCCTGTTTCATTAAGGACACTTCCTGTGGTTCCGCATCGATTGCCACCACCTTGATCTTTCCCTTGTCGCCAAGTGCCTTAATTGCCGTCCCAACCCCTTGGCCGGTAAAGCTATCAACGGCGAAAATTCCCTTGATGTGTGGATGAGCCTTGATAATGTCTGTTGCAATGGCATCAGCCTTGCTTCGTGAGTCTAGGTCAAACTGCATAGGCAATATTTTAATTTCGGGGGCATGTGTCTTCATCCATGCATAGTAGCCCGTTCCTCTATGGATATCTGACGTTAGCCCTGCCGATGAATTGATCACTGCAGTTGTCCCCGAGTTCCCAATTAAGGAATGCATGGCTTTAGCGCCGTATTTTGAGAGCTCCGTATTGCTGGTACAAATGAATGACAATGCGTAGGGAGTATTGTTCATGTCGGCCTCAGTCTGATTGACAATAATGACCGGAATTCCCGCGCTATGAGCTTGTTTGAGTTCTGGCTGTAGGGCCGTACCACTGTCTGCCGACAAAATAATCGCGTTAACGTGCCGCGCAATCATGTCTTCAATGAGGGGCGCTTGCTGCTCGTAATCGAATGTCGGCGGTGCATTTTCGATCAATTTGACTCCCAATCGTTGAGCTTCTGCGTAAGCGCCGTGCCACGCTGTCAAAAAATACGGATCAATGTTATCCCCATTGATAAAAGCTATTGTATATTGCTTCTTGGTACTCGTTCCATGACCGGCCGCGCTCGTTGTTCCGCAGGCGCTTAATGTTGCGGCTGTGGCTACGGACATCATGAGTCCTATGACTTTTTTGTTGAAGAACATAAGCGGTTCATCTCCCTTGCGTAGTATTAGAAAAGACTCTGTCCTTTCCAGAGGATTGATTAAGGAACGACGCAATGGAACCTAGATCTCCAATCCCACAACACCTTTAGTACCAACCACTGATGTCAGTGCGGAACTGAGTTCCATAAGTCCGGCACCAATGCTAGCAGCCCTCTCTACAGTGGCCAGTCGTACAATGATGGGTCTCAAATTATGAACAAACCCTTCCCGTTGTAAGGCGTCATTAAGCGGGGACACTAATTCGCTACAAATGTGAGATCGGTACTCACCTCCAATCAGGACCACTTCTGGTTCCAGGACATTGACGACATCGACCACGGCCCGTGCCAACAAAGGCACCCCATTGATCCAATCGTCCCAATAAGGCGATACTCGATTTGTTAGCAGATTAATCAACTCCTCCACTGTCACTTGCATCTTTCGTGCCGCGGTATCTAGGGACCAGCAGGCTTCAAGACAACCTTGCCGGCCGCAGTCACATTTCGGACCGTCACCCACAACCACATGACCAATTTCACCAGCGTTGCCCAGAAATCCGCTCCATAAGCGATTGTCAATAACTAACGCCCCTCCAATACCCGCGGAAATATACACATAGAGCATCGAGGACGGCGCGTCAGTGTTAAGAGCCCATATTTCGGCCAACGCAGCCGCGTGGCTGTCCTTGATTAAGGAAACCGAACATCCGAGCATATCCTCTAACCGTTGTTGCAACGGGACGAATGACCACCCGGGAAAATTTGGTGGCTGCGATATCGCACCAATTCGAAAATCGATAGGTCCCGGGGACGCGATTCCGACCCCGGCAAAACGTTCGCGGGACACATTTGTCGTAGTTACAAGATCTCTCACTACGTCAGCGATTACACGCAACGTGTCATCTGGTTGCAATGACGAGAGAGAACGCACGATTCGCCGTTTGCTATGACCTAATAAGTCGATTAAGTTGGCCTCAAATCCCGAACGACCCAACAAAATTCCCACAGCATAGAGACCGTCCGGATTAATTTTGAGGGATTCCGCACGTTTTCCCGAACTTTGGTTTACTAAGCCGTCACTCACCACCAATTCCATATCAACCAGCTCAGACACAATGTTGGCAATAGTCTGAAATGAAAGGTCTGTTGTTTGAGCCAATTGTCGACGGGTGATGGTGCCTTCTAGTCTAATCTGTCTAAACACCACACGCTGATTCGGATGCCGAAACCCGCTTTCTGTCACAAACGCCATACGCGTCTCCTTAGAGTTGAGTAATTGCAATAGTATGAATTATGATACGTCAAAACAATAGCTCTAATTATTATTCTAGTCAATAGAATATGTGTTATCATAATAAACAAACTCGATGCTTTCTTGTAGATAGAGTGCCACTAATCTTGAAATATGACTTTGATTCACGGTGGCCGGGGGACCCGAAATGCGTCCCGCGTTATGTGAAGGGCAGGAGATTATGAGCAAAATCAAGAGTTTCGAAAGTCTCATGGGAAAAGAGAATTTTCTACGAGTTCACGTAATTTTTGGTCAACGCGAAGCCATTTTGGTAGATACTGCTATGCGTGGGTATGAACATCTGATCGAAGAAGCCTTGGCATTTCTTCGATCTCAACAAATGTCGCTGGCGTGGATTGTCAATACACACGCCCATCACGACCATATCGGTTTGAATTACTTGGTACAACACCAAACCGGAGCACGCATTGTGTCCCATCCTTGGGGAAAAAGGTGGCTCGCTGACCCCGACATCAATTACCGGGAGTTTGTCTTGGAATATCCGGGGTTGATTAAAGATACCCCCGCATTACGCCATGAAGTCTACGATACGCTGGGAGAAGGCACTTCTCTCGATATTGGGGTGATCGGTGGGGAGCATGTCTATTTGGATGGCGCAACAGATATCGAGATTGTTGACACTTCGGGTCACGTAGCGGGTGAAATTGGCTTACTCGTCATCGATGAACAGACCTTAATCTTAGGAGATGCGCTCGTGGGGTTGACTTTGCCCATGTTCCACGGCTACGTAGATCCTCTGCGTTACCGGGAAACATTACAACGAATTCGTGATTTAGTGGTGACAGGACGTGTATGCCGACTGCTCTCCAGTCACTTACCCCTGTTCCAGGACCCCGACGAAATATTACACGCTGTGTCCTTGAGGGTGAATGAAATGGAAGAGATTCACCAATTGGTGCTAGAGCGTATTGGCCAACAACCGTCCACGCTTCGAGACATATGGCTATCGGTCTCGAAACTGAAAAATAAACAGGCTGAATTTCGCGGGTTAGCGATGGTGGCTGGTCACATCGCTCATCTTCAATTCGAACGCCGGGTCGCCGAAGAAAACGGCACATATCGGTTGTTAGATTCATGAAGAGTCAGTCAGGTAATGGGTGGAAGGCTACGAGAGTGTTCTTAATCAGGGAGCCCTGTTAATAGGCTGGCAAATCAATAAACCTTAGATTGAACCGTTCCTGCTAAGGATGATCAAGAAGAGTGAGGTGGTTCGCGTGGAAGCGTGGGTTGTTGGAGGAACATCAGGCATTGGAGCCGCTATTGTGGAAGGGCTGCAGGAACGCGGAATCCAGCCTTTGGTTATTTCGAATGACGCTCGAGTCGGACAACAGTTAGGCCAAAAAGGGATAGTGTTTGAGTGCATGGACCTGTCGGCAAGCGGAGTCGAGATTGCGCAACAGACAATCAGCCTTCTGGGGCAATATGGCCTACCGACCTACTTGTTTATGTCCGCTGGACTGACCCGGGAACAAGCTGCAACTGAAACGTCTCCCGAAGATTGGCTAACCTTGGCAAATGTGAACTTGCTTAGCGTCGCGCAAATGTGCAACGTTGTCACAAAGGCGTGGCTGAATGAACGGGATTTTGAGGCCTGGCGCCGACATGTCGTCATACTAGGTTCCGTCAATGCCATGCGACCATTGTCGTCTCAAGGTGCCTACAGCGTCATGAAAGCGGGGCTTCACGCCTATGCCAAGTGCCTGAGCAACGACGTGGCAGGCGGAAAAATTCGAGTAAATGTCGTGGCTCCGGGAGCAATTTGGACGCCAATGAACGAATCTTTATTCCTGAACGATATCGATGGCAGTGAAAAGCGCCGAGTGATAGAGTCTTCTCTTATCGAGCGATGGGGCCATGCACGCGAGATTGCCGACGTGGCTCTCTGGGTCGCATTGGATAGCCCTGCATTTCTTACGGGATCGGAACTCGTGGTGGATGGAGGACATGTTGTCAAGCGTTAACGCTCCCCCATTTCATGGGCGACATTAGCGATAACAATTACATCGAAAGGACGATCATGACCTATGATACGTTTTGCCGAAATCATTACCGAATCCCGTCCGACACCGTTCTGGACAATGCTCAAACAAGTCGGCGTTACCGAAGTTGTCGGAGTCTTGCCGCGAACGCCCATGGACTGGCGGCGGGCAATAATCGACAACCCATGGGATTATACCTCGCTGGCCATCTATAAGGAAATGGTGGAGGAAGAGGGATTAACCTTGACAGCCATTGAAGACAACCCTCCCATGGATAGACTGCGTTACGGGGTCGCAGGGGCCGACGAAGAATTCGAGGCCGTCAGCACGCTCATCCAAAATATGGGGCGTTTGGGCATTCCGATTTGGTGTTACAACTGGGCAGCTGCTATTAACTGGCAAAGAACCTCTTCGAGGTTACGGGGAAGGGGTGGCGCCATCGTATCTGGATACAACCATGAATTGGTGGGGATGAATCCCCCACCATTAATGGGAGCCATTGATGCCGACACGCTGTGGCGGACACTCGAGCGATTTTTGGAACGGATTGTGCCGATTGCTGAAAAGGCGGGGGTCAAATTAGCGATGCACCCCGATGATCCCCCCATAATACCGCAAATCCGAGGTGTTTCCCGCATTATGAATAGCGTAACCGCTTTCGAACGATTACTCGCTATTGTGCCGAGTGAAGTCAATGGCATTACACTCTGTCAGGGAAACTTTACGATGATGACGGACAATCTGCCGCGTACCATTCGAGAGTTGGGAGCAACAGGTCGAGTGTTTTTTGTGCACTTCCGAGATGTTCGCGGACGAGCCGAACGATTTGTGGAAACTTTCATAGATGAAGGTCAAACCGACATGCTCGAATGCATGCGGGCTTATCATAGCGTGGACTTCGACGGCATAATGCGAACGGACCATACCCCGACGTTAGCGGGAGATGATGCGGAAGTTCCGGGTTACTCAACCTTAGGGCGCCTCCATGCACTCGGATATATGGCGGGATTGCGGGATGCTGTGTTGTCCGAAGATCGCCCAAGTCAGCGAAGTCATGTTTAAGTCTATCCCCAGGATGGTCGCCAAGAACTCTACATTTTAATTACGTCTGTTGCGAAAAGAGGAAATGTGGTGGGATATCTCGGCATCGATGTAGGTACCTCGGCTGTAAAAGTTGGCTTTATGACCCGAAGTGGAGAGTGGGTTGTACGGTCAGCACCCGTGGCGGGAGCAGATGAAGCACTTCGAACCGGCATGATTGATCCCCGGGAATGGTGGAACGCCACAAAGACGGCATTAAAAAATTTGGACGAAGTCACCTCGCGAGAGCGTGTGGATTCTATCGGAGTCATTGGGAATACGCCAACATTGATCTTTGTAGACGGAGGCGGTGCACCGGTTTATCCGGCCATTTTATGGAACGATACACGGGCAACCACCGAGGCCAAAGAGTTGCTTAAGGACCATCCTCAAGAGGACTGGAACA
The DNA here is from genome assembly GCA_003023725.1 of Sulfobacillus benefaciens. Lineage (GTDB taxonomy): Bacteria > Bacillota > Sulfobacillia > Sulfobacillales > Sulfobacillaceae > Sulfobacillus > Sulfobacillus benefaciens. The sequence goes on along the minus strand of PXYT01000074.1, from coordinate 5,126 downwards.
TGATATACGGAGGATACATGCCCGTATCGGCCGCCTACCCGTCAGCAAAGTTGCGATGGATGCAACGTCACGAGAGAGAGGTCATGGCTTGTACGGCTAAAATTCTTCAACCAAAAGATTTTGTCAATTTTCATCTGACTGGGGTTATGGCTGGAGATCACTGGACATCGAAAGGGTTGGTTCGGCTAGGCTCTGGCGGCCGTCACGACCCGCTCGAAGCTCTAGGGCTTGATGCAGCCCTGGCCCCGACATGTTTTCGACCCTTAGACGTGATTGGAACGGTAACGACCGGTTCTAGTCATGTGACCGGATTACCAGAAGGTACTCCTGTTATGGCCGGATGGAGTGACACACTGGGGGCTGTGGTGTCACTGGGTCTCAACTCCGGAGACGGTTTCATCTTAAGCGGCACGTCGGAAAGTATTGGCATTCTCACGCAACATGAGATATCAAACACCTCTTCTACCGTTTTGTGTGCCCCCGTGTGGGATTCAGGATACAAAGTAGTCTACGGCCCCACTTCCAGTGGACTAGCTACCTTACGCTGGGCAGAGACGGCGTTAGCGCTGGATCTGCTAAATGAAGCGGAGGAAGTCCCATTAAATGATGCGTTGCCGCTATTTGTGCCGTTTGTGCTCGGACAAAGGAGCCCCATCTGGAACGACCAAGTGCGGGGGGCGTGGTTTAATGTCGACATTCATACGACGCGAGAGCAGTTGGGTGCCGGAGTAGTGCTGGGAGTCGTAGCCGCGGAGCGCGATGTAATGGAGGCCGTTAGAAAACTTATGAACGACCACTTTTCGCGTATTGTCGTGACGGGAGGGGGTTCGAAGATTGCATCACTTAATGAGTGGCGTACCGCAATTTTCGACGTCCCCCTGTTCCACGTGTCGACCGATCCCGTGTTGGGTGCCGCATTACTCGCTTATTGGGGACTGAACCCTCATGACTTCCCACACGGTCCATCGGATCTCCGAAAGCCTTACCAGTTGGTGGGCGGAGACTCTAAACCGTCTATTTATGAAAGCTACCGCAAGGCAAAACAAGCCGTTCTTGACTATACAACCGATGGAAGAAGGGATTGTTAACAATGCAGGACGCATTCCATGCTCTTTGTCGTCAACGCATCGTCCCGGTAATTCGTACCCAATCAGCATCAGACACCATTAACGTCATTCGAAGCCTACAGTCTGCCGGGATGCAAGTCATTGAACTAACGACGACGATTCCCAATGTGTTGACGATCGTTGCTCAATGTCGGCGAGACTGGCCTGATCTTATTTTGGCAATGGGTACGATCCGAACGGCCGAACAAGCTCAGATGGCGATAGACGCCGGGATATCACTGCTTATCACGTATAAGGTGTCGGAGGAGGTAGCCCGATGTGGACAGGCTAACAAGATTCCTTATATTCTCGGGGCATCCACTCCATCCGAAGTCGACCAATGTTTGCAACTCGGAAGTCCGATAATCAAGTGGTTTCCCGCCTCCATAGGGGGGCCGCACGTGATTCAGGAGCTACATGGGCCTATGCCGGAAGCTCAGTTTTTCCCTACCGGCGGCATTACATTAGATTCCCTGAAAAAATGGTTCGTAGCGGGTGCGGTAGCCGTGGGAATTGGGGGGGATTTAATACGAGGGGATGTTTATTCCGGTGACGCAATAACAAGGCGTGCTCAACGAGCCCTGGAATTGGCTTCACATCCTACCGTGTAACAATCCGTGCATTTGCATAACCAGTAGCGAGGAGGAATTGACATTATGAAGGGGTTACAAATTCAAGGGGTCAACCAGGTGTCTGTGGTCGATTTGCCTGCCGAACCGATCGGGGAAGGAATGGTCCGAGTGGCGATTCACGCCGTGGGGCTCTGTGGGACTGACTTTGCATTAATAGAGGGGACGTTAGGGTTAAATGTATGGCCCGTGGTACCCGGACATGAAGTAATTGGACGGGTAACGGAATCACGAAGTTCGCGATTCCATGTGGGAGATCCCGTCATTCTTGATCCGTTGGTCAGTTGCGGAACCTGCAATGCCTGTCGACTGGGACGACCGCAGTGGTGTGAACATGTGGGGGTTATTGGCGTTGTTCGTGACGGAGGCGCACGAGAAGAGATGGTCCTGCCTGACAGTCAGTGGGTGCCCTGGCCAAAGAAGTTGCCACTTGAAGACGGAGTGCTCAGCGAGCCACTCCATGTTGTTGAAACGATACTCCCTCTCATCGGATCCGAACAGCCCTCTCGTATTCTCGTCATTGGCAATGGTGCGCTCGGACTAATGATTCTTCATGTCTTAAAGCATTACTGGCCAGACTTAGACATTCGAACGTATGACGTTATTGCTGAACGTTGGCATCGTGCCTTAAGGATCGGCGGCAAACCGTGGAACCCCAATGACAAAGAACCTATGAATGTGGTTATTGATGGCGTAGGAACGAATTCATCCCTCAAAATGGCAGCCTCATCTGTCGGAAACGGAGGACACATCATTGTGTATGGCGTGCCAAAACCCGGTAACGTGGTGCCGAACGCCGACCTTCTATTTCGCAAGAACGTTCGTATGTCCTTTAGCCGTCTTTATACACATGAATTTCGCTATCCTGCGCAATGGTTGGCCAACGATGTGGTTACGAGTACAGACATCGTGTCCGATAGATTATCGCTGGATGAAGCCGCTGCCTTTCTCCGTGAGAAGCGTTGGAAATCTCCATCCCGATGGGGAAAAGCCATCATTACAATAGCGCGGAATCCCATTCAAGACGAGGGGGAACAACAATGACACAAGCGCAACGCGTAGTGGTTGTCACAGGCGCCAGCCGTGGCATCGGAGCCGCAATCGCGCAAGACTTGTCCCAGCATGGATACTGGGTGTGGATGGTGGCTCGGGATGCCGGGGCTCTCCACCGTGTCGCGTCCAGTATTCGGGATCAGGGCGGCCGCGCCGATTTCGTTCCGTTTGATATTACCGACATTGACAACGCACCAAAAGTTTTCGAAAGAATTTCACAGGAAACGGGGCATCTTGATGGGCTTGTGAACAATGCGGGGACGACCAGACGAGGATCTCTTACGGAAATTTCCCCAGAAGACTACGATGGCGTCATGAGGGTTAACGTTCGTAGCTTGATTTTTTTTACCCAGGCCGCCTTACCTTTTATAAGTCACGACGGTGCCATAGTCAATATGGCGTCGTTGAACTCATTTAATGTGCTGAGGGGAGCAGGGTTGTACGCTGCCAGCAAAGCCGCCGTACTACAATTAACACGGGCTTTTGCCATTGACGTGGCTGATCGTGGAATTAGGGTCAATGCTGTCGCTCCGGGATTCATTCATACCGATTTCAATCATGCCTTATGGGAACGGCCAGAAATTCGCGAATGGGTGGAGACAAATACGCCGCTTGGGCGGTTGGGACGTCCTCAGGATGTGGTGGGTGCTGTTCGGTTTCTGTTAAGCCCGGACAGCTCGTTTGTCACGGGATCCGTTTTGGTTCTGGACGGTGGTTTTCTTCCATCTCGTTTATGGCCGCTGTAATCACTCAAGTGGAGAATTAAGTTACACCGATGCCAACCCGAGAGGCACTTAGGCAGCGCACTCAAATAACTGTTATGTTTGCGATTGGGGTTCCACGATCTCATTCCATTCGCCATGCCCGGGTTGACGCGCAATATTGAGCACTTGAAATGTCGCATCATCCACCTGGTGCCCTTTCTCGTACGAGTCTTCATCCCATTCGGCGCGCACCTGACCTCCTCGTCGAGTCTGCGTAGGGGCGATACACCGGACCACTGTTTCGAAACTCTCTAAGGGTCGATTGAGCCTATTGATGCTGATGGCACTCAATCACTCGCGTTCGATGGCGTTCCCTTTACGGGTTCCCAGGGGGAAGTGGCTCACCTGAATCTCCAGTCCCGTCTTACTGGGGAAGACTTGTAGCTCCGCTTTGAACAAGCGGAGCCGGTGTCCATTGCTGCCACCGCTGTCAGCAATGAGCCTCCACCAGCCACCAGCGCCGGACGCTCACGAGAGCGAATCCGTGGTGTCGTGATGGGTGCCGATACTCACCAGCACGTCGATCGTCGTCACATCAGAGACTCCGTAAGGCATGGCTTTCCCTTCCGTCAGATCCGGAAACCCATATCATTCAAAACTAACAGTTTCAAAACTAACAGTGGGTGTCTGGTATTGGAAGTGTCGTTTCCTAACCGTATTTGTGATAACTAGAAAGATCAGAGAAACTCTCTGTGTTGCCGTTGATCGCTTGTTAATGTATGGGTATCCACTTTATCGATAACAAATTGATTCCCCAAAAACCGGCGATCGAACAAAACAATGCTTTTCTAGGGAGAAACAGTAGGCCCTGCCCTGGGGTAGCCGAGATACACCGGGAAAGTCAGATGTCGGCCGAGGGCACCTAAGGAAAAGTACCGGCCAATGAAAAACAGAAGGAACGGCGGTCCATTCACGGTCAACGCTGCACCTCCGCGAGAAGATTACGCTTAGCGTATTCGATTATAAGGGCAACAAGGAGGTTGTCCCAAGCTTCGTGGAATTTCGCTAGCGTATCCTTTCTCGTGATTTACCCGATTGGCTCGGTTTCTTGTTCGGGTTTATGCGGTACGGCGGCTTTTAAGACCATTTGCACCAAAGGAATTTCGCGATAGCCAGGGATCCGCGTCAACGTGTCTTCGATGAAAAAGCTCGCAGACGCCAACCAGCGTAAGACCTGTGGTCCATGGGTCCAATGTTTGACATTCTGGGCATGGGTCCGCAATGGACTGTTGATGGATTCCATCGCATTGGTGTTCGGCGACGTTTGGCGCAAGAGGCCCGGGAGACCCAATCGATGGACGGTTAACGTCTCCGCCAGTCCTTCCCGGAGACTGCTGGCCGCTCCGGGATAGTCGCGTTCCCACTCCTTGGCTCAGGCCTCTAATGCTCGAGCGGTCGTGTCCGCATCGGGTTCTTGATACGCTTTCCGTAAGCGCTGGCGCACACGACTTTCGGCCGATTTCGGCCGGTGGTCGAGTACATTCCGTTGCTTGTGGATTTGGCCGCGTGGGATGAGGACTTGATCACCCCAGACTTCGCGCACCGCTTTGGCTAAGGCCTTGGCGCCATCGATG
>PXYT01000073.1 GCA_003023725.1 Sulfobacillus benefaciens | reverse complement strand
CACATCTATTTTCATCGTTAAAAGTCTTCTTTCGAGTAAGCTGGGGTTGAGTTTACAGCGTTCGGACGCTGTCACATCAGGTCATGCTCTCTTCTTCGTCCGTTTGGGTAACGGAAGGTGCCAGGGCATTCGATTCATCCGACAATCCTTGTTATCGTGTTCGAAGGCAGCGAAGAGAATTGGAACCATGATGACATCTTCCGTTAAAAGTTTTCCCGTCCATCATCCTCATCAGGGGTCGACCAACTTTCTGCGAGCGCTGCTTCGGATAGCATCGTCGTGTCGGGTATGGTTTTTAGTTCGGTTATTTGCGTCAAATGCATGCCGCGATCGAGGCGATCGCCCTTGTCTTTTATGGCCATCGCCCAGCGAATGGCTGATTTTGCTTGCCCCCAACAGGGGGCGGAACAAGACAGCCCAGACTCATGCAGCCAATGTAGTGCGTTAAGAGTTGCGCCGTGGCCCATTTGTGCCAAAAACGTGGACAATCGAGTCGGCTTGCAATGCTCTGTCACCCGTCATTAAAAATTGGGCATGAGCATTTTTAGCCGTAGACAAAAAGCCAGTCATCTTCGGAGCGCCTGGCTACACCAGAGACAGGTTCGATGATGGGTTGCAAAACGGAAGTCCGTCTGAGCAGCGTCAAAAACCGATGCGTGAGTTCTGGACCGAGACACTGCATAAGATTTTAATCATCCATGTGCCTCCGCCCTGGTCGGAAATCGAAGAGTCCGATTCTCTTCGGTAAAACACTGCGACAGAGGAGGCACATTCTCCTGCGTAGACAATGTTTCCTACGATAATAGTGAAAATAAAACTCGGGATAGGTCAGGGGTCGACATGCTAAGAGGGATGTCCTTTCTCTAAGAATTGGCGACGGTATCGCTGCGATCCGGAAAGGGAACCGGTCGACGCCCACGAATAGGCCATGCCACCTCGTCATCAGCCGTCACGCTCGCTCGAATTGTGCGTGCGACACCACCAGTGCCAATGGTGCTGTCGGGGGAGGGCGGCAGCGCGTTAGCTTCCCATCCGTCGGTCGACCCCGCAGTCTTCGGAAGCCTTCGGCACCCAGATAGGTGTCCCTTGAGGCAGGGGGAGAACTAGCAGCAGTCGTCCGGAGCAGGTCCAGGATCATCGGTCGGGTCTTGCGAACCAAGACAGATATTTCCAGATCGGGACCCGCCGAAGTCCCAGGGAATTTGCTTCCTAAAAGAAGTGAGTCCAAGCCCAATATCTTTATACGAGATGGGGTAAGGACAAAAGATTCGCCTGATATCCCCGTGCCTGAAGGCAGGGGTTTTACGGCGCATTTGATAATTAAACCCTCTTGGTCATTGCTCCGTGGATAGGACGCAATTCATTGCACGGCCAACTGGCGTGAAAGACTATTCACGGAGGAACACCACTGCTCCGGCAACTGTTGTCCAACAGAATCGGCAAGCGCAGGACGGCATGATCACGGCGTCCTGCGCGCCGTTCTATTGCCCTTTTCCGGCCACCGCCACGCTATCAAACAGAATCGGGGGAAGATAAGCGGGGGCTGACTGCAGCATGGACGGTGGAACCCACTGCTGTTCCCGCCCTATAGCCATTAATTGATCTTGCAGTGCCGAAAAAGCGTTGACACTAACCACCGTGTTTTTCACCCGTCCCAAAACTTCACCATGTTCCACATAGTACAATTCACTAGCGTTGCCGGCGATGTCTCCGCGGACCGGATTAGTCGAACGTCCCCCAATCCAGTTACCTAAAATGAGACAGCGGGGAACCATATTGAGCATCTGAATCAGAGAGTGATCACCAGGAGTGATGACCATACTGGCAGGGGCGCCTTGAGGCAACTGGTTGATATCCGGGCGGTATCCCATCTTGGGCGACGAATAACCTAATTCGTCCGCGGAGAGTTCATCCAGCACAAAGGACCGCAAAATTCCGTTTTCGATCAGGGGCTGAATGGATGCCGGGTTGCCTTCATCGTCTTCCGGGCCGCTGCGGGGACCGCCGGCAAGGGTTGGGTCACTGGTAATGGTGAGAAGCATAGACGTCACAGACTGGTTCATGGCATCTTCCCATGGGCTGTTACGGGCTATCAGATTCGGACCGGTTAATCGTGAGAGAACCGGCACCATCAGGCTCATCACCACCGGAGGCAAAAATACGATGGGATAACGGCCGTCAGGAATGCTGACGGTCTTTTGGGACCACTGCCACCTTGTTTGAATGTCGTTCGTAATCTGAGTGTGCGGCGGACAAGATTCTCCCAAAGAAGAGCGTGATAGTTCCACGAAATCCGTACCCTGAACGTTCCGTGCACTCAGAGCGGCGCTCCAGAATTGGCGCGCTACATAATTGACGGCACTTGGGGGGGTCGCACGCTCGGCCAATTGCCGAGAAAAACGCACCGAGGCCTGTACCCGGGCAGTGGAAGGCAAGAAGGAGAGAGCCTGACGGACCTCCCCGACCCACTCTAACAGCGTCTCCACTCGGGGAGGATCATCTGACGGAGGGGACGTCAGTGGACGAGGTGAGCCGCGGAACCTTACTTGGGATGCGGGGCCCAAAGCGCTGGCCTCAAAGGCTTGTGCTTTCATATCCGCCCAGGAGGCGGAGCGGGAAATAGCACTCCCGAGTTTTCCCTCATGGATTAAACGCACTTGTCTGACATATTGCTCGCCATATTGCAAGCGAGGACTTTCGCCCGTTTGCCATGCGAATGTCCAGGTTTTGAGGCTGATTCCCACTGCTTCCCCGTTATCGTCTTGGTTCCAGGTCATATTGGAAGGGGTGCTGGGTTCGTCAAATAACGAGGTCATGATTTTCTCCCTCCCACCAGACAGTGCTCAATTCGCAGCGAAGGAGCGTGATGACTGACCGGCAAGGGCATTTGCCCCGCCTTACCGCATCCGCCTCCACTTTCGAAACGGGTAAAGTCGGAACCAATCGCGCTGATGTTGGCCAGAGTTGAAAAGACGTTGCCGGTTAACACGGCATTGCGCAGGGGTTTGGTCACATGGCCATCTTCGATCAAATAGGCTTCACCGGCTAAAAACGTAAACAGCTCGCCGTTTGTTTGTCCTCCGTGCGTGCCTTTGGCGTAAATACCGCGTTTAATGCCTTGAAACATATTCTCCAAAGGCGTATCGCCTGGTGCGATAACGGTATTGCGCATGCGGACGATGGGTGGGAAGCGGTAATGCAGAGCACGGGCATTGCCCGTGGGCCGATCACCCAACGCTGCGGCGGTTTCCTGAGAATGAAGGCGTCCGACTAGGATACCGTCTTTGATCAGGTCCACGTCCTGAGCCTCCACGCCCTCATCGTCAATCGGCAAATAACCACGGGATCCCGCATCCTTGCCAGTATCGTAGATATGTAAGTTAGAAGGCCCGAACCGGCGTCCTAGCTGCATAACCTGTAAAATCCCCGAGTCTCCTATCTGCCCGTCCGCTTCGCTTAAATGTCCGAAGGCTTCGTGGGCGAAAACTCCGGCTAAATGAGGGTCAATCACCACCGTATATTCGCCACCGTCCACTTCAGTGGCACTCAACAAATCCACGGCTGTTTTGGCGGCGTCTCTCACTTCATCAGCTAAATGGCGCACCACGCCATAATCATCGGACGACCCGAAAGATACGGCACGCTGGGCTACACCGTTGCCGTCGCGAGCGGTTACAATGATGGAGCCGCCCAAGTCCAGTTTCTCCTGTTCCACCTGAGTGCCGTGATTGTTGATAAACCATAAGTGACGGTAGCGGTCGAAATAGCGTCCCATCACCGCCCGGACGCCGGGCGATTCACGGTGGGCGATATCGGCATATTCCATGAGGACTTGACTTTTGGTGGCTGCAGGCACACTGCGCGGGTCTTCTTTGATCAGAACGCGGTGCCGGACTTTAATCGAAGGCGCCGAAGCGAGTTGGGCCGTTTCTCCTAACTGCCGGCTTAGTTTAGCGAACAATAACGCCGACTGGATGTGTTGCTCCAGATTGTTCCAGCCGTCGAAATGCACAAATCCCACGGCTCCCTGGTTGAAGACCCGGATGTTGCCCCCCATATCGGTTATATGGTCCTGTTGTTTAATATGATTGTCCAATGTCTGGATCTGGGTGGATTCATTGATTTCCAGCCGAATTTCAATAGAGTCAGCCGAATATTTTTTCAAAATGTCTTCTAAGGTGCTAAATACACTGTCATATCCTTGAGACGGCTCGCTCATTTTGACCCTCCTTAAAGAGTTGATTCCGGCACACTGGCAGGACTTGAGTGTTGTCAATAACATTTGCTTTATAAGCAGAAATTTCCTGCCTATGGCAAGAGAACGGATTATGGCACGATAACGAATGAGGTATGGAAAACAACTCCCCGGCTTTTTGGCGGAGGAGCAAAGTCGCATGAAGGCCAGGGAAAAGAGGAGTGGAGAAAACTTTGAACACTGGCTCCGGCCTTCTTGTTCCTGGTGTCTTCTGTGATCTGCTCCTCCACAGTGTATACTAATCTTCGCTCCCAGTCATGGTTATGGGTTCCAGAAATCCTGCCGGGGTCAGATCGTTGCGTTCTCCAGCGTAAGGGCTTAGCTTGCGACAATACTGAAGGGGGTTGGCGGAGAACACACGGAAATTCGCTCGGGAACCCATGGCTTGGCGTGTTAATCCCACCCTAATTTCCGGGATCTTGCACTATATTTGTCTGAGTGGGGCTGCATCTCATAGTGCTACACCCGAGGCTTCCGCGTTTGAAATTAATATGATTGCCAGATCGAGACTTTTGATCATTAAGGGATTAAGGAATGGGTTTCAATAACGTCAGGAGTTGCCGTGTGACTTCCTCGTAGGACCAGCGGGTTACCCCTTCCACATGCCAGCGGGTAATGAGGGCAAACAACAAGCCTAAAGAGGTTTGTCCTAAAAACTCCGGAGACAAATCCAGCCGAAAGTCCCGGTGATGTTGCCCCGCACGGATAATATCAGCCATTTGACCATTCATAACCGAGATCAACTGCTCCTGCAGTAAAGTGCGAATTTCTGAATGTCTTGCGGTAGCAGCCAGCATTTGAAACAGAATGGCGCGGTTGACAGGATTCGAGTAGACTGTAAAGTACTTCTCTACTACGGCCCTAATGGCCTCTTCGGGCCCGTTTTCGAACCCGGTGATGTCGTTGTGTGCCAACACGTCTTGCACCTGTGACAATGGAGAGGCCTCTTGAGCCACGGCCAACAACAGACTCTCCTTATCCTTGAAGTGCCAAAAAATGAGACTGGTTGTGGAAATTTCCGCCGCCGCGGCAATATCTTTAATCGAAGCATGAAATCCTTTTTGCGCAAATACCAGCCGTGCCCCGTCCAAAATTTGTGCTCGCGTATCTTTGGCCATGGCCGCTCCCTCCCAAATCTCCCCGCAGTGGGCGCCGGAAGCGCTGCGGAAAACGATTCTCATTTTAAGCAGCATCCCGAACGGCCACTGGATTTAAGCATTATAGCAAAGATCATCGTCCTACCGCTGATTTTGGTTTTCCGTTTAAACCACAAAGGGCATAAACAGCTTAATCGCAATGCCGAGAAGCAGAACCCCGTACAGGGTTTTCACCCATTGCGGTTTGGCTTTTTGCGCCATGAAGGTTGAACCCAGTAAGGACGCGACAATCACTGCGCCTACCGTGACCATGAGCAAGGCGGGATTAATGACCATGTGCCCAACATGGCCCAAAAAACCGCTGAAACTGGAAAATGTCACGATATAGGCTGTGGTGGCGGCGGCCTCTTTGGTGCGGTAACCAATCCACAGCAGTAAGGGACTAATCAGAAAGCCTCCGCCGATACCCAGCATCCCGCCCAGAAAGCCAGCCAGACCGGAGATTAGGCTGCCCCACAACATACGTCGCCAAGGGGAAGGGTTTTGGCTAGGTTCCGGATTTTTGACGATGGACAGCGTACGCACGCCCGCCAGAGCCACCAGCACGGCAAAGATGAGCAACAACACACGATCTGGCAGCAAAGGGGCCACCACCGCTCCCAGGGGAGCTCCGATCAATGCGCTCAGCGCCATAGGCAGCCCTCCCTTCCAATCGACAAGGTGCCGGCGTCCATAGGGTATGAGCGCAAACAGCGTGTTGAGGCCATTTAACAGCAAGGCGAGAGGAATGACAACATTCTTCAAAGAAAAATCCAGCCAATGGAAAATAGGCACATAGAGCATGCCTCCACCCAGTCCCAGCATGGCAAAGAGGAACGAGACCACAAAAATCAGAATGCCGGTGCCGGCCATCATATCAGTCACCGTCCTTATTTTTAGCCGAGAAGCCTAAAGTGGTTTGCCCCTTAGATTTACAACGGCAGCAGGGGCTAAACCGTTGGTGCCAAACGGGCATGGATAATCCCGTCGAGGCAGGGCTTGCAATACCATTGGTGATGGAATTGTTGAGCATAACTTTTGACGGTCAGTTCATGACAAAGAGAACACTGCACGGCTTCGAAAACGTCGGGAACGGGATCAAAGGGATAGTCCTCGAATTCTTGGAGAGCGAAAATCTCGGTCCATGGCTTTGTGAGCACATCTTGAATTAAGGGTTCGGTCACTTTGGGATCCAGATCGAAAGGGGGGACGCCTTGTGCACGCAACTTAAAAAAATCCATGGTCAAACACTGGCTCATCCGTTCATAGTGGGGGATCAAGCGAACCGCTTGGTGAGACTTCGGAACATACAGGGTTAAAGCGAACTTGCCCAGGGGATTTTGAATCAGGTTGCCCTTGCCAAAAGTGCAGCCGGTAGCAAACATGACGCCATCGGCGAAACATCCGGAAAAGTGATGGGATCCGGTTTCGATAATGGCCACCAACTCACCGCCGCCCCTGGCGCGGGGTACCTCGAGCCAGTCCATGGCCACGTGTCCAGCGCGCAGGCCTTGGGGCATAGCCGGACACCTGTGGCCATGAAAATACTCAGACGCTTGGAGTTCCTCTGCAGTAATCGTTGTTTCGGTCATCGCATGCATGGGCAATACGCCTCTTTGTTGGCAACGTAGATTGATTAGTCAATCAATCTCGTTTCAATAATACGCGCTATAGATGGATAGATCAATCTAGTTGTGAAGGATTTGACAAATATTTTTTCGACGCACACCGGTGCCGCTTTTGCCGAAAGTGAAGAAGATCCGGGGACGTATGCCGTCATGATCTCTGTTGCCTTAATTAGACTCCGGCCCGTCAAGTTTCCAGGTCGTCTCGAAGGGAGGTGGGCTCACGCTGGATGAGGGCGGGGAAGCGGCCAGGAAGAAAGATAAGGGCACGTCATCTGAAGGATGAGTCGTGTCCTTACTCTTCGAGAAGAAATGGGGATTTCGCATTGATGAGCATGTCGGTATCGTGTTCTCAGTGCTATGAGCCTGGAAATGCTTCTTTGTGTCGATTGTTGCAGCCACATGACAAGATCACGCCTAAAAGTCGTTCTTACAAACCGGGTGCGAGTTTACGCCGCTTCAAGACAAAGACGGCAGCGGCGCCCAGAATCATGGGGATAGCCGCAGCATAGGGCACTTCCGGCAACTGTCCCAATGGCACGGGTGTGCTGTTGACTTTGAGTCCCGTAATGATTGCACTCGACTGCGCTTCTGTAGGGGGTGTTCCTATCCATACAGCGACGGGGTCATTGGGAGACACGCCGGCGTGACCCTCCTGAAGCTGATTCAGAGTGTACGATTGGCCGTTACTAACGTCATAAAACGATGTGGATCCATTGATGGTGAGGTTTTGGCCGTTTTTTGATGTACTCTGGGCTATAAACAGGGAGTCTCCTCCGTTGCCGGTTTTCTGGGTCAGGGTATGGGAAGCAAGAGAGCCGGACCATGAAAACCAGGGGCCGTTAACGGACGAATCATTATGGGAGTTGGTGTCAACCCAGAGTGCCACCTGATAACTGCCCGTCCCTTTGACTTGGATCATAGACAGAGCAGGCCCGCTATTTTGCTTTTCCGTCAGGCTGCCGATAGGCCCTGCGGATGTGACAAACCCTGCGGAGGCTCCCGAGCCGGCCTTCAAGGTGACGACGGTGCCGGAATTTGTTTGGTTAAGGGATTCGGATACACTGAACTGTGAGGAGTTAATAGGGGCATGTTCGCGATATAGTGTTGCTCCCTGGCTTGCCGTAAAGTACAGAGGGTTGTACGTGGCGGCGAACACGGACCCGCCGGCGGTTATACCGGTGATGATGGTCGTGAGAGACGCTAACACTCCCCATTTCTTCCATATCGGTGAGAGAATGGCAATCTCCTTCTTTCGTTATCGAACTGAGACACTTTATCGAACTGAGACACTTTGAGGTACGAGCCCGTATGTTCATCATCATGGAATCTTCGCGGCTCGTCAGTCTTATTGGGGGTCTCAGAAGGCATCCCAATTCCGTGTTATCAAAAAAGTCCCCGGATAGCCGCTGGGATTTGACGAAATGACACTGGTGCCGAGACTGACACATACCGTCATTTCGTCAAAGATAATAAAAAATGGATGCCGGGCGATCCTTTCGGCGTCTCTTCAGGAGGTGACGACTAGTGTTCTGCGATCGGTGCGGGTGTTTGACATCCCATTTAATTTCCCGGAAAGTTGTGGTTTTGGATGCGTCGATGAAACAGTGGAAATCTCTGAGAATAGCCGTTGACAGGGGGCGGTCTTCGGTGGGCGCGTTTTTGTGCCCCGCGTGTGTTTCCATGGTATCAATGCGATCTTTGCCAGCGTCTGTCCGTTTCGAACAACCACACTGAGAGATTCTGGGAACCAAACGCCGGCTTTATCCCTTGGTATTTCCTGAGGCAACGCGTGTCCAGGAAATTCCGGCTGTGAAATCAGCCGGGTTCTTAGGGGGCTTAAAAGTCTGCACCCGGAAATTTTGGTGGTTTAGACACCGCCGCGTGCTGGACGGGAGCTGCCGTAATGCGGCTGAGGGGAAGTATTGCCGTGGTTTAAGAGGATGAGAAGTCTGCCGCGGTCGTTGCAGGGGTCGAAAATCTGATCATGCCGGGTTTGCACGGAGGAACACATCCGGCTCAGCGATTCCCCAGTCGGTGAGTGGACAGCCCGAACGCATTCCCGAGCTGTCGTGCATCCATTTATTTCTCTGTTTCGGACGAAGACAATGAGTTCGTGCAGGGCCACCGGGAAATCTCTGATCCATGCATCCTCCGCTAAAGTGGACCTATTGCTTTTGGCACCGGCAATAGCGCCGGGGGAACAAACACACACAGCCAATCTGAATCACGCACAATGACTGTCTTGATGGATCTTTGTGGGTTTAGCCTCTGTGGGATTGAACGCCTCTCACTATTTCTTGCAGGTTATGTTCATAAACCCTCAATCCCCCTTCATGGAAAGAATTGGGAATGATCTCGCTGTGAGCATGAGACCTGTCATGACACTGTAGCCTGGCCATTATTTTTTTAGAATGGGAAACAAACATGGATTACACAGGCCAGATTGGAAAAGGCATCGGTTAAGACTCGCAGCTCCATGAAGACTGAGGAGGAACAAGATATGACGCATGCCAATGGCCCGTTACTCCGCTTAACAGCCAAGGAACGGCAAATCGTGGAGATGGCCATTCACGGTATGTCGGTGGAACAGATGTCGATAACGCTGGGCCAGTCGCCCAAAGTCGTGATACGCCATATGCACCAATGTATCCGGAAGCTGGAAATGTGGTCCTTTAACACCGTTCCCGCCTCAAGTGCTCACTCCCTTTCGGACAAGGAATTGGGCATTCTGAAGCCTTGGGAGGCGGAACGCCGGATTACCCATGTTATTCGTGAAATCGGAAACGCCTGGGCCTGCGTCGTGGTGTTAGCCATGCCTGACGAGACTCCCGGTCCCAATGGTGCGACAGTTATTGAAGCCATCAGTTGTCACGTTCAAGCGAGTGTGCGCCAAAGCGACATCATCACGAAATGGAGCGCTACCGAATGGATCCTCTTTTTGCCGTATATTTCCCCGGATCACATGGACATGGTGGTACGGCGCCTGGAGAGAAAACACATTCCGTCATGGTCTTTGTTTGTTCTGGCTTGTCCTTCCACAGGCGCCGAATCCTTCCGTCAACTCGCTGCCCGTGGACACGACGAATTAATGCGGCAATATATTCACCGCAACTTGGGCTCATGGGGGATCCCTTAGAGCCCGCTGGCACGGGTTATGGACGAGCACGGATAGGGTAGAACGAACTCAGGCCGTTATTGCGCCTCAGATGCGGTTTCATTCTTAGCCGAATACTGCCTCCGCCAGTTTTTCCAAAGCACCGCGGTGGTTGCGAAAGTAGGTGGCCCGGGAGACATGAAGAACTTCCGCGAGTTCCTCATGTGTGCCGCGGTGATCGAGATAATAGAGAACGAGTACTGTCTTTCCGTCGACATGTTCTCCCAGCGGGGCCGAGTGCAAGGCATCCAGGAACCAGGTGCGAAAGCTGCCCCAGGCTGCAGTGCGGTGCCAAAATTGTTCGACGTCCGCCCCATAATCCTCGTGATTGTCCCGTATGGCATGCAGTACCCGCTGTACGGCTCCGACGGGGTCGGAAGGAGATTGGGCCGCTGGAGGAGCAACAATTTGGGCGATCCACTCCTTGAAGGAACGGTCATGGAATTGCAGAGACCACGATGTATCTTCTCCGCGGGTAAATTGCAGAAATTCCAGAATAGCCGTCAGATCCGGCGGTTGGCTGGGCAGATCCCACACAATTTCCCGGTACCGGTAAAAGGTTGCGGCCAGGGCCGATACCATTTGCCCCATGGCCCCGGGTTCGGTTAAATCCCAGGCGCTGTCGATAATGTGAAGGGCGCCGGAGTCGCCGACGACTCCTGTGCTTTCTGCCACAATGCGGCCTTCGGAGTCTGTCAAATGCAGGTCGAGGCGGGTGCTCACCGGCGTGGTGGCATTACTCCACACGACCGAGAAGGCGGGTTGGTTGGTATCAAACATAAAAGAGCCTAAACGGGGTCTGATGAAACCGGACAACAGCTTCCAGGCCTGTTGCCAGTCCGTGGTGCCCGATTGCAGACGGCTCAGATAGTACCCGGCAGCTTTTTTGGTCCACTGTTCCCAGGTCCAGGGCCGGTTCTTCTGCACGACGGCCGCGATTTGAGGGCGAAGGTGGACAAACAACCTGTAATATCCACCACGGTAGCTCTCGAGAAACGGCAATGTGACAAATTCATCCCAGAAGTGGTTGACGACCGTGCGCCCTACAACGCGGGTCATCCACTCACGGTTAAACATGGGCACCAGTGCTGCGGCCGCAATCAGGGTATCGACCGAGTCAGACGACTGTCCAGCCCGCCATGTCATGCGTTGGGATCCGGGATGACAGATTTGTTCAATGAGATATCCCGATAAGTCGACCGGATTGGTCATGAAGGAAAGAGTTTCGGCTGGCACGGTGGAATCTTGGAGAACCGAGAGCCCGTCGGCAATGGCTGTCAGCAATTGTGGCCTGCCTTGTGACAGCCGGATGGCTGTCTCTACGATTGTTGCATCCGTCACGCCCCGGTTCGCCAGGATCGTGCGAGCAAATTCCGGTTCCCAATTGGTCAATTCAATAACGTGGATGTGACTTCTGATATAAGATTGCGCGGACCATAGGCGAAAAGGGGAGGTGCGGCCGGTCAAAATGACATAACCTCCGTGACGCCGTAATTCCATGGCCAGCTGAATAATCGACTCACGATAGGAGCCGAGGCTGTCAAAGGCGTCGACAATCCAGCAAAAAGGCTGTCTTTGACAGCGGGAAATCATGGCCTGGATAAGCATCTCACCGGATAAGTCGCCATGGCCTTCCGCGAAACGGGACAAATGACGCTCCCAGTCTTGTTTTGAGAGCCCGACATACCGGACGGATGACCACAATACGGAATGCGAATTTTCTTGTAAATAATCACTAAAATTTTGAACTAAGTGAGTTTTCCCGGTTCCGGGGGCTCCCCATACATAAGCAACGTGGTGTTTGTCAATAGCATAAGACGCGTAAAGAGATTCCCAGGCCAATTCTTGTCCCGCCAGCGCCATGGACTCAGTTGGCAACGAGGCAGCCTTTTCAATGTTGGTATTTATGACCATACACCTCCCTATTACATAAAGCGACACGCAACTTATGCGTCCCCATCTGGATAAAGTATAATTTGGCACAATCCGCCGGGTGTATCATTTTTGTCTCAAGTTAAGGCTGATACAAGTTAATATCATCACAAAAACCACTTTGGTAACTCGCAAGGACTAGAGAACGCGGACTAGGACAAAGTGCGCCTTCTGATGGCATGGTTTTGGCCCCCGTAGCAATAAAAGGCGGCCGATAGGGCTCCTATGTCGCGATTGGACGTGCTCTCAAGTCAGACGGGGTGTGGTTAGGTGAAGTTTTTGTTAAAAGAAAGATACAAGTTCCCTGGCAGCTAGTACTCCATTCCGGAAGTTCGGCCCTTTCATCGAACCGTCTCGTGTGAACCCGGATTGGACAGGCGCTATCCGGTGACTCTGCCGATCACCATAGCCCTGTAAGCTCTCTTGGGGCCCTTGCCACTCTACGGACGGTCTTCGCGACCGGGGACTATTGTTCCACAACGCGCCGATGGAGCCTTTGTTGATAATACCCTGGGCAACTATCCGGCATCTCTTAGCCTATGCCCGTCATAGCCGTGCCGCATTTCGCGTGAAACGCTAACTTTGAAGCCAGGTTTCCTCCATTTTGGAGCTCCAACCTGACTTATCTTAGGATGCATCATATGGGTTGACGTTTCGGAGTCGTTCAGGCCCCCGGCAATGGAGACGATGGTGTTAAGGCACCTTATGGATTGCACACGGCCGTGAGAGAGATCACGGGTACCTTTTACCAGGTTAGGGGATAGACGTGACCAAGAGCAGCCAGGTGAACAGATTGATTACAGATACCGAAATCTAATATTTGTTGTGTTTTGGTATCTATTGTAAAGAGAACCGTATTTCCTTGAGGAAAGGGTTGGCCTGGGGGAATTCGCGCAGAGCGATCAATAAAATGCCCGTGCATAACAACAAGATACACGGGAGAGTTGGAAACTACATGGGCGGCCATTGTTGATTGGACGGCAACTTGGCGTGTGGTTAAGACACACTCCACTGACGTCGGCATAGGGTCGTCCATTTGGGCCGCCTGAGATTTGGCTAGAGCCGTAACAAATGACGGAACACTCGGAACCTTCACCGTGAACCCTCCTTAATGTCATTATCGTAACCGTAGGCAAAGAATGGTGTCTGAAACCACTAATCCGGTGGCAATAATCGCTAGTTTCGTGATCATAAAAACTTGTGATCGCATCGAGTACTTCCGGCACGAGTGAGCACAAGTATTGTCTATGTGGTTGTTACTGGATTCGCCGTTTCGTCACATGTCGTGCCGCTTTGGGGAATAGGGACGACACTGCAACTCCTTGCGCTCCAAGGAATACCGACAGGAGTGTTTTCATCCCCAAATCGCGCAGCCATCTTGGCTGCCGTAAAGAGCTCAAACCCAGGGTTGGCACCGAATTTGATGGCGACGCAACGAAGTTGGGGTCGCCCCCCTGTGCGTCGGCCTCATTGGCCATTGCCTGGATTTTTCACAAAGCCGGGGTCAACTCCTTCTCATACAGTATCTCAATAGGTGGGCGGTTTTGTTGGGGAGTTTGAGAAGTTTTGTTGCAGCACCGGATTTTCGACATGGGGGGATCACTACGACAAGATGGCCGCACTCTTCAAGGTGGATACCAAGGTCGTGGAGCTTGATGATCAGTGACGGCCTGCACTAATGGAATGAACCACGGTGGGAGGAGAACAGTGTCATGATCTGCTATAGCTATCAGGCGTGTTCATCATGACAAAACGACAACGTGCAGCGCCTCCGATTTATAGTACTTTATATAGCACCTCTATATAAAGAAGCGTTTTGCGAGTGCCACGAAATTTTGCAATATGTGACGACTTGATTTAATGAAAAGAGCAGGATCGACGAAATTGAGCGTTATATGGCTCCTGACGGCAGTTTCCTATCATTTATCCGTGGTTGCGGACCATTAAGCCAGGACCTTATCATAAACAATATGCTCGGAAATTTTGCCCAATTTGTCACAGTAAAATGAGTATTGTGACGACTTAGTCGGCTGGAGTTGCAATGGTAGTCAACCTAAAGTCGTGCGCCTACCTTTGCTCACCGTCCGGCGTTCTGAGACACACGGAACGAAAGAAACCGCTCACACCTGGTCTCTTCTCATGACGAGGTACAAGAGGTCAAGGTCAATGTTGCTTCCGTGGAGCACATCGGCCCAGAGGGTGAAAAAATCGCGGCGGCCCGATGGAGACTTTCCCGCAATTCCGGTGGTGAATCGGTGGGAATGCCGCACTTGCGTTCAAGGATCTTTGAATGGTCCTGCGACAATTCTATTATCCGGGAGGAATGATGAATGAATCTTCTTATCAGGCGGCTTACTGCCCTGGCGGGTGCCTCATTGATTAGTTTAGTCGGTACCAATTGGGGTTTTTCCGCTGCGGCCCAGGCTGCCACGGTGCCCGGTCCCATTTATAAACTGGCATCAAAACCCACGGTGTATGTGGAGCGGAATGGTAAACTCCATGCGATAGCCTCCGCCACCATGTTTTACGATCTAGGGTATCAATGGAACCAGCTGCATACGGTTCAACAATTGCCGGATCCAATCGGCTCCCCGGTTCAACTCTTTAAACTGGCCATGAATCCCGAAATTTATCTCTATCAACAAGGTGTCTTGCATTGGATTCCTTCTGCCCAAGTGTTTGATGCCCAAGGTTATCAATGGGACAATGTCTACGATGTCACAAAATTGCCTGCCGCCATTGGGAGTCCCGTGCAACAGCCTTCCGTTTTGCCGCAAAACGCCGCCGTTATGACGGGTTTTCCTTACGTGCCCGCTTCTGGCACCAAGACATTTGTTGTCGATGCCTTGACCCATAACGGACTGCTCGAAAGCACCTATTCGGGCACCGGGAGTGTAAAGATCACTCAGAATCCCGGCAACCTCTCCGTATACAACGGCTCCGCATGGGTCCAGTCGGGCAGCGTACCGGTGCACTTCACCCATGGTCAAGGCACGATCCAAGTGAAGGCTGGGACGAGTGCCTGGGAGACGATGACACTCCAACCGCTCAGCCAAAACAATTTGGGTGGAAGTCAGCAAATTGAGAGTGTGCCCAACACTGCCAACCAGGTCGGCTGGCGGGTGTTCACCCCCCAAGGACAAGCCGTCAACGGTAAAAATCCGCTGTATGAGTCCTCCACTGCGCAACAACTGCTCTTGGAACCCGTCAATGCCCAAGGCCATGTTGTTCCGGGAACCATGGCTGACGGGGTGGGAGTCATGATTCATCCCAGCTTCTTGAATTATTGCTCTGTCACCCGGGGGGGATGCAGTGACGACATTGGACTCCATTATATGACTGGCGGGGCACAGTCCTTTACTTTTAAGAACCCATATCCTGTTTCTGGAGCACCGATAGTCTTTAAGGTGTTGCCATCTGCCCCGACGAGTGCCGATGTGACGCAAATCTCTTTTGGGACGAGCACATTGCCGGTGAGTCAACAGGTTCCATTGAATGCATCCACAGTCAATGGGAATACGGCGACCAGTTCACTCCAAACCGTCGGCCAAATTCAGGCTAATACCTCTTATGACATCCAAGTGGAGCTATTTTACGCCAAAGGGGAACCGTTAACCGACCTGAGCGTCCTATCGCACCTGGCACCTCTGGGCATAGCCCCCAAAGTGATGAATGCCTCACAGCGATCAACCGCATCGACACTGAGTTCGCCTACCGAACATGTCACCATCGCTTATCGAACCGGCTCGGCATCGAATGTACCGGACGTTCTCCGGCTTCATGAGGACACATTGGGCGGCGAAGGAGGAGTGGGACCGCCTTATAACGGAGACTATCTTTTCCTCATCACCAATGCGTTTTGATCCGGTCTTGGAATGGCCGGAGGGAAACGTGCGGATCCGACCTAAGTGTGGAGTTTGCGAAATGAAAAGCCCGGGAATTTCCCGGGCTTTTGTCGTGGGGATCATCTCTGAGTTCGGGGCATCCGGATACGTCGGCGGAACCCCAAGCGGCATAAGCCTCGCCGTGAAGTTGATATGGATTGGCTGAGTCTCTCCGCAGATAAATCGGTGGATCTCCGCTCTCGGGTGAGCGTCCCAGGCTCTGGGATCACTCTTGCACTTTGCACCATCATGGGCCTCACAGCATTCTTCGGCGTGAAGTGCTGAGTGTCCCGGTCGCAGAAGACGAACTGTACCGATTTCTTCAACTGTTCTTGCGATGCAAGATTCTCCCGGTCTTTCCGGCCCGCGAATCCGTTCGCACGCAGAAGTGACCCAATGCCCGAAGCAACTCGCTTGCAACGTTAGGATTGGCCTTTTAGCTTCAAGCGCGTGGCAATCGCCACATACTCGTCGAGGCACTCGGGATTGCTCATGGCATCTCGGCTCAACACCTCATGTTCCGGCTGCCCCAACAGAAGCTTTCTGACTGGCACCTCCATTTTCTTGCCGTTGAGGGTCTTGGGAATGTCAGTAACCGCGACGATTTCATCAGGAACATGGCGAGGAGACAAGATTTGGCGAATTTGGCTGTTGATTGTCTCCCGCACCGCATCGTCCAATTCCCGATTGTCACTCATTTTGACGAACAGTATCATGTAGGAGGGGCGTCCCAAAGCTTCCAGGTCCACGACCAGGCATTCCGCCACCGCATCCACTTGGTCCACGGCCCGGTAAATATCGGCGCTTCCAAAACGCACGCCAAAGCGGTTGATGGTGGCATCGGAACGCCCATAAATAACCGCGCCGCCCGTGCGCGTGATTCTGATAAAATCGCCGTGCCGCCAGAGACCCGGAAACACGGAAAAATAACTGGCTTGATACCGGTGAAAATCAGAGTCACCCCACAGGTAGAGAGGCATGGACGGCATGGGTTCGCTCACTACCAACTCTCCCACCTGGTCGATGACCGGCTGCCCTTCGGGGGTGTAGGCTTCCACTTTCACACCCAGAATGCGGCACTGCATTTCTCCTGCGCGGACAGGCAAAATGGGCACACCTCCAACCAAAGGCGAACAAATATCTGTGCCTCCGCTGGCAGGGGCCAGCCAGAGATCGGATTTAACATGCTCGTAGACCCAGGCGAATCCCTCCGGGCTTAAAGGGGATCCTGTCGATCCCACAGCTTGTAAGTGGCTGAGATCAAAGCGCCGGCCGGGATCCATACCGGCTTTCAAGCAGCCGTGCAAATAAGCCGCGCTGGTGCCGAAAACGGTCATCTGGGTTTCTTCGGCAAACTTCCACAAGGTATCGGCGGCAGGAAAAGAGGGACTGCCGTCATAGAGGATGGCCGTGGCTCCGACCAATAGTGAGCTGACCACGATATTCCACATCATCCAACCCGTTGTGGTGAACCAAAAAAACCGGTCGGAGGGATGAATGTCCATATGCCATGCACCCGACACCAAATGGGTCAATAGCATCCCTCCGTGACCGTGCACAATGGGCTTGGGTAACCCGGTCGTTCCCGAGGAATAGAGAATCCACAACGGGTGATCAAAGGGAACGGGAGTGATGTCCAGGGGAGCCGGCGTTTTCAGCGCTTCTTCCCACGTTATCTGTCCGCCCCAGGATCCTGGGGTTCCGTCTTGGAGGGTATCCACCATCAGAACTTGGGATACAGTGGGCAGAGCCTTAATCAAGTCTTGGCTTTGGGAACGGCGGTCAAAAATTTTGCCCTGGTAGTGATAGCCGTTGCCGACAATCAAGAGGGTGGGTTCGATTTGTCGAAAACGGTCAATCACGCTGGGGGCTCCGAAATCCGGTGAACACACCGACCAAATCGCTCCTAGGCTCGCAGTGGCTAAAAACGCGACGACGGTTTCGGGAACATTGGGCAAGTAGGCGGCGACCCGGTCCCCTTGTTCCAACCCCAACATGCGGAAGGTGTGGGCCAGCCGGGCCACTTGATCCTCCAGAGTGGCCCACGACATTGATTGCGGATGACCGTCTTCGCGCGCATAAAGGAGAGCAGGATTTGTCGGCGGGCGATTGCGGAACACCTGCTGAACGTAATTGAGCCGAGCTCCCGGAAACCACTGGGCTCCCGGCATGCGCCGATCCTTGAGCACGCTCTCATAGGGCGGTGACAAGATATCAAAGTATGACCACACGGAGCCCCAAAAATCTTCCAAGTCTGTTACCGACCACTCCCACAAGGCAGAATAGTCGTCAAAGGATCGGCCCTGGCGCTCGAGCCAAGAAAGATAGTCACTGATATTGGCGGCCCGACGACGCTCTGGTGTGGGATTCCATAAGACTTCGCCTTCTGTAATCATGAGGCAAGACTCCTTTATTGTGAATTCTGCAGGGATCACCTCGAACACGGCCCATTTGGGCGCATAACATCGAACAGGCTCAGCCAGCACCACTGCGGCTTATCTGAACCATCCTCGTCGGCAAGAAATCATTCGTCACGTTCCTGATTCTCTCCGGCTTCCCACTGCTTGAGTGATACCCTGAAACAGCGAGCCAAGATCTTTTGTATATGGCCAAACCCCTTGCAGACTGTCCGACGGATTGGCTGAAAGAGACATGGCTGGCAAGGACCGGGAGGATGGTCCGTCTGCTCCGTATGGCCGATGAAAATGGTCATCCCTCGAATCCAAATCTTTCCTAATTACCCGGATGGAAATCGCATGCTAATCCAAAGGTTCTTTGAGCCAAATCCGGTAAAAAGAGTCTAAATCCGGCTGAAAGTCAAACACAACCGGGTAGCCTGGGGGCACGGCTTCGGTCTCCAACAGGCGAAAACACCCAGGGCAATAGAACTCTCGCAGTTCCATCCACTGAGGGTCGACTCCTTGATCGGGATGATAGAGGGACTTCAGAGATTCTTCCGAATCTCTGACTCTCACCCGGGAAAAATATTTCCAGTTGGTGCGGTAATCACCGAATTCATAGCCGCAATCACATTTCACGATACGCTCCGATTGTTTTTGCACGATGAAGAGATGGGGTGTCAGCGGCAACAGAATCTTTTCGGGAAAGGGCACCATTGACTGCAAGATACTGCGCACGACTCGGAAACGCTCCGGATCTTTGGTGCCGGACATGAGATCCTTCATCTCGGCCCAAGGTAATTCTCCTGAAATGAGAGCCTGCACGGTCTTTTTGTTCTCATCATCATTGGCCATGACACGTTGTCCTCCTTATTTCTAAAGAAAGAATGCCTGCACTCAGAGGTTGTCAAGCTCAAAAGCAAATGTCTTGGGCAAGCTCCAGAAACTCTTAAACTTTTCGGACCATTGTGGTGATAGGGTCATGGATTCCTGATACATCCGTTTAACCGGCTCTATCAGCTGTTTTTGCAGAATCTTTTGCCGTTCTCTTTCCCAGAATTCCTGATAAGGAACGGACATTTTCTCTCGCTCGGCCAAAATGTCCCGTCGCAGACGATCCGTCTCATCCGGCTGAACGCTGAACTGGCCTTGATCATCTACGCCAAGAGCAACGCCAAAGACCCTCTCGACCGTTTTTGGCAGATAGAAGTTCCCTTCCGCGTCGCGGACCACATCTTCTGCCGGCCGCTCCAGAGGATCTCCGTAACCCGGTCCTCCTGAAAAGAGTGAGAGCCAGACGTCCCCGCTTTGAAAGGGCTGCGGCAAAATGAGGGCGTCCCGGGATACGAAACAGTCTCCGCCAAGACCTGTGTCCAGCTCACGAGCCGCCGGATCGGGATCACCGAGCGGATAGGGCTGGTGTTGGGCGACCATCTCGTAGAATTTTGTGTTCTTGACAAAAAGCCGGTATCCGGTGGCGCCGGGATACCCTCCGAATAATCCCGCACCACCGTGAAAGACGCGTCCTTCTCGCCAGGAGTAGAGTTGCAGATCCTTGACGCCGTGGACCAGGCGCAGAGATTCCCAGCCGCTTCCTCCGCGAAAGCGTCCATAACCGGCGGTGTCGGGCTTAAATCGGCGGGAGAGATATAACAGTCCGGATTCAACAGTTTCCCAGACTTCTGCATCTCCCATATCTGCCTCGGGGTTCCACATTGCATAAGCGGCGTCGAGTCCATCCATGGTGCCGCGTGCTCCCAGTCCGACCGCACACAGTTCAAAGTTCGAGACCGGAAAATATGCTCCGTTGCTGAGTGTGCCCCCGCCTTGGGTCGGATCGCCGGTAAAACCGTAGCCGGAGACAATTTCCTCTCGGTAGCCCCGGGCAAAATATCCCCGGGACAATAAACGGAACATGCCGGTGAAAGCGGGAATGAGATAGGCCCAGGGAGTGCCATAGGCCAACAAGGCATTGCCGGGATTGCACCAGGAGCCCGGCGGGAAATAATGTTGGGCAGCCAAATACGACCCATCATTGACTTTGCCGTCATAGACCAAGGTTTGTGTGATTTGAACCCACAAGGCCCCTTGCATGGATCCTTCCGACGCATTGAAGGGGAAGGGGCCAGGACCGCTGGCGCCGTCCATATCGAGTTTAAAGTGGCCTTCCGCATCAATAGTGATGGT
Source organism: Sulfobacillus benefaciens (assembly GCA_003023725.1). Taxonomy (GTDB): domain Bacteria; phylum Bacillota; class Sulfobacillia; order Sulfobacillales; family Sulfobacillaceae; genus Sulfobacillus; species Sulfobacillus benefaciens. Next base: position 9,157 of record PXYT01000073.1, on the reverse strand, counting down.
CATGGGCGCATGCATCATGAAATCATGGTTCTGCTCGGGATGCCAGGCTTTCCCCTTATACGGGGCATCCATGAACGAAGCGGTTTGGTAGATGCCTGGGACCAGACGTTCTTGGATTCGGGCCATAAAGATTTGGCGGCCCTCTTCCACGGCTTCCAGCATGAACTGTTGAAAATAGGAGAATCCTTCTTCGCGAATGATGCGGTGGACGGCGTCACGCACCATGTAAATCCCGGCAATCCGGCATTTTTCGTCCAAGTCCCAGTACAAAGGTGTTCTCACGCTGCGTTGGGCACGAATCTTGAAATCCTTGCGGACTTCGTGGTTTTCCCCGATTTTCTCGGCCGTGACATAAAAACCGTCTTCGAACCGGTTGGCCGTGGCTACAGGATCATGACCCGGTGTGGAAGCCCCAATATCCACCTGATGCGCTACCCCTCCGGCCCATCCCATCAACTGCCCTTCCCAGAAGATGGGGATGATGGTGTGAACATCGGTGGTGTGCACATTCCCCAAGTCGGGATCGTTGTTGCAAAAGATGTCGCCTTCCTTGATACCCGGATTGGTTTCGTAGCCTTGGCGAATCATAAACTTGATGGCTTCGCTCATCGTGTGAACATGGGTGATGATGCCTGTGGATACCGCAACCGAATCGCCTTCCGGAGTATAAAACGCAAAACAGAGCTCCCCAATATTGCGAACGATGGGGGAAGCGGAGATGTGCAGCGCCGTTTCTCTTGCTGACACTAAAGCCCCGCGCAATTCACTATAGACTTTTTCGTAGCGGAAAGGCTCGGTTTCTTTTAGCTCCAACCGGGTGATCCCTTGATAATGCCCGGTTTGCTGGTAGCGTTTCACCGATTCTTCCAGACGATCTTTCAAGCTCATTTCAGTCATGTCAGCCATGAAGGCACCTCCTTATCCATTCATCAAATGGAAGACCCGGTACTGATCCAATAATGCTGTGTGCCCCGGGGGGACCAGTAATGTGGTCGCAGGGGCTTCGATAACGGCAGGACCAATGATTTCATTGCCGGACCGGAGTTTTTCCATTTCCCATAAGCGGGCGGTATGCCACTCGCCCCGCCAGAAAAGTTGTCTGCGGCCTTTATCTGCCGAGGGATCAGCTTTGGCATCTCCGACCGCAAAGGCCGGGAGCACCGGCTTTTCGGTGGGAAGAATACCGACACCGATGGCTTTGGTAACGAAATATCCGGCTTCCGGACTTCTGGCCGAACGGGCAAAAATTTTGGCAAACAAGGTGTCAAATCGTTTCACCAAATCAGTTAAACCTTCCCCGGCATCCATCGGCCACACCGCTCGCACCTCGATGTCGTCGAGCATGCCCATATACTGCATGCGCACTGAGGGCACAAAACTCATGCCGTCCGGATTCAAGCCGTCACGGAGAAATTCATCGGCGATGCGGTCGTGAAGATCCTGCCAGGCCAAATTCAAGGATTGGGCCACCATCTCCCTGGCCCCGGCGTCTGTGGTAATGAGAAGATCAATACTGCGGTCGTAGCGGTAAGCATAGTCGGCACAGGCCCCCCCGAAGGCGGAAAAGGCAGCGGCCCAACTGGGTACCAAAATGTCCTGGAACTCGAGCCCTTGGGTATATCCGGCCACATGGAGCGGGCCGCCTCCGCCATAACCGAGTAAGCGGTAATTTTCGGGAGAATATCCCAGGCCCAACACCATACCGTAGAGATGATCGCGCATTTGCGTTTCCAATAACCGCACTACCCCCTCCGCCGCCGAGAAGGGATCACTGCCCAAAGGCCGGGCGATTTGTTCATCGATAGCCGCCAGAGCGCGGTCTCTGTCGACTTTGACCTCGCCACCCAAAAAATAGTCGGGATTAATATAGCCGAGGACTAAGTCACAGTCGGTGATGGAAGGTACACTGACACCTCCGGGTTCATAACAAACCCCGAGCCTGTATCCGGCACTGTCGGGTCCCAGTGTGACGCGCTTCACCGCCGGATCAATCCGAACCAGCGTTCCCGTACCTGCTCCGATGGAGTCCATGGCTAATGTTGGCAATGTTAGCAAAAAGCGGGCAACGGTGGGTTCCGTTCGTGTCAGGAGTTCCCGTTCGGTAATGAGGCCCACATCAAAACTGGTGCCTCCCACGTCCGTGCACACTACATTCTCGAATTGGTAGGTATCGGCTAGACGCCTGGCTCCCAGAATTCCTCCGATAGGTCCGGATATCAGGGTGGTCACCAGCCACTCCACGTCCGGCGACACAGTGCCGCCATAGGATGCGAGAACACGAACCGGCGCGGAACTTCCCTCCTCTTTAAGGCGATCACGGATGTTAAACAATTGTTGACGGGAGGGTCTGGCCGCATAAACCTCCACTACCAGTGTATTGAGACGGGCCAAATCTCCTCGAACCGGATTGGAACGGGAAGACAGATAGATAGGAATATCGGATCCCTGTTCGCGTAAGACGTCTTGGGCAATGGCCATGGCTTCCGATTCATGACGCGGATCCCGGTAGGAATAGAGAAAATTGATGCAAATGGCCCGTGCTCCCATTTGCAGCAGAGAATGGACGGCCGAGCGTACTTCGTTGTCATATAAGGGCACGACTTCTTCACCGAAAAAACTGATGCGTTCTCTGACTCCTTTGACATAGCGCCTTGGCACCAACGGCTCGTTATGGACATGTGTGACCACGTGTAGCCGGTCCGAAAAGGGGTATCCGGCATAGGTCTGCACGGCTCGCTCCATACGGAAGTAATCTTCCATCCCGGCCGTGACAATCACGCCAATGGGTCCATCACCACGGCGTTCCAGTAGCCTGTTAAGCATAGAGGTTCCTGAGTATACCACGGCACCCAGATGGGGTGCTGCACTCGTGCGATCGATGTTCCAATAATGTAAAGCATCGTCGAAAGATCGTAGCAATCCTTCGGCTTCGTTGTTCGGGGTGGTTTGCGCCTTGCCAATCGTAAATGCCCCTGCCTCGTCAACAACAAACGTATCCGTCATCGTCCCCCCCGCATCAATAGCGAGAATGCGGGGCACTGTTTGCGCCATTTCGACTTCCTCCTTTCTTCTGGGTACCTCGTTTTGAATATAGCGATTGGTCGACATAACGGATTTGTGAATTCCTCTAAAATACATAACAGAGTGAGTTTTCCCATTGTTGTAATGAACAACAGGTGTAGAATAAGTGACGAGGTGATCCATGTGGTGAGAAGCGGCACCGAAGGCGGTCATATCTCGAACGCATCCCATCCTCTGACACTGCCATTGGTTTGGCTGGTGCAAAATCACCAAGACTGGCCTACCGTGGTGACGGCGCTGGAAACAGGGCTGGAAGCGCTCGTGCGGATTGGGTGGCCTCTGCCGTTTCATCCTCCCGAGGTCCATGAAAGCCTTTCTTATGCTTCAAGCCCTGCGCCCGCACGCCGTATTCCCTTAATGCCCGAGGCACTATATCCCAGTTATGCGCCGACTCTTTTTGTCAAGGGGCTGGGCCCCGGCGGAAATTCCTGGCTCGTGCATGCTGTGGCAGCCTTGCGGCACCGCTGGCAAACGGAACAAAAGCAGCGGGAAGAAACCTTTGTCAATTTGCTCAACGAAATGGGAATCCACCTATATTTAGCCCAGAGTCGGCCCGAAGACATTTTTGCCGCACTGGTCTACTATGCCCAACGCCTAACCCAGGCTCCCGTGGTTTATACGGCTGTCCGCCGCAAGTCGGATATTATCGAAACCGTGTCAAACCGGGGAATCTCTAATCCGGGTTTCGGATTTCATCTGAAAGTCGGCCGCGGAGTGGGGGGGACGGTGTCCAAAACCCACGAAAGTGTCGTTATCCCTGATTACCGCCGATCGGCTATGAGAGATGCGACGGTCACCCGAATGATTGATGACGAAGGGATCCTCAGTGGGGCCATCGTGCCGTGGGCCATGCCCACGGGCCTCGAGGGCGTGCTCTACGTTACCCACCGGCAGGCTTATCCGGTGTCCCCGACAGATGCGCTGTTATTGGAACGCTTCGTGGGGGGAATAAAGGATGTCTACCAATCCAGTGAAAAAGCCAAAAGCCAGCATCCCCGTTCCTCCCGGTTTGTGTTTCTTCCCGAAGACTTGCAACTCGCGGAGCGGTTGAAGAATGTTCGGAACACCTTGTCCTGGTCCGTGTTTAGAGACACTGTCGAAGCCTTGGGAATCCGAACCGATATAACTGACATGTGGAATTTGTCGGTGTTCCCGGAGAGAGGCGAATTGCCGCCGAGACCACCAAACTTTGAAGCCTCTATCGGCTGTTTTCCTTACGAGGGAACCTTCCGCGTTTGGCACAAGACGGAGACACCCAGTTTTAACCGCCTGTGGCCCGCGATCCGCGAAACGGCCAGCTGGCTTTTGTCGGAAAATCAAAGTCAAGAATGGGATCAGGTTTATCGGCGTTCGTCATGGATCCCGGGAATAAGGGGCCGAACATCGGAACGACAGCCCGGGCGCGACGAGCAAGAGCCCCAACTGTGGGACGAACTGGTCGGAATGAAGCGGACCGGGAGCAATACCGAGTGGTCCCGATCAGACACGTTGTCCGTGCAAAAATTGGTCACGGGGGCTTGTGCCGGGGCAGAAGTGTACTGGGACGGTTCGTTTTTGTGGTTGGTTGTTCGGGGCCAAAAGCCGTGTGAAACCTGGCCGCGCTTAAGACAGGAGATATCCCGGCTAAGCGCTGCCGAGCTCATCATGATGTCGTTATCGAGGCAAAGTGGACAATCAGTACGCCAGGCCCTGGACCACATGCGCGTCAAAATGCTGGAATGGACACGTACCCATTCCGACGGCACTTACCGGACCTTGGATTCGTATCAGCTTGCCGATTTATTGATCTCGGTCGATAAAACCAGCCGCGAGCAATTCATGGAACATTGGATAGGCCCTTTGGTCCGCGGGCAGGGGTCCCAAGGTTTGATTGACACTCTGTACACCTACTTGTCCACCGGCAGTGTGCAGAAGACGGCCAGTGCGCTTTTTCTGCATCAAAACACGGTGCGTTACCGTCTTCGAAAAACCTGTGAAATTCTCGGATTGGCCAGTTTAGAGAAAACGTCCGACCGGGAAAATTTGTGGCTGGCTTCCCGGCTCTGGATGATGGCTCAGCACCCCAAGTGATTCGGGGAATGATGCTCACAGAACTTCACGATTTGTCATTCTTCCTTTTTAAGCCGGGTGTTACCAGGAATAATTGCCATGTATGCCAACTCCTTTGACGTAAAGGCAGTGAGCTTCTTGGCAACAACAAAATATACTGTTTCGCACTCTTTGCCCTGACGTTCTGAACGGATGAGGCGCAGGCAGGTTCGAGGCTTTCTGCGACAAAACCCGGGTTAGGAACAACATCGATGACCAAGCCTGAGTGCCAATAAACACTAGTAACCTAACAACTTACGGATGTGGTAGCAGAAAAGATTGAGGATTTGTTCAAGAAACCAAGTTGGGCTGCCCAAAGCATTCACCCCGGGACACTGTTGGTGTAAAGGACAACATCATCCCAAACGTTCCCAGAGGGTCGAGGAACCCAAAAATTGGCTTTGCAGCCATATTCATCTAAATTCGATGAACGTCAAATTAAACTACGCTCACTTTTTGCAATTTTCTTGACCCAGATCAAGATGAAATTCAACCGTAGGGGAGACATTTGACGGCATGTTCGCATGCCGATTCACTTATTCGCTCACCTTTTAACGAACTGTTGCTTTGATCAGAGGGCCAATGAAAAGAGATCTGTGCCTTTATCTCACTTGGTATACTGTAAAATAGTCTGCCGTCTTGGTGTCGGGAGCACAGTCATGAGGTCTATAGGTAGTGGGGGATGCTTCATGGATTTAAGCTTACGACAACGTTTGAGCGAAGTGGTTTGTTCGGCCGAGAATTTTGGTTTAACCGGTATTAGACCACAGGTTCTGTCCGATGCCGGCAATTTGATTGTGCACCTAATCCCATATCCGGTGGTAGCCCGAGTGGCGACTCTGTTTCCGGGGGATGATGCCTCAATCGAGCGACACATATTTGAGAGGGAACTGCGTGTCGCAAACCATTTATCCCGTTGCCGTGTGCCTGTAGTCTTGCCCTGTTCTATGATTTCACCCGGTCCTCATCCGGTAGGAGAGACATGCATGACCCTCTGGGAGTATGCCCCTATCCCGGAGTATCCATCAAGCCTGAACACGCACGACGGATTGCAAATGGTACGGGCGCTAACGTCGGCAATGGCCCAATTTGACGAACCGTTGCCTCCTCTGGGAGCCTGGCGGCACGGCATCGAAGCGCGAAACGTTCTACGCACCGTAGAAGTGATGGATGAGCGAATAGACTGGCTCCTCACGGCATTTGATCGGTTGACGGCTGACATTCAAGATATGGCTTTGGCACCGGCTCACGGCGATGCCCATGAGGGCAATCTGTTGCCAATCGCTTGCGGATGGCGCTGGGTTGACTTCGAGGACGTGTCCTTAATGCCCGTCTTCTGGGATGTAGCTTCTTTTTTAGCTCACCGGGCGTTGAGAGGGGAAAGGCCCGCGTTGGAGTTCGAGCAGGTGCTCGAAGCACTGTCCAGAGAACAGCAGATCACATTGCGGAGGACGCTGGAAGCTCGGCTGATCTCCACGGCACTCACCAATGCCGGACTGGCTTGGCGCCGACAAGCCGATCTGCCCGTTGCTTTATCCCGAATCGACAGGATACGGTCGATGTTGGCGGCGTGGAACCCGTTATGAGGGAGGTCGGGCATGCACCCCCCTATTTGTGGCAGTGCAGTGAAAAGTCTCCAGAGCCGGGGGGAGGTTGGCAACTAAAGATGGCAATGTGGATATAGAAGTCAAGATATTTGACATTGGGGGGACAAAGAGAATGATTCTGGAAGCTGCTCAGTTAAATGTCCAAAGTGGACAGGAAAAGCAATTTGAAGCCGCGTTTCAGGAGGCATCGAAAATTATCGCTCGCACTCCCGGATATATCATGCATCAGCTTCACCGGTGTCTCGAAGTCCCGGGCAAGTATTTGTTACTTGTGCAGTGGCGGGATCTGGAAAGCCACACGGTGGGCTTTCGGCAGTCGGAACAATACCAGGAGTGGAAACGGCTGCTGCATCACTTTTACCACCCGTTTCCGGTGGTGGAGCATTTTGAGGCAATACATCCGTGACATCCATTCATAGAGAGGATGGATGTCACGTGAGGGAAACTCCAGGGGATGGTGAAGGGGATGTATCACAAAAGATGCGGGCGATACTAGGACGCTGGCTTGTGACTGCCCAGGATCGTCATAGGGATTACAGACAATCGGGTTTGACTACGCGTCTACTTGTTGCCACAGCTTTCCTTGGTGACTCAATGACAGAGTCAAGCGGTTCTGGAGACGCACAGCCGTTTCGTCGGCCTCGCGACCCTGATTCATTTGAAACCTTCTTTAAAGTAACGAAGAGAAAAGAAGCGAAAAAACTATGACAAAACATGAGCAATGTGACATATGCAGGGTGGATATTGTCCTTGCCTCATATCTCCACCTTCCATGTGCTATTTGGCGGTGTGGAATTTCAGTGGAGTGCAAGAAACTGGGTGGGAGTTGCGGTCAACGGCATCATTCCGATCAACCTCATTCGCAACATCCAACTGTCTGTGTGTTGTAGGCTTGGTCTGGTTTTCCCACAGTGCTTAGAATAAGAGATTAAGGAGGTACTGCTGTTGGATAAATTTAATTTCAATGTTGTCAATGAGAATGAATTTTATCGCAGACTGTTTCATTGTTTTGTGCGTTATGAACACAATGCGGAAACAGTCCTTTGGCATAACCGTCTCTCACTTACGGTTGTCGGTAATGAGGACTATTGAGAATTACATGTGAAGATTTTTCAGCCTGACATTTACTTTCGAGTGAATCCCCGTAACAGTCAGTTATGGTCAGTTCTTCATCACCTTCCAGAATACGCACAGCGCATAAAGTCCGACGAGGATTGGGATGACATTATTGAGGATTTTGGCTTTGACGTGGCTATTTGGATTGATGAAGGCAATGTACACAGGGAGGATGGTACCGCATGCAAAAACTTACAACCCGGAGATCATGGTCATTTGCTATTGGGGTCATAAAGGGTTGCGGCATAGTTCTAGCACCCCCAACAGTTGAGCGAATCGCATAAGGGGTGAACAATTTCTCCTCTATGGGCTATAGTGGCTGCGTAAAGACATTATGCCGTTTGCGGCCTTTTCGCTGTCCGAAGTCACGCTACATTTGGTAACGCGCGACGAAGTCGCTCGTGGGCAGGTCCTTCTGGCCCGTTTTAGCCACCTTGCTGAATTCTCGAAAAGGGCGGGGCATTCGGCCGTGCCTGTGAGACGATCCTGACCATCACCCTATCCGCTATCGCTGAGGGCTGCACCTGTTTGCTCGCCACTGGGAAATAGGCGGCGGAAATCACGCAATATCCGTGGGCCACCTTGCAAGTTGTCCGATTCCAGAGTTGCTATACTCCGCCCGGCGAGTTGGGCCGGTCAAGATCGGGTATGAGGAGCAGTGGCACAAAGTCCCATTGCCCGTGACAGACAGTCCCCCCGTATGCCCGCGCAGAGCGGTTAGCCGCTCCAGTAAAGAGCTGTCCCATGCGCTTGGAGAGAATCCAGATCCGGGCCAGAAAAGGACCGAAAGAGCACTGGACGCAGGTAGAACGTGCGGCGGCGGTGCGCTCCAAAATTTGGGTCACGCTGTCGCTGTCCCTTTAGGCCAAACAAGACACACGCTATCCCGGCCATGTGCGCTTGGGCCTTGTATGGGCCGATGGAGAAATATGTGCCCACGCCCCCCCAAAATCCCAGAACAACGGGCAAAGAACCCCGGCATGCCCGTCGTCACGGCAGATTGGGGGGTCGACCATTGGACGGTCAGGGGGCATTCCTCACGACAAGCTGAGGGCTGAGCCCTGTATTCATGGTGGCGCAGTCACTCATTATCGTCATCCGTTGCTTAACGTGACCAGTCACAAACGGAGGCAAAGTAGGGGGGGCTGCAGCGGATGTTTGGAAGAGAAAAAATTCCATGAACTCTCCCGCCACCTAACCCCGATGGGGTTGAGGTGGGGGTTTCGGGGTCGCCCCCACAGCTTCCTGGCTCCTTGATCGCTGCG
>PXYT01000072.1 GCA_003023725.1 Sulfobacillus benefaciens | reverse complement strand
TGAAGTCTATCACAACATTTTTTTAGAGGCAGAGGTTTATAGAGGCACGGGCGATTACAGGACGTTTCTGGGATTCGATTTGAATACTTTACGAAAAGCCGCTCTATACATCACCCGCCCCCTAATCGCCCCTCGTTACTTCACAGCGTCTTTTCGTGCATAACAGCTACATGTTTAACATGGCCGCCATTCCATCTTATCCTCCGTCGTAGACGATGGTCGAAGAGTAGCCACACGGTGCGAACATCTTGATTTGTGGTACGATACAGAATAGTTTTACTTGACAAATCTTAACCGGATAATTGCTCTTGCAGCTAAAAGTGTTGTTCCTGCAGAGGCGATCAGATTGCATGATTTGTCCTCCCTGCATTTCGCAAAGAATAATGAGGTGGAGTTGCATGTTTCCCCGAAGATCAAGCATTTGGATTCCCTTATTAAAGGTACTCGATGAGACAAACGGCCCAATGAAGCCTGCGGAAGCCGCCCAACGGGTTGCGGAATATTTCCCGGAATTGACACAAGAAGACAAACAATATAGAACCCCAAAGGGAGTTGTTCGATGGTCAGGTCACGATGTCCCTTGGGCACGTTATGATATGGTTCAAAAAGGCTTCATGTTGGATAGTTCCGAAAATCCCGGCCAATGGCGAATTTCAGAAGAGGGCAGAGCCTATCTAAAGTCCAATTGGGAAACCTGGGCACCAGAGTACACGAGGCAAAACAACGCAAAAGTTAGAGAAAACTCTAATGTCCCCAACGAAAGTGATGACACGTCTTCTTCGCAATCTTACTGGTGGGTTAACCAAGGGCAATCTTACAATTCCGAACTAAACGGGGAATATATCTGGGCTCCAATTCAGACGACGGGTGGTACTACTCCGTCTCATTGGGCCAGAGTGTCAAAGGTCCGCCCGGGTGACGTGTTGATCCATTACAGTAACGGAGCTATCCGTGCGATAAGCATTGCTACGCATGACGCAGAACAAAGAGACAATCCGCACTCGGACACCCACAATGCATGGGCAAAGCAAGGTTGGGCAGCCATCGTACATTATTATGAGCTCCCTGCGCCCTATCCCCGCGAAAAGTTTCCGGAAAGCCTTATGCTTCTGGACATCTCCGATGGACCTTTTGATCGGCGCGGACAAATGAAACAAGGTTACTTATGGAACTTTAGCGCTGAAGCGTTCCAAATGCTGACTAGCGATTCGGCATTCCCGTGGCCGACAGATATTCCATTGACGCAATCAAACACCTCAACAGAAAAGGCTCTCCGCACAATGGAAACTGCCTCTCCATATGGGATGGAGCCATTCGACCTCCATAAGGCTCAACAAACAATTACTGAGATGGGTTATAAAATTTCTCTAGATGACTTCTTAAATGTACTACTGGCTCTGCAAACGAGACCTTTCGTCATTTTTTCCGGACGGTCTGGCACAGGAAAAACCACACTGGCGTATATCATCGCACTATTGTTTGGTTGGCCTCATTATAGAGTGGCCGTAAGCCCAGCATGGGCAGATCCGTCAGATCTCTTGGGTTTCGTTAGTCCCCTATCTCATGAACGAGTAGGCGGGGCTTTGGAAAACGTCTTAAGATCAAGTGACGATGACGCATTATTATGTCTCGATGAGTTCAACGTTGCCAAAGTAGAACACTATTTTGCAGATTTTATCAGTGCAATGACCGGTGATCCGAAAGGTTCCTTATGGGGCCCATTGCCTAACTTAGAACAACTTTCAGTACGAAAAGATGAGGTACTCCACGTGCCAAAGAGACTCCGCGTGATTGCCACGATGAACTTTGACGACTCCGTTCAGTCAATTACTCCAAGAGTCTTAGACCGGGCCAATGTTATGGAATTCGATGTCTTAAGTGCTGATGCGCTGGTCGTGGACCGATCACTGGATTTGCCAATGGTTAGCAAAACACAATTTCATTGGCCTTGGAATGAACACAATTTACCATCAAACGTGCAAGTCACCGACATGATTCGCGACATTTGGTCTGCTCTTAGGGGATCGCGAGGACACCTCACACACCGAGCCGCACAAGAAATGTATCGTTACATTCTCTTGGGACTGCCATACGCAACGGCCCTTAATCGAAATGATGATGAACAACGTGAAGCTTTGCTGGATCGACAAATTGCCCAGCGAATTTTGCCAAAATTTCATGGAACTGCAGCGCATCGAGACATTATGGCTCTTACCCGTCTATTATCAACATTAGGAGGAACCGAATTGGTTGATTACTCTCCAGAAAGTCGGCTACAGGTTATCGAAGAATTCCGTAATTGGGGACGGTTTAGGAGGACGTTAGAGAAAATCGAACAACTCGTTACAACCTTCACTGAGGATGGATATGCATCGTTCTGGTGAGTTGTTACACGTTATCATGGAAAATGCCGTCATGGCGTTTATCGGGCCCACAGTGGTTCCGTTGTACGGAAATGAAACTCAGGGCGCCAAGATCGAAGCATTTTCCATTGGAAAGGCCGCTATAGCGACAACATCAAGTGACAATAATGGATTTTTTGACGATATTCAGTATACATTCCAAGTCAGCGCTTATGAGCCAGTTGAAGTCACGCAAAACCATCGTCCTTTAACCCTAACGTGGATCCACCATGGCCCCATGTATGTCGCAAATACCTTTTTACAATTTCACCAGGTTGGTTGGACTGCATTTCGCATCGGTCAGGATGGAGTACGAATAAGAGTTCAGTCGCGGAAAATGGACTATCAAACCGACTACCGTATTATGATCTGGGATCTCGAAAATAAAGTGCGTGGGCTCACTGCAAAGTTGATTAGTACCACTCTAGAAGGAATGGAAAATTTCCCTGAAGGGCCGACGAATTTGTGGAGTTATTGGCTCGGGGTCCTCGAATCGATTTGGGAAAAATTAGCACGGGATACCATGCACGCATGGCATACGTTGCCGATGCAGTTGACTGTCGACGAGCAACGAACACGTTTGGAACGACTCAAGAAATTAAAGCAACGCGATCTGGCAGCTTACGCCCGGAGTGGTAACAATCGCATCATAACGTCTGTAGCGGTTTGGAATCCGCTTATTGCAGAACGCGTTTACCTTCTTGAATTGTTGCAATATATCCGTGGACGATTGGAGCGAGTTCTCAATCAAATCCAACCATTGCAGAAAAATCGCCGCCTGAATAAGATTCTCCATGAGGTTGTCAGACTTCTGCGCCGACTGTCGACTGAAGTAAATCTGGAACGCATAGTGGACGAGCCACGTATTCCCTCATCTCCATTGGCCCAATCACATCCTGCTCTCCGTCAGGTCATTCGTTGGCACCGACTGCTTCAAAGTGGGCTGTTTCCCAGCGGTGATAGATTTTTTGTAGGAATTAAGGACCTGAGTCTTCTGTACGAATATTGGTGCTATTTGACAATAGTGCAAATGGTCGTGGACGAATCGAAAGGGACCCTTAGAGTCCATCCCCTTGTCTCATCAGATCCTGTGGATATTTTGTTGTCGTCAGGCGCGAAACATGCAGCTCAGGTGCAACTGCCGAGTGGGCACAGCGTGTTTATTCACTATGAGCGGCAATACTCGATGTTACCCACAGTTGCTCAAAAGCCTGATCACGTGGTGGAGTTAAGAGGACTTGGGCCGCTACTGATATTTGATGCCAAGTATCGATTCGAGATGAACGACGACTATATAAAAAATTACGGGGCAGGCAATCCCATTCCACCCGTGAGCACAATCAATGGGATGCATCAATACCATGATGCGATTGTTGGAATTCAGATACCTCATGAACGCCTAGTGGATCGGGCAATCGTCTTGTTCCCGTTACCGCACAGCTTCATTGCACATTGGCATCAACATCGATTCTATAAGAGTATCACGTCTATCGGTGTGGGGGCCTTGCCCTTACTTCCGGGCGGGGACGACACGTATGTGCGAAACGAAATTCGCAGATATTTGACGTTAATCTAAGACTCGTTTGCCTACCAAAGATGCGGAGTCTATGGGACGCAAGCGCTACAGACTCACATCAAATCTTCGTTTGCGCATTGACGTGTCAAAAATATGGCCATAGCATGTCCAATAGTTGGCACATGGTGGTGCATTCTCAGCAGCACAGACCTCTCTCATGCGTCCAGACCTTGGCGTATAAGTTGTGGGTGCGATCTTTGTCGCTCGATTGATGGGAGCTAACCTCTTCGCTCGGCTTTCACCCCGACAAAAACTCCACGATTAAGCACCAAATGGATACACGCAGCCATAAACCCTGCTTCCCGAAGACTGGTGAGTTGTTCTTCTAGCCGCATCGGCTGTTCATCTTTCCCATCGAACCGGGTGATGAATTGATGGCCGCTCCATCCGCTCTTCACCGGCGCACGCATCTCCAGCCAATCCCACATTACTTCATGAACTCCGCCAAGCTCCTGTTGGCCTATTGCCACCCGGTCTGCGAGAATGAACCAACCGCCGGGTTGTAAAAGTCGGTAAACCTGCCGGTAAATCGCGCGCTGTTTCTCGAACGGCAAGTGATGAAGGGTCTGCACGCTCAAGACATTTTTATACGAGGCATCGGCAAAATTTAACGTGCTCGCATCCAAGATATCGGCCTGTATCAACGCACATTGACTACCAGATATGCGAAGTGCATCTAGCCGTGAGCGGACCAAGGCCAACATCGCTTCTGAATAGTCGATTCCCACGAACTCCACGTCTGACCATTCATGAAAAAATTCCGCTTCGATCTGAGCTGAACCAATGCCGATGTCCAGCACCCTCTCTCCCGACCCGGAATTATGGCGCAAAAGAGAAACAATCAATGACACGTGCTCCGACCTTGAAGGATTTCCCTCGTTTGCCGTAACGTCCCATTTCCTGACAAACTCACTGTCATCCCATTTATCTTGCATTTTTGGTCTTCTCCTCCTTAAGAGCCTTCCTGCCGTGTTAAGGCATTAGATTCACTGGCAATGTGCGAGGGATCACTCAAATTTCGTGGATATCAATACTGCTGGGTTCGCCTTTCGCGAAGACATATCCTCGATCAAATTCACGGTACCAATTCGTCATGCTATGGTTTTGTAGGTGCATGACAACAATATAATCAGTCCCACCCGATAGTTTTACAGATTCCCGCATGGCTTTTCACCGGCAATGTCCGGCCGTGATAAGAAAGAAGGCTTGATGAGAGCGGCCGAAGAGACTCATTACCGGCTGTCGCGAATCGGCACGCCTTACTCTCACTGGAATGACGTGATATTTGTTGCTATAGTTCATGTGTTGAGTCAGAAAATTCTAACCTATAGTCATATCGAACAGGCTTTGGTCATTATTTTACGGGAAGGGGTGCTGTGATGTACTGGCAAGTCCTGCGTCGCAACCCTATTCTCCGCAATTATTGGAGTGGTGCCCTAATCTCCCGCCTCGGCAGTATATGACAATGATCGCCCTGGCCTGGATCGTACTCGCCAAAACTCACTCTCCCTTGCAAAGCGGAATGGTGTACGCTTTTGTGAGCCTTCCCGTTCTCTTGGGTGGTCCTGTGGCGGGAGCCTTGGTGGACCGCTGGTCTCGCAGGCAAATGATGTTGACGGCGGACGGGGTTCGTGCAGTACTCATCCTATTGATTCCTGCGGGATGGGCACTGGGTCTTACCCGTTTGTGGTTGGTTTACGCTGTTATCTTTGTCAATACACTCTGGAGCTTAGTGTTTGCCACCAGTGAACGGGCCATCATTCCCGAACTGGCAGGAGCGAATCTCCCCATCGTGAATTCCCTCTTAGCCATGACCCGGCACACTGCGGATTTGGTGGGGCCTGTGCTGGGAGGGGTGCTTGTCAGTGGATTCGCCCATCCGTCATGGGTGCTCGTACTGGATGCGGGGACTTTCGTCTGGTCTTTTATCATGATTCGTACATTGCCGAACGATCGGTGGTCTCGAAAAACTGAATCCTTACCGCAGCCCCGATCCTCCATGGGTCTTCAATTGAGAGAGGGAGCGTACTATTTTCTTCACCACGGAGACGTGTGGGCATTAGGATTGACCATGGCTCTGGCCAATATGATGGCCGGGCCTTTGGAAAATCTGTTTCTGGTTGCCACCCACACCCAATTTGCCATGCAAGCCAGTGGGTTTGGTGTTCTCGTGACGGCGTTAGGAGGAGGGCTCTTCATGGGGGCATGGCTGACTCCCCGCCTGTTGTCAAAGTGGTCCACCTTTTCCATCGTGTATTCCGGTATTGCACTTTTTGCGCTCGGCTTGATGGGATTCGCCCAAACAAAGGTTGGATGGCTGGCTATAATAATCGCCGGTGTTATTGGTATGGCGATGTCCCCGGTGAATATTGGGATCACAACCTGGCTGCAACAGAAGATTCCGTCCGACTATCGGGGAAGAGTTTTCGGGCTTTTGGGTTCTGTCAACCAATTCTTATCCCCTCTCGCGATGGTGACGGCGGGATGGATCCTGGAACGACAGACGGTGACCTTAGTCGCCACCCTGCTGGGAGGGATCGGGATTTTGGTTTCTATCTTGGGAGTTCTGGTTGTACGCCCGCACATGTCACCCGATAAGGATGGGAATACAAAGATCCACGCCTGATAAAGGGAGCCCTTCCGGAATGCGTGTCGGGAACGGCATCCCCATGAAGCGTCTCTTACCGTGAACGTCTATGATTTTCCGCATCTGGCGAAAGCAAAAGCCAGCCGATTCGACATCTATGATATGGCGACACAGACGCGTTGGGGAACGCCGGACCCCATCAAGACACCGCCGAATTGGCTTTCTGTCACACCCTCTTATCATCTGTGATTCCGGATCTTTTTCAGGTGTGGTGTCATTAGTTAGGCGGTCGCCATTCCAATGTCGCATTGAAAAGAAGCAAAGCCGTGAGGCGGGAGCGCAAGATGAATCCCGCCTCACGGCTTAATCTGAAGTTTGGGTATTTTATCCAGATTATCTCCTTTTTGGGAGCGTTCATCGGCTGCATTCCATATGCAAAATCTCCGTCATAAGTGCATGGTGTGGTAGATTAAGTAACCGGGTCTGGTTGGTCAATTAGACGGAATGCCCAAACCAGCAAGCCTAGAATTCCTATGCTCACTCCCGCAAAGCAAATTATCATGGAAGCGGGCACGTAGGTGTTAGCCAGTCCGGATAAGAATGCTCCTATCGGTACCCCCATGCCCAAAATTGACGATCTGACACTAAATATCTGTCCCCTGCTATTGTGCGGAATGGCAGATTGAACGATAGTTCGAGCCATGGGTGGATACGCCCCGAAGGAGACTCCCGCTAGGCCGAATCCAATCAAGAGACTCCACATGGTGGCCATTAATCCCGTGACAATCATTACCACCCCCCACCCGATAATCATAGCTACCATAACACGACGGTGCGTGTTAGATATGTGAACTACCGTGTTCAGAAATGCTCCCATGGCGGTTCCAATCGCGTAGGCCATCCAAACGGTTCCAAGAAGTGTGGCAGAAAGATGCAATTGTTTATGAATAACGAGGGGTAAAGCCACTTCCAAGACCCCATCAGCCCCATTCATCATCAAAGCAATCAGCGTAATCCATAGAACAACCGGAGTCTTTAGGATGAAGACCAGCGAACGCAGGATGGGTTTGAACAGAAATTGTTTGGATGCGTGGCTCCGGACGGTGTCCGTAAAGCTATGGTCATTTGGCACCCACAACGTTGCCCATCCTGCAAGGAAAAATGAAACCCCGTCAAGCGCCAACGCTATTCGGATCCCCCCCATACTGATCAACCATCCGCCTACTACGGGCCCAATCACAAGAGGAACTTGGCTGAATAGTTCATTCAATGCATTGGCTTGCAGTAATTGATCTTTGCCGACATTGTCTGCAATCATCACAAACGACCCAATTGATGTGGGAGGAATAAATAAACCAGCAACAAACACCAAAATATATAGGGAAATAGGTACCGTGCGTCCCGATGAAAACCCAGCTATTAGAAAAAAGATAGTGCATTGGACCATATTGGCCAGTACCACAGTCCATTTTCTTGACCAGCCGTCCATGAAGATCCCTGCAATCGGTCCTGATACGAGCCCTGGTATACCAAACAGCAATGCTAAGATGCCCATGTCCGTCGCATTGTGAGATTTCGTCATGACTAACCAAAGTAACGCGATCAAACCCACCTGATCGCCTAGAGTAGAAAATGCATCCGCAAAAGATAAAGCTAAAACCGTGCGATTTTGGAACATCTGGAACCTCCATAGTAATCCGGTCGACCGTTCGGGCTCTGTACATCGCGACTCCCTGGGTATGGAAACATTCCCGACACCTCAATCCGGAGCAGTTTCTGGGACTTTTCGTTGCCTCTTTTTCTTCTGAGCGTATATCCACTCATTGCTTGCGCAGCTGGATGACCCCATGGGCCATGACGTATATGACCATCTATCCAATAATGCCCATTATAGCTGGCATGACACTGACGATGAGTGGGTTTGACTCAAGAGTGGGCACGAAAATAAAGGGGGCCACTCTGTGGGGCGAATAATGGTCCGCGCTACCGCTGCCGACATACGCGCACAATGTCGCCATGATGTGTCAAAGATTGTTCATAGGCTTGTCGGGCAGCATCGTCCTGCTAGGCTTGTTAACCTAGTGGGCCTTTTATTTAATTAATGTTTCCGGCCACTCCTTAAAATGGTCCGCGATTTTACAACCCGTATCCCATGCGCTCGATAGCAAGTACGACGCAACGAATCACCGGAGTGATTCCCATGATTTTAAAGCAAGCTGACAGGCCCGGTGTCTATGTCATCAATGGCTTGCCGGTAACCTACCGATGGGATCAGAGCTACTAACACAGGAAATCGGAGTGTGGTCATCTGTATCAAGCTTATCTTCCCGATCAATTTGTGCTCTGTGTGGGACCCGCCCTTCATCACGGCGTTTGTCCGCATCGCATTGCAGAATACTCTCGCTTTCGGTCGAAAGAAGATGGAAGGTTGTTCTATGGATTGTCGGGTTCGCGGCGATATAGCTGCGTCGTTTGGCTTACGCTGTTACGGCGTCAAGTGGAAGACACCGCGACCTACTGCCGACAACCAGTGAGTACTTTCTCTGAGGGATCAGCGTACACAAAGATCGGAACGACCCCGGCAGCTGACAATGGAAAGCGCTGAGAAGACTTGAGAGGAAGTACCAGGTGCCAGTTTGCGGCTTCCGAAGTGGAGCAAATCAAGACAACTGGAAGTACCCCCTCGGGAAATCTCTCAATTGGGCTATTGGGAGGATTTGTGAGGTCTCAAGACAAGTATGGCTGAAGCTTGCCCCAGCGATTGACGGGATGGTGCCCATTAAACTCCAAGGCAACTCGATGCCATAATTAGATACTGCTGAAAAAATCTCCTCGTTCAGATCCTTGAAAACCGCATAAAAGCGGGGGTTCCAGGCCCTGATGTCGAATTTATCCAGTACCAGCCATCCCAAGGCAACCCATTGGGAGAACGGGCAACTCAAAGACCGCAGCCAGCCCAAAACCGGAAGGCCACGGCGAACCCGGGGACCATTCACCGCCCCCCCTTGCCATAAAGTTTATCCCATAAGTTGGGGCATTCTGTTCTCATGACAACCCCCACGCATACACGGTGATTTGCACGGCGGAAAGTCGTACAATGTGACCACGAGGTGAGCATCTAGGAAGACCATTGGAGTGCAGGCATTTCGTGACCATGCGACACGCTTCCTAGCAGGAACTGAACCCTTGGCGCTCAGCAATCGGGAGGTAGTCACTGGGTTTTACATTCCGGTCCCACAAGGGCGGGAACGAAGCCTACCGGCTTTGGCAGAGATCGGAATCCGGGTCCAACAAATCCTCACCGAAGGGCATGTCGGAAGACGAATTCGCGGCTCTCTTTCAGGGGCGCCCGGCGATCAAATGATTATTGGGGCGGATGCGAGTGTCTGAGTGGACTGCTCCGTAAAAGACAACGGGAATTGTTGACCTGCCCCGATTGACTCGTCGTTGGGGCCGAGGATCCATGGCATGACACGACCCACGAAGGGGAACAACTCCCGGCGTTTCTCATCCCTCACAAAAGGAGGGACAGAACGATGCCCAAAACTGTCGCAGCAGTCCGTCAGAAGATGCTGTCGGCTTGGGATGGCGTGACGAGCCTACATGCCCGAGCACGCGACAAATACTACACCATCTCCAATGTCGTCGATCGCAATACCCCCCGATTTATGAGCCCCGACGACCTTTGTATTGAACCGTATCATTACGAAGCCTGGTGGCAACATCCCAACCATTGGCGGTATGATTGCGAGATACCGTCTCAGCCCATCACCTTACCCCATAGACAAATATCATACCTGGCCATTGGGAACAGCTGGTGGGTCAAGGAAGACGGGATGGTTAAAAAGGCCGGAACGGTTGTCGAGGCTCAACAGACGGCTATGACGCAAGGCGAGAGCCTCTGGTTTGGGCGGCCCTATTTATCTGCCAGCGATAATCGATTGTTATGGGCTTGGCTGAATCCCCCATTGTGGGCTGCCAGCCTGAACTTGATCGTTACGGATCAGGTGGACCCCTTGCCGGATGACGTTTTTCACGATCCGGCCCTTGTGCATGTCTTAGCGGGGTGGTAGAACGTAGGACATTCTCCGTCGATTGCGGAACAACAACAATGGAACTTGATCAATGAAGACCGGGACCCCGAAATTCTGGATTATACGAACTTCTATCAATTATGGGTCGATATGCGCACCAGTTTTTGTCGCCGTATTACGGGAGAAGGCGCTAATGGTCGCGCCTGGGATATTTTGCTGGATGAACTGACGATCAATGAGCCGGACGGCATTGCCCGATAGGTGTTTCATCCATGACGCCGAACCAGAAGAATAATGGGATTGTTTTCCGTCGATTGATCATCGCAAGGATTAGGACTGGCGGTTTCACGAGCAGACGCGGTGGGGTCGAAGGAGCCGCCTTCAGCCGCTATCCTGAATTCTTAACAGAGATAAATGATAGTGCAGCAGAACTCAAAGGATCCTGTAAACTATTTTGGGTATCCGAAATTCGTGATGGATCACAGATTTTTCCCTCATCGTCAGAGTGGCGCGTTTCCGGTTGGTCGGGGGCAATTGTCGTAGCCAGTGTTTTTAACAAAAGCCCCCCAATGTCGATGATGCGCTGCATGAAGACATTAAGTATTCCGCATTTCTGAGGGCAACCATCTACGACCTTTGTCGTATGGATACTCACCGTGGACCCCGATATTCTATAGTTAAAAAAAGGGGAGCGGGCTAAGACATGAGAATTCTCTCCGACGACGACGTGAGGGACTCGTTCTCCATGGTCGAGGCAATCGCCGTAATGAAAAACGTCTTCCGGGCACGCGCAAACGGATCCCTCATTTCGCCACCCCGCTCGGGATTTGATTCCGGAAACGTGGGGCTGGTGTGGACACCCGGCGGTTTCCCGCCGGCAGCGGTCGTAGGGCTGCGCGTATATCTCACCGGGTTGGCAGCTAGCGATCAGTTGGTAGCGGCGTGGGACACCCAGTCCGGCAAGCTAACCGCGCTGGCAATCGGATCCCATTTAGGGCGTCTCCGGACGGGTGCCATTGGCGGCGTGGCCATCGACAGCCTCGCCCGGGCCGATGCCAAGACCATGGGTGTGATTGGATTTGGCCAACAGGCCTGGTATCAGGTCGAAGCGGCAATTGCCGTTCGGCCCATTCAGCAGGTGGCCGTCTACCGCCGTGACCGGAAACAATTGGAGGCAAGCGTCACTCTTGCTCAGCAGACGTGGCCTGTGGAGGTTGTCATGGCGCCGTCGCCCCGCGATGCGGTGGTGGGAGCCGACATCGTGGTGATAGCAACGGGATCAGCTTCGCCCGTCCTCGATCCGGCATGGTTAAGCCCCGGGACACACATCAATTCATTGGGGCCCAAGTATCATGAACGCAGTGAGCTGCCACCACCACACATGGCGGAGTGTGTCCAGATCCTGGCCAGTGATTTTCCGGAGCAGTACCGTTCCGACCCGGATTTCCTCTGGTATGACAGCCCGCATATGGATCGACTGCACGATCTAGCAAGACTCATCGGTGGCTCACGGCGGCGCGATGCGTCCGCCGTCACGTTATTCCTGTCACATGGTCTGTCCGGAACAGAAGTGGTGCTCTTGCGTGAAGTCGCACGGCATGCGCAAAAGTTAGGCCGGGGCCATGAAGTCACGCTTTAGCCGGTTTCTTGCCGCTGTGCATTATCTGCAAATTGGGACTTGGCATCTTTTCTCGCCAACCCCGCATTGATGCACGGCTTCGATCACCCCCTAAATGCCACGGCCAGCGAACTCAGCGAGATCACCCCACCCTCGCGGAATCCTTTTGGTAGGCAATGCGAGCGCGAGTGGTCATGAGTCTCGCGACCAACTTGGGGACTGGCCCTGGCCGGACAAGGAGAGGGGATATTCACCTTATGTCAATCGGCGCGGTGGCGGAATTTATCCATGACTGGATGCGGAACCTATCGGATGGGACCGGATAGTTAAGTGCGTGTAAGTGGCAAGAACGCAGCGTCGTGCCCGCTTTCCTTCGCATGTCTATCTTCGCGCCGATCTCTGAGATGAAGAATCCGCTCTGTCTACGAGCAGATTGCGAATCTCGTATTGGGATCAGCAAAGCGAGGACCTTCGTCCCCCGCCTCTCAATTATTAGTGTAAACCCTCAGAAAATATAAGTCTACTCTTTTGGCCAAAATTCCCTTACGATCACCAAGCCCGGCCGGAAATCCATCATAAAGAGGTAAGCTACCTTCATGAAATCGATATTGACAACAGGCGCCCTCGCGCGTGCCCAATTCCGCTGGTTTTATGTCGGGCACACTGTGTCATTATTTGGCAGCGGGATGACGCCGGTGGCACTGGCATTCGCCATTCTTCAAGCCCGTCATGGACAAGAATTGCTCGGGTATATTATGGCCGCCGAAATTCTCCCGAACGTTATCATGCTGTTGATTGGCGGGGGTGTCGCGGATCGGTATCGTCGGGATCGCTTAATGCAGTTGGCCAGCGTGGGTGCCGGTTGCGCCCAAGCAGGCATTGCTGCCATCGTGCTCACTGGGGGCAATCCGTACGGTATTTTCCCATTGGCTATCATGAACGGCATTATCGGTGCGTTCACAGCCCCAGCGACCCGGGGCATTCTCCCGGAGTTGGTCTGTCGCGAAGACATCCAGCAAGCCAATGCCTATTTAAGTACCTCTCGTAGCACGGCCAAAATTGTGGGACCGGTAGGGGCTGGAATTCTGGCGGCGACGGCCGGTGGGGGCTGGGCCATTGCCCTGGATGCACTGAGTTTCTTTCTCGCGGCCGCTTGCCTGGTTCACGTACGCACGCCGGCCCGCCCTGTGGCGTCGCGGGATACGCTCCTCCATCAGATGCGGGAAGGATGGACCTATTTTGTACGCCAACCCTGGATTTGGTCCATTACCGCGGCGTTTACGGTAATGAACCCCGTGCAAATGGGGGTGTGGCGCGTCCTCGGGCCTATCATCGCCTTGCGCACGTTTGGGGCAGGGGGATGGGGCTTGGTGCTGAGCCTCCAAGCGGTTGGTGGGCTGATCGCCAGTCTGGGGATGAGTGTGAGACGAATTCATTTTTCTCGTCCCCTGAAAACGTCCATGACGGCGGCAGCCCTGGTGGGTCTGCCCATGGTGGCCTTGGGGCTTAAACTCGGCTTGCCTGCCCTCATGGTGGCCGCTATGGTGGCGGGGATCGGTTCCACCATGTCCAGCATCGCATGGAATACCTCCTTGCAACAGGGTGTCCCCAAGGACAAGATGTCGCGCGTCATGGCCTTCGATGACTTTGGCTCGTTTGTGGGGATTCCTGTCGGCTTGGTGCTCGCCATGCCTGTGGCGGATCAGTGGGGACTGACGACCGTGGAGACTATCGGGGGTTTGGTGTGGATGATCCTCGCCGTACTGCCTCTGACGTGGCATGGGGTGCGCCAAATGACGACAGCAGACATTCAAGCGCGCGGCATGGACTCAGAGGACGCACTGCCAGGGTAAATCGCTCGTACAACGAGGATCTTGTTCACTTCGGGTGGTTCCAGACTCAACATCCTGCACCGCATAATTATTGGTGCGGCCAATGAGCGACTATTGGGGGCGTTACTCTAAGTGATCCCCCTTTTGTGGCAAGTTAACCAGTGGAACTGTCACTGGGCAAAGATGTTTGCCTGCGACACGCCGTGAAATCAAAGAAGAGACAGACACCGATATTGGCGAACTCTCTGATCACCGTGCATTCCGAGAAAGACACCTTGGTAAAACTACCCAACGGAGATGAATTTTACAGTGTGACGGTTTCCTATGTCGCGACTGAATTCGAGGGGCAGCCCGGAATCGACGGCGTCGAGTCCACGGCAGTCGGTTTTTTGGGGATCCAGAAATTCGTTGTATTTCGCTCCAGCTAGACAATCCCCTGACGATAATTCCATAATATCATAAGGTCTTTCAACATCTGCAGAATGGTGAATATCATATCTTCATCGTTGTCTTCCAGGAGGGGGGGCCTCGTGACTAAGAAACTTTTTATTTTGTTTAGCCCATTTGTCATAGCCACCATCGGAATGTTGGTGGCAGCCCAAAGTGCACGGTTTGGTAATCATGGGACCATATCACTCCCCGGACCCTCTTATGAAGGACGATTGGTTGTTCCCGCTGCCGTTGCATGTATAGAAATTCTTGCCGCGTTTTTTATATCACACTACGCTCAACCCATTCAAAGATGGCAAGCCATTATAGTCCTTTCCATTTTTATAGTATGGATCATTCAGATTATGTTTCTTCCTACTGTTCTGCTAAGTAGCGGAGCTCCTGCTTATCTTTGGCTTACCAGGCATTTGGAAGCATCTACAAGTTATTGGATTCCCGGAATGTGGGCGGGAACATTTTTGTGGATCGCAGGGCATAAAAAGTCACAGCCTACTCATCAGATGAAAGAATAAAACGGGACAACAATGGAGGAGCACCGTTCTACATGTCAGGTGATAGAGATGAGTTCCTACCATCGGCACAGCGTCTACGTCAACTGCACGCCTTTCGCTGAAACCCTCGGTCCGCGAGAGTTTATCGGGACCATCGTGACGCACTCTTTCCGTTATTGGGCCGACTCTTTCTCGGCCCAGTTCTTGGCTTCTTTCTTGGTATCGAAAGTTTGCGTCATCTCCTGGCGTTTGCCGGTGCTGGCATCATCCACCGCGACCCGGCCCGTCCAGCGACCGGATGGAGGTTGTCGGGGATCCACCGAATACGGTTGTTTGGATCCTTTGGGCTCATCCAAGAGGTTTCACCATGGTCCGGGGAAATTCTTGCTGTCGTAGAAAAGGCCCATACTGGCTAAGATGCGTCGCGAACCTTTAAGGGGGCAATAAATTCCATCGTCTTCGATGTTGAGATTTCGAAGACAATTGTGTGGTAAGGGAGCTACTCTCGCTCTTCCTCAGCCTCTCGGGCCCAGGTCATCAGGTGTTTTTGCAACACCGGAATATCTCGCTCAGCGACATCCCATATCCCATCCCAGTCAACATCGGCATACCCATGAATAAGCACGTGACGCAACCCTTTCATATTGCGAATATCCCACTCCGAATGTGTCTCTGGGGAAGCCTCGCATAATCGCGCCGCGGCTTCCCCGGTAATCTCCATTTGGCGAATCACACCATCTGGCAACAAATCGTCGGCATCAAATGCCGGCCCTGTCACCCCCTTGCAGCTGCCGCTGAATTTTGGTGATAGTTTCCGGTATATGGCCCAGATAGAACGAGTCATCGTGCTTCAACAT
>PXYT01000071.1 GCA_003023725.1 Sulfobacillus benefaciens | reverse complement strand
GTTGACGTTCACCATGACGATATAGTTTTCAAGGACCGACTGCACGAATGTTTCCACTCGCACCGTACTGCCCGGTCGGACAGCTTTGATATAGTATCACGGTCTTTATAAAAAGGCAAGAGAGAGTCTACCGATTTTTTTTATTGAAGAAAGTTCCATATTTTGGGGTCCTCGATTCCCAGCCGCCATAATGCAATGCCCCGCAGTTCGTAACCGGACACCAGTTCGATTTTGGCCAACAGACTCTGCGTATCTTCGAACCATACGGAATGGATCGCTCCATTTTCCACATACACAAAGTGATTTTTTCCTGTTTTGTGGGTATACTGTTCCTCCAGTGACCGGGCCTGGCCATAGGACAGGGCCTGGGTTCCGGAATTGCTCCAATTATAGCCATACCCCGGAATGCCCAGGATAACCTTACTGGGAGGAATGACTGAAATAGTATAATTCAGGACTCTTTTTACCCACGCCGGTGACGCAATGGGGCCAGGAGGTCCCCCTGCCCAGTGCTGGTCATAAGCCATAATCATCAACAAATCCGCACTTTTGGCAAGAGATGGATAGTTGTATGCTCCTGTCCAGGAATTGCCCGGCTGATATCCAGTCTCGGCGGGTAAACTCAATGTGACATAGTATCCATGCCGATGAAATACTCTCGACAGATCAGCCACGAAGCTCGTGAACGCCTTTTGCTCTGACGGCGCAATCCCTTCCCAGTCAAGGTTGACTCCGTCGTAGCCATTGTCTTCAACGAGTGTCAACATATTGTCAATGGCTCGCTCACTGGCTACCCGGCTGTTGAGCAACGGCCCGAACACCGACTGGCCGGCCATGTTTTCGACCAGTGCAAAAGTCCACAAATGATGTGTTCTGGCCAATTGCAGAACCGCCGGATTGGTTTGCCCGCTGATATACCCCTGAGCATTAATCGTATACCAAAATGGGATAATGCCCGTTAAAAAGGGAAGATAGTGTTGAAACATTGCGGTGGCATTGCCCTGATTTCCAGGATCGTAAAAATATCCCAAAACCATTCCTTGGGGCAGACCGTCCGAAGAAGTCGTCTGAGGTGAATGCAACTGCTTCTGGGGTCTCGGACCGTTAATACCCAGGGATGTTTCGGCAGGCCGCAGCAAAAGCCGGTCCCACGACGCAATGACCCCATTATGTGTGTAAATAAATCCGCCAAAGGCGGCCACTGCCGCCAGGGCAACAATAATCACGAACCACATACGGCCATACCTCGTTCGCGACAAATGGTAGCGCGTCCCTCTCACCCTTCCCCAACATAGTACGTAATATCTATGCAGGAAATCCGCGAAATAGACACGTTTTCGGTATAATAGGGCCTGAAAATACAGATAGGTATTGAATACGATAACTTGCCCAAAACAGGGAGAAAACAATCAGTTATGCTGCAGCCGAAAGGATGGGAATGGATTGCACACTTTGCTCATCGAAGATGATGACCGTGTTGCCCGTCTGATCACCTTGGAGCTCCGTCACGCAGGATGGGACGTTCACTGGTGTGATAAAGGCCGTGATGGATTGTCGGAAGCCATCGGCGGCAATTACGACGTGGTCATACTAGATTTGATGCTCCCCGACATTGATGGTATTAAGGTTTGCCAATCCCTACGACAGGTGTCGGACACCCCTATCCTAATTTTGACCGCACGGGATGCCGTGGTGGACAGAGTCCGAGGACTAGATGCCGGAGCCGACGACTACCTCGTAAAGCCCTTCGCGACCATGGAACTGCTTGCCCGCATGCGGGCTCTCACCCGCAGACCCGCCAATGTATTCCACCAGGATGACACCTTAAAGGTGGGGCCGCTGGAACTATATCCAATGCGCCATGAAGTTCGGTTAGCCAATAATCCCGTAGAACTGACCCGCCGGGAGTTTGACCTTTTACAGTATTTTATGCAAAATGCGGGCATTACGCTGACACGCGATATGATTCTGGACCGGGTTTGGGGATGGGGTTATTCGGGAGCCTCGAACATCGTTGATGTCTATGTCGGTTATCTACGCCAAAAAATCGGTTTACCCACCGATGATCTCAATTTAGTCACAATTCGCGGAGTAGGTTACGTGCTGAAATACGAGAGCGCATCATGAACTTTCCACGAAGTCTGCGCACTCGATTCACCATTCAGACTGGAGGAGCCATTGTCAGTCTGGTGGTTGTTTTTGCCGTCATTACGATTCTGGCCGTGAGCCTCCATTTGTATGATGCGGCTGCCTCGGACGCATATAGCGTATATTCGGGCCTTCACCAGGCCCACGGCGATACGTTGACGGCCATCGTGCATGAATACACCAGAGCGGTCGATCCCCATATCTGGATTATTCGTTCAGGCCGAGTCGTTCTCCGTTCACCCAATGCGTCCTCCCGCCCTGCCGGACCGTTAACCACAGGGTTGGCTCAACAACCTTTTTCGTTTCGCTTGGTCAAGTCGAATCGGCTGGTAACCTATGTTATAAACTGGCCCCTTAAACCCGATTTGGATTTGCTGGAAGACCTAGTGCTGTCTATGACCATCGTCGGTATTGCCGCCGCTGCCGGCGGCGTACTTTTGGGCCGATGGACTACACACCGTGTTCTCGAGCCCGTGAAACGCATGACCCGCTCCGTCGAAGTCATGCTGTCAACCAATCAATTCCTTCCCGTTGAAAATCCGTCCCGCACCGACGACGAATTCAGTCAACTGGCGTGGCTGTTGTCGGAGCTGGTTCAGACGCTTGAGGCACGCTGGCAGCGTGATCGCACCTTATTGGCCGATGCAGCTCATCAGCTTCGGACCCCTTTAGAAGTCATTCGCGGCAACCTGGACATTCTTCGAAACTGGGACACGATCGACCGTGCCACGGAAGAAGAAAGCCTTGCCGCCATAGACCGAGCTGTGTCGGAAATGATTACCCTTGTGGGCGATTTGCTGACTCTTGAACATGTCCGAAACGAAGGACCGGCTCAATTGGACCCCTATCCTTTAACAACCTTACTGGAAGATGCGTCTGAAGACGCCAGAGCCTTAAATCCCAGTCTGCATATCGTACTCCAAGGCCAGACCCAGGAGACCATCAGAGTTCATGAACCTTTTGCCCGGCGCGCTCTGTGGGCCGTACTCGAAAATGCGGTCAAATACAGTCCAGAAAATGGAAGAATTGAAATTAGCGTCCTGACCCAGGGCGACTTGTGTGGCATTTCCATACGCGATTATGGCCCCGGAATACCCGAAGAAGATATTCCCCATATTTTCACACGTTTCTACCGCGGACAAAATGGACGGGGAAAAAGCGGCACGGGTCTCGGGCTAAGCATTGCCGATGCTCTTATGCGATCGCAGAAAGGCCACATTACCGTGGACACCGGTCAAGACGGAACCACATTCACTCTGTGGTTTCTTCGGATGTCATCTCCAATCTCTTGACCTTCGCCTTCCCCTTTATCCTGGGTAGCAATATATAGACATAGAGGGTCACCAGCAAGCTTAGGGCTGCTATGAAGAGAAAGGCCCAGGGCACGGCCGAGGATGAGGTGAATAGCGCAGCGGTTCCCAATAGCAAAAATACGACTCCAATGACCGCTGTCACCCACGGAACGCCCACGGCGCGAAATGGTCTGGCCCTGGACGGTTCTTTTTTTCGCAACCGAATTACCAATAATGCCGACAACGCATACACTAACCCTTCAACTCCGGCCCCCGCATTGATCAACACAGCATATTGTCCTGTTGCAAAAATAATCAGAGCCAAAATCAGGGACAATACCACGATTGCAACGAGAGCGTAAGAAGGAACCCAGTGGGCATTTAAACGGGAAAACTTTTTCGGCAGGACCTTCTCCCGAGCCAGAGCATACACAAATCGTGAAGCCGTGAACAATCCGCCGTTGAATGTCGTCATCGCTGTAGTTGCGGTG
Source organism: Sulfobacillus benefaciens (assembly GCA_003023725.1). GTDB lineage: Bacteria > Bacillota > Sulfobacillia > Sulfobacillales > Sulfobacillaceae > Sulfobacillus > Sulfobacillus benefaciens. The sequence goes on along the minus strand of PXYT01000071.1, from coordinate 12,103 downwards.
ATAAACAACATCCACCAAAAGCCTAAAAGGCCCAACGCTTTTTGTCCGGCTATCAGTTGGGGAATCAGCGTGGAGCCTAGTTCCCCGGGCCGCGGAAATATTACCGTCAAAGCCTCGGAAAACAATCCGAATGCAATGGCAATCAACCCTAGAGCCATATACATCCCCCGTGGAATAGCCCTGACATCCGAAAACTCTTCCGCCAAAGGAGTGACCCATTCGAAACCCACATAAATAAATACACCGAGCGCAATGCTTTGAAAAATACCATGCCCCAGGTGAAAAAACTGACGAACAGGCGGAAGAGGCCCTTTCCACAAAATCACAGCAGCAATGACACTCAAGGTGATAAGCAGTAAAATAGCATTGATATCCTGAATGCGTCCGGCCATACGAATACCCCGCAAATTTGCCCACAGCACAAGGAGTAACAAAGCCGTGATCCACACCCATCCGGGGATGGCGGGAACGGCCGCGTGAAATGCCTGGGCTAGCACAAACGCGTCGGCTGCTATAACGAAAACTACGGTCAACGCGTAAACGAGTGAAATAATCAGCGACAAGGAGTCATTGAGACCGCGGCGTGTCCATACTCGAATCGCAGCAGCTGAAGGATACAGCCCGCTTAGTTCCGCAAAATTACTGGCGGAAAAAACAATCAGTCCCCCGGACACCAAAAGGGCGATCCATACCGATGGCCCTCCTGCATACTCGGCGATCTCAACACAAGCAAGAAAATTAATCGCTGCGGAGGCAAGTCCTGCACTTGTGGAAACTGCTGTCCTCAGGGACAGTACCTGGCGCTGGGCCATGGTTACTCCCCCCAAATCAGCAAGGTAATAATGTCAAGGCGCATCAAATCGTCCTGGCGACCCTTAACCAACAAATCCCCCGCATTGTACGGTTCTGTAGGACTCATTTCCCCGGAGAATACAGCGCGAATGATCTCCTCCCCGCCCTCTACCTGCAGATCAACATCCGGCACCGGACCTTCCCCACTTCGAATGGAACCGTTTTCACTGCGTAACCAGTAGGACTCACCCTTATCCGTCGTCCGAATGACAATGGTTCGACTCCAGTCACGGTTCATTTGGCGCAACCGAGCGTTGCTGTTGCACGCACGCGCAAAGTCTTCCAAAATAGGTAGCATTGTCATGATGTTGGCTCCCCTTGATTTTCTATGCCAGACGAGCTGTCCAACCGCGTAATGCTGTAATGCAGCCCCGCCCCAAGCACGGTATTTTCCCACCGTTCATCGTCTGGCAATACTCCTGTCGCTGCCACAATGGCGGCCTCGATGACGTTGGTGCCGAAACTTCGTCCGGCCAACACTGGGGTCGTAGTAATCAAAATACTTAGGCCGCGATCTTTCAGCAGCCGCCGGTCTTCTTCCGTCGTGGTATTGGTAATGATTAGCTTCCCAGCCAGATGGTCCGGCAAATGGTGGCGAATGAAATGAAAATCCCCGGCCACAATATCCGCTTCTGCAAAATAGTGATGATACGTCGAATCATGCGACTGCTGTTCCTGTTCCCGTCCTGTCGGATACAGCATTGTAAACGGCATTTTAGCCATTTCAGGAAGCAGTCGGCGCGCAAGTTTCTGCAGTTCTGCCAACGAAGTAACCGGATAATCAATGTGACTGGAAAAAATTAAATCTCCCGCAATCGTCGGGAATCCTTGCTCATAAAATGCCTGCGCCATTCCGAACCGATCAAGGGCGGAAACCAACAAAACCTTTTGGTGAGGACCAATAATTTTGTCTTCAATCAGATGATTGATGACCCGGTATTCCCAAACCGCCTTGACACCACTTCCATCCACCACAGGAGTAATGGTTGCACACTCGGCCAGACGTTTGGCATCCAGAATCTCATAGCGCTGTCCATTTACAACGAGATAGCGGTCGATGCCGCCGAGTCCGATTGCGTCAACCTGATTGTCCAAATCTCGAAGCATGACCATTGCGCGTTCCATGTCACCATCAGTTCCCCGTCGGCTCACATGGATCTCCTGATGGTAAAGTTCAACCGTCGTTTCGTGATCACGTGTTGTGCTGCCGAGACTGACACTCACCACTTGTTTCATGCCGGGCCTCCATTAAAGATAGCTGTGCACAAAACTGTACACAGCTATCTTATCGCCTTTTTTCAAACATTCCTAGACTACGATTCGAAAGTGGATCCGGGAGTCAACGGTCTCATCGTCGGAAACAAAATGACATCCCGAATAGAGGAACTGTTAGTCAATAACATAACCAACCGGTCAATTCCCACGCCCAGCCCACCAGTCGGCGGCATCCCGTGTTCGAGGGCATTCAAGAAATCTTCATCTAGGGGCGGAACCTCTTCGTTGCCTTGTCTACGCTGTTCTTGTTGTCGCAAAAACCGTTCCCGCTGGTCCAGGGGGTCATTGAGCTCGGAAAAGGCATTGGCGAGCTCGTGGCCTGCAACAAATAGTTCGAATCGTTCGGCGAGATTGAGTGCTTTGGGATCCCGCTTAGCCAGTGGCGAGATATCGACAGGATGATGCCATAAAAAAGTCGGTTGGACCAGGTCCGGTTCCACGACCTGCCCAGTGATCTTGTCCATAACCTGTGTGCGATCAAACCGTGAATCTACTGCTACCCCGAGATCTCTGGCCAATCGGTGAGCGTCTTGTGTACTGACAATACTCTCCCACCGCACACCGGTCTTTTCGAAAAGCCGTTCAACCATGTCAACGCGGTCAAAGGGCGGTGTAAAGTCCAGCCTCTGCCCTTGATATTCAAATTGCAGAGAGCCTTTAATTTGGTGAACAAGATAGGATAAAAGCGACTCCACAAGTTCCATCATACCTTGATAGTCGGTGTATGCCTGATATAACTCCAGCATTGTAAACTCGGGATTGTGTCGTGTGGAAATGCCTTCATTCCGAAAAACTCTGCCGATTTCATAAACTCGATCAAATCCGCCCACAATTAACCGTTTGAGATGCAGCTCCAACGCAATCCGCAGATAAAGGGTCATATCCAGCGCATTATGGTGAGTCACGAAGGGTCTGGCTTCGGTTCCTCCTGCAATCGGCAGCAATACGGGGGTTTCCATCTCAACAAAGTCCCGTTCCGCCAAAAACCGACGAATAAAAGTCAGCGTCCGCGTTCTAATGCTGAAGACCTCACGCACTTCCGGATTAACCAATAAGTCGACGTAACGCTGACGATATCTGAGATCTACATTGGTCAGCCCATGACGTTTATCCGGAAGATCTTGAAGGCTCTTGCTTAAAAACTGATAATGCCGCACCTCGACCGTAATTTCTCCACGCCGTGTTTTAAAAACAGTCCCCTCTACGCCCAGAATGTCTCCCAGATCCATGAATTCCGTCAGTTCGAAGGCCGCTTCTCCCACAACATCTTCGCGCAGATGACACTGGATTTTTCCCTGTTGATCCACCAAATCCAAAAACATTGCACGGCCGTGTGTTCGAATGGCCATCACCCGTCCGGCCATACGAACCAGCTTGCCATCCCATTCGGCGAAATGATCATGAACTTCTCCACTCAAAACAGTGGCCTTAAAATTTGTTGGCTCATATGGGTTCACACCTCGAGCCCTTAGTGCTTCCAGTTTACTCAGCCGGACCGCACGGGGATCAAAACTGTCTTCAGACAAAATATAACCTCCACGGTTTTCACGAGATCTTCTTAACCTGCATCCGAATTTTACCCACTGGGGCACTGACTTCAACGGTATCGCCAACCTTAGCCCCCAGCAGTGCCTTCCCGACGGGCGACTCGTTTGATATGCGATTGTTGCTGGGATCGGCTTCCGAGGCACCCACTAGAGTATATTCCTCTTCCAACCCCTCATCCAAATCTTTCACAAGCACGATAGACCCAATATGGACAGCGTTTGGGTCCACATTCTCGCTTGTCACGACTTTAGCCTGGCGAAGCATCTTTTCGATGGTCTGAATTCGGCCTTCTACGAAAGCCTGTTCGTTTTTTGCATCCTCATACTCGGAATTCTCCGAGATATCACCGAATTCACGAGCTGTCTTGATCCTCTCCGACACCTCATGCCGTCGCACCGTTTTTAAGTACTCCAATTCGCTCTCTAGTTTTTTAAGCCCCTCTTCAGATACTAGCAACTCTTTATCGCTCAACACGACTCCCCACTTTCTTCTCCCATAAGAGCTGGCTAACGAATTCTGACGACAAAATTTGGCTATTTCTATGCTATGTGGACCTATTATATACATTTACCACTCTTACGCAACGGTTCGCAGCTTATTTTTTACTTGGCGCCGTCTCGGTAACACTCAGTATAGTCCTTCTGAGTGTCTCTACGTCGACCGCCACATCAGAACTTAAAGGTGTCTCGCCGAGAACGAGAGGAACGACAGTGCGACTATCAAGGAGAGCAGCCATAAGCCTAACCCGGGCATTGGATGCCATGAGTATGACACAGTCAAATTGCCGGAATCTATTGGCCAAATCCATGATTTCATTGACTAATTCTATCCCGTTTCGGCTTTGGGCATATTCCCAGCGTTCCTTGTTTGTCATGACCCAGCACAGTTCCACGCCAAGCTCTTGACATAACCGCGTGATCTCGCCGGGGTTGGCGATAGGGAACCCGATCACGGCAATAGAACGGCCCTTTCGTAACTCGCCCAAGGTTTCAAGCCGTGATACGAAAGAGCGATCAACGTTAAATTTTTTGGCCACATCCTGTTGCGACAAACCCTGGGATCTGGCCAAAAGTATTTGCTCGGTATAATTCGATATACGCGATAAGCTTACCACTTTATCGCCGATGCGAATTAAATCCACGAAAGTTCCTCGTTTCGGGCATGGTTCATCCATTCATTGATGAGGTCAAGGGCTTCTTCCAGCGTGTTGAGGGAATAGCACCGATTACGAAACGCACTGGATCCGGGGGTGCCGCGGAGATACCATGTCAACTGTTTTCGCATTTCCCGAATTCCGACCGATTCGCCCTTCAGAGCCACCATACGGCGCACATGAAAACGCGCCATATCCGCCCGTTCTAAAGCATCAGGAGCATTTAAATGCCGTCCGTTCCGCATAAATTCTGCGATTCGCCTGAAAATCCAGGGATCACCAAAAGAAGCCCGGCCAATCATCACTCCATCAGCGCCGGTCATCTCCATCATACGCACCGCGTCTTCCGGGGTCTTAATGTCTCCGTTACCCACAACCGGTATACTAACCCGCTCTTTCACCTGACGAATAAATTCCCAGTTTGCGGGCCGCGCATACAAATCGTCACGGGTGCGAGCATGCACAGCGACAGCCTTAGCCCCGGCTCGTTCAAATTCTTCCGCCAATGATGGAGCGGTAATAGTATTGTGATCCCACCCCGCACGCATTTTCACCGTTACGGGAATAGAAACAGCGGCAACCACCTCTCGGACCACCGCAACCGCGGTGTCGGCATCCTTCAACAATGCTGAGCCGTCACCATTTTTAACCACCTTGGGAACCGGGCAGCCCATATTAATGTCAATGAGATCACAGCCTTGCATTTCAGCTTGCCGTGCCGCTTCGGCCATTATATCCGGATTCGATCCCGCAATTTGTATTCCTACGGGTGTTTCGCCGGGATCCATCTCCATGATCCAGTAACTTTTCGCACTTTGGTGCATAAGGGCATTGGCATTGACCATCTCAGTGATACACAATGTGGCTCCCTGCTTTCGGGCAATGGCCCGGTAGGCCCGGTTGGACACTCCGGCCATGGGTGCCAACATCACAGGAGGGTCAATCGACAGAGATCCTATTTTCATCGTGTATCACCTCTCGTTAAAAATTGCCCAATCATTATATCACACGCCGAGGGCGTCGCACCGACTCAAAGCCCCTCTATCCCGGACCACATCAAAATTGTACAACCGGTGACTCGGCGCTTCATTGACAATGGGGATAATTTTTTCGCCATAGCATGTTATCCCAAAATCATGTATACAGATATTGCCCCCGCCAATGGAGCATTAGGCCCAACGTCTTCACGTACGACCGATTCCCCCGACGCACCAGTTCGTGGGCGGGCTCTCATGGACAGACATCATGACAGGAAATTTCGTACGCCGGACGAATCGGTTAGATATGTCTCGGCAGTGGAGGATCAATGAGTTGCCCTAGTCGTGTGAGGTGGGAGGCTTTATGTGTCCGGCCTTGTCACCAGTCGATTGGATAGTTTCTTGAGCAACAATGAGCTCAGAAGCGATTTACGGCAATAACGCCCGGTTTCTAAATTTTAGATGCCAGGAGTCCGAATTTTGCGTCCACAGTCCTGGCCCTCAGTACTCGTCAGTTAAGCACCGCTTGGCGACGGGTACACAGCCATCCCGTGGTCCTCGCGCAATCCTTTCGTTCCCGCACCTGGCTTTTCCGGCAGGGCGTATCGATCTGCCTGTGAGGGTACATATGGACCAAAGTCAGCAATTTGTCCGAACACCGAGCCACTATATCTTTGATGGCCACAGCAAGGATGTATGAGCGCAGCCATTACGGGTCGTTACCGCTCCCCTCTTTGTTTTCTCCCATCATTACAACCCAGAGGGATCGTGATAATTGACTTTAATCGTCTGACTTGGATCGGATTCGACGGATAGCCGACAACCAGAGCTTCGTTGCGATTAGTGACTGGATTCAGGACTTACAGTCCCCTCAACGAGCCCGGCTGGTGATCTGGGCAGTGGGAGAGAACCTGTCGAATTTCTCGTGAACCGCCGATGGGGCAGACATTGCCACAAGTCGGTGCCCACAAGCTCGATCCCGTCGTCATCCTCTGGCCCACCAAGGAAGTGTCCGGACGCGCAATTGCGATCCCTGGAAAACCCGTCCCGATCCCGGACACGAAGAGATCCTTCCTTCCTGTCCATTGGGAAGCAGACTTCTTGCACGGGGGCAGCATAGGGTATAGGGCAGATGGAGAGAGGGAAAATCGAATGACCCCCCAACCAAAAGAACGTGGGATCCTTGGGGAACATTCCGGGAGCGATCGTCATGGTAGATGCTTACCTTACCTCAGTTAACGGAAGTCAAGCACCCCCCTCCCTCTATGACGCTGTCTCCGCTTTCAAACTCGAGAATCTTCCCCTTCCGAGGTCCAGACCGATAAACGACATAATCGCATGGATCTGCGGCGGATTCGCTCTCGTCCGATTCTCCACGATGAATAGGTCGATAGGCCCCTCGCGGTCGATATTTTGGAAGCATTGGCATCTCACCCGGAACCCGCGGCCGCCCTGTCAGACTGCGAGCGCTCTGACGACCCCCCACCGACACTTGGCGACACCGGGCCCGAGGACTGGATCCCTCGGCGTGCTCTTTCGGGGATTTCTCTTCTCTTGAGCATCGCCCGTTCTACATAGAACGCTCCTAAACGTTATTCATTCGTTTCCGTCAACTTTGACGTATTCTTGACTCCCCTCGCTTTGGACAACAACGGCATACCAAGGAACTCAATATCAGTGGGAGGAAGCGATGATCGGGCCAAATTCTTATTTCCCCCTCCGCCACTCTTCGCGAGACAACGCATAAACGGCCACGCTCATCTGTCTCCATGTTGTTATTTCCCTCTGCTTCATGCCCATACGTTGCGCGACTCGAATCGACGGCGTGTTGTCGGGGTTGATGATGGAAACGAGATGGCTGGCATGAAGATTCTCAAATCCATAATCACGGCAGCCCCGGGCAGCCTCCGAGGCATAGCCATGTCTCCAGTGCCGGCGAAGGAAGAGATAGCCGATTTCCCATTCCTGAATGTCATCGTGAATTCTCTGAGGAACTATCCCGCACTGTCCGATAACCTCACCGCTGTGCCGAAGTTCAACCGTCCAGAGTCCGACGCCGTACAGGCGGTAGCTTTCTTGCATACGTAGAATCCATGATGCGGCTTCATCCCGACTTCTGGTTCGCGGATAATATTGCATCGCAAGGGGATCCGAAAAAATCTCCATAATGGCTTGCACATCCGTTTCCTCCGTCTTCCGCAGAACCAGTCTATCGGTATGAAACACAATTTCAGGGTTTTTCCCATTCATTAATGAATGTGCCACCCCTTTCCATTCGTTCGCGCCGCAGAGTATAACAACAGAGAGACTACTCCCTGAGCATCTTCGCACTTTGCGCATCATGGACGGTTGCCGGGGGATCTCCATAGCCTGCCTAGCCTGTGTGCCTGCTCTCTATTATCCTCCCCACCGCCATAACGCACCTCTTCATAGATTCGCGCGATGTCTTTTGCACGAGGACTGCTCCCAAAGTCATTTATCACCCATTGACGAAATGTCTGTCCCGGTAATTTGCCGTGTCCCTGTTTTTGGGCCTTTCTCAACTGATTTTTAACCAGAGTCCTCACAGGAGGCAATACCATCCGGTTCCAGACAGACCGCAATGGAATCGTGACCGTCTCCAACTGCACACCCACCGCTTCTGATTGCTTGGACTGCTCCAGTGCGTCAAAGCGGTTCTTGCGGAAAATCATCCACAAAACCAAGACGAAGACAGCTAATCCTACCACAACGATAAGGACGTCGGCACCGACAAAGTCATGGGGCTTGGCATGTTCCCTTAAAATATGGAGTCCCTGAGCCGGGGAAGAGATATGGTTTCGGGATCTTAACTTGAGTTTAGGCATCAGCATAAGAATCAGCGAGACAAATGCTCCCCCAGCCAATCCTAGAACATGAGCAGTCAAAAATCCCCACGGGACCACCCATAGAATCAACGCTATGAACAAGGAGCCTAGACCTGCCAGACCCGTGATCATAACCAGCGTGACATCGGCATCATGCCGCCAGGCCTCCATGACCAGGCCGCCTACAGCCCATGCGATCAAGACAAACGGGAACAAGGTACTCGCTGGATGCGAGATGGTCAAAATCGCCCATGCAATCACGCCCGCCATATACGCGTAACGACGGTGAGAGGGTGTGTGTCGCCGCAAGTAGGCCAATACAAAAGCCGCAAGCCCTAACACGACACCCCAAAATCCCCCCCATACGGCTCCTGCCGCCAACAGCAGGACCACCATGACGCGTTGCGGCGTTTCAAAGCGGCCCAAGCGAACGGTCAGATATATCGCCGCTGGTACGGCGACAATTTCCAAGTTGTGTGCGGCGAGTGCCTGTGCAGTTAAAATCCATGACAAATCAAACAATGCGGGCCATATACTCAGCATAAATCTCCCGCCCCTTTTTCCAGCGCCACCTCATGTCCAAATCAAAGTCCATTCGCCCTTCGGACGTCGTTAACCACCCAATCACATAACCTTGATCTGATAATTGCTGCAGATAAGGATTAATGGTAGAATCCCAGATCGGTGACACTACGATGACTAAACCTGGCAATGCATGGCGCGAGATCATCTGGTTCATCAGCTCCTCCAAGTTCGACGACAGCAATCCAGTGGGAATCGCCCAAGCCAAGTCAGTTAAATAATCGGCGACGGCCATCGACCCCGTGATCGGAGGCAAAGACACCCCATGACCGAATCCAGGTAAGGGACAAGAAATCGTCAATCCGCACGCAAATCCCTGATTTAGAGCTGATTCGACGGCGCTTGCAGCCAATATGAAACATTCTTCCGCCGCTTCCCGATCCACGCCGTACCATGATTGGAGGCTGCTCACGGGGTGACAAATTACCTCAACATGAAACGAACGGGTATAGTCGGTTTCTTTCACCATGACCTCTCCCATTCGCATGGACGCATGAGGATGCACTGCTCGAAAAGAATCTCCCGGCTGGTAAGGCCTAATACCTCGGTATAGAGACGGATCCGGTTCATCCCACCACCACCCCTTGATGTCTCCCAATCTTCGGGCCGACTTCCAAAAACCGGGCGGAACTGCGATGCGCTGCGGCCATACTGTAACCGTTATCGGCGAAGTTTTTTGGATTGTCATCTGAACCCAGCCTAAAACATCGGTCTGGTAAAAATCCATGGGAGCAAATATCCAACGTCCGCGTGATTTTCCCGTTACGGTTATTGTCACCCGTGCCTGTCGCCGCCGGCTCAGAACGAATTCCGCACGGGCGGGAGCCTCTGCGGCACCGAGACCAACAGGAATGTCTTGCCGCAATTGAATGGCTCCCGCGGCAACATTTAAAGGGTTGGCCACAGTCACCGACAAGCTGAGCTCTTCGCCCGCCTCCAGAATTGCGTGAGACGGATCGCTGGTAATAATGAGGTTGCGGAAGGCCTGTGATGCCAAATAATGTGATAAAATCAATGCTGCCAGTAAAAATATTGCCGTCGTCACAACCAGAAACTGGCGAGTTAGAACGCCTGTGATAAAGAGCAACACCGCCAGAATTTGAATCCCCCGGGATGACCATGTCGTCCAAATCATGAAAGATTCTCAACCGGAACGGAAACCTTCGACACAATGTCTTCCAAAATCTCCTGGACAACTCTCTTTCGCTCATACAGCACGTTTTGCCTGGGCCCCCCCTGAATGATCAGGCGATGTCCCAAAATCACGGGCATTAAGGCTTGCACATGGTCCGGTGTCGCAAATGTTTCTTCGTTTAGCCAAACATATGCCTTAAGAGCGCGAATCCACTGCACCACAGATCGCGGCGAAGCTCCAAGCAACACTTGCGGATGATCGCGGGTTTCTCTTACCAAAGCGACAATGTAGTCGTTTACGGCCCGACTAACGCGTACAGATTGGGCCCTTTTTTGCCAAGCTATCACCTGTTCGGGGGATATTTCCCCGGTGAGATCATGAACCGGATCCGAGTGGGACAGCTGATAGGCCATCTGCTGTTCTTCTTCCAGCGTCGGATATCCCATGGAGAAAGAAAGGAAAAACCTGTCTTTTTGTGCTTCCGGCAATGGAAATGTTCCTGACATTTCAACGGGATTCGCCGTCGCCACAATCAAACACGGCCGAGGTAAAGGATATGTGGTGCCGTCGATACTGACTTGAGCCTCCTCCATGCTCTCGAGCAGCGCCGATTGCGAACGGGGTGTCGCACGGTTAATTTCGTCTACCAGAATCATTTGGCGAAAGATCGGACCGGGTCTAAATTCCAGCGAGTGCCGGGACGGATCGTAAACCATTCCCCCCGTAATATCCGAGGGCAATAAGTCCGGAGTAGCCTGGATCCTGGCAAAGGATAACTGCAGCAGCCGCGCCAGAGCCCGGACCATCCGTGTCTTCGCCACACCCGGAACATCCTCGATGAACACATGGCCTCCCGCAATGAGAGCAACAAGCAACCACAGGGCTTGCTGTCTTTTCCCGATAACGACCGTTTCAAGTTTGTCCAACAGTTCGCCCGGTGTCATAAGGGTATACTCCTCATTTCATTAATTCCCACTTATTTTAACATGCACGGGAATACCCCAGAGAGATCTATGGCCACACGAAAATACTCGGGTTCCGAGCAAATCCCCACCAGTTATACCCTTATTCAGCCTTTCCTTTAAAATTTGATCGGCTAAGATTTGAACAACCAGAAGATGACTAGAATTGGTTTCCAAACGCAGAATCCCATGCCGCCCACCGATGTCCCATGGCCACTGCCAACCATGTCTTGACAGCTTCAGGGTCGGCACTTTTCAACGACTATCCAAGCAACACTTGAACATTGCCATGGTCTGTTGCCAATTTTGTGTCCCTTGGGCCCAAGACGCGGGGGAGCATGGACGGAAAACAAAAAATCAGTGCTTAAAGAACCCTTGTAAAAATGGGAGGAGCCGTTAACAAAACTTAACAGATCCGGAAAACCAGGCTTTACCCTGCACAGACGAAACCGGCCAAACACGAAAGACCCCTGCGCCTTGAAACCATAGAATAATACGGGTCTTGATTCCATCCGCATCTAGCTTGCAAAATCAAAAATGACACCGTAAGTCTCCTGGTTGTCGGAAGCAATCGTCAACGACCCCGCCCTGAAGGGCGGAGCTTGCGACTCCCCGGAAGTGCGGATGATAGCCGAAGCCGTCTCCTTCCTTAAGGTGGGGTCGCATTGTAGGGTGGTTGACAGCACCCTCACGACTGCGGGCGTGCCGCGGTCGCACCTGTCACCCGGTACTCAATTCCCTGGCGGTGCAGGTTCATGGCGCCAATCCGATCA
>PXYT01000070.1 GCA_003023725.1 Sulfobacillus benefaciens | reverse complement strand
CCCGGTCAATCCCTGCCCACAAAACCGCATCCCGTCGTGGATTATTGGGGGAAAATTCTTTTTCTGCTGTCCTTAAACCTTTGTCCCTCAAGGCTTCCAAGACAGCGCAAAAGGCTCATTATGGAAACAAGTATAAGCCATTGGCGGCGTATTGAAGTTTCCTGCCCGTTAGTCCCTTAATAACCACTCGACCATAATGTACACGACTGCAACGGGCTACAGTCCAATCACCGCAAAATTCTCCCATGATGGGCATGGCGGCCAATCACACAATCCGGTTTGACATGCGCTTAGCGATCTAGGAATCAATTCCAGAATACGCTTTTGCAGCTGCCTGACGACAACGCCAAAATCCGTCCGACCAAATCGGGTGAGTAATCCCTGGGAAATTCACCCAGAGGCCCCCCAGAACCGGACATGAACTTCTCAGTTCATCCGGCTGTACCGACCCGTGGCCGGGGGGCGTCTTGGTTGCCAGTATCTGAACAGGCGTATGTCCGGGCGCGCGATCCGGCTGAGCCCATGCTCGGCGCGACGTGTATGGGGCTTTGGCGCTTCTTGTCCTGCCATGCTCCCCAGAGCGCCCCAACAGGCGATTCAGGTGACGCGGGACAGGGATACCGGGCCGATTGGGAAGACAGGCTGTAATGTGGCATCCGACCTCGCACCTCCGGATTGATCAGCTGGGCCCAGTCCATGAGGATCTAGCCCCCTTGAGAGGTGCAGCCGTCCATCATGGATTCTTTGACACATGCCCTCCTGAACGGTTAGGCTGCTAGCGGGCGTGAAGTCGATGAAGGATTCCCCAGACCGGTTCTTGGATCTCCGTGGACAGAACGTGTGCCCCAGAAAATCCAAGCGAATGTCGGGATACGACCTGCATCGATGGTTATCATGGCAAAGGGGCAAAATCCCGAAACCCTCTAGAGGGCAACGGCGGAGTCCTTCCCAAAACAAGGTGCGGATATTGGAACGGCTGGGCAAGGACGCGGTACTCCGGTTTCCCGACGATGTCATGGTGCCCTTCACCAACCATCTGGCCAAACCGGATTTCCACATGCGCAAAGCGCGTCAGCATGTCTCCCGCTCATTGTAGACCGCAAGGAGAGCTGAACACTTCTCGACGATCCAGGGGGTCCGATTGAAATCGCGGATTCGCAGTGCCGAACGAATCTGAGCCAAGTTAAAAACTGCGACCGTACAATCCCCGGCTCAGGTCGTTGTGACATGGCCGCCAGATCTAAGCCCGGCAAAACGCTGTCTCCACCGTTTTGCTCTTTGGGACAAGGTTGGGATCAGGTCATTTCTGCTTTGCATGATGCCAAGGATCAGAGATCCGAGCATGGAACAACCAAAATCCTTAGAGTTTAGCGAATGCCGTGATATTGGCATCAGCAAACCACTGAGTGAGGATCACACTCCCAACAAATCTGGCCCCCCTTGTCAATGGTCGAAAGTACGCGAGCCCATACGTTTTAAAGAATTTTACGGTATGGACCCAGTATTTTCAGAGCCAATACTAAGATTAAGCCCTTGAAGCGATGTCCGTGAGTATCACGTTGTCGAGCCCATGTAAGAATCCCATAAACCGTGTGGCTATTGTCTAGTGGCTATTGTCTAAATGGGGCTAGTATAGGTTGGTTCATCCTGCAGACACCGAAGCCTTGAGCGACGCTTTGATCGATGCGGTGAGTCCTAAGTAGTTGCCGAGAACACCTGACGTATACCCGATAAAGGTAAGGACGGAACTCTGAAGATTATTTTGGTCAGTGGTCATTCCAGCTTCTCCCTGATTGGCTGTGGAGATATCCGATGATACCCCGTAGGCCTGAGTCGCGGTCCCATTACTGATGTTCTGGAATGAGGACAGTTCGCTAGACAGGGCCGTATCGATTTGGCTCGCATTATTGATGAAACCCTGACTCGCCGAATCGATTCCTGCAACGGATGCCCCGCTGAGCGTGGGCGTCGCCGCAACCAGACCCAAGTCACCTGACAAAGTCGCGACATCCGTTGATGCCTGGGTTTCATCTTGTTGCAAGATGTTAAGCGCACTTAATCCGGCTGTAACATTGTTATTGAAGTTCGAACTAGGGTTGTATCCGTAATAGTATCCATTTTGATATTCGGAGAGCGCTGCGTTAGAGTAATTAACGGCGGTGTTGTAGTCATTACTATAGTTTTGCATGTCGTTGATGACCGCAGCCATGGCATGGATCGCGGCCTTCACGCGTTGGAGATCAGTGGTTCCGATGGCTATGCGTTTGACATAACCACGGGCGGTGTTGTATCTCGAATCCCCTTGCGCTACGCGCTTAAAATCCGCCGTCGCGTTCGCATATTGTCCCTCATTGTACGCCGTCGTACCCAATTGATAGTAGTGTGCCGAGTGTGCGAGAGCTAGGGCCTGGGCATCAATCGTCTGGACGTTCATAGGCGGCCACGCCCTAGTCGCATCTTCCGCTAAGGCCCGGGCTTTGACATAGTGATCTTTCCGTAACGCTGCTCCCGCTTGGGTCAAGTCTGATTGCGCCGTATGGTATCGGTAGTATACGTACCCCCCTCCGCAGGCCAGTACCACAAGCATAGTGATCCCTATAATAAGGCCATTCCGTCTCGTGTTACTCACGACAGGAATAGCCGTTGTCCCATCTTTCCCAATAAGAATCGGATCCCGCAAGATGGGCTCTTGGCAGGCTACGCATTGGGTCGCTCCCTTCACATTGGATACCCCGCACGAAGGACAGAAGATTTGACCCTGACCAATTTCCAACGCAATCACATCCGTTTCTGTTTGTTACTGTGTATCGCATTCGACGAATATCGATAAGATTGATTTCGATACGTAGGGACTTTTTTCCTTCTTGGGAGCCAGAAAATGTTAACCTATTATTTACCAACTATTGGTCGTGACATTAGTATGACAACCTACTATAGTTCGGTTTCCTAGCGGCAGTTTCCGAGTTATCCTGCCTAAAAGCCGCTTAACCCCGTGGTCGCAAGCGGTTCGTGATTTGTCGTATTTTAGGGGAACGCACACTGTGGGGATAAAGTGCGTTCTTTGACGCTCCCTGTTCGCAAAAAGAGGAGTTTGACATCTTAAAGCAGAATTATGGTTACGGTGAATACATTTGATGAAGAAATGTGCTCAGTGTGGGTTTTCCCTAAAGGATACAGATAAATTTTGCATGCAATGTGGCAGGCCCGTGCCAAAGGCCCGTGAATTGGCTCCGGGAATTATACACTGCTGGCGACCGCGATGGTTGTGGGCTGGGGCTGGGATAATTCTCGTCGCGATGATCGGCAGCGCGGCTTGGGTTGTGTTGAACCGAACAACCCAAGCATCACCCCCCACACGCAAGCACCACACAAAGTCACGGGTGGCACATCAGATCAAACGCGTGGTTCCCAAGAAATCCAGCACAAACCCGTCTCCGGAATCCGAGACTACTCTTATCGCTCATATCATGTCTAGCGTTGTGGAAATTGTCGTAACCACCTCTCAAGGCGAAGATTTGGGTTCGGGATTTGTTTACAATCATCAAGGTGATATCTTGACCAATGACCATGTCGTCAGCGGTGCCACCTCGGTGTCTGTAAAGACCGAGCGCGGACAGCTCTATCAGGCCACGATTATTGGAGCAGATCCGACACTGGATGTAGCGGTACTCTACGTTCGCGGGTTGTCTCTTAACCCGCTGACGGTTAATGCCCAATATGTTGGTGCGCTAGGCGACAACGTTTTGGCTTTTGGAAGCCCCTTGGGGTTCAGTAGTACCGTGACGACCGGGATCATTAGTGGACTCAATCGCCACTTTACCATTCACGGCGTCAACTACCAGAATATGCTTCAGATTTCTGCCCCTATTGCTCCTGGAAACAGTGGCGGGCCTCTTGTTTTAGCATCCACCGGGGCGGTGATCGGAATGGACACCGCCGGCGACCCCTCATCCTCAGGAAACATCGGATTTGCCATTCCGATGAATCGGGTCTACCCATCCGCACTCGAATGGGCTGCTCATCCCGAGTCCCACCCGGTCACACAGTTGCCCTCATCAAACCCATCGCCATCCACTCCCCCTAGCTCCAGTCCGAGTACAGTTCCCAGTCCGAGTACAGTTCCCAGTTCGAGTACAGTTCCCAGTCCCGTTCCGAATCCCAGTCCAAGTTCTGCTCCGAACCCTAGCAGCATGCCAAGTACAACCCCGGCCCCTAGTGCGACGACCATTCCAAGCTCGAGTCCCACACCTAGTAATAGTTCGACTCCTAGTTCGAACCGGTCATCGCCATATTCTTAAGGAACAGCAGGCGTCGGATCTCTACCAGCAGAATTTCCGCGAATTGTCACAAGTACATCGAGTCCCCTCCTCTGACGATTGGTAGTGGGCTTCGAGAATTGCCGTGACGATGTTCAGCTTGTTGCGGAAACACATCATTTCCTAAGCCTCAGATGGTTCTGGGTCGTGCCTTACCCGTCATTGAGTTGCAGGTGTTGTTCCAATCGGTGAAGGCGACTATCGAGGTGAACTGATACGCTCCTTGCCGCGATTAGCCAGGATTCGATGACCGTCATCGATCGTCTTTGTGTCCGACATCTAAAGGTGCCCCCTGCCCTATATGCGGGTCAGCCGCAACCTCGTCACTCCTGGACAGCATCGTTACACCCGCACAGGAGAAATGACCCCGGTCTGGGGCAGCTAAAATTGCCATACGCTCGTTATTTCTTTTCCCCCTGTTTGTTGGAGCCGTCATGACCTTTCGTATCAATGAATCGCCTGGTTACCTGTATTGAATTTACACATGTGGCATTATATACCTGTTGTGTTTGTGATTCTTTGTGACCAAATATATACCAACAATGTGCAATTGCCGGTCTTCAAGGGTTGTTGCTTGCGGTGCCAGGAACACACACTTCGACCTCGGCGTCGCGGTTCTGGTTTTTCCCGGTGCGTCGAAGTGGAAGTTTGAATATGGTTTTATGTCTAAACATTTTGGCTGCATGAAGCCGCATTGCCGACGCTTCTTGAAGACGGCTATTTTTGTCAAATTCCCTCCTGCTCTTCCTGCCCGGTGGCGGGAGCTTACCACACTTGGGGATCCGCATAACACGACTCGCACCAGTCGGATTATGTTAATGCCGGTGATAAAATTGATTGATTTATTTGTTTTGCGTGATATTATTAATCCTGGAACAATGATTGCAGTCGCGACAAGTATTGGCAAAGGAGGTCAGCGACTGTGGACGGAATCGACCAGGATAATTCCTCTGACACTCAAAGAGCTGTACAGGCCATTCTTCAGCTGGTTCGCTTTACGCAAAAGCCTCTTTGGAAATGGGGCCGGGCCCAGCAGGTGACACTGACTCAACTTCAGTGCCTGGGCATTCTGAATGAGCAGCGTGAAAAGGCTAGCGTGTTGGCTAAAAAACTGTCTATTTCACCCTCTTCCCTTACTCGGATATTGGAGCGGCTCGAATCCCATGGATGGGTGGAACGGACCATTGATCTACATGACCGCCGCCGGATACTGGTAGCTCTGACAGTTCATGGGGGCCAGGTTGTCGAGGCACTCAACAGACGGCGGGAAGGCATGTTACGTGAAATTATTGCGGGCATGACTCCCCACGACATTACCCAGTTGGCAAACATTCTTGAATGGTTTGTGACACTAGCGAAAGAACCACAGGAAAATGGGATACATGCTGATTGGGTACAATGCGTGTCGGACAAGATACCAGACGAGATACCACATGAAGGGATCTGACCAGATGGTAACGACCGCATCACCAAGGCGCATGGCTCCGCCAAAAAGCAACTACAAGTGGATTGCTTTGTCCAACACCACTTTGGGGATGTTGATGGCCACCATCAACCAAACTATCCTCATTATCTCGCTCCCAGCCGTGTTCCGGGGTATTCACGTTAACCCGCTGCACAGCGGTCAAACCAGCTTGCTATTGTGGATTCTCATGGGATTCAACGTGGCCACTACTATTCTCCTGGTTTCGTTCGGAAGGATTTCCGATACCTACGGACGCGTCCGGCTGTACAACCTGGGGTTTTTGGTTTTTACTCTGGGCTCGGTTATGCTATTTTTAACACCAGGCAAAGGCACTGCCGGGGAATGGGAACTGATTATCTTTCGTTTCGTGCAAGGAATTGGCGGCGCCTTCCTATTTGCCAACAGTGCCGCCATTTTAACGGATGCATTTCCAGCCAATGAACGGGGATTGGCTTTAGGTTTGAATCAGATTGCTGCGATTGGCGGATCGGTTATCGGATTGGTATTAGGTGGCCTACTGTCTGCCATTGACTGGCGCGCCATATTTTTAGTCAATGTGCCGGTCGGTCTGTTCGGCACCGTATGGGCCTACATCGCCTTGCGGGAACTGTCTTCCATGCAAGATGCCAAGCGCATCGACTGGTGGGGCAACCTGAGTTTTGCCCTGGGACTGTTGGGTGTGATGGTCGGCCTAACGTACAGCATCAGTCCCTATCAAAATCATGCCATGGGATGGTCGAGCCCTCTGGTTATCATCAGTTTGACGGTAGGGATTGCCTTTTTGATTGCGTTCTTAATCATTGAAACCATGGTGGATAGTCCGATGTTTCATCTAAATCTTTTTCGGACTCGAGCCTTCTCCATTGGAAATTTTACGGGTCTCATGGGGGCTATTGCCCGGGGCGGTCTCTCTTTCATGATTATTATCTGGCTGCAGGGAATCTGGCTGCCGCTTCACGGAGTGTCTTTCGCCAACACGCCGCTGCAGGCCGGTATCGACACCATCCCCCAGATGGTCGGATTCTTAATTTTCGGTCCGATTAGTGGACGTCTGTCCGATCGCTATGGGCCCCGCTGGTTTGCCACTCTGGGGATGGCCGTGAGTGCGATCGGTTTTATCTTACTCAACATGCTCCCCGCGGATTTTCACTACTGGACTTTCGCCTTTGATATTTTTGTGGTCGGCGCCGGAATGGGTCTTTTTGCCTCGCCGAACACATCGGCCATTATGAGTTCCGTTCCGGCACGTTTTCGCGGGGCCGCGTCCGGAATGCGGGCCACTTTCATGAATGCGGGAATGACGCTCAGTATGGGACTTTTTTTCACGATGGTAATCAGTTCTCTGTCGACGGGATTGCCGGTGACCATCACCCGGGGCCTGCGTCACTTCGCGCTGCCGCCTGCGGTGATCGCCCATCTGGCTCATCTGCCTCCTCTGGATGTACTGTTTGCTGCCTTATTGGGCTATAATCCGTTGAAAATGCTGCTCGCCAGGACAGCGGCGGGCAAGGCTCTTCTGGCCCATCTTCCCGCTTCCCAAGTAGCGACTCTAACCAATCCCCGGTTCTTTCCGCAATTGATTGCGCATCCCTTTATGGATGCCTTGCGAGTGGTTTTTCTGTTTTCGACTGCCATGACCTTGTTATCGGCCGTTTTGTCCGTGTTCCGTGGTGAGCGGTTTATCTATGATGATGAAAGTGCTGAGGCACCCGTTCTCTCCACCAGACCCCTGACTCATTCTTTTCTGGTTCTGGCGCTGAGTTTGGTTTGGCTAAGCAAAGAAGGTGTTCAGCCCGAGGCATCGGTGGAGCAGGAAGCTTCGTTGCGACGCTCTCTAACCCTTTTGGCATGGGCTTTGGGCTTTCCAGATGCCCAAGACAATGAGCCGGAGGAAGATCAGGAAAGTGAGCATGGCGGGCACGCTCCCTATCATCAGGCTACCGGCTTCTCGGCAGCTCATGATTCCAGGAAGTAGGCACACCAGCAATAAGAGACGCTAGGCTGTTTAGAAAATCAGAGTAGTCGACGGCCGGAGCTGTCTAAGCTCCGGCCTTCAGGCTGGGGTAGTTAATACGCAGTGGCCTCATTCCTGACTTTCTTCCTCGTTGCTGTCGTGCACGCTATTTCCTCTTCCCCGGGGGCTGCTCAGCACCCGGGAATATTGCCGCAGCCGTTCCGACACCCGTCCCATGATTGTGTCAGGTCCGTCGCCCGGAGTTCCGGCCTTCATGCCTGTCAACAGTTCAATGCCCTCATCAATGTGATCGACAGCCCAAATGTGAAACTGTCCGGACCGAACGGCGTCATAAACTTCATCGGATACCATCAGGTTTTTCAAGTTTCGGGCGGGAATAATCACTCCTTGTTTGCCAGACAGACCTTTGGCCAGGCATGTCCGGTAAAACCCTTCAATTTTTTGGTTAACACCACCAATAGGCTGGACCGATCCTTTTTGATCCACTGATCCCGTCACTGCGATGCCTTGGTCAATTCCGGCATCGGCAAGCTCCGACAACAGTGCGTAGAGTTCAGCACTGGACGCGCTGTCGCCGTCGACCTCATTGTACATTTGCTCAAATCCGATGCTGGCCGCCAGGGTTAAGGGTGCGCCTTGAGCAAAGCGTCCCGCAAAAAATCCGGCAAGGGTCAGAACCCCTTTGGTGTGTGTGCTGCCGGACTGCCGGGTTTGCCTTTCAATATTGACAATGCCGCGCTCTCCGGCCCATGTGGTCACGGTAATTCGCGAAGGATGGCCGAAGGGCAGATCTCCCGCGCTCATTACCGCGAGCCCATTGATCTGCCCGCTGACACGCCCCTCGGTTTCCAGCAGCAAAGTTCCGTCGGATACCAGCCGTTGCATAATTTCTTCAGGTCCCGCTGAACGGTAACGCCGTTCGGTTAGGGCTTTTTTGACGTGCCGGTCTTCGATTTGCGGGGCATTTTCACCTGCCGCCCACACTTGGGATTCAAAGAGAACACCAAGAATCTCGCCCATCCGAGCTGTAATGCGATTTTGATTCTCCGCCAGATAGGAACCGAACTCGGCTAGTGCGGCCGCACCGCCGTCTGCGAGCGGCAGCAAGTGATCCCGTTCGACCACTGCATTCAACAAATTTCTGAACGCTCCTAGATTTTCACGGGTTGCAGGCATGTCGGCG
The DNA here is from genome assembly GCA_003023725.1 of Sulfobacillus benefaciens. Classification (GTDB taxonomy): domain Bacteria; phylum Bacillota; class Sulfobacillia; order Sulfobacillales; family Sulfobacillaceae; genus Sulfobacillus; species Sulfobacillus benefaciens. The sequence goes on along the minus strand of PXYT01000070.1, from coordinate 7,410 downwards.
ACGAAATCCGCTTTAATTTTAAACAGGCGGCGAAAATCTTCATCATAGGTATAAAGGGCATAATAGATATCGGCCGTTCCGATCAGTATCACGGTTACGGTGATGGGAATAGGTTCGGGCTGAAACAATGTCGGGTGCAACCATCCAATCACTTCGGGAGCATTCTCAATTCGCGTCCAGCCTTGTTTCAACATCCGTTTCAGTGCGGGATAGGCAAAGGGGTCCCGCAGGAGATCTGCAGCATTGAGGATGAGATAGCCGCCGTTGGCACGCAGTAAACTTCCGGCCTTAATCCCCTCTATGGTTGCCACCAGCATCCCTTGAACCTGTTGATAGTCAACATGTCCGAAAAGATTGGCATAGGTAGGGTTGGTCTCTACGATGACGGGGGCGCCGCCGTTCGATTGGTGCTCCACTAACACCTGCACCCGGTATCTCGCCAACCATCCTTTCACCCCCGGCATGGAAGCGGCCTGATCCCCGTCCTCTGCGCGCAGGTTGTCCAAATGTTGAAACAAATCGTCCAACACGTCACGGAAATATTGCCACACTGGACGATGTTCTTGATATTGTTCCGACAGGAGGTCTAATAAATGTTGCGCTGCGTTGCGGGCCACTTCGCGATCATCCTGAGCCAAGGCTTCTTTAGCTTCCCGTTCCAATGCCCGGATTCTTAGGGTTAATGTCGCAATGGGCTCTTCCAGCTGCTCCTGGCGCTCTCGAATGGCCTGGCGGATGTCTTCCGGCAACTCGGCAAATTCGTGGGGATGATAGGGCTGACCGTCGGGTTTTAAAGGAACCGTTATCAGGGCTCCCGTAGGAGCTGTTTGCAACAAGAATCCCAGTTCTTTCGCTTTTTGTGTGGTTTCGTTCCATAAGGTTTGCTGTTCAGACTGGAATTGCCGCAGGAGTCCTTGACGATGATGAACATAAGCGTCACTGTCAAAAGCCTGCCGTATTTGTTGCCATGCCATGTTAACAAATTGGTCCACATCATCTTGGAATTTCCGTCCCATTCCGGCGTCCATTGGCAAACATCGTGGTTGGTCGGGATTATGAAAATTAGGGACATAACACCAGTCTTGTCCCCTGGCTTTGGGTTTCGCCCACTCACTCACCCGTTTGATGACATACGTGGTTTTTCCGGTTCCGACTGGCCCTACCAAAAACATATGGGCTTCCATCTGCAGACCAAATTCGATGGCTCGTCTGGCCCGGTCCTGGCCGACAATCTCTCCGGCGTTTATATCACCCGAGGTCACTTCCTCATGGCGGAACGTACGGCGGGTTTTTTCCCAGGGAACATGTGCTGTAAAAGATACATCTCTCTTCCCTGATTGGCTCTCTTCCTTTCCCATCCTTACCACCTCCGAGAATTCTCTAGGTTGCCACCGTCTTGCTCACGTGTGCTGATACGGAGCTCGTAACTCGACCTAGTACTTCGCCTTTCTCGTGCATAATTCCTGCCCAGGCGTCTTCTTATTGTGGTTCTCTTGCGCAAGGTTCCCAGTGTACCGCGTCTTGGGGTGTTGCAGGGCATAGGATAGAGTTGGAATTGTCCAAAAAGATGTGACCCATTTGGAGTTCGCTCGGGTGCCGGGAAAACGCGGGTCCATGAACTGGGCCGCCGGACGTCGGTGCCAGGGCGAGACCCAACGCGGTGTATTGGTGCGCGTACGCTTTCCAGCCCCAGTGTGGCTGCGACGGATCGAATAGCGACCTTTCTTTGGTGGCATTACGGGGCAATCGACGGGGACGAGACGTGTCTTACCATGATGAGCAAAAAGTGCACGCTCTGGCGCCAAAACCACGTGCACGGTCTTTGGATGTTTTGCGTACCGGCCGGTGTCAGGTGAACCTCCCTGGGCGTCTTCATGCGATGGACCTCACGTTGACGGCCAAAGTCCAATTATATCCGACCCTGGAGCAGGAAGCGTGGCTTCGGCAAACCGTCGAGGCCTATCGGCAAGGATGCCATGACGTCTCGGGAATTGTTTACGCGACGCACAACCTCCAGCAAGCGGTGCTGCACAAGGAAACCTATCGGCTCTTGCGAGCGCAGTTCGGGTTGCGCTCCCAAATGGCGCAATCGGTCATCAAGACGGTGATTGCCCGCTACAAGAGTGTGTTGGCGAATGGCCATCCCTGGACTCGGGTACGGTTTACCCAACCTGCTCTGGATCTCGTCTGGAACCGCGACTACTTCCTGAAGGGGGAGCGGTTCTCCCTCAATACGCTCGCAGGTCGCGTCCGCATCCCTTTTGCCCGAAAAGGAATGGAGCGCTTTTTCGATGGCACGTGGCAATTTGGCACCGCCCAGGTCGTCCATCGGCATGGTCGCTGGTTTCTCCATGTGCCGATGACGCAAGACGTGTCCGCGATCGATCTGGCGGACATTCCTCAGGTGGTTGGACTCGACTTCGGGATCAACTTCTTGATCACCGCTTACGATTCGCAAGGCCGCACGACCTTTTTCCCGGGTCGTGCCGTCAAAGCACGACGCGCCCACTTCACGCAGCTGCGACAGACCTTGCAACGCCGGCAGACGCCATCCGCACGCCGGCGCCTCAAACGCATAGGACAACGAGAAAACCGTTGGATGACCGATGTGAACCATCAGGTGAGTAAGGCACTCGTGGTCCGCTATGGCGTGAAAACGCTGTTCGTGCTGGAGGATCTCAAGGGGATTCGGGGAGCCACGGAGCGCGTCCGGCGACGGGATCGGTATACCTCCGTGTCCTGGGCGTTTTACCAGCTCCGCCAGATGATCGAATATAAGGCCGCCTTGCAGCAAGCGCGCACGGTGGCCGTGGATCCGCACTATACCTCGCAAACCTGTCCGCAGTGCGGGCATGTGGCCCGAGGCAATCGCGATAAGCGACGGCACCGCTTTGCATGTCAACAATGCCACTACCGATCCAACGATGATCGGATTGGCGCCATGAACCTGCACCGCCAGGGAATTGAGTACCGGGTGACAGGTGCGATCGCGGCACGCCCGTGATCGTGAGGGGGTTGTCAACCCTCCTACGATGCGACCCCATCTTAAGGAAGGAGACGGCTTCGGCTATCATCCGCACTTCCGGGGAGTCGCAAGCTCCGCCCTTCAGGGCGGGGTCGTTGACGGCCTACCGCCAGGTTAAGTCATCTAACAATTATGCTCTGCACGTAAAACAAATCCCCTTCGCAGGGGACTTGTTTAGAACCAAACTTGTTTTTGTTCCATTAGCAGGGCCAAGGGCCATACAAAGCCCATTGCCATGATGTGTCATGGGATGGATTAAATCCGTCAATCCAACTGAGGTTTACCGTGGACTCATTAAAAGTCGCGTTTAAGTAAGCATAGCCGGATCGTGCAGGACCCGTCCACGGATTTGACAATTGATTGAAGTGTCCCACAGCATTGGCATAGCCTGAATTTCCCGCTTGATAAACCGTAACCGTAGCCGATCCATTCGTAGTATATGGCCAATTAGCAGACTCTGCTGGAGTAGCTCCATCAATAATGGTTTGGCTATTTGCATATGGACTAAATTGCCACGTGACATAGTCACTGACCTCGTACCACACTAGATTTTTTGGCCCTGTCACAGCATGCCAAAATCTATATGACAGAACGACTGGTTGACAGTTATTAGATGTCAATAGATTTGGAGGCAACTCAAGATTTGAAGCTAAAGTGGTAGGGGTTTTGAGAGTGTGATTAAGAATCCCTTGCCGCACCTGCTTATCAGTCCATCGATATCCAGTATATCCCCATATAGTATGAGGGTGCCCCGGAACGGTAAGTTGTCCATGGCTCGTTTGACCAGGTTGTAATGCTGAGTTAATAGTCGTTATTTGATTATGCGTTGGTGTTAAAGTGGCAGACTTTGTGGCGGCAAAACTCAGACCGGAAGTTGTAAGAATAGTTGCTACAACTACGGCAGAACTAGCACCGATTATATTTCGAAAATTCTTTATCATAAAGTTCCTCCCTATATATGATTGGTTTGGAATAACCATGACCACTATATCAGTCAGTTATTTACAATGCAAGAAGATTATGTCAACAATGGAGAAATGTGCTAAAATTATATTATTTACTCAGGAATTTCCGGACATTCATCCCCCTTTTTGATGGGTTCTGCAAAACATCTGTTATCGCACCGCATTTTTATCAGGTATTGCCTTGGAGATTCTTCCAGGCCATGACAGCCAGTTTGAAGTCCCGCCAGGTTTTGTCGGCGCAATGGCGATGAGAGCAATGAAAGCAATGAAAGCTCAAGATCCCGCTCGGTGAACACAAGACGGCACTTTCGGTGCAGGTATGATCCGTCGCGTGCTCAGCAGCCCAGGGGCAGACAATCAAAATTTTCGTACGGCCATCGGCCAGAGGAATCGGGTCGGCCAAAATGTCCACACCCCAAGTCGCCAAGCGATTGCCCACACTGCCCAGATCGCGAGTCCAGCCAGAGGAGCGTCGAGAGGGATCGGACGGCAACACCGGACGATGGGACTGCTGATTCGAAATGAAGGGACTATCCGGGTCCCATACGACAATCCGGCGCACAACCTCTGCGGTCAAGGGAGCGAGAGGATCAGACACCGCCACCAGGACAGCGGGCCACCACGGACGATCCGGCATGGGTTGGCCTTTCTTGGGCATCGTGCCATAAATTTTGGAAATGCGGCTGGCATTGAAGACACTGATATCTACGTCCACCTGCGCATCCGAAAACCGGGCGGCCAAGGTTTTCAAGATCCGCTGCATGTATTCGGTTACGTGAGGGGTATTCGGCCATGCGGGAATTCGGTACAGGAGATGGGCTCCGTTGCCCGAAGCCGCCTGCACCGGGTCCGGCCATCCCAACTGGCGCAAAGTACTCCCGATCTCCCCAGCTTTGGCAAAGGCCGCCTCGCGCTCTATCGCAGTCGCGTTGGTCTTGGCAGGGCGCTGGGGATCACAGTCAATGAGGAGCCAGCGGCGGCAGATGACATCGGCATCCCGGGCCGCCTGCCCTCCCTGCCGCATGCGGTTTAACGGTCCCGACCACGGCGCTTCTGCCCAAATCGGATTCAGAGTCGCGTAAATGCCCGAGATCTCTGGACGGTGATCGGCCTGTCTGACCGCAGAGACAAAAGCATCGGGTACGGTAAAACGGCCAATCAGAGGCGGCCCATCCCGACGCAACATCCGCACTTCTACCACCGCATCCGGGACGGTGAGCAGATCCCAGGTGCGGCGTACATCTTCGGGATGCAGGGTCTCGAACATAAGTCTCCCTCCGTGGATGAATGCGGTCTAGTCAGCCAGACCAAGTGTCCTGTAGGCTTTCCATGGTGCATGTACTTGTGGTGACGACTCCCCTGTTGCGACTCCATTGCTTCTGCGATTCAGTCGCTATAAAGCGATCAGTGCCAACACCAGCAGTCCATACAACAGCCCCGCCGTCAGCAGAGTGCCGCCGACCAGCCCTATCCCGACATACCACCCGGCGGCTTCCGGTCGCAGGCGATATCTCCGGTGCCTAATGGTGATCATCTGAGTCATGAAGTTCCACCGTCTTTTCGTCTGTGGTGAGGCCATGAATGTTATCAACCTTTCTCTTTATCGGCGGAGGCTAGCCTGGGGTGCATGTTGGGCCGCTAACTCGCTATCAATGAGCCGCGAGGCTTCGCCCTTGGTCACCGTCATGATGAGTTCTTCGGGGACTTTCAGCCGTTTTAACAGGGCCCGTTGTTTGGGCGTGGACGGCGTGAGTTTCCACAAGGCGTCGGTCACCGCCATCTGGGTCGCGTGATCGTCCCATCCCATCATGTGGGCCAAGGTGACGGCGCGATGGGCGGACCAGTCAGCCAGAATCTGTTTGTGCCGATCCAAAGCGTAACTGGCTTCCCATTTGGTCAAGTGCCCGGCGACATCGCTGTCCCATCCAAAATCGATGAGGCGTTGACGCTGGAGATCGGTCACCTGGTCCATCGGACTTTGCAGATACCGACTGGCTGTGGTCAGGACTCGTGCCAAGGCATCGGGATCTTCATGAATTTCTTCCAGATCCTCTAACACGTCGCGCCAGTCCCAAGATGGAGCCACGTCCTCGACCAGTGTGGCAAACAGATCAATGACCGCATCACTGTGCAAGTGCAAATGTCCGAGCCATCGTTCCCCTTCGGCGGAAACTCTGGCTTCGCGGGCGAGGCGTTCCACTACACTGGCCCCGTTTTCGGGGTTCTGACGCATCCCGATCAGATCCTTGACGGTGATGAGCTTGTGACGCCGAGTGTTATCAGCAATATCGAGCAGAATCATATGCGTCTTGCCGGTGTCGGGAGATGGGCGGGTCCCGCGTCCCACCATTTGGGTAAAAAGACTCAAGGATTTCGTGGGCCGGGCCAGGATAATGGTTTGAACCGTCGGCTCATCGAATCCTTCAGTGTAGAGCATCGCATTGACCAGGATTTGGATTTCTCCCGATTTAAGTCGGGCTAGTATGGCCCGGCGCTCATCGGGCTGCGTTTTTCCATCGACCGCTTCAGCAGCAATATGGGCTGATCGAAACGCTTCTGCGAGATCGTAGGCATGTTGCACTCCCGCAGTAAATGCGATGGTTTTAGTATCAGCAGCATGGTGCTGATAGGCTTCGACAATCAAGCGATTCCTGGGTTCGGTATTTAAGGCATTCGACAATTCCCCCGCGTTAAAATCTCCGGCTGTGGTGTGGACAGCATCCAGATCGGCTTGCCCCTGAATCCGAAAGGCTCGGATATCGACCAGGTACCCGTCTTGGATGCCCTCTTGAATGCCATAGCTGTAGACGATGCGATCAAATGTGCCTTCCAACGAGGTTTTGTCCGTGCGATACGGGGTGGCTGTCAGTCCCAGCAGGAGTTCGGGCCGCAGGTAATCGAGGATTTTCCGGTAACTGGGGGCCGGAGCATGGTGACAGTTATGGACGGCAATGTGTTGCTGGCCGATTAGATAGGTATGGGGACCGCCCACATCCAAATTGAAGACATCCACCGGAAAACTGAGGGTCAGAGGCTCGACACGGTCCACCTCCCGCCATCCCGGGGGAGTCCAGACCGCATCTTCGGATGTCAGATATTCAGCTTCGATCCAGCCTTCTGGTGTCCAAAACGGATGATTCGGGGTGCAATGCATCGTCTCCCCACCCACGGTCAGGCGTATCAGTTGGGTGGCTTGGCGGCAATGCGTCCCGATGACTGGGGTCGTTTCGAGTTTTTGGGTCGTGGCATTGAATGCGATCACGGTTTCGCCTACGGTGATCGTCTCAATGCGTCGTCCATCGACTAAGGTGCCGGCTGGGAAACACTCATCGACGATCACCGTCCCGAATTGATCGGGTGTCCACCGTTTCAGGCGCTTTTCATTGAGACTTTGAACACTGGCGACCACCACCGGGGCCT